>NZ_JAIAZY010000037.1 GCF_019459225.1 Bacillus sp. IITD106
CAAATTTGATAAAGAAATATTTGAATAAAAATCTCCCAAACACCTCTTTTGTTGCCGTCACTAATCCTTCCTCTAAAATCGAAATAAATCCTGATTATCATATTGCTTTTGAAAAAGTTATCCGAAATCCAGCTATTATACAAAAAACTGAGCATTTTAGCAGGAAACATAGTAAAGAAATATTGAATAAAAAGGAATTACAAAAGTTATCTAGGATCCTATTAAAACTACATACACCCGCTTTTCCTAGCGTTCTCGAACAATTTCAAATATCTAAGGATGAAATATTACCAGGTATTTATTGTGAGAGTTGTCAAAGTTTATCCACCCTTAAGATAAAACGAAAATGGCTATGTATTAAGTGTGAAAAAGAAAATAACGAAGCGTTTATTTATGCATTAATCGATTTTTACTTACTAAAAGGTAAAACGATTACTAATCAACAATGCAGGGAATTTCTACAAGTCTCCTCTAGCTCCATTTCCTCAAAGCTACTTCGCTCATTAAACCTACCATTCGTGGGAAATTATAGAAATAGATCCTATCAACTTTCGTTAAATAACTTGCAGAGAATATAATAGTCGAATGCTCATTTAGATATGGGAAACGGCAGAAAGTCGAAAATCGTATCTAGAAAAGTTAACAACCTCCAAGTTTTGTATGACTACGAGTAAAATCACAACGACGGCCAGTAAAGACGAGTTGATCGCCAGTAAAATCAATGCGACGGCCAGTAAAGACGAGCTGACCGCCAGTAAAATCAATGCGACGGCCAGTAAAGTCAAGATGACGGCCAGTAAATCTATGACAACGGTCATTAAAACACAACGACGGATAGTAATTTATGGTGATGGTCATGAAATCCAAGAAAGCCGCCAATAAAACACGAAACAATGGTAAGTAAACTTCAAAGAACATCCCGAAATTTTAATTTGTATACCTGTTCTCACAATACATTCCCTTTTTCGTGCGAACAAGCGTTTGTTTTCACATTCCCATCCCTACATGCTAAAATAAATATAGAATAATTATGGACGAGTCCGCTCTCAAGGAGGCTTTTTATGAAGAAAAAATTAATGCTAATCGATGGGAACAGTATTGCATACCGAGCTTTTTTTGCACTTCCGCTTCTCAATAATGAAAAAGGGATTCATACGAACGCTGTCTATGGATTTACGACGATGCTGATGAAGGTGCTTGAAGAAGAAAAACCAACGCATGTTCTTGTTGCATTTGATGCTGGGAAAACTACTTTCCGTCATTCCACTTTTAAAGAATACAAAGGCGGACGTCAAAAAACACCTCCTGAACTATCAGAACAGTTCCCATTTTTAAGAGATCTGTTGGATGCTTATGGTATAAAGCGATATGAGCTTGAAAACTATGAGGCTGACGATATTATTGGAACACTTGCCACCCAAGCGGCGAATGAAGGCTTTGATGTTCAAGTTATTTCGGGTGATAAAGACTTAACACAATTAAGTACCGACAAAATTACGGTTAGCATTACTAGAAAAGGTATAACGGAAATTGAGAACTATACCCCTGAACATATAAAAGAAAAATATAGTCTTACTGCTGATCAAATTATTGATATGAAAGGCTTAATGGGTGATCAATCAGATAATATTCCTGGCGTTCCGGGCGTGGGTGAGAAAACAGCGATAAAATTGCTCGTTCAATTCGAGACGCTTGAGAACCTTCTTAATAATATCGATAAAGTGAGTGGCAACAAATTAAAGGAAAAACTAGAAGAATTTAAAGATCAAGCTATCATGAGTAAAGAACTGGCTACTATTACGAAGGAAGCTCCAGTAGAAATAACGGTCGATGAGCTTTTATATGAAGGTTATGATCCTTCTAAACTCACTGCCATCTTTAAAGAATTAGGTTTTAATTCATTGCTTGAAAAAATTGATGGTGCAGTTGATCATGAAGCTACTGAAGTAAATGAAATTACGTACGAAACAGTAGAAGAGATTACAGATGATTTATTTGCAAAAGAAAATTCCTTTTACGTTGAGATTTTAGAAGATAATTATTTTACAGGTGAGATTATTGGATTTGCACTTTCTAATGAAAAGGGCCAATTTTATTTACCTGCAGAAAAAGCGTTGGCTTCAGAAGCATTTAAAAATTGGGCGGAAGATATAGAAAAGAAAAAGCGCGTGTATGATGCAAAACTTTCCATTGTGGCTTTAAGAAGAAAAGGGATTGATTTACAAGGAATTGATTTTGACTTATTGCTAGCGTCGTACTTACTTAATCCTACAGAGTCAACAGAGGATTTTGCAGGTGTTGCAAAGCGCCATCACTATACAGATGTAAAAACAGATGAAGCTGTCTATGGCAAAGGTGCAAAGAAAAAAGCTGCTGAAGGAGATGTGCTTGCTGAGCACCTCGTTCGTAAGGCAATGGGCATTGAAGCTTTAACGGAGCCTTGCTTAAAAGAACTAGATAAAAATGAACAAACAGACTTATTTTATGACCTGGAACTTCCACTTTCACTTGTGCTTGCAGATATGGAGTTTACAGGAGTTAAGGTGGATGTTGGCAGGCTGGAAAATATGAAAATTGAGCTTGCGAAAAGATTAGTAGAAATTGAATCGAAAATTCACGAACTTGCAGGCGAAAAATTTAATATAAATTCACCTAAACAGTTAGGGGTTATATTATTTGAAAAATTAGGCCTTCCAGTCATTAAGAAAACCAAAACGGGTTTTTCAACCTCTGCTGATGTATTGGAAAAATTAGAGAACGATCACGAAATCATTAAAGAAATATTAACTTATCGGCAGCTAGGAAAATTACAATCCACTTATATTGAGGGATTATTGAAGGTTGTCCACAAGGATACAAATAAAGTGCACACACGCTTTAATCAAGTTCTTGCTGCGACAGGAAGATTGAGCTCTATTGATCCAAATTTACAAAATATCCCGATCCGACTTGAAGAAGGAAGGAAAATTAGACAAGCATTTATTCCTTCAGAGGAAGATTGGGTCATATTTGCGGCAGACTACTCGCAAATTGAGCTTAGAGTACTAGCTGAAATAGCCCAAGATGAAAATTTAAAATCCGCCTTCACGCATAATATGGATATCCATACGAAAACAGCCATGGATGTTTTCCATGTTACAGAAGAAGAAGTGGATAGCAATATGCGCAGACAAGCAAAAGCGGTCAATTTCGGAATAGTATATGGAATTAGTGACTATGGCTTGTCGCAAAACTTAGGGATCACAAGAAAAGAAGCTGGGAAATTTATCGAGCGCTATTTGGAAAGCTTTCCTGGTGTAAAAAACTATATGGAAGACATTATTATAGAAGCAAGGGAAAAAGGGTATGTATCCACACTTCTGCATAGAAGAAGATATATCCCTGAAATCACGAGCCGTAATTTTAATTTGCGCAGCTTTGCTGAAAGAACAGCCATGAATACGCCAATCCAAGGAAGCGCTGCTGATATTATTAAAAAAGCGATGATTGATATGGCTGAAAGATTAAAAGCCGAGGGACTTAAAACTCGTTTGTTGCTTCAAGTGCATGACGAATTAATTTTTGAAGCACCAAAAGATGAAATAGAAATATTAAAACAAATTGTTCCTGATGTCATGGAGAATGCTCTCCCATTATCCGTTCCGCTTAAAGTTGAATATTCTTATGGCTCAACATGGTTTGATGCGAAGTAACAACGTAGAAATGTGCTAGAAGAGAGATGATAGAATGCCTGAATTACCTGAAGTAGAAACAGTACGAAGATCACTTGTGGAGCTTGCGGCTGGCCAAAAGATTATAGAAGTCGAGGTTGGCTGGCCTAAAATCATAAAAAGTCCCGAACAATATGAACAGTTTCAAGATGCATTAAAAGGTCAAACAATCTTGGATGTGGATCGAAAAGGAAAGTTTTTAGTCTTTCTATTAGATGACTATGCACTCGTTTCCCATTTAAGAATGGAAGGGAATTATAGCCTTCATAAAATGGAAGATCCAGTTGATAAACATACTCATATAATCTTCCGCTTTTCGGGCGGGAAAGAATTAAGGTATCGCGACGTTCGTAAATTTGGAACGATGCATCTATTCCAAAAAGGGACTGAATGGACTGTTCCGCCACTGTCGAAATTAGGACCAGAGCCTTTTTCTGATGAATTTACAGTTGAATATTTTAAAGCCAAACTAAAGTGTACAGACCGGGTCATTAAAGCTGTCTTATTAGATCAATCGGTCGTTTCCGGATTAGGAAATATTTATGTAGATGAAGTGTTGTTTAGATCCGGCATTCATCCAGTTAGAAAAGCAAAATCTTTAACGGATCGTGAAATATTGTCACTAAGGGAACAATCCGCAGCTACATTATTAGAATCCATAAATGCAGGAGGGAGCTCTGTCAACACATATATGAATTCCCACGGGCAAAGCGGAACATATCAAAATGAATTAAAAGTATATGGCAGGAAAGATCAAGGATGTTTCAACTGTGGTACGCCTATACAAAAAATAAAAGCAGCGGGTAGAGGTACTCATTTTTGTCCAATTTGCCAAGCACAAAACTGAATGATTAGCTTTTTAACAATCAACTAGCCTTCCTCATATACTGGGTTATCGACTTATGGCGAGGAAGGGGTTTGAATATGGGCTTTTCGTTTTCACTCATATTACTGGCAATGGCTATTAGTCTTGACAGCTTTAGTACTGGTCTTGCATACGGATTAAGAAAAATGAAGATTCCTCTAAAATCGATCTTGATTATTGCATCATGTACGGCAGTTTCTTTAGGGCTTGCGATGTTCGGCGGTCAGCTGATTTTAAATATGCTTTCGCCCACGATTGCGAGCCGAATTGGAGGAGCGATATTAATCCTGATCGGTGCTTGGGTCGTGTACCAATTTTTTAAAACCGAAAAAGAACCTGTTTTAACACATGAACAAATTGTCCTTAATTGGGAAATAAAATCGTTAGGGATTGTCATCAATATTTTAAAAAAGCCGACAAGAGCAGATTTTGATGGCTCGGGAACAATAACAGGGCTTGAAGCGCTAATTCTTGGAACGGCTTTATCATTGGATGCGTTTGGAGCGGGTATAGGTGCTGCGATGCTTGGATTTTCTCCCTTGCTATTGGCAGGTTTTGCTGCTTTAATGAGTAGCATATTTCTTTTGGGAGGATTACAGCTGGGAAGAATTTTTTCCCACTTGAATTGGATGCAGAAATTTGCTTTTATCCCAGGGATTTTGTTAATCCTAATAGGAATATTAAAGTTATGAAAGAGGTTGCTTATGGCAATAATGATTGGTCTCACCGGAGGCATTGCGAGTGGAAAAAGCACTGTTTCTAATATGTTAAAAGAACGTGGCTTTACGATTTTAGATGCTGACATCGCCGCTCGTGTTGTCGTTGAACCCGGCCAAATAGCTTATAAACGGATTATTGAATCATTTGGCAGGGATATTTTAAACAAAGATGAATCTATTAATCGCTCAAAGTTGGGATCGATTATCTTTAATGATGCAGAAAAACGGAAAACGTTAAATAGCATCGTCCATCCAGCTGTAAGAGAATGTTTGAATGATTGGAAAAACGAGGCAATTAAAGAAGGAAAAAAGACGATTATTTATGATATCCCGCTTTTATATGAGAGTAATCTTACTTATTTAGTAGAAAAAGTAATAGTCGTATTTGTCAATCCAGATATTCAGCTAAAAAGATTGCTTAATCGAAATGGTCTATCAGAAGAAGAAGCTTTAGCAAGGATTCGCTCCCAACTGCCTCTTAATGAAAAAGTAGAGCGGGCGGACGCGATCATTGATAATAATGGGACGATCGATGAAACGGAAAGACAAATAAATGAATTGATCAATGACTGGAAATTGGAACCATAACCTAGGTCCTAATAGAAAACTATTTTACAGAGCATAGATTTTGGAGTGTAACAAATACACTCCTTTTTAATTATGACAAAAAACGTTATAATGAGGGAAAAGCGGAAGCGCCTAGCTAGTCGATAGGCGATGGAGCTAGACATTTAATAGCACAATGATCGGAGCTGATATCATGAAATGCCCGTCTTGCCAACATAATGGTACACGAGTAGTCGATTCGAGACCAGCAGATGAAGTACGGTCAATACGAAGAAGACGAGAATGTGAGAAATGCTCGTATCGCTTTACAACGTTTGAAAGAGTTGAGGAAACACCTCTTATTGTCGTTAAAAAAGAAGGAATTCGTGAAGAATTTAGTAGGGATAAGATTCTCCGTGGCTTAATACGCGCTTGTGAAAAACGTCCTGTAGCGTTAGAGCAGCTTGAGAAGATCACTCACGATATTGAAAGAGATTTGAGAAATCTTGGCCAACCTGAAGTGAAATCAGAAATAATCGGTGAAATGGTTATGGATAAATTGGCTAAGATTGATGAAGTTGCATATGTTCGATTTGCCTCTGTGTACCGTCAATTTAAGGATCTCAATGTGTTTTTAGATGAATTGAAAGATTTAATTAAAAAAGATTGATGAAAGTGTGTTTACAATGAAGCAGTATTGGAATGAGGTTCAGCCAATAGATGCATTTACTGTTGCTATGAATGGTATTTTACATTACCACGATAAAAAAATCATTGCTTTATTATATCAGCCTCTTATTGGCCCTATTTGCACAGCACTATACTTTAGCCTGACGTATATGGTCGAAGAGGATAATAATATATCGGAAGAATGGAATCATTACCATTTAATGAATGCATTGGATCTTAATTTGGAAGAGATTTACCATGCAAGATTGAAGCTTGAAGGAATTGGTTTGTTGAAAACATATACAAAAGCGAAAAATGATAGCCGTTCCTTTATATATGAACTGCAGCCTCCACTTTCAGCTCAACAATTTTTTTCAGACGGAATGTTAAATATATATTTATATCAAAAACTTGGACAACCTCATTTTATGAAATTAAAAAAATCTTTCACAGATAAAAAACTGGAGATATCCGATTTCAGTGAAGTAACCCGAGGTTTCCAAGATGTATTTACGTCTTTGGGTGCGAATGCTTTATCAAATAATGAAGTGCGTAAAGCGAGTATCCCAGATGATGGGGAAGAATATTTTCATAGACAAAAACCGCAGCCGATTTCAATTGATGGAAGTCATTTTGATTTTGAATTGTTGTTTGTCGGGTTGTCGGAAGTGATGGTGCCAAGAAAATTATTCACACCTACCATTAAGGAGGCCATCGCAAAGCTTTCATTTTTATATTCCATTAATGCAGTAGACATGAAAAATATTGTCCTTCAAAGCCTTACACCTGAACAAAAGATTAATGTTGATGATCTTCGGAAAAATGCTCGGGATTGGTATCAGATGGAAAATGATGCTCGATTGCCTCAATTAGTTGATCGAATACAACCAGCGATCCAACGTGAAAATGCGGCAACACAAGATACTAAAGAAGATAAACTAATTTCCTATTTGGAAACTGTTTCCCCTAGACAGTTATTAATTGACCTTTCCGACGGGGGAGAGCCTGCAAAATCTGATCTTCAAGCTGTTGAAGATATTATGTTTCAGCAAAAGCTGCTGCCTGGTGTCACTAATGTCCTTATTTATTATGTCATGTTAAGAACGGATATGAAGCTTTCAAAAAATTATTTGGAAAAAATTGCTTCCCATTGGTCTCGTAAAAAAATTAAAACGGTGAAATCTGCTATGGACTTAGCGAAAAGTGAACATAGGCAATACCAAGAATGGGCAAGCTCTAAGAAGGTTTCCACACAGAAAAGAAACAAACCAATACGAACGGAAATGCTTCCTGACTGGTTTATTTCACAAGAAGATTCCACGCTTAATAATGTCCAGGCCCAGTCGGAAGAATTGGAAGACAAACGTAGAAGGTTAGAAGCTATTCAAAGAAAATATCAAAAAAGTGGAGGTGAAAAAGGTGGAGAGAATTGATGATACAATAAAAAGACTATCGCAATCATCTAGTTTTAGACAACGTTATGATGATATGAAAATAGAAGTTTTACAAAATCCCGAAGTTCTAGCATTTATTGAAGAAAACCGAGACGTTCTTACAGATGAGATCATCGAAAAAAATATGATGAAGCTCTATGAGTACGCATCGCAAACGAAAAAATGTATAAATTGCCCCGGTCTGGAAAAATGTTGTAATCTTATGCCCGGCTATGAACCAGAAATTGTAATAGAACGGGGGACAATCGGGTTATATTACCGGCCGTGTCCAACTAAAGTGATTCATGATGAACGTAGAAAATCAGAAAGATTAATTAGCAGCATATACGTTCCAAAAGAAATTCTTCAAGCATCCTTTGCCGAATTCTCATTAAATAGCCCCGGACGAATTGATGCGTTTGAATTTGCCGAGAAATTCGCATCTTCTTATGAGCCTGGAAAAGGAATGATGAAGGGATTATATTTACATGGCAGCTTTGGTGTGGGTAAATCTTATTTATTGGGAGCGATTGCCAATCAATTGGCTGAAAAAGAAATCTCAACATTGATCGTGTATGTTCCCGAATTTTTGCGTGAGATGAAACAATCATTGAGCGATCAGTCCTTAAGTGAAAAGCTCGATGCAGTGAAAAATGCTAAGGTATTAATGCTTGATGACATTGGAGCAGAAGCAATGTCCAGCTGGACAAGGGATGAAGTCCTCGGATCTATTTTGCAATTTAGAATGCACGAGCAGCTCCCTACCTTTTTCTCATCTAACTTTGATTTTGCAGGGCTTGAGCATCACCTTACCTACTCACAAAGAGGCGAAGAAGAAAAGATGAAAGCTGCTAGAATTATGGAGAGAATTAAATACCTTTCCATTCCAGTTAGATTGGATGGACCTAATAGAAGACATTTTTAAGCACCTGTATTTATTGCAGGTGTTTTTTTTGCTTGGTCATAATATCAGGTCTAGTCCAAGCGCTCTCTCATATATATGTAACAATGCAGGAAAAAAAGGGGGAGCAGGCTTGGAATTAATGTTTAAATCCATTCAGGATGCCATACGTTTTAAAGCTTTTTTAACTGCCAATGGCTTGCAGGACTCCTTTACGGAGAGGCAAAGCCAATATATATATTCCTTTCAGTATCTTTTGATAAAAAAAGAGCAGTATATTCATGCTATCATTCAATTTATTCAAGAAGTAAAAAGGAATGAGTGGGTGGACAATGTATTACGGGACACGTATAAATATGACAATGAAGATGAACGAATCGAAATCATAAGTATTTTAAATCAAATGTTTACTGGGGAACGGGTTGAACTAATATCATTGGTTGGAAAAATGGATGAAGAAGAATTTATTCAGGAAGCGGTTGTAGATTTACTTGAATATAAGGGTGCCGTTTTATTTGAATCATTTTTACGATTTCGTTTAAAAAAATATTTTGAACGGATAAGAGAATATTTAAATATCGCGATAGATGAATATAAAATGGAACAAGATTACCAGATGTTTGTAAATATGTTGCGGGATTATTTAAAGAAACGCAGTACAAAGCAAAATGTTGTTCATGTATTACTTGAAAAGCCCATCTTGTTTTTTAACGAAAAACTAAATGAAATGGGTAAGGATGAAATCAAGGACTTTATGGATCGCCGTTTGCTGTCTAACCACCCGGTATATGTAGATTCATCTGTAATAGCACCGCTTTTATCAATGGCACCCATTAAGATTTTTTTGTACACGGACGAAGAAGATCAGCCATTGATTAGAACGTTAAGTAATATTTTTGAAGAGCGTTTATCGATTCTACCGACTACCCATTTAAATACTTTAATAAATGCTTTTACAGATACTTGATTTTCATTTGTAAAACGACTATAATAGCGTACATAATCTTACATTTACAAGTTTTGATAAGGACATGAGTATTTTGTTACGGTTTTCAGAGAGGAAAGAATAGCTGCGAACTTTCCAACACGAACTAAATGCTTACCACCTTTGAACTCCAATTATGAATCCGCATAAGCGTGTAGTAATGATTGGCGGAAGATCTCCGTTATGAATAATCCAAAGTCATTATGCTTGTTTCGCATGATGAAAATTAGGGTGGAACCACGTGTATAAAACTCGTCCCTTTCCAGGGGCGGGTTTTTTATATTGCTTAAACTTAATGTTGATTTCCAAAAGAAGCAAATTCAACAATAAGCTTTAGCAAATCAATCTAAAAATGCAAAAGGAGTGTAGTGTCATGTCAGATCAAGTAAAAATTACTTTCCCAGACGGAACAATAAAGGAGTTTTCAAATACTACGACAACAGAAGACATTGCAGCTTCCATTAGCCCGGGCTTACGAAAAAAAGCATTGGCTGGAAAGATAAATGATCAATTCATAGATTTGAAAACACCAATCGGTCAAGATGGTTCGATTGAAATTATCACACCTGAAAGCGATGGGGCCCTAGAAATATTGCGCCATAGCTCAGCCCATTTAATGGCTCAAGCTGTAAAAAGATTATTTCCAGATGTAAAACTGGGAGTAGGTCCTGTTATCGAGAATGGTTTTTATTATGATATGGATCTGGAACATTCCATTACTCCCGAAGATCTTCCTCTCATTGAAAAAGAAATGAAAAAAATCATTAATGAGAACATTGAAGTTGTCCGGAAAGAAGTATCACGCGACGAAGCGAAGCAAATGTTTGCCCATGATGAATATAAGCAGGAATTAATTGATGCGATTCCAGCAGACGAAAAAGTAACAATTTATGAGCAAGGTGATTTCGCGGATCTATGTCGTGGTGTTCACGTTCCTTCTACTGGAAAAATCAAAGAGTTTAAACTATTAAGTATTGCAGGAGCTTATTGGCGCGGCGACAGTAATAATAAGATGCTGCAACGTATTTATGGAACAGCGTTTTTCAAAAAAGAAGATCTTGAGCAGCATTTAAAAATGTTGGAAGAAGCGAAAGAACGAGATCATCGTAAGCTTGGTAAAGAATTAAGCTTATTTACAAACTCTCAAAAGGTTGGGCAAGGACTGCCGCTTTGGCTTCCTAAAGGGGCAACAATCCGCAGAATTATCGAACGTTATATTGTCGATAAAGAGGTATCTTTGGGCTATGACCACGTGTATACTCCAATAATGGGAAGCGTAGAGCTCTATAAAACTAGTGGCCACTGGGATCATTATCGTGAAGATATGTTTCCTGTTATGGAAATGGATAATGAACAGCTCGTATTGCGCCCAATGAACTGCCCGCATCATATGATGGTGTATAAAAACGACATTCATAGTTATCGCGAACTGCCAATTCGTATTGCTGAGTTAGGTACAATGCATCGTTATGAAATGTCAGGTGCTTTATCGGGTCTTCAGCGTGTTCGAGGAATGACATTGAATGATGCTCATATTTTTGTTCGTCCAGACCAAATTAAAGAGGAGTTTATCCGTGTCGTTCAGCTAGTAAATGAAGTATATAAAGACTTTGAGATCAATGATTATTCATTCCGTCTTTCTTACCGCGATCCAGAGGACAAAGAGAAATATTTTGATGATGATGAAATGTGGAATAAAGCACAAGCGATGTTGAAAGAAGCAATGGATGACCTTGGAGTTGAATATTTTGAAGCAGAAGGAGAAGCTGCTTTCTATGGGCCGAAGCTGGATGTCCAAGTGAAAACAGCTTTAGGCAAGGAGGAAACCCTTTCTACAGTTCAACTTGATTTCCTGCTTCCTGAAAAATTTGACTTAACTTACGTTGGAGAAGACGGGAAACAACATCGCCCGGTTGTTATTCATCGTGGAGTTGTCTCCACAATGGAGCGTTTCGTAGCCTTTTTAATTGAAGAATATAAAGGTGCATTTCCAACTTGGCTTGCGCCAGTTCAAGTACAGGTGATTCCAGTTTCTCCAGATGTGCATTTTGACTATGCAAAACAAGTGATGGATCAATTAAAAGCATCAGGCTTCCGTGTTGAACTTGATAAGCGTGATGAAAAAATTGGCTACAAAATCAGGGAAGCACAAATGCAAAAGATTCCGTATATGCTTGTTGTCGGGGACAATGAAATTGACAGCAAGTCTGTAAATGTAAGGAAATACGGAGAGCAAAAGTCAGAAACAATTCCTTTTGAGGATTTTATTGTAAAATTAAAAGAAGAAGTAAAGATAAACTAATGAATTGCTTGTAGGGAAAGATTATTTCTCTACAAGCTTTTTTCGAAAGTATGTAACCATTCTTTTTATGATAATGCTGTTAGAACGAGAAAAAATTCCTATTCACTTGAAACACTATGTAAGATAAAAACACCTCCATCCAAGAAGGTGCTTTTATTTATTATTTATTATCTTTTATCTCCATTTTTGATCCATCTTTTAATGTATATTCTAAATCAAATGAATTATAATTGTCACTAAGATTCAATCGTTGGAGGATATTTTGAATAACTTCTTCTTTTGGAGTATTTGTACTAAAGTCTAAGTCCTTTAATTGTGTATATATCAAATTGAATGCTTCCATTCCTTTTAGCTTTCTGTCATTAATCGTATCCTCCATCTCAGCTTTGTATTCACCATTATCACTTCTTTGTTCATATTCGAAATCAAAATCTTGGTCATTGTCATATTGAACTTCCAAGTCAAACTTAGTAAAGTTAAGTTCTTTCATTTTTTCTGCAGCATCTTGATCATTGGCTACATTTCCGACAGATTTATTTCCGCTATTGTCTATACTCTTATCATCTGGAGTATTTTCTTTTTTTGAAGATTTAGTTGGAACTACTTGTTCCTTAGGGTTATTGTCTACAGAAGGATCGTTTGAACAAGCGGCAAGACTAAAGATGAGAGTAGCTCCTAGTAAGGTTGAATAAACTATTTTCATTCTAATGCCTCCATATATACATGTTATAAAAAGTTTTTCCTTTTTGGACCTTTTTAAAACATTTTCAAAAAATCATTGCTTTATGAAGTTGTTTTTGTTATGATGAAAAGCGTTGATTAGATTGATTTATCATTGACTTAAGCATATGTTTGTGTTAAAGTAACTAAGGTGAACTGAATACTCGTTTGTAGAAGAAGGAGCTGCCCGCTTCTCGCCTGATTGACGCTTAATTCTGCTGTTGACAGGTTAATGGTATAATTGTTATTCAATTGTCTATTTGTGCGTGAATACAGTGCGGGTTGCTTATGCCCGCACTTTTTTAATGCTCATTTTGGGCAGCATTTTAGAAACAAACATCGTATTCTTTGAAAATACCTTGGAGGTGGCTAATTATTAGCAAAGATATGTTGGTAAATGAAGGCATTCGTGCCCGTGAACTTCGTCTCGTCGACCATAATGGTGAACAGCTGGGAGTAAAATCCCGTAATGAAGCACTTGAAATCGCTGCTCGTGTAAATCTTGATCTTGTTCTTGTTGCTCCTAACGCAAAACCTCCTGTCGCTCGTATTATGGACTACGGGAAATTCCGTTTCGAACAGCAGAAGAAAGATAAAGAAGCACGTAAAAATCAAAAAGTGATCAACGTGAAGGAAGTTCGTTTGAGTCCTACAATTGATGAACACGATTTTAATACGAAGCTTCGCAATGGCCGTAAATTCTTGGAAAAAGGCGATAAAGTTAAAGCCTCTATTCGTTTTAGAGGACGCGCGATTACACATAAAGAAATCGGACAACGTGTTTTAAATCGATTCGCTGAGGAATGCAACGATTTAGCGACTGTTGAATCGGCTCCGAAAATGGACGGTCGAAGCATGTTCTTAGTTTTAGCACCAAAAAATGAAAAGTAATGTTTTGAGGAGGAAGACTCTATGCCAAAAATGAAGACACACCGTGGCTCAGCAAAACGCTTCAAAAGAACAGGTTCCGGTAAATTGAAACGTTCTCACGCATATACAAGCCACATGTTCGCAAATAAAACAACAAAACAAAAACGCAAACTACGTAAAGCAGCATTGGTTTCTAAAGGTGATTTCCGCCGTATTCGCCATATGCTAGACAACCTGAAATAAGACTCAATAGGAGGGAATTATTATGCCACGTGTAAAAGGCGGTACCGTTACCCGCAGACGTCGTAAAAAAGTTTTAAAATTAGCTAAAGGTTATTTTGGTTCAAAACATAGATTATTTAGAGTAGCAAACCAGCAAGTAATGAAATCATATATGTACGCTTATCGCGATCGCCGCAACAAAAAGCGTGACTTCCGTAAATTATGGATTACACGTATTAACGCAGCAGCTCGCATGAACGGTCTATCTTACAGCCGTTTAATGCACGGCTTAAAAGTTGCTGGCATCGAAGTAAACCGCAAAATGCTTGCAGACCTTGCAGTATCTGACCAACAAGCATTTGCAGAATTAGCAAACAAAGCTAAAGCTGCTCTTTAATGCTTATAAAACCATTCTCTTGAGGATGGTTTTTTTCTTTTTATCATCCTCAATCCCGGCAGAACTAAAGCAACTGTCATAATTGAGCAGCGTATCATCCTCAATCCCGGCAGAACTAAAGCAACTGTCATAATTGAGCAGCGTATCATCCTCAATCCCGGCAGAACTCAAGCAACTGTGACAATTGAGCGGAGTATCAGTCTCAATTGCGGCAGAACTCAAGCAACTGTGACAATTGAGCGGCGTATCAGTCTCAATCGCGGCAGAACTAGAGCAACTGTGACAATTGAGCGGCGCATCGGCCTCAATCAAAGAAGAACTCACATCCTTGTCACAATTTCTCCGTGAATGGGTCTCGCATGCAATTGAATATTCAAAAAGACACATAGTAGCCAACACATAATTTCTGCCTTCTCTACACCGAATCCCAAAAAAGCTAGATGTTCTCGCAAATCCACTGTAAATTAGAGATAATATAGTTAAAGGGGATGGTCGAGATGAGATTTTTATTAATTTGGTATTTTATCATTATCAATGTTTTCGGGATCCAAATCATGAAAACAGATAAAAAAAGATCTATACATAAGCAAAGAAGAATTAGTGAAAAAAATCTTTGGATTGTAGCACTAATTGGAGGGGCACCGGGGACTTTTATTGGAATGAAGATGTACCGTCATAAAACAAAACACTTTCAGTTTAAATATGGCTTTCCATTTCTTGCGCTCCTAGACTTAGTGCTTTATTTTTACCTATTTAGCCTTGTGTCATAACAGACGAGCTGGAAAAATAAAATAGAGGTAGGAAAGCAGGTGATCGTGATGAATGAACAGTTACTGATCATGCTAGCATTTATGGAAGGGACAGGATTTTTAGCTCCTTTCATTTTTATCTTTTTTCACGTTCTCAGGCAATTTTTATTCATCCCAGTCGTTCTCCTCTGTATGGCGGGAGGAATCCTCTTCGGAAGTTTCCTTGGGACCGTGTATTCAATGGCAGGCTTACTCCTTCTTTCCGCTTTATTTTATATTTGTATAAGAAAAATGCCTAAAACGTATGCAAAATTAATGAATATTAAATATAAATGGTTTGGACGCTATCATAAAATGACTGTCGGACAAATTGCTGTATTGAGACTTATTCCATTCTTTCATTATCATTTACTTAATTTTTGTTTACTTGAAAGAAGACCGGATTTTCGCGGTTTTATGAAAGGTGCGTTCGCAACAAACCTTCCGTTAGCATTTTTTTACACTGTTTTTGGTGAATTCATTACACATTTTTCTCCGACAATGGCTGTAATAATCATCAGTTCTCTTCTTTTACTGTTTTATATTCTTCGAGAAAAAATCGCGATCGTAACTTGGGAAGAATTTTTCAAGCATACAAAACAAGGTAAAAACCCCTGCTGAGCAGGGGTTTTCATTACGACTTCTTTTTGGCCAGCAATTCTTTAATAGGACTTTTCCAGTCAATTTCACTATCAGGATATCTAAGTTTAACCTCCCGCTCGATATAGACAAAATCCTCATAGGACAAGCCTTTAAGCAGATCGGTATTGTGCGGCCATATAAAAATGGATACAACTTCAAATGAGTCATTAGTCGTTCCTAAGTATTTTTCTCCCTCAAACATGACACCATTATATGTGATAAGAAAATTTTTTCTAATATTATCGGGAATATCATAGAAAAAATATTTTTTTTGTTCATGGGCACTTTCAAGTTTTCTCTTTGGATCGACGATAAACTTGACTATTTTATAAATGAGGTAAATAATAAATGCAAAAATTACGAGTCTCAGCAAGTAAATCATGAAGAGGCCTCCATTCGAGTAATCTTATCCACCTATACGTCTAATAAGTAAAAAGGTTTCAATTTCTGTTATAATTTTTTTGGAGGGATTATAAATGAGATTAGAAGAAATGTTTTCCATGCAAGCTCAGTTAGATGAATACATAGAAAAAGAACATGGGCTAGAGAATCATCAATTACTGGAAGAAAAGATTCTAGCCTTGCTCGTTGAAATTGGCGAACTAGCGAATGAAACAAGATGTTTTAAATTTTGGAGTAAAAAGCCTGCTTCTAAAAGTCACGTTATATTAGAAGAATTTGTAGATGGGATTCATTTTATTCTTTCAATTGGGTTAGAACTTGGATTTTCCAATGAGCCAATATCAATTGTCTCTGCTTATGGAAATGAAGATTTAGTACGGAGCTTTTTAACAGTATTTTCCCTCGTGGATGATCTAAGACAAAAAAGAACGTTTGATATTTATGAAGAACTAATGCGTCAATATTTTATCCTAGGACAATCATTAGGTTTTACGATTGATGATGTTCTAAATGCGTACAAAGCTAAAAATGAAGTAAACTACAAAAGACAACAAGAGGGGTATTAATTAATTTTTTATATATGGAGGTTTCAACATGCAAAAACTAGATGAAACATTAAAGATGTTAAAAGAGTTGACTGACGCAAAAGGCATTCCTGGAAATGAACACGAACCAAGAGAAGTGATGAAAAAATACATAACGCCTTTTGCAGATGAAATGGAAACAGATGGGCTTGGAAGCTTAATTGCCAAAAAAACTGGTGATGAAAACGGTCCGAAAATTATGATCGCAGGGCATTTGGATGAAGTCGGCTTTATGATCACGCAAATCGACAAAAATGGTTTTTTACGTTTTCAAACCGTCGGTGGTTGGTGGTCTCAGGTCATGCTTGCACAGCGGGTAACGATTGTTACAGCTAATGGCGATGTAACAGGTGTCATTGGTTCAAAACCTCCCCATATTTTATCTGCCGAAGCAAGAAAAAAACCAGTTGACATTAAGGATATGTTCATTGATATTGGTGCTTCGAGCCGAGAAGAAGCAATGGAATGGGGAGTTCGCCCAGGAGACATGGCAGTTCCATATTTTGAATTTACAGTGATGAATAATGAAAAACATTTGCTCGCCAAAGCATGGGATAACCGAATTGGCTGTGCGATTGCAATCGATGTTTTGAAGAATTTAAAAGGTGAAAATCATCCAAATATTGTTTATGGAGTGGCAACTGTACAGGAAGAGGTTGGACTAAGAGGTGCAAAAACAGCGGGAAACAAAGTACAGCCTGACATTTCTATTGCGGTTGATGTTGGTATAGCGGGAGATACACCGGGAATAAGTGAAAAAGAAGCGATGAGTAAGATGGGAGAAGGGCCACAAATTATTTTATATGATGCATCTATGGTTTCCCACAAAGGCCTTCGTGATCTAGTAACAAAGACTGCAGATGAGCTCGGAATTCCATATCAGTTCGATGCGATTCCAGGCGGTGGAACAGATGCCGGTTCTATCCACCTGGCTCATGAGGGAGCACCTTCTCTTGCCATTACCATTGCTACTCGTTATATCCATACACATGCCGGAATCCTCCATCGTGATGACTATGAAAATGCTGTTAAGCTAATAACAGAAGTAGTAAAGCGTTTAGATCGTAAAACAGTTGATGAAATAACGTTCGCATAAGAACAAAAGCGCAAGGCGCCCGTTCAGCGACGTACAGGCCCACAGGATGTGGGTCCGTCGACGTAGCCACAGGACGTGGCGGTTTTAGTCGACGTTCCTCTTTAAGCTTCTGACGAGATAAAGGAAACACGGCGAGGTTGGAAAAGCGGAAGGCGCCTGGTTAGCCCCGACAAGCAAATGTTCTGAGTCAAAAAAGTCTGATCTTTGACTTTTATTGACTCAGGTTATTTGACCTCGAGGGGCTGGCGCCTGCAGCTAGACAAGACGAGCCGATGTTGACTTATCGTAGGAAGAAACTGAAAGTTTGCTAGTCGCTGGGCGCCTGGAGCTAGACGGAAACTAACTTTAAAAGTTATCCACAACTTTTCAAATTATATTTCCTCAGCAAATATAAAGAAGGAGGCGCATGAACATTCATGCGCCCACCTTTATTTCAAACCTTGTTCCAACGTGTCCAGCATCGTTTTTTGCTCTTGTTCATCCGCATTTTGCCAAATAACCTCAAATAATACTCCTAGGCCAGGAAGTAATTTTTCCTCGCCGCGTTGAATTGCGTCTACAATCGTATCTCTCAACTGGTCTTGTGAATTTCCTGAAACATTGTGAATAACGGCGTTTCTTATATTAATATCCATGAATGTAAACCCCTTTCGATGTAAGTTCAACTTAGTTTTTCGCAAATCCTTTAGAATATGTATAATGGAAGAAGAATGAATTCTGAAAGGACTTTACGAATGGAACATATTCAATCTACGAAAAATTCTCGAGTAAAAGAGTGGAAAAAACTCCTTTCAAAAAAAGAAAGGGATTTGACAGGGACATATATTATCGAAGGGGAACATCTTATTGAAGAGGCATTAAAAACGAAAGATGTGATAGAATTGATGGTCCAAGAAAACATCCCAATTTTAGACTCATGGCCAATAACAAAAATACCTTCTGTAACGACTATATCTGCTGATATTAGCAAACTCATTTCAGATACGAAAACACCCCAAGGAGTATTTGCTGTATGCCGTAAAAAAGAGACTACAATTGATTTAGCAAAGCATAAACGATATTTATTATTAGATGGAGTACAAGATCCTGGAAACATCGGCACAATCATTCGTACGGCAGATGCAGCAGGGATTGATGCGATCATAATGGGAGAAGGATCAGGTGATATATATAACCCTAAAGTGATTCGCTCTGCACAAGGCAGCCATTTTCATTTGCCAATCGTAACAGGAAACTTACATACATGGATAGAAACATTTAAAAAATCCGCTATTCCAGTCTTTGGAACGTCTTTGGAAGGAGCAGTCTCTTACAAGGAAGTTTCGCCATCCGATTCTTTCGCCTTAATCGTCGGAAACGAAGGTGCGGGGGTAGCCAGAGACATTCTTAACAAAACAGATAAAAATCTATATATCCCGATCTTTGGGAAGAGTGAATCCTTAAATGTCGCTGTAGCGGCTGGCATTCTTTTATATTATTTAAGAAAATAGGTTTGAAATTGCGGAGCATACCATCTATAATGGTGTGTATATCTAAATAAGGATTAATGACTGCGACGGAGAAAAGTAACCGAGACTAAGCTTTCAGGAAGAAAATGCCTTGACTGTGAGCATTTTCAGTGGAATCTAGGTGAAGTTCACCTCCTGAGTCGGTATCGGGACCGTTTTAGTAGATATTCAAAAAGGAGGTAACCACGGACTTTTTGAGCAATCACTTAAACGTAAAGATACCCCGGCGTTTGCCGTTATAACAATGAAGTGAACATAAATTGGAAAGCGGATGCGCTGAGAGCAGAAGCTAGACAATATGTTTATAAGGGTGGTACCGCGACCTAAGCCTCGTCCCTTTTTGGGATTGGGGCTTTTTTGTATTTAGTCATATTGAAGGAGGAAATGATTGTGGAAGAAAAGCTAAAACAATTAGAAGCGGAAGCTTTGGCTAAAATTACTGATGCTCATGATTTAAAAGCATTGAATGAAGTCCGTGTTGCCTATTTAGGAAAAAAAGGTCCGATTACGGAAGTTCTGCGAGGTATGGGGAAATTATCCGCTGAAGAACGTCCGAAAATGGGGGCTCTCGTTAATGTCGTGAGAGAAACGATTACAAATGAAATTGCTAAAAAGCAACAAGAATTAGAAGAAGCTGCTGTTCGTAAACAACTAGACGCTGAAACGATCGACATTACTCTCCCTGGAAGACCTGTTCAAACGGGAAGCCGCCATCCACTAACCCAAATCATAGAGGAAATTGAAGATCTTTTCATTGGCATGGGATATAAAGTGGCGGAAGGTCCTGAAGTCGAAAAAGATTACTATAATTTTGAAGCGTTGAACTTGCCGAAAGGCCATCCTGCTCGCGATATGCAAGATTCTTTTTATATTACAGAAGAAATCTTGCTTCGTACCCATACTTCCCCTGTTCAAGCAAGAACAATGGAAAAGCATGAAGGGAAAGGTCCTGTAAAAATCATTTGTCCAGGTAAGGTATATCGTCGTGATAATGATGATGCGACACATTCACATCAATTTACTCAAATTGAAGGTTTGGTTATTGATGAAAATATTACAATGGGAGATTTAAAAGGGACTCTCGAAGTATTTGCGAAAAAAATATTCGGAGAAGATCGCGAAATTCGTTTGCGTCCAAGCTTCTTCCCATTTACAGAACCGTCAGTCGAAATGGACATCTCATGTAAAATTTGTGGTGGAGAAGGCTGCCGTGTTTGTAAGCAAACGGGCTGGATTGAAATTTTAGGTGCTGGAATGGTTCATCCAAATGTACTTGAAATGGCCGGCTTTGATTCAAAAAAATATACAGGGTTTGCTTTCGGAATGGGTCCTGAACGAATCGCAATGTTGAAATATGGTGTCGATGATATTCGCCATTTTTATACGAATGATATCCGCTTTTTAAAACAATTTGATGTAGAAGAATAATTTCGGGAGGGTAAAACATGCTTGTTTCATATAAATGGCTAAGAGATTATGTTGATCTTGAAGGAGTAACAGCTCGCGAATTAGCCGGAAAAATTACGAGAAGTGGTATAGAGGTAGATGGCGTAGAACAATTAAGTGCAGGCGTGAAAGATGTAGTAGTAGGCCATGTACTTGAATGCGAAAAACACCCAGAAGCTGATAAATTAAATAAATGTCTAGTTGATATTGGTGAAGATGCACCTGTTCAAATCATTTGCGGGGCTCCGAATGTGGCAAAAGGACAAAAAGTTGCCGTTGCAAAGGTAGGTGCTGTCCTGCCTGGAAATTTCAAAATAAAAAAAGCAAAGCTTCGTGGTGAGGAATCGAATGGAATGATTTGCTCACTTCAGGAGCTAGGAATTGAAGGGAAACTAGTTGCTAAGGAATTTGCAGATGGAATTTATGTATTTCCGGAAAATACGGAAGTTGGCGCAGACGCTCTACAGCTTTTAAATTTAGATGATGAAGTATTGGAGCTTGATTTAACACCAAATCGCGCAGACGCACTTAGTATGATTGGTGTAGCATATGAAACAGCTGCTATTTTAAATAAAGACGTACAATTGCCGGAAATCACGACAAATACATCTAGTGAAAAAGCAGAAGATTATATTTCTGTGAGAGTTGATGCAAAAGAAGAAAATCCATTATACACAGCAAAAATCATTAAAAATGTAAAAATTGGACCGTCGCCGCTTTGGCTGCAAACGCGTCTTATGTCAGCTGGAATTAGACCACATAATAATGTAGTAGATGTAACGAATTATATTTTACTTGAATACGGTCAGCCGCTTCATGCATTCGATTATGACCGTTTTGGTTCAAAAGAAGTGGTCGTTCGTTTGGCTAATGAAGGAGAAAAAATCGTTACACTTGATGATACAGAGCGTACATTAACTGCTGATGAGCTTGTTATTACAAACGGAACTGAACCTGTAGCACTGGCTGGTGTAATGGGAGGAGCAAATTCCGAAGTTGGCAATGATACAACGACAATTCTTCTAGAATCTGCTTATTTTACAGGCGCGTCCATTCGCAATACGTCTAAACATCATGGATTACGCAGTGAAGCGAGCAGCCGTTATGAAAAAGGTGTTGATCCAGAAAGAGTGCGTCCAGCAGCAGAGAGGGCAGCACAACTGATTGCGCAGCTTGCGGGTGGTGAAGTACTAGAAGGAATGGTTGAAGCGAATCATTTACGAATCGAACCAGCTATCGTATCCATTACGTTAGAAAAAATAAATCGTGTGCTTGGAACGAATATCAACAAAGAAACGGTCATTGAAATTTTCAACCGACTAAACTTTGAGATTGCCGTCGAGGACGAAACGTTCATCGTTACCGTTCCGACTCGCCGCGGAGATATTACGATTGAAGAAGATTTAGTGGAAGAAGTGGCAAGACTTTATGGCTACGATCATATCCCTAAAACTTTGCCGAAAGGTGCTTCTTTACCTGGTGGATTAAACAAGAATCAATCAAGAAGGAGAGTTGTAAGAGCTTTTCTTGAAGGGGCTGGGCTCTACCAGGCGATTACGTACTCATTAACGAGTGAGGATAAGGCGACACGTTTTGCGATTGAAACCAGAGAACCAGTAAAATTAGCAATGCCTATGAGTGAAGAAAGAAGTAGACTAAGATTGAGTATCGTCCCTCAGCTTTTGGAATCCGTTTCTTATAACTTAGCACGTCAACATGACTCTATTGCGTTATATGAAATTGGCTCCGTCTTTTTAAATAATGGTCAAGGCAATCAGCCTCAGGAACGTGAACATCTCGCAGGTGCCATAACGGGTCTGTGGGTAGATAACGAATGGCAAGGTGAAAAAAAGCCGGTTGATTTCTTCGTGGCAAAAGGAATTTTAGAAGGCTTATTCAATAAACTTGGTGTATCAGCGCATATTGATTGGCGTAGAGCGGAACTTGACGGAATGCATCCTGGAAGAACAGCGGAAATTCTTTTATCAGGAGAAGTGATCGGCTTTGTTGGTCAAGTGCACCCGCATATACAAAAAGAATTAGACTTAAAAAATACGTACGTATTCGAGATCAAAACAGGTCCACTTTTCAATTATGAATTGCCGCCTCTCGTATACACACCGATTCCGCGATTCCCATCCATTACTAGGGATATTGCTTTAGTAGTAGATAAAGAAGTAAGTGCTGGTACATTGTCAGCTATTATTAAAGACGCGGGTAAAAAATTATTAAAATCTGTTCATGTGTTCGATCTATATGAAGGCGAACATATGGAGGAAGGTAAAAAATCAATCGCATTTTCCTTAACATATTCTGATCCAGAAAGAACATTGACTGACGAAGAAGTCGTAAAAGCGCATAATAAAGTTCTAACTGAATTAAAGGAAAAAGCAGGTGCCGAATTAAGAGGTTAATGATAAAACGCGAGCTATTATGCCCGCGTTTTCTTTATAAGTAAAGAAAGTATAAATTTTAATAGGATTTCGCTGACAATGGATGTCTGCCTTGTCCAGCTCCAGCGCCTATCGACTAGCAAACTTCCTGGCCTTTTCCCTACGATAAGTCAACATCGGCTCGTCTTGTCTAGCTCCAGGCGCCAGCCCCTCGAGGTCAAATAACCTGAGTCAATAAAAGTCAAAGAGCGGACTTTTTTTGACTCAGAACATTTGCTTGTCGGGGCTGATCAGGCGCCTTCCGCTTTTCCGACCTCGCCGTGTTTCCTTTATCTCAGTCAAAGGCCGACAAAGGAACGTCGACTAAAACCGCCACGTCCTGTGGCGACGCCGACGGACCCGCATCCTGCGGGCCTGTACGTCGATGAGCAAGGCGCTTGCGCTTTTCTTTTGCGCTTAACAAAGGGATATAAATTCTATACAATCATTAATATAATAATAACAAGAGGACGGAAGATATGAAGAAAAGACGTTTGTTAATATATTTATTTTTATTTTTTGCTTTAGTTGTAGTTATGACTGTTTATGGGAAACAATCGTCCCAACAATATAACCCTAATAAAGTTACAGGTTATTTAAATGGACTGCGAATGGGGATACAAGATTTATATAAGAAAGTCCCAATTAATACGATAAGGGAAACTAATACGCTGACGGAGAAACAGCTTGACCATTTAATAGGTGGGGTAGACCGAGCTTATTCAAGTTATTTAGAATTAAAAGCGATGGGGATTAATTTTCATTTTATAAAAGAAGAGGACATAAAGAATACAGATGTTATTTTAGAAAATATCCTTTCTTCACTCCAAGAGTTAAAATCATCTACTAAAGATGATATCAACCTCACAAAAAATCAAATGAATGACATTGATGAACTTTACGTATTTTTATGGGATATATATGAACTTGATCTGTATGATAAAGAATTAGGTGAAATTTTACTAAACTTGGAGGACGTGAGTGGAAAACATGAAATCTTGGGGAAAGTTAATTTTCAGCCGTAGTTCCTGGATTTTAATGGTGGTTTTATTGCTATCCGCTTGTTCAGAACATAAAAATGACAAGCAAACACTCCCTAAGAATGAAGAGCAGCCTGCATTTGGAAATAAAACAGAAAAACAACTTGCTGACCACTTAGAAATACCGTGGTCCATAACTAAGAAAGATAATATGTTTTTTATAAGTGAGAGGCATGGCACCATTACTTCTATCGATGAACATACAGGGGAGAAGAAGCAGCTTCCTGTTATTCTGCAAAAAAATCTTTACACTGGAGGAGAAGGAGGATTTTTAGGCTTAGAGCTCATTCCTAATACCGATTTAGAAGCTTTTGCCTATCATACATACGAGGAAGATGGGGAGATTTTAAATCGTGTCATTCGAATAGTAAAAGATACTGATGCTTGGCGGGAAATAGCAATACTTATGGAAGAAATACCCGGCACACAAATTCATAATGGCGGTAGAATTAAAATTGGTCCAGATCAAAAACTCTACATAACTGCAGGCGATGCAGCGAATCCTGAGTCTGCTCAAAGCACCGAAAACTTATCTGGAAAAATTTTACGAATAGAATTTGATGGTTCGATTCCGAACGATAATCCGATTAAAGACTCCCCAATATATTCATACGGCCATCGAAACCCACAAGGACTTGCGTGGTCTGAAAAAGGTCAATTGTATGAAACCGAGCATGGGCAAAGTGCTCATGATGAAATTAATATCATTAGTTCTGGGAAAAATTACGGTTGGCCCGATATACAAGGAGACGAGCAAAAAGCAGGAATGGAATCTCCAATCTTTCATACAAATGGGAACACATGGGCTCCGAGTGGAACGGTGTATCATCAAGGAAAATTATATATTGCTTCTTTAAGGGGAGAGGCACTAAGGGTCTATGATCTAAAAAAAAATGAAGCAAGTATAATGTTCGAAGGATACGGTCGGATACGGGATATACTGATTGATGGTGACTTCCTATATTTTATTACAAATAATACGGATGGCAGAGGGAATCCCGCAGAAAATGATGATCGTCTTATTAAAATAGATTTAAAATAAGGTTGAGGAGCTTGCCTCAACCTTATTTTAATCCAGCTATTTTTTTTGCTTTATTTGTGTTTGCAAAGTGTAATTTTGTAAATCGATTCAACGCGGATAATCCTTTTGCCTTGATTAATCTAGCCGCATCTTGATCGACTTTTGGGCCGGCTCCTTTTGTTAATGGAAAACCCGCTTTTTCGCTTAATTCATCAAAGGCTTTTAAAAAAGCATATCTTGCTAAAATGGAAGCGGCTGCGACAGAAAGGTGAATGCTTTCTGCTTTCGTACTAAAGTAAACATTCTCCCGCAAGATGTTCTTCTGTCCTTGAAGATGGCGAAAATATATAGATGCTTCCGCAAACTGATCGATAAGGATTGCTTCAGGTTTTTCGGGTTCAATTTTTGTCAGTAAATGGTTTAAAGCTTGATTATGTAAAATGGCAGTAATTTTACCTTGGGTCATTCCTGATGCTTGTAGTTGGTTATATTTTTCATTTGGCAATGTTAATAAACTGTAAGGCAGAAACGTCAGTAAATCTTTGGCGATTGTAATGATTTGCGAATCCGTTAAATTCTTGGAATCTTTTACTCCAAGCTCCTTTAATAGTAACATTTGATCGTTTTTTACATATGCTGCTACGACTGTCATTGGTCCGAAATAATCGCCTTTTCCTACTTCATCTGATCCGATTGCAGACATGGAGGAAATGTTGGGTGGAAGCGGGACTCCTGATGTTTTTCTGGAAGAACTAGGTTTTTCAATATTTTCACTAGATTGACTCCAATTTTGTGCTTCTTCTTCATTCCCAGCTCCCTGAAACATTACTTTTCCAGAACGATAGGCCGTAACGGTGCAGCCATTTTTTTTCGCGATAAAAATAGCTCCGGGAGGTGTTTTATCAGTTTTATAATCCTTATAATATGAGTCCATTTTTTCAATTTGGGATAGGGGTAATTGAATGACAATATTTGCCAAATGAACACTTCCTTTCGATTGTATTATATAAAAATTCACTCATCTTCTATAAACTCCTCTATCATTTCTTCCACACATTTAGACAATATATTCCCATCCTTTTTTATTCGTGATATGATATGGAATAGGATTCTAGCGATTGGAGGCTATTGGTTTGACGGAAAATGAAAAGATTCGGACCATGGTCATGATTTATGGAGAACAGTATACCATTTCCGGAACTGAAACGACAGAGCATATGCAGCAAGTGGCGTCGCTTGTCGATACAAAAATGCGAGAAATACATTCGGTGAACCCTAATCTTAATACTAGTTCTCTTGCTGTGTTGACAGCCGTTAATACTATCCATGAATATATTAAACTACAAGAAAAATATGAAAAACTTGTAGAAGAATTTAATCAATTAAAGGACTGAACTTTTTATGCTTGACCTTATTTTATTAGGCTTACTTGTTTTTGGCTTTCTAATTGGATTGAGAAGAGGCTTTATTTTACAACTTATTCACATGATAGGATTCATAGTTTCCTTGATTATTGCTTACAAGTATTATGATGATCTTGCACCATTGCTTAAGCTTTGGATCCCTTACCCGGATTTAAGCAGTAATGCTACTTTTAAAATGGTGTTGGATGGAATAAGCTTCGACGCAGCGTTTTATCGTGTCATTGCCTTTGCGATCATCTTTTTTGCTGTAAGAATTGTACTTGGAATCATTGGTTCTGCCCTTGATATCGTTGCAAGCCTCCCAGTTATTAAGGTAATTAATATTTGGGCTGGAGGTATTCTTGGAGTAATAGAAATATATTTACTAGTTTTTATTCTTTTATACATTGCGGCACTTGTTCCGATAGCTTCAATTCAAACGGCACTAACCGACTCAACAATAGCCGAAACAATTTTAAAAAATACACCTTATTTTTCGGAAGTAGTTAAAACATGGTGGCTCGATTATATTCAACAATAAGTGGCCGTCCCTAAAAGGAGCGGGAATTCTAAAAGGAACCCGCAAGCTTTCATAGGGCGGCCTCTTTTGTTAATATATGTTAAGAGAGAAAAACGCGTGGCTGGTGAAAAATATGAAAATAAATAAAAAGGATATCATACGTTTACTTGAACAAATTGCGATATATATGGAGCTAAAAGGGGAAAATCCATTTAAAATTGCTGCTTTCCGAAAGGCTGCTGGTGCATTGGAAACAGATGATCGCAGTCTAACGGAAATTACTGCGTTTACAGATATTCCTGGAATAGGAAAAGGGACAGGAGCTGTCATTGAGGAATATATAAAAGAAGGAACCTCCTCTGTATTACAGGAATTAAAGGAAGAAGTACCGAAAGGGTTAATCCCGTTATTGCAGCTGCCTGGTCTTGGCGGCAAGAAAATCTCTAGGCTGTATCAAGAGCTTGGTGTGGAGGATGTCGAGGCTTTAAAAGAAGCTTGTGAAAATAATCGTGTGGCAGGCTTAAAAGGATTTGGGAAAAAAACACAAGAAAAAATTCTTGCTTCCATTGCTCAATTCGGCACTCAACCAACACGCCTTCCCATTGGTTACATGCTGTCGGTAGCTAATCATATTGAAGCATATTTAAATGAAATAAACGAAATAACTTCTTTTTCTAGAGCAGGAAGTTTACGGCGGATGAGAGAAACAATAAAAGACCTTGATTTTATTATTGCAACGAAATCACCATCAGCTGTGAAAGAACAACTTCTTTCGATTGATGGTTTAAAGGAAGCAACTGCTAGTGGAGAAACGAAAATAACAATCGTCATGGACGGAAGGTACGAAGTTTCGGTTGATTTTAGATTAGTAGCTCCTAATGAATTTGCGACAGCTTTACATCATTTTACGGGCTCAAAAGATCATAATATCAGGATGCGCCAGCTTGCAAAGGAAAGAGGAGAAAAAATAAGTGAGTATGGTGTGGAAAATGTAGAAACTGGAGAAGTGCTGACATTCAATAGTGAGCATGACTTTTTCCACCACTTCGATCTGCCATTTATTCCACCTGAAATAAGAGAAGATGGAAAAGAAATTGATCTCTACAAAGCTACTACTGGATTAATTTCATTGGAGGACATTAAAGGCGATCTTCATATGCATACGACATGGTCTGATGGAGCTTATTCTCTGGAAGAAATGGTAGAAGCATGTAGGAAAAAAGGCTATCAATATATGGCGATTACCGATCATTCCGAATTTTTGAGAGTTGCGAATGGTCTATCGGTTGAACGTATAAAGCAGCAAAACGAAGAGATCCGAGCATTAAATGAAAAATATGATGATATATTAATTTTATCTGGAATCGAAATGGATATCCTGCCGGATGGAAGCTTAAATTACTCTGATGATGTGTTGGCTGAGCTAGATTTTGTCATTGCATCCATTCATTCCAGTTTCTCGCAGCCGAGAGAAACAATCATGGAAAGACTTTACAATGCTTTAATAAATCCCCATGTTGATATGATTGCCCATCCAACAGGACGCTTAATCGGGAGACGCGACGGATATGATGTAGACACCGACTTACTAATTAAGCTTGCGAAAGAGACGAACACGGCGCTCGAGTTAAATGCCAATCCGGAAAGGCTTGATTTAAGTGCTGAGTATTTGAAAAAAGCAATGGATGCAGGTGTAAAAGTAGCCATTAATACAGATGCACACAATATTCGCAGTCTAGATTTTATGAATATCGGTGTTTCTGCTGCTAAAAGAGGCTGGGTGAAAAAAACATCTGTCATCAATGCGATGGAACGGGATGAATTACTGCAATTTTTGAAGAGAAACGATTAGGGACGGAGTTTTTAACAATGAATAAAAAAATATTAAAAACCCTTGAATTTAATAAAATCCTCGCCCAGTTGGAGGAATTTGCTTCTTCTGTATTAGGTGTAGAAAAAATTCAAAACCTAGTGCCTTCTTCTTTTTTGGATGAAGTTAAAGAGATGCAAAATGAAACAGATGAGGCCGCTCATGTGCTCAGATTAAAGGGACGTGCTCCATTAAGTGGAATTCATAATATTAAGCCTCATGTGAAAAGAGCAGAAATTGGCGGAATCTTAAATTCTATGGAGCTTATGCAAACGGCAAGCACAATTTACACTGGACGTTCCATGAAGCGCTTTATTGAAGGATTGTTGGAAAATGAAGTGGATATTCCTATACTCGAAGACAAAGCAAGTCAAATTGTAATTTTAATAGACCTAGAAAAACAAATTAAAAATGCAATTGATGAGAGCGGTGAGGTACTAGATTCTGCCAGCGAAGCCCTCAGGAGTATTAGGCAACAGGTAAGAAGAAGTGAAGGGAAAATTAGAGAAAAGCTAGAAGGCTTAATTAGAAACCGAAACGCCCAAAAAATGCTTTCAGATGCGATCATTACGATAAGAAATGAACGTTACGTTATTCCCGTTAAACAGGAATATCGAGCACATTATGGTGGAATTGTTCATGACCAATCTTCCTCTGGCCAAACACTTTTTATTGAACCACAGGCAATTGTTGATTTGAATAATGCTTTAAGGGAACTGCAATTAAAGGAAAAGCAGGAAATTGACAGGATTCTTGCAGAACTTTCTGCTCATGTAGCCGAATCCGCTGAAGATTTGAATCATTTAGTAGGAGTATTGGCAGAGCTTGATTTTATATTTGCAAAAGCTCGTTTTGGAAAAGAAATGAATGCGACAAAGCCAAAAATAAACGATAAGGGTATTGTTCGTTTGTTAAAAGCGCGTCATCCTCTCTTACCTATTAAAGAAGCGATTGCCAATGATATCACTCTCGGCGAAGAATATACGACTATGGTCATCACTGGACCGAATACGGGTGGAAAAACGATCACTTTAAAAACAGTCGGTCTTTTAACACTTATGGGACAGGCAGGGTTGCAAATACCTGCCGCCGAAGGATCTGAAATTGCTGTATTTAAAGAAGTGTTTGCTGATATCGGGGACGAACAATCAATTGAGCAATCTTTAAGTACATTCTCTTCTCATATGGTAAATATAGTCGATATTCTAAAGAACGTGGACCATGAAAGTCTTGTGCTCTTCGATGAGCTTGGTGCTGGAACAGATCCACAGGAAGGCGCTGCGCTTGCAATTTCCATTTTAGATGAGGTGTATCAGCGCGGAGCTCATGTCGTTGCAACAACTCATTATCCTGAGCTAAAAGCTTATGGTTACAATCGTCCAGGAGTTATAAACGCTAGTGTAGAATTTGATGTAGAGACGTTGCGGCCAACTTATAAATTATTGATTGGGATTCCTGGGAGGAGTAACGCCTTTGAGATTTCTAAAAGGCTTGGACTTTCAGATTCGGTTATATCGTCTGCGCGTTCCATGATTGATACCGAAAGTAACGAAGTAGAAAATATGATTGCATCTCTCGAAAAAAGCAGAAGAGAAGCGGAACAAGAATATAAAGAGGCACATGACTACTTAAGAAATTCTGAAAAACTATTTCAGGATCTTCAGAAACAAATGATCGAATTTTATGAGCGTAAACAAAAAATGTATGATGATGCTGAGGCGAAAGCTGCAAAAGTCATTGAAAAAGCAAAGGCTGAGGCAGAAGAAGTAATGGCGGAGCTGCGTCAAATGAGACTTGAAGGTGGAACCCATGTTAAAGAACATGAGTTGATTGAAGCTAGGCGAAAGTTAGACGAGGCAATGCCGAAACTTGATAAAGGTATCGATCCATCAAAAGAGAAAAAGCAAAAGCGTGAGTTTCAGCCAGGAGACGAGGTAACGGTAACAACCTTCGGTCAAAAGGGGCATCTTATTGAGAAAATTGGACAAGACGAATGGCAAGTACAAGTTGGAATAATGAAAATGAAGGTACACGAGCAAAATTTAGTTTTCATTAGGGCAGAAGAGAAAAAAGAGACGAAACCACTCGCCACAATAAAGGGTAGAGACTACCATGTGAAATTAGAATTAGACTTGCGTGGAGAACGTTATGAAGATGCCCTATTAAAAGTTGAAAAGTATATTGATGATGCTTTATTAGCGAACTATCCGCGTGTTTCCATCATTCATGGAAAAGGAACAGGTGCACTTCGGACGGGAGTTACAGAATTTTTGAAACATCATCGCGCTGTCAAACGTATAAGATTAGGAGAAGCGGGTGAAGGTGGAAGTGGTGTAACGGTAGTAGAGTTCAAATGATGCAATATTTCACCTTTGCATAACGAAGGGGGATAAGGGATGGACTCATTTTGGGAAAATGCATTTATTCAGACAGCAGGCTATTATAGTGTAACAGTCCTATGTATTATCTTATTTTTATTTATTTTTGAGGTAGTTACGAAATACAATAACTGGGAAGAAATCAAAAAAGGAAATATTTCTGTTGCTATGGCGACAGGAGGGAAAATATTTGGGATTGCTAATGTGTTTAGGCACTCCATTCTAAATCATGACACCCTTTTTGTTATGATTGGTTGGGGGGTATTCGGCTTTTTTCTTCTGCTCACAGGATATTTTATTTTTGAATTTTTAACCCCCAAATTTAGGATTGATGAAGAAATAGAAAAGGATAATCGCGCAGTAGGTTTTATTTCGCTCGTAATATCAGTCGGACTTTCCTATGTTATAGGAGCGGGTATTTCGTAAGATCAGAACAAGCGCCTATTTCGTCGCCGTACTTGCCCGAAAGAATGTAAGTCCCTTCAGCTAAACACCTAAGGACATTTGTTTTTAACTTTCAACTGAGGTGCAGAAACGCGCGAAGCTGGTGAGGCGAAAAGCGCTAAAGCTAGACAAGGAGTAGAATGTAGTGGAAAAACTTGCAAAAGTCATGCTTGTATTATGCGGTATTTTTCTTCTCATTGGAATTATTTATTTAATTAATGCATAAAAGAAGAGGGTAATCCTCTTCTTTTATGCATTATATAAAATGTTCAACAATTTTCTCAGCAAGTAAATGTGTGTTCAAATCTCTATCATAGCCATTGTATTGTTGAGCGTCTTTTTGAACACAGTCTAAAAATTGAGCAACTATGTGGTGAAAGCCTCTTTTTTCGAGAGTTGGCTGCCAGTCGTTATGACCATAATGTAAGATGTTTTTATCCTTGTGTGACGCAACGTCACTTACATTCATAACTTTTCGCGTTTCTTCTGAGCTCATCACTTCTACCATTTCTTCTGTAGTGCCAGAATCGCGATTCATTATGCCAATGGCTGTTCCTTCACTCGATTCAATTTGCAAAGTTACATGATGAAGCTCGCCATTTTTCTTCTTTCCACGAATAATGATTTCCTCGTACGAATAAGGAAATAAATAGAGTAGAGTATCGATAACATGAATAAAATCATCAAAAATAAAAGTACGTGTATCTGCTGGATGATGACTTCGATTTTTTTGCATTACAATCATATTTGGATTATTGATTTCTTTTAGTTTTTTGTACGGAGGTGCAAATCTACGATTAAAGCCAACCATTAGGACAAGCCCTTTTTCTTTCGCTTTTTCAATTAGTCTTTTGGATGAATCTCCAAAATATGTTATCGGTTTATCGATATACACATGGATTCCATAATCCAATAGCTTATCAATTATGTCCTCGTGGGAATGAGTGGCAGTGTGCACAAATACAGCTTGGATGCCACTTGCTATCAGATCCTCTAAATTATGATACGTATGTTTAATCTGGTATGTTGCAGCAATGTCTAAAAGAGTTTCTTTATTTCTCGTGCAAATATGTAGTTCAATACCTTTTGTTTGTGTTAGTACGGGTAAATAAGCCTTTTTAGCTATATCCCCAATCCCGACCATCCCAATTTTCATTTTCATCACCTTATTTTTATTTTTTTCCTTATAAGCATTATCCTTTATAAAAGAATAAAAGTGAAATAGATTTCTTTGACGATGAATAATTGAATGAAATAAACTCTTATCATATAATAGAAGAGAAGTTCTAATTTTCAAATTGTTCATTTAAAACGAGGGGGGATTGTGTGGAAAAAAAACCTTGGCTGAAACTGTATCCAGACTCAATACCGACAACGTTAGAATATGAACCGAAAACTGTCCAATCTTATTTAACAGAAGCAGCAAAAGACTACCCTGATAAAGTTGCAGTCCATTTTATGGGAAAAGAAATGACTTTCAAGGAAGTATATGAATGTGCTTTAAAGCTGTCTAATTATCTTCGTGGTATCGGCATAGAAAAAGGTGATCGGGTTGCTATTATGCTTCCTAATTGCCCACAAGCTGTCATTAGTTATTATGGAATTCTCTGTGCGGGGGGAGTTGTCGTACAAACGAATCCTCTATATACAGAAAGAGAGCTCGAGTATCAAATGAAGGATTCTAGGGCAAAGGCTATTATAACGCTGGATATTTTATATCCTCGTGTTACGAAAGTGCTGAAACGTACAAAACTTGAACATATTATTGTAACCGCTATCAAAGACTACTTACCATTTCCTAAAAACATCATCTATCCTTTTATTCAAAAAAGAGATACAGGGATTGTTGTTAACGTACAACATGAAGGCAATCAACATCTTTTTAAAAATATTATGCTTGAATCAAAAGCAATCATGAATGAATATGAATTCGATTTTGAAAATGATTTAGCCTTACTTCAATACACTGGCGGTACAACTGGTTACCCGAAAGGAGTTATGCTCACACATAAAAATCTTATTGCTAATGCTACTGCCTGTGGTGCATGGCTCTATGAAGCTAAAAAAGGGGAAGAAATAATTCTAGGCTTATTACCGTTTTTCCATGTATACGGAATGACAACGGTATTAATTTTAGCAGTCATGCAAGGGTATAAGATGATACTGTTGCCAAAATTTGATGTGGAAACAACATTGAAGACGATTCATAAACAACGACCGACCATTTTTCCTGGTGCCCCGACAATTTATATCGGAATTTTAAACCATCCTGATTTAAGCAAATATGATCTTTCTTCCATTGAAGCTTGTTTAAGTGGATCAGCTCCACTTCCTACTGAAGTTCAGCAAAAGTTTGAAGAACTGACAGGAGGCAAATTAGTTGAAGGATATGGATTAACGGAGTCCTCACCTGTAACGCATGCGAATTTTATATATGGTCAGAAAAGAGTAAAGGGAAGTATTGGTGTTCCTTGGCCTGACACGGATGCCGCCATCATTTCCGCAGAAACAGGAGAGCATGCTCCACCGCATGAAATAGGTGAAATCGCTGTTAAAGGACCTCAAATTATGAAAGGATACTGGAATAGACCAGAAGATACCGCTGCTACTCTAAAAGATGGATGGTTATTAACGGGCGATATGGGTTATATGGATGAAGAAGGTTATTTTTATGTAGTCGATAGAAAAAAAGATATGATTATTGCTGGTGGGTTTAATATTTATCCTCGAGAAATTGAGGAAGTGCTATATGAGCATCCCGCTATTCAAGAACTGGTGGTCGCAGGGGTCCCAGATGCTTATCGCGGTGAAACTGTAAAGGCATATATTGTGTTAAAAGAAGGTGCTACTGTAACGGAAGAAGAACTTGATGCGTATGCCCGCAAATATTTAGCAGCGTACAAAGTCCCCAGAATATATGAATTTCGTAAAGAGTTGCCGAAAACAGCTGTCGGTAAAATACTTCGGCGTGTTTTGGTTGATGAAGAAAGAAAAAAATTACAGCATGATGAAAAACTCGGTTAAAATAATGAATATTATGAGCCGAAGTGGCTCTTTTTTTAATTGTGTTGCTTGACATAAAATTAAGGACTCTTTATGATTAAGATATGAATGAATGGTCATTCATTTTTATAACGAAGCTCTGCTGTTTTTATGCGGGTATAACAACTTTGAGCTTTTAGAGCAGGTGAAAGTATTGAAAAGAAATAAACCTAAATATAAACAAATTATCGATGCGGCAGTCATTATCATTGCCGAAAATGGGTACCATCAAGCACAAGTTTCAAAAATAGCGAAACAAGCTGGAGTAGCGGATGGAACAATCTATCTTTATTTTGAAAATAAAGAGGATATTTTAATATCCGTTTTTCGTGAAAAAATGGGGTATTTCGTTGAAAAAATGAAGGAAGTCATTGCAGGAAAAGAAACAGCTGCAGAGAAATTATTAGTGATGATTGAAAATCATTTTAAAATTCTTTCAAATGATCGGAATTTAGCCATTGTCACCCAGCTTGAGTTAAGGCAATCAAATAAAGAATTAAGAATGAAAATTAATGAAGTATTGAAAGAATATTTACACGTTATGGATGATATTTTGCGCTTTGGTTTAGAACGTAATGAATTTATTAAAGATATGGATATTAGGCTTGCTAGACAAATGATTTTTGGAACAATTGATGAAACCGTTACAACGTGGGTCATTAATGATCAAAAGTATGATTTAGTATCATTAGCACCTGCTGTTCACAAGCTTCTTTTACATGGCTGTGCACTAAGATAAAATGACAAGGAGGTTATGGCAATGGCATACTTATCTCATTATAAAGATGGGAATGCGGCGATTATTACCATTAATCGACCACCTGCAAACGCTTTATCTTTTGAACTAATTCGGGAAATTGGTAATTTACTAGATCAGATTGAGCAAGACTCGGAAGTGCGTGCGGTATTAATTCATGGTGAAGGGCGATTTTTTTCAGCTGGTGCTGATATTAAAGAATTTACCGAGATTGATAATGGAGAAGAATTTTCAAGGCTTGCTGAAAATGGGCAAGATGTCTTTGAAAAAGTTGAAAATTTTCCAAAACCTATTATTGCCGCGATTCACGGAGCAGCTCTTGGAGGCGGTCTTGAGCTTGCGATGGCCTGTCATATTAGACTTGTAAGTGAAAATGCTAAACTAGGACTTCCTGAATTACAGTTAGGTTTAATACCAGGGTTTGCAGGAACTCAGAGACTTCCTCGGTTAGTCGGAACAGCTAAAGCAGCCGAGATGTTATTTACTAGTGATCCTTTATCAGGCCATGATGCTGTTAAATGGGGATTGGCCAATCAAGTATTTCCTGAGGAACAGCTATTAGAAAATGCAAAGGAAATGGTGCAAAAAATCGCTGCAAAAAGTCCAATAGCACTTAAAGCTACGATTGAATTGCTCCAATTTAGTAAGACGCCTCATTTTTATGAAGGAGTTAGGCAGGAAGCTAAAAAATTTGGTGTTGTTTTTGATTCTGAAGATGGCAAGGAAGGGATTACTGCTTTTCTTGAAAAACGAAAGCCTAGATTTACAGGTAAATAATCATATTTTAATAGATTCCTATATTAGGAGGGACGGTATATGAATATTTTTGTAATCATGAAAAGAACCTTTGATACAGAGGAGAAAATTTCCATTTCAGGCGGAAATATTAACGATGAAGGTGCGGAATATATTATAAATCCGTACGATGAATATGCGATTGAAGAAGCCATTCGCGTCCGCGATGAACTTGGCGGTGAAGTGACAGTTATGACAGTAGACGGAGAAGAAGCAGAAAAGCAGCTTAGAACGGCATTGGCGATGGGAGCAGATAAAGCTGTATTAATCAATATTGAAGATGATGTGGAAGATAGCGATCAATTTACAATCTCTACTATTATCGGAGAATATTTAAAAGATAAAGAAGTAGATTTAATTCTTGCTGGAAATGTTGCCATTGATGGCGGTTCCGGACAAATAGGTCCAAGAGTCGCACATATATTAGGAATTCCATACGTCACAACGATAACTAAGCTGGAAATTACAGGAGATAAAGTATTATTGACTAAGGACGTAGAAGGTGATTCCGAAATTATCGAGACATCATTGCCACTTTTAGTAACAGCACAGCAAGGTTTAAACGATCCGCGTTATCCATCTCTTCCTGGCATTATGAAAGCACGTAAAAAACCTTTGGAAGAGCTTGACTTGGATGATCTAGATTTGGATGAAGATGATGTGAGAGCCAAAACGGAGACGGTTGCCATTTTTCTTCCTCCTGCTAAAAGTGCCGGGAGAATTTTGGAAGGCGATATTGAAGATCAGGTTAAGGAACTTACTGGTCTATTAAATAAGTTAGTCTAAGGAGGGATTGAGTATGGCAAAAAAAGTACTTGTACTTGGCGAATTACGTGAGGGCTCTTTAAGAAACGTATCATTTGAAGCGATTGCCGCTGGTAAACAAATTGCAAATGGTGGAGAAGTCATTGGTGTTTTAGTTGGAGATAAACTGAACGATCAAGCAAAAGAAATGCTTCAATATGGAGCTGATCGTGTTTTAACAGTCGAGGATGAGAAATTAAAGCATTACACGTCAGATGGTTACTCTCAGGCTCTCCTTAAAATAATAGAGCAAGAAAATCCAGATGGAATTGTGTTCGGCCACACTGCACTTGGAAAAGACCTTTCTCCAAAAATTGCTAGTAAATTAAATATTGGGCTTATTTCGGATGTGACAGCTATTGAAGAAAACGACGGAGATAATATTTTTACAAGACCGATTTTCTCTGGTAAAGCTTTTGAAAAGAAAAAAATGATAGAAGGTATTGAATTTATTACGATACGGCCAAACAATATTGAGCCATTAAATAAGGATGAGAATAAAACGGGAGAAATACAATCCGTATCCGTTGAAATAAAAGATTTACGAACAATCATTAAAGAAGTGGTTAAGAAAGCCAGTGATGGTGTTGATTTATCAGAAGCGAAAGTCATTGTTGCCGGAGGACGAGGAGTAAAAAGTGCAGAAGGATTTGAACCACTTCAAGAATTGGCTGATGTGCTAGGCGGCGCTGTCGGTGCTTCTCGAGGAGCTTGTGATGCCGATTATTGTGATTATTCCTTGCAAATAGGGCAAACTGGTAAAGTAGTAACTCCAGATTTGTACATCGCTTGCGGAATATCAGGGGCTATTCAACATTTGGCAGGCATGTCCAATTCAAAAGTAATTGTTGCCATTAATAAAGATCCAGAGGCAAATATATTCAATGTTGCCGATTATGGTATAGTTGGAGACCTTTTTGAAGTTGTTCCACTTTTAACAGAAGAATTTCGCAAATTGAAGGCAGGAGCTCAAAGTTGAGCAAAAAATTAGCGAGTTTTAATCGATGATGTTATACTTGCGCTAGGTTTCGAATGTATATTTAGGAGGTATGACATATGGCAATTACTCATGCAACAGATGAAAACTTTTCAGCTGAAACAAGCGAGGGTGTTGTATTAGTAGATTTTTGGGCACCATGGTGTGGTCCTTGTAAAATGATTGCTCCTGTTTTGGAGGAATTAGATGCAGAACTTGGAGAGAAATTAAAAATTGTCAAAGTAGACGTTGATGATAACCAAGAAACTGCAGGTAAGTATGGCATCATGAGTATCCCTACTTTGATAGTCCTCAAAAATGGAGAACTTGTCGATAAAACAGTCGGCTTTCAACCAAAAGAAGCATTAGCTGAATTAGTAAATAAGCACCTTTAAGTTATTAGAAAATCCGGGCTTTATAGCTCGGATTTTTTATGTATTATTAATCAATTTCACACCGATATAGCGGCTTTCTGAGTTTTCACTTGCGCTTTTGTAGTATAATGGTTAGGTAGATAGGGGGGATATTGTGAACGATCGAATAAAACATAAATTAGAAATTTTACCTGATCAGCCTGGCTGTTATGTGATGAAGGATCGCCAAGGTACTATTATTTATATTGGTAAAGCCAAAATATTAAAAAATAGAGTGCGTTCTTATTTTACAGGTACACATGATACGAAAACACAAAGGCTTGTCAATGAAATTGAAGACTTTGAATACATTGTGACGTCATCAGACATTGAAGCGCTCATATTAGAAATGAATTTGATAAAAAAGCATACTCCAAAATATAATATCATGCTCAAGGATGATAAGAGCTATCCATACATTAAATTAACGAATGAAAGGCATCCGAGACTGATCATAACTCGGAAGGTAAAAAAGGATAAAAGCAAATACTTTGGACCTTATCCGAACGCGCAAGCAGCAAATGAAACGAAGAAGCTTTTAGACCGCCTCTATCCCCTTAGAAAATGCCAAACTCTCCCCGATCGGGTTTGTCTTTACTATCATCTTGGTCAATGCTTAGCACCTTGTGTAAACGAAGTGTCTTCAGAAACGTATAAACAAATGACCGATGAAATAACGAAATTTTTGAATGGCGGCTATACGAGCATAAAAAAAGACTTGGAAAAAAAGATGCAATCAGCAGCTGAAAACCTTGAGTTTGAAAGAGCGAAGGAATTTCGTGATCAAATTACTCATATAGAGACAACAATGGAAAAACAAACGATGATGTCATCCGATTTTACTGATCGCGATGTGTTTGGGTTTGCCATGGATAAAGGCTGGATGTGTGTTCAAGTATTTTTTATAAGGCAAGGTAAGTTAATAGAAAGGGATGTTTCCCTCTTCCCTGTATATAGTGAACATGAGGAAGAATTTCTAACTTTTCTCGGACAATTTTATTCTCAAACAAATCATTTTAAACCGAAAGAAATTCTCATTCCTGAATCGGCTAATCAACAATTAGCGGAACAATTATTAGATGTCAAAGTGATACAGCCAAAAAAGGGGCAAAAAAAAGAACTCGTCAACTTGGCTACTAAAAATGCACAAATTGCTTTAAAGGAAAAATTTGCTCTCATTGAAAGGGATGCAGAGCGAACAATCCATGCAATCGATAAGCTGGGAGAGGCTTTACAAATATATACTCCTCACCGAATCGAAGCTTTTGATAACTCTAATATACAAGGGACAGATCCGGTATCGGCGCTTGTAGTATTCGTAGATGGAAAACCTGATAAAAGAGAATATCGAAAATATAAGATTAAAACCGTGAAGGGTCCAGATGATTACGAATCTATGAGAGAAGTTGTTAGAAGAAGGTATGCGAGAGTGTTGCGCGAAAATCTTCCACTACCTGATTTAATCATTATTGATGGTGGAAAAGGGCAAATTGATGCCGCGAAAGATATATTGGAAAACGAACTTAATTTGCATATACCTGTTGCGGGACTTGCAAAAGACGAAAAACATCGGACCTCTCAATTGCTTTTCGGCGAGCCACTCGAAATTGTACCGTTGGAACGGAATAGTCAAGAATTTTATTTATTGCAAAGAATTCAAGATGAAGTTCACAGATTTGCCATAACTTTTCATAGACAATTAAGGGGAAAATCGGCTTTTCAATCCGCTCTAGATGATATACAAGGAATCGGTCCTGTCAGGAAAAAGGCTCTATTGCGCCATTTCGGCTCACTGAAAAAAATGAAGGAAGCGACCGTTGAAGATTTTCTTCAGTTGGGAATTCCGAAAAATATTGCTGATGGTTTAAAGGAGCATTTAGATAAATAACTATTGAGTAATGATGATCTCAATGTTATAATTGTTCCAATTTCATTATTTTGATAGAGGTTGCAAGCTTTCAATAGTAAAAACCATGAGAAGAAGGGCTTCGATGACTGGTTTTGAAAGGGAAAATTTGCCGAAGTGGATAAGAAGCTCCTTGTTCTTTTCTGCTGGTCCTGCGTTTAAGAAATGTAGGATTGTCAAAATGGATTTTATCCTTTTGGAGAGCTATCTCATGTTGTGATTATTTTTATGTGCGTTTCACAAGCAATGAGTATACTGCTCATTGCTTTTTTCATTAGGCTGTTTTACTTTTATTGTCGCTTTTCGAAGGCTAGAGTATTCAATAGTTTAGTTACAAACTTTTTATTTGTAGACATAACTAAATCGAACAAACCATTAGCGAAAAACAAAATACTCTAACCAAAAGCAATGCAGATTTTTAGAAAAGAGCCTTATATTACTTTTAGAAGGAAGGCAGGATCATGGGAATAATTGTCATCAAGTTTGGAGGCTCTTCACTGAGCACTACCGATAAGATTAAAAATGCCGCAAAACGGATTATTTCACTGAAAAAAGGAGGCAAACAGGTTGTAGTTGTTGTTTCAGCAATGGGAAAAACAACCGATCAGCTTCTAGAACTGGCCGGTCAAATAACAGACCGACCTGAAAAGCGTGAAATGGATATGCTATTGACTACAGGGGAACAAGTATCCATCTCGCTTTTATCAATGGCCTTAACTGAAATGGGGGCTCCTGCAGTATCTTTTACAGGTTGGCAAGCAGGAATCGTCACTGAAAAAATCCATTCCAATGCCCGCATTGTTGATGTGAAGATTGATCAAATTAAAGAAAAATTAAATGAAGGAAAAATCATCGTTGCAGCAGGCTTCCAAGGAGTTACGGAAGATGGAGAAATCACCACATTGGGAAGAGGTGGTTCTGATACAACTGCTGTAGCTTTAGCAGCAGCACTTGGAGCAGAACGTTGTCTTATTTGTACCGATGTGACAGGTGTATTTACATCCGACCCCAGGTACGTACCACAAGCAAGGAAGCTTCCATCCATTTCATATGATGAAATGCTTGAACTAGCAAATCTTGGGGCAGGTGTTTTGCATCCACGTGCTGTTGAATTTGCGAAAAATTATCGAGTGCCGCTTGAAGTAAGATCTAGTACAGAAAATGAAGAAGGAACTGTCATAGAGGAGGAAGCATCCATGGAGAAAAACCTCGTAGTTAGAGGAGTAGCATTTGAAAAAGATATGACAAGATTAACAATTTTCGGATTGAAAAATGAAATGTCAGGTTTATCTGCTGTCTTTTCAGAACTCGCCAATAATCAAATTGATGTTGACATTATTATACAAAGTCAAACGGATGGAAATAAAACAAATTTATCTTTTTCAATAAAAAATAAGGATCGGCAAGCTGCTGTGCAGGTTCTTGAAAATCAAAAAGATAAAATTGGGTTTGACAGCATTGAATATGAAGCTGGCCTAGCGAAGGTTTCCATCGTAGGGTCAGGAATGATTTCGAACCCAGGGGTTGCAGCGCAAATGTTCCAAGTGCTTGCCGATAAAAATATCCAAATAAAAATGGTAAGTACTTCTGAAATAAAAGTGTCAGTAGTCATTAATGAAGATAAGATGGCAGAAGCTGCCCAAATCCTTCATGAGGCCTTTAATTTGGGCGCAGTAGTAGGAAATGTTTAATATAAAAAAGGGCTGTTTAATCTTATCAAAAGATCAACAGCCTCATTTTTTTACTTTACTGGATCTTTTCGGTCCCAACGTACTGTAAAGATAACGTGATTTTTCTTTTTATTTAATTCAGGAAAGGCTTCGGATATAAATTGTTTTTGAGCTTGAATTTGTTCAGCAATAAATCCAGCTTCAAGAGTAAAGCAAGGTTCGGAGTTCATCTGTACTCTTCTCTCTACTATATTTCCTTTAAGCTCGAACTTCATCTCATTTTTATTTTCATCCATTAAATCTAACTCACCCCAAGAAGCTTCTTTGAAGAAGGAAGTAATTTCTTGGATAGAGAGAAGTGGAAATTTACGGGCAAGGTGTTTTCCAGCCCAATAAGAGATTTCATGTGTATCCTTGCCGAGAATTCCCGGAACTAAGATATCCCGAACCAACTCATATCCAAAGATAGGAATATTCATTTGGCTGTAGGTTTCAGGTGAATTATGAGGTCCTTGTTTCGTTGTTGATTGCACTGTAATCCCCTCTTTCTCTATGACCTATTATATACAAAAAGGACCTGTTTTGAAAAAAAATTTAGCAAATGGACAGAATTAATATATGAAGGGGTATCATTTTACAGAACTTAAATCGTCAAGCCGTTGCCTTGACGCTTCCGGTAGTCGGGAGTAGAATGGATATGTCACATAATTGTTATAAACATTTTGTGTTGTTTGGCTTGCGTATATTTTCGAACACACATTGTCTGCAACACAGAGTCTTAACTACTAAGGGGGGTAAATTGTGGCAGGTAAAAACGAGTTTTATTGGCGTAGGCTGCATTCTTTATTGGGTGTTATACCAGTTGGAATCTTTTTGGTGCAGCATTTAATAGTGAACCATTTTGCTACGCAGGGTGAGGAGGCTTTTAATAAAGCTTCAGGATTTATGGGTAATCTTCCATTTGTCATATTCCTTGAATTCGCAGTTATTTACATACCTATTCTCTTTCATGGAATTCTTGGACTTTATATTGCATTCGCGGCAAATAATAATCCAACTAAACTAAGCTTTTTTAGAAATTGGATGTTCACCATACAGCGAATCACCGGCGTTATATTATTGGCTTTTATTGCATGGCATGTATGGGAAACTCGAATTCAAAAAGCCTTTTTTGATGTTGAAGTAAATTTTGATATGATGGCGAATATTTTATCCAATCCAGTTGCACTAGTTTTATACTTTATTGGAATTCTTTCTGCTACATTCCATCTATCCAATGGATTATGGTCTTTTCTTGTTAGATGGGGAATTACACAATCGCCTACCTCTCAACGAGTTTCTTCTTGGGTAATGGGGGTATTTTTCGTAATAATTTCAGTAATAGGTATTCGTGCGGCATTAGCATTCGTGTATCCTGAACTTTTCGTTGGGTAAGGGTGCCCGATTGGATTGTACAACTGTGAAAAGGAGTGAGTCATACGATGAGTAATGGGAAAATCATCGTAGTCGGTGGTGGATTAGCCGGCTTGATGGCAACGATAAAAATAGCAGAAGAAGGTAAACAAGTAGATCTTTTTTCTCTTGTACCAGTAAAACGTTCCCACTCTGTATGTGCACAGGGTGGAATTAATGGAGCAGTAAATACGAAAGGTGAAGGAGACTCTCCTTGGATCCATTTTGATGATACAGTATATGGTGGAGACTTTTTAGCCAATCAACCGCCTGTTAAGGCAATGTGTGAGGCTGCTCCTGGGATTATCAATTTATTCGATAGAATGGGTGTTATGTTTAATAGGACGCCAGAAGGGTTACTTGATTTCCGTCGTTTTGGCGGTACTCAGCATCATCGTACAGCATTTGCTGGAGCTACAACTGGTCAGCAATTGTTGTATGCATTGGACGAGCAAGTTCGTCGACATGAAGTGGCTGGCCTCGTAAATAAATATGAAGGCTGGGATTTTCTCGGAATCATCCAAGATGATGCAGGAGTTTGTCGAGGTGTTGTAGCTCAAAATATGACCTCTATGGAAATCAAGTCATTCCCAGCAGATGCCGTCATTATGGCAACTGGAGGACCTGGAATTATTTTTGGCAAATCTACAAACTCTGTTATTAATACAGGTTCTGCTGCATCTATTGTGTATCAACAAGGCGCGGCTTATGCAAATGGCGAATTTATTCAAATCCATCCAACTGCTATCCCTGGTGATGATAAACTACGTTTGATGAGTGAATCAGCACGTGGAGAAGGCGGTAGAATTTGGACGTATAAAGATGGGAAGCCATGGTATTTCTTAGAAGAAAAATATCCTGCATATGGTAACCTTGTTCCTCGTGATATCGCTACACGGGAAATTTTCCATGTTTGCGTAGATATGAAGCTTGGTATTAATGGCGAAAACATGGTATATCTTGATCTTTCTCATAAAGACCCGCATGAACTAGATGTGAAACTCGGCGGTATCATCGAAATATATGAGAAATTTACTGGAGAAGATCCGCATAAAGTACCGATGAAAATTTTCCCTGCCGTTCATTATTCTATGGGGGGTCTATGGGTTGATTATAATCAGCATACAAATATTGAAGGATTATTTGCTGCGGGAGAATGTGATTATTCACAGCATGGCGCTAACCGTTTAGGCGCAAACTCTCTTCTATCAGCGGTATATGGTGGAATGGTTGCTGGACCTGAAGCAGTCAAATATATTAATGGGCTAGAAAAAAGCTCAGATGCTTTCTCATCTTCTTTATTTGAAAATGCAGCGAAACACGAAAAAGAAAAGTTTGCTAATATCATGTCTATGGATGGAACCGAAAATGCTTACGTTCTTCATAAGGAACTTGGAGAATGGATGACCAATAATGTAACCGTTGTTCGTTACAATGATAAATTGCAAGAAACAGACAATAAAATCCAAGAATTATTGGAACGTTGGAAAAATATTAATATTAACGATACAACTACTTGGAGTAATCAAGGAGCGCTATTTACAAGACAATTGTATAATATGCTTCAGCTTTCACGCGTCATTACAATCGGTGCTTTAAATCGTAATGAGAGCCGTGGAGCCCATTACAAACCAGATTTCCCAGATCGTAATGATGATGAATGGTTAAAAACGACCATTGCAAATTATAATTCAAGTACAAATAATCCTGAATTTAGCTATGAGGATGTGGATGTTTCTCTCATTAAACCTCGTAAACGCGACTATTCAAAACAGAAAGAAGTGAAATAATGATGAGTGAAAATAAAAAGGTCACCTTTATCATAACTCGTCAAGATAATCCTGAATCACACCCATATGAGGAAAAGTTTGTGTTGGATTATCGTCCAAATATGAATGTAATTTCTGCATTAATGGAGATCCGCCGAAATCCAGTTAATGCAGAAGGCAAGAAAACAACCCCAGTTGCTTGGGATATGAACTGTTTGGAAGAGGTGTGTGGAGCCTGTTCGATGGTGATTAATGGACAGCCCCGCCAATCATGTACTGCGCTTGTCGATAAGCTTGAACAACCGATTCGGTTAGCACCTATGAGCACATTCCCAGTAGTTCGTGACCTTGTTATTGACAGAAGCAGGATGTTTGATTCATTAAAGAAAATTAAAGCGTGGATTCCGATTGATGGAACATATGATCTTGGACCCGGACCACGTATGCCAGAGCGTAGACGTCAGTGGGCGTATGAATTATCTAAATGTATGACTTGCGGTGTATGCTTGGAAGCATGTCCAAATGTTAATAGCAAAACTAACTTTATTGGACCAGCATTCCTTTCACTCGTTCGTTTATATAATGCACATCCAACTGGAGCGATGAACAAGGATGAGCGTTTAGAGGCATTAATGGATGAGGGTGGAATTTCACAATGTGGAAACTCACAGAACTGTGTTGAAGTATGTCCAAAAGGAATTCCTCTAACTACATCGATTGCAGCTATGAACCGTGCTACAAACATTCATATGTTCAAAAACTTCTTCGGAAGCGACCATATGGTAGATTAAGCAATACAGGGATTACCCTTTTTCGGGTAATCCCTGTTGTTTTTTATTATAAGAGATTCAAAAGATAGCATATACAAAACCATTGAAACTAATTCACTTTGCAATTTATGAGCACGTAAATTTAGATTCTCCAATTTAGCATTGGTTTCTTCTTGTCGATCTCGGATAGCTTTTTTCGTTTCCACAGATTCAAAGCGATTGTTCACTAGACCATCAAAGCGACGCTTTATACCGTCAACACGTTGATCTAAATTATCAAAACGATGATCTAGGGCTTCAACACGAAAGCAATCATTCTTACACCTGCAGAACATAGGTTGTTTGAGGAATTAAAAAACATCTCTCTATACTCCATGACTTAGCTTCTGATCAAGGAAAAAAATAAAAGAACTCATTATTACAGTTCTTTACTAACAGTTTGGCTCACTATCGATTTAAAATCATCTTCATCAAGAATTTTTATGTTTTTACCTTTTTCAATAAACTCATATGCTTTTCTTTCCTTGGAACTGAGTCCACTTTTTCCAACTACATTTTTATCTTGTTTTCCGACTACAAGATAATCAGTGGCTCCACTTACTCCACTTTTAATTTTACCTCCAAGATTAACGACCATCTGCATTGCATCTCTACGATCTAAAGTAATTAACTCCCCAGTGAAAACGACATTCTTGTTGTATAACGGATGCTTGTCATCAAAATTTTCTGTAGTTGCAACAATATCCGAAACCGTTACTTTTCTAAAATTTTTACGTGTTCTAAAAGTAGAGTTGGTCTTCAATTCTGTGAAATTTCTAATAGGGATTGAGGGGAATGTGCTTAAGTATGTATGAATAGATCTTCTTCTTTTCGTTTCTATAGATTTGATTACAAGTTCAGCACATGCCTTTGCATCGGAAAGCGCATTATGGTGATCATCTAATTTTATCCCGAATCTTTCAGTTCTCTCTTTTAAGGAGTTCCCAATTCCTTCCCCTCTACAAGCTCGAGTGCTAATTGTAATGCTGTCTATGTATTTGAATTCTGGCATATTAAAAGAATAAGTAGATAAGCAATTTTTAAGAACGCTCATATCGAATTGAGCATTATGGGCAATGATATAGTTTTCTGAATTAAAATGGTGTGAAATTTCATTCCAAACTTCATCAAATTTTGGAGAATTCTTTATGTCTTCCAATGAAAGACCGTGTATCTTTGAAAAATCTGGATCTATTACTAATGTCGGTGGCTGAATTAAGAAATACTTTTGATCTATAATCTTATTATTTTGGACAAATACGAGACCCATCGAGCATGCACTATCAAGTTGATTATTTGCAATCTCAAAATCAATTGTAATAAAATCCATTTTCATGCCCTCCTATATTCATAGTTGAAATTTCCTAAGTAACTTTTAAAATAAACACAATCGCAAATGATTGTGTAAAACATAGCCATATTAATTTATTTTACTTGTCACTTTGCTTGTTCTTTTCGTAGTTTAAAAATCTCTAATTCATTCTTAGATGTTTTTTGATAAGTGAATTCGATGTCATCTTTAATATCAGCAATAGCATCTTTAACGGAAACTATCTCACTATGCACTTTATGGACATCTAGAGTAAGATTCTCCATTTTAGCATCCGCAAGCTGTTGACGCTCTTGAAGTTCCGTAACTTGTTCAGCTGTTGTGGCGACCTGATTGGAGATATTATCTAATTTTGTTCCAACTGACTCAAAACGATTGTTCATTACAGATTCTAGACCTTCAACAAGTTGATTCAATCCTTTCAATTCACTTAATATTAAATCTAGCTTTTGTTCCATATGGAATCCTCCTAACTTTGCAATTATAATTTAGTTATCTTAATAATTGTGACTGATAAACTAGATTTAACAGTTTCCGATAAATAATATTTTACACTTTTAAACTCGGATGGTT
>NZ_JAIAZY010000038.1 GCF_019459225.1 Bacillus sp. IITD106
ACAAGGAAAAAGCATATAAGTATATCAATTAATAGATAGACTTATATGCTTTATCTTATGACTCCTTTATATATAAAACCTATACATTTTGAATTTTCTTCTGCGCTTTTCTTCCCGGAAATATTTTTTAACCTCGTATGAATGCAATACCAATTTACTGCCTTTTTGCATTCTCATTATAACTTTGCTTTTCTTTGTTGAAAATCCTCTTTCTGATAATACGTATTTTTTACTAACAAATTAGGTCCTAGACAACGAACAGAAGGACAATGACAGTTTAACGATTTAGCCAATGGCGTAGCAAGCCATTGATCAAATAAAGAAGGAAAAGAATCAGTCTGAATGTTGCCAAGTGGTGGTTCATCACCGAAATCGGCAACAATAACATCTCCTGTAAAAATATTAACGTTTAAACGTGATCTACCATCAGGGTCATTCCGGACAGACACATTCTTACTCTTATAAATTCTTTGCAGCAAGTCAAGATCTGCTTGGTTGTTATTGCAAGGATAGAAAGGCAATGTTCCGAAAAGCATCCATACATTTTCATCACGATAATCAAGAATTTCATGAATAGCTGCTCTTGTTTCATCTAAGGAAAGTATTTCAAGATTTGAAGCGAAATCACTTGGGTACATAGGATGAATCTCATGGCGTGAACACTTCATCTCGTCTACAACCTGCCTATGAATGTGCTCAAGATGAGGAAGTGTCCTTCTATTTAGCATTGTTTCGGCTGAAACGATAACACCATTCCCTGATAAAATTCTGCTATTTTCAACCATACGTTCGAATTGCTGTGCTCTTCGTTCACGCGATGGCTTTCTCTCCATATTCGCAAAGCCTCCATCGATGAAATCATCAACCGTACCCCAGTTATGGGAGATATGTAATACATCTAAGTACGGGATAATGGATTCATAACGATCGATCGGCATTGTTAAATTGGAATTTAGCTGTGTTTTAACTCCACGTTTATGTGCATATTTAAATAAGGGAAGAACATAATTCTCTACTGATTTTTTTGAAAACATTGGTTCTCCACCTGTGATGCTGATCGCTCGTAAATACGGGATCTCCTCCAATCGTCCAATTAATAACTCAATCGGTAATGCTTCTGGATCCCTTGGTTGCAACATGTATCCTACTGCACAATGTTCACAACGCATATTACATAAATAAGTTGTTGTAAATTCAATATTGGAAAGAGTTAATTTTCCCCGATTTTCAATATCCAAATATGACTCCCAAGGATCATAAAATGGGGTCATATTGTTAGTTTTCAGCGAGTTCTTCATCATTAATTATTCTTCCTTTACGTAATTCTCAGCTTGATTTATTTTCATATGAAGTACTCCTAATTGTAGCACGAATAATTAGTAATGAGGAATCTCACCCAAAAGTTTTGATAGACAGTTTATTTTTGGAATATTATGGAAACAAAACCTTCATATAAAAATCTCCCTCTTCACCAAGAAGGCCTCGTTAAGGATTCCAATATTTAAAAAGCACAAATTCTAAACAATACGAAAAAGAACTTGTTCTTCTTGGTTTACACTAGCCAATACTTTAGATAAGAAGTTGCTACACATAGAAATCTAGTCGTGTCTCCTTGAGTGGTTTTTAGCTTCTCTTTTTCCATAGTATCGCAGCAAACGCAATAGAGGAAACCTTATGATCAAGGTTTCCTGCTTATCGTTGCATATATCGAATAACCCAATACTATCCCCTATACAACAAACTGCATCTTATACAAATTCGCATAGGTACTATCTAGAGCAAGTAATTCTTCATGTGTACCTTCTTCGCTGATGCCGTCATCAGTTAAAACGATAATCCGACCAGCGTTTCTAATTGTTGATAAGCGATGGGCAATTACAAGTGTCGTACGATTTTTCGCTAACGCTTCTAGCGATTCTTTAACGATTTTTTCGCTTTCGTTATCTAGAGCGCTTGTTGCTTCATCAAAAATTAATACGGGTGGATTTTTTAGGAAAACACGCGCGATGCTAATACGCTGTTTTTGCCCACCTGATAATTTGACGCCGCGTTGACCGATATCAGTATCATATCCGTTTGGCAACCCCATAATAAAATCATGGGCATTGGCATTTTTTGCTGCCTCAATAATTTCTTCTCTTGTTGCATCCGTGTTTCCGTAACGGATATTTTCAATGACGGTCCCAGCAAACAGGTATACGTCTTGCTGAACGATTCCAATATTCTTTCTTAATGAATCTAGGCTTATATCCTTTACATTCATTCCATCTAGTAAAACTTCTCCTTCATTTACATCGTAAAAACGGGATATGAGTGAACATAATGTCGTTTTACCAATCCCAGAAGGTCCCACTAATGCAATATAATCTCCAGAGTTAATTTTCAATGAAATATTATTCAAAACGCGTTGGCTGTTCCCATTATAACTAAAACCAACATTTTTAAATTCGATATCCCCTTTGACATTCTTTAAGACTATTGCATTTTCAGCATCTTTGATATCAGGCTCTGTTTCTAGCATTTCCATAAATCGATCAAAACCAGTAATCCCATCTTGAAATTGCATCGTCACATGAGCAAGCTTTTGAATGGGCTCAATTAAATACGCTATATATAGCAAAAATGTAATTAAATCTGGCAGATCTAATGAAGCATGGACGATATTTATACTGCCAAATACAATGACTGTGATCGTAATGAGCTGGACGAAAATATCCATCCCTGTAGAAAAATAGGCTTCACTTTTATAACCGTTTTTTCTACTCTCTAAAAAACGATTATTTTCAATATTAAATTTTTCTACTTCAAATTTCTCGTTTGCGAATGACTTTACTACCCTTATGCCTGAAAGACTATCCTCTACTTGGGCATTAATGTCAGCAATTCTATCTTTATTTCTACGAAGTGCGATATTTACTTTTTTATTAAAATAGAGTGCAAACACGACCATAAATGGCAAAAAGAGAAAGATAGCCAACGTCAATTTTGCATTAATCCAAAACAAAATAACGAATGCACCAACAAATTTAATAAAATACTTCATATAATCTTCAGGTCCATGGTGGTACAGCTCTGACAAGAGCAGCAAATCATTCGTTACCCTGGACATTAATTGCCCCGTTTTTTGCGTATCATAAAAATTGAATGATAGTTTTTGATAATGCTCGAATAATTCTCGACGCATATCAGTTTCCATCAATGCACCCATCTTGTGGCCATGATAATCCACGACAAACTGACATAGGTTTTGTATGACAACCAAAACGAGCATGATCCCACATACTATATATATTTGGTTCAGTGCATTAGAAGGATCATTTTCCAAAATATCCTTCGTAATGTATCTTGTTAACAATGGATACAACAATGCAATCCCTGAACCAACTAAAGCGCATGTCATTACCGTATAAAACAGCTTCAAATAAGGTTTGTAATAAGATAAAAATTTCCTAATTCGATTATTCACAAGTAAACCCCTCTATGTTAGATTTCCTGAATGCCATCTACACATATAAGGGGAACACATTGATTAACTTAGTGTTACACCCCTATATGTTTGTACTAGTGTCATTTGTTTTCTCATTGATATTTCCTCCTTCAAGTTTCGATGGATAAATTATACAGAATTGATGCATTATTTAAAAGATAAAAATCAACTTAATCCATTTTCTCCTTAACAAATGAATAAAAACATATAATACAGAGAAAAATTTCTGATCTTAAGTAATGTAATCTTATTTATGGATAATATTCATTATATAAAAAGGGATTTTGCTAGCATTATAAGAATATATAGAAAGTGGTGTTATTTTTAAACAAATGAGGTGAAAAAAATGTCTATAGATATTAAGACATTATTTTTGATTGATCAAAAAGATGGTTTAAGTTTAGAATTTAGCAAATTAGTTTCCATGATGAATTATGCTAGAGTGATGACACTAGAAGAAGTAAAGAAATTAACCGTCGAAGAACTGGATTTCCTACATGATAAGGAGGATGGAAATTCAATTGGGATGTTGCTTTCGCATATGGCGGCAGTAGAAAAAGCATATCAAATTGAAACTTTTCAGAATCGTGAGTTGACTGAAGAAGAAATTAAGGAGTTAAATCCTGCCTTGGAATTAGGGAATAAAGCACGCGAACAAATTAATGGTTGTAGTATAGATTTTTATTTGAATGAGTTGGCTGATATTCGACATAAGACAATTGAAACCTTTAAAACTCTCCCAGATGGGTGGTTATTTCAACAAACCCCGTTTTGGTTTGGCGAGCAAGCCAATAATTATTTTAAATGGTTCCATGTATTCGAGGACGAATTAAATCATCGGGGACAAATAAGAATCATTAAAAAGATGATTGCGAAGAAGATGCACGATTAACTTAATAAAACAATGGCGCCACACTTTCATATGTGGCGGTGCCGTATTAGATTTCCATAAAGAGATCCTTTACAAACCATTTACTATCGACTTTCCAACTACTGATAGGAGAAAAACGGATTAAATGGATTGTTCCATTAAAAATATGCCGTTTTGAATGTTCATCGATCCACTCGATTTCTACGGGAATTTCAAGATACAATTCATCACTGTAAGGGCTTGTGGATATTTGTCTAGGTTTTATATTTTCAACTTTTTTGAATGGCTTTTTCCAGTTTATTTTTTGTACGGAAGCCGCTGCAACGATTCGCTTATCTTTTTGCTTTATTCCTGCAACATACGCTTGGATAAGTTCTTCCGGCTCTAGACTATTCATGTGTTCATTTAATTTACCGGCTGCTTTCAAAACCATGAGTTGATGTGAAAGATCCTCAGTTTTTCTTCTATGTGTTGTACTTCCATTAAAATGGACACAAAAATGACCACGAAAATTATTGTCCAGCTTCCCAGCTCCATGTGGCATTCCATGCATTGAAGCTGCGATCCATTGATCTTTATGAATAACAATAATCGCCCTTCGCTTCCAGCTCCATTTCCCATTATAAATAGCTTTCATAATTTTCGTGTCTTTTTTAGTCAAAGGCTGGACGTCGGCATGACCGCTTCCCGCTCTCCTCTGTACGTTAAACCTCTTTCCAGTTTCTACATCCAAAATCGTAAACTTGCTGTATCTTGGCAGGATTTCGTTGACCTCATCCCAAGGAAGCATTTCCACCGAAATTCCGACTCCCTCGTCCTTTGCCGCAGCGTATTGCCCATTATAAAGAACTACTGAAGCTAGTAAAATAATCGTGAATAAATAACGCAATTGAAACACTCATTTCTTGGTTTTAAAAAAAGCTTTCCAAAATTGAGGTGTAGCTATTCATGATTTAATGTTTAAAAATAGGGAAAAGTAAAATGAAAATGTTTGGAGGGATGATTGAATGGGAGCGATTGAACGAAACGGATATATATTTGAGCCCGAATATAGTGTCATTGAGCAGAATGGAGCTGTTCATGTTTATCATAACGGTGAATTTGTCGAAGAACTAAAATTCACGTTCCACGGAAAATATCCCGAAATTGATCAAATCGAACAGCTAGTTGCTGATTATTGCAGGATAAATGGAATTTAATAAGAGTTGAGGTTATAACTAATTTACCCTCAACTCTTAAATAAGAACCTTATTACTTTATAATCTTGGATCAACAGGATCCGACTCCATAGCAAGCGTTCCAAGTACACATTCATGAACTCTTTCGATAGATTCACCATTTACGAACCTTTGAATTCCTTCTATTCCCAAAGCAAATTCTCTTAAGGCAAGCTTTTGTTTCTTCCCAGTATTCCTTTTCTTTAATCTCTTCAAGTTCTCTGGTTGTAAGTAATCCATGCCATAGATTATATGGAGATATTTTCTACCTCGTACCTTTATAGCAGGTTGTACAAGCTTGCCTTTCGATTTTGAAATAAATGTCTGCGGCTTAATAACAATTCCCTCGTGTCCATCACTTGTCATCGCATCCCACCATTTGATTACCTCTTCTTCACTCGCTGTATCATGAATTACCATATATTCAGTTTCAACAAAGAGATATTCCATCTTAGAAAATTCCTTGTTCTTCTCCATATGCCAAGTATGTGGCTTATCGAAGAAAGTTTCATTGCTATGTGCGAGTAAGTGGAAAGGAGCAATTTGAATTTGATCTATATCATTTATTTCCCAGCAGTATTTTTGAAATACCTCCCTGAAAACACGTGCATTGGCAAGTTTATCTTCATATTCTTCGAGCCATATCTGTAGGCTCTTGTTTTCGCCTACTGCGCTCTCCATCTTGTTTTTAAGCAAGCTGCAATCTAAAATAGCATTTTCTGAAACATGTGCATACTGACTACTAATTAGTTCTTTAGCTTTTAGATTCCATGGCATAATCTCAGCATCTAAAAGAATAAATTCAGTTCCATATTTAGTAAAATAATCACTCGCAGTTAAGCCTTTATTAATTCTTGAAATTATTTTGTACTCTGTTTCTTCATTGAAGAATCTTCTACCTGTCCGTGTGTAAATTACACCGAGCGTTTCTCGCCCAACGTATTTTAAACCTGCTTCTTTATCTTTAAACAAAAACAAAATCCCTCTGCTACCCATATGCTTCTTTTCAGCAACCATACGTTCAATCCCCATGCTTCGATAATAATCAATCACTTCTCTTGGATGTTCTAGATAATTCTCCAAAGAAGAAGGAGATGGAGTAGGACTCATTGTTGGAGGAATATAAACCAACTCTTCAATGGGCACTGTAAAGTGAGACACCATATCAATTGATGGTATCACATACTCTTTAGAAATTTGAATTTCACCGAATACGTCTGTTAAGACTGAATATCCATTGATAAACTTAGCAATGTTCGGAGGGTTTAGCCTTTTCTTCTTTAATTCCATTAAAGGGTTATTTCGTCCACTTGAATAATCATTTTTCGCTTGAACGGAAACAAATTCTTTTTCAGGGTAACGAAATGCTGTTAACTCACCCCCAAACACAACGCCTTGATCAATATTAATAGTTTTGTTTATAACAAGTGGTTTCGGCTTAGGGTCATGCCCCCAAACAATTAAAGTGCTTGTTTTATGATTGATTGTCCAATCTTTTCTTATAGGTCTACCAGTTTCATCTAGTCCTTCATTATCTCCATATCGGCAGAAATCACTTATATCATAAGATTGCTTGCCAATAAATTCATCTTTAATCCCAGCATGGGTACATACCAATGTAGGGACACCATTTTGGGTTAATACATAATGGGAAGGTGCTTTAAGAAGAAAGTTCTTTAGCTCTTGTTTTAAATGATCAACATTCGCTTTTCCATGTTTTTCTTCATATTGCATGATCTCTTCTTCAACATTTTCATCACCATGATTTAAGGTAACGTTTCTTCCGTCTAGCCAACGAGCAATTTTCCAGCCATGATTACTATCAATCATGTAAGCAAGACCCGCTTTAACATGACGCAAGAAAAATTCCATCGTTTTTAAAGACTTTGGACCACGACTCATAATATCTCCAAGCGATAGAAATTTTCTTCCCTCTGAATGTATGTAATAATCCTCGGTATTTTTCTCGTAACCTAATTTTTCAAGAATATGTATCATTTCATCATAACATCCATGTATATCCCCAATAATATCTATTCCATTCCCAACTTCTAGATCAACTGGATTGTTATTTCTTCTGATTACTTCAACATCATTCGTATCGGAGATAAAATAAGTAGCTAAGTAGCCCTCTTTTTTAATGAAACGTTTTTCTCTTTTAAATACTTGATACTGCTGCTTGATTCTTTTATTTCCTCTTGGATTTTCACGAATCTTATCTCTTTCAAGTAAAACATTCTGATCTATATCTAATACAACAGAAACAATGGGTACATGATTGTTTTTTGCAATTGAGATATACCTTTTTCAATCTTCTGGATATAAATGTGTGGCATCTACAAAAGTTAGCTTATTAAGTCTACATCTCGTTTCGATTAGGATGTCCATTACAGAAAAGGCTTCTGCAGATATTCTTTGATATTGGTCATATAGACCTTCTGCTTCATCTTTTGGTCTTTGTTTCCACTCTATAAATTCAACGTCACTAACCAATACTCTACATTCATCAGAGCTTACTATCTCAGAAGGGAGTAATTGACCCTTATCAATTAATTGTTTTAAAAGTGTAGATTTGCCACTATTTGAAGGACCCACAAGTAATACAATTCCAGCATAAGGTAGAAGAATATCCATTTTTACAACTCCTTTCTCGTAAACAAACACATCTGGGTGGGGTAACCGTAAAGTTCGTGTTCTCCACCTATACCATCAAACGTTATTTCGTATTCACTATCTTCATTTTGCATTTCACACCATTTATAAAATTCTTCTCTAGTCCACTCAAATCGATGATCAGGATGCCTGTATCCTTTATCTATTTCATAAACTTCGTTATACTCTTTGTTTGGAGTGGTAATTAGTAACGCCTTTGGTCGATAGTCCTGTAAAATTGTTCTCATAATTTTAGGTAAACGATACTCATCAATATGTTCGATTACTTCACACAGAATGATAATATCCTTGTTTTTTAATCTTTCATCATAGTAAAAGAGAGACCCTATAATTTGTTTAGGTTTTATGAAATTCTCTTTCTGTTCTACTTTCTCAAATCGTTTAAGGGCTTTAATAGATGCAGACTCTGACGGTTCAACCGCTAAAATTTCCTTAACACCATTCACGAAACCTAATTTAACAGCTAACCTTCCTTCACCTGAACCGAAGTCAACAATACTTTCCCTAGATTGTAATAGATTAATATTTTGGATTATTTTTTCATATCTGAGATCGTTCAATCTAACTTTGCGTTCTATTTCTTTATCCTGTTCTATACTCGTAGCATTCTCGCTTTGCTTTTCCACCAAGCTATAAATGTCCTTAAATCGTAGTGCCTGACGTAATATGAATTCTCTTTGTGGATGTTTGTCCAACCATCCCTCACCATATCGTTCAATTTTTTCCACTTCTTTTTCATCTATATAATAGTGCTTATAATTATCTAAAACAGGGATCAAAACAAAAAGCTGCCGAAGACCCATTTGGAGTGTTGTTGATCCCTTTACAGTTATATATCTTGCGGTACTTTTTGCTTTAAAATTCATACTATAATCGACTTTACCGTAAGTGATATTCACTTCATAACCTAATGGTTGAAATAACTCTAATATATCTTTGTCAGACAGATTAGAAGCTAGAGGCCCAAAGCTGAATTCCAAACAGAAAGAATGATTCACCCAGGAGGCATAGTCCTCTTTTGGCTTTCCATTTAGTGCTGTTCCAAGAGCAGACCTTAAAAATGTACAGAAGATGCTACTAACTACAAATTCTCGGTCGTTAATGTATGAGGTAATATCGTAAGCTTTAGAATTATTCCTTGAAAGTTCAATTGGATCCGGTGTAACAAAAAAGGTAACATCAACCTCTTCTTCGGTAAACTTACTATAAAACATTCTTACTAAGTGGCCGTTTAAATTTCTTTCGTAAAGATTACTTGGGTTTTTCGCCAATAAATAAGAAATTATTTTAACATCTTGTCCTGTTGCTCGTATTGTTAACTGCATAGTAATTAACACCTGCTTTCTAAGTAAAACGGTTTCCACGCTTTACTTTGTGTTAGTGGAAAGGTTCTTTTAACTCCTATTTAAAACCCAATTGTTTTTGTTTGACATACTATCTTTTCTCTCATAAATGTTACGTCCATTTTCGTTTTTAGAAATGTATAATGGAGTATATAATTAATCTGTGTTCTAGGAGAATTAAAATGCTCATAAAAAAAATGAATAAAAAAGATGCAAAGAAAATTATCAATTGGAAATACGAACCACCCTACGATTTTTATAATATGGATGACACTGAAGAATCTTTGCAAGAGCTGCTGCAGTATAAGGCAGTTTTCAATGGTGAAGAGCTTATTGGCTTTTATTGTGTAGGGCCATTCGCCCAGGTGCCTATTGGTCGAGATATAGGATCATATCCGGATGCCGAAGATTTGCTAGATTTAGGATTCGGGATGAAGCCGGGCTTAACAGGTCAAGGTTTTGGTTTTACATTTATCAGTTTTATCATCGGTGAAGTTCAACAAAAGTATAACTTAAACAAAATTCGTTTAACGGTTGCTGAATTTAACAAAAGAGCCATTGCGCTTTATAAAAAGTTGGGCTTCAAAACGCAAACTTCTTTCATGGCAAACGATTCCGCTTTTTTAGTAATGGTAAAAGAGCTATAAAAAAACCTTTTCCAAGTCTGAACGAAAACGATTTGCCCGTGAACATTCATCTAATGTAGTTTTAAGAAGGTTAAGTGTTTCCTCTTCTGATTTTACAAGACCTTCAAAGCGTAAGTCATTAATCCATTCCCAGATGTCTTCTAATTTTCTTTTAAGAAAATAATATTCGAATGCATCTATATCAGGCGTAGGATAATCCATGTATTTTTTGTATTCTTTTAAAAATTGCTTAGCATATGGCTCTGTTAGGGGCAAAATAAGATCTTGTTCTTGCGGTGCTAGTTTTGCGCATTCCCAATCAATAAGTGTCAAATTCTGTCCTTGCATAAGATTCCAATTATGGGCATCAGCATGGCACAATACATAGTTGAGGGATTTGGTTTTTAGTATATTTGACAAATATCTTATTCTTTCAATCTTTTCATCTAAACAACTCGTATAAGGATTAACAATTTTAAAGACTTCATCGTCTAATTTATCAAGGTCGTGATGGATAAATGAGCGAAGTAAATCACAATATTCAATTTCAAACACTTCCATTTTCTGCTGTTCTTTTAATTCATAAGAAATAGTTGAAGTACTTCTATGAAGCAAACCTAAAATTCTTGCTAATTCATTAATCTGATTAGGACTTAGTGTCCCTTCGCCAATTGTTTCACCATTAATAAACTCGGAAAGCAAGTAAACATAGCTTTCATCTTCACACTTAAAACCATCATATTTTGTGAAAATTGGACTTACGAGATGCTTATTTAATTCTGTATGATCATGTAGCCACTGTACCAAAGGAGTGTATCTATCGATAGCCTCTATCCACTGGATAATGGAAGGCTTGCTTTTGTTATAAACTTTTAAAAAGTAATTCTTGGATTCATCCTCAATGGAAAAAGCTAATGCTGACCAACCCCCGGTCCGTTGTTCTATCCTAGTCGCATCTATATTGTAGTATTCTTTTAAAATCTTTGTGATTTGATATTTAATGTCCAACTTTGTCCCACCTTTTGCTACTTCTTCAACCAAATTAAATTAGAGTCTGTTGAAAAATTCACTACGTTATAAAGGAATAACACTTCTTTAATACCATTCTCTCGAATAAAATCATCTACATCCTTATGATAGTAGCGTAAGTCAATCACATATATCTCTTGAAAGTGATTGGCTAAAAAAGGAATAAATGCATGCGCGTACGAATCCTTCACGACAGCTAATTTCCGGCCATCTCTTACATCAGATTTTATAGTCACTAAACTATGGTTTCCATTTAAAAAGAAGGAATATTGATCTTTTTTATTTAAATAAGACCATTCAAACAATGAATTATCATTTTTGCTATCGTATTGCACTATATAGGATCTTTCGTAAAGAGATTGAAACATTTCAATTTTGTCTGGCGTTACGTGATGTCCCAGCACTTTAGAGGCAAAAGTTCCATAAAAATCATTAGACACGGTCTCTATTTTGAAATCATTAATGGGAATTGGGTCCAATCCCAATGTTTGCGCTGCTTGGACATATGCGAAATACGCGCCTCGCATCGTCCAGTGATGATCTGTCTTAAAGTAAATGGGTTCGTTTTTATAATTTGTTAACGTATCTGTTACTTCAATCATTTGTACCGAATCTAACAGTGTATCATTCACTTTGTCAATCACAGCTCGTTGTGAAAATGACTGTGCAAATAAAGGCAGCTTTTCTTTATAAATTTCAACTGATGTAGGAGCAAGCAACATATAGTAATCAAGCTCCTTGTTTTTCTCCGCAAAATAGTTAATATACTCGATATTTTTATATATTTGCTCTTTTGGTTCTTTATATCCTTCCAGTAAAAACCCGTCTTTTCCAAAGTATATTCCATTGGAATCTTGTTTTAACATCGCCTTTTCCGAAACAGCTTTGATTCGCAACCAGTTCTTCTTCCATGCGAATTGATCTGAAATATATGCCTCGTATCGGTCCATAAATTTTCCAGATAGAACATTCTTAAGTGATAATGTTGGTTTTTGTTCAAGTATTCGATTTTCCTCTTCCGAAAAGACGATATCGTCTGACATCAAATTCAATACTCCAACAATAGCCAAAAAGCTTATAAACATGCAGACAATTATTTTATCGCTCATTCGCATTCTATACCCTCACTAAAAACGAAAATACAAAAATGGATTATATGACTCATTCACTAGAAAAGCCGTCGAAAGTAATAGAATAGCAAAGTATATGAATGGTGAGAGGATTGTCACCATTTTATTATTTTCGATTACTTTTACAACCGGCATCGCGGCAATGATAGCAATAACGAATATGATCCCATTTGTATAAAACTCATAAATGGTTTGATGATTTAATAGTGGATTCCCGGAAAACCCAAACATAATAGTCAAATATTGAATTCCTAATGTCAGATCATCAAATACAAATAAAACCCAGCCAATCAAAATAAAGAAGATAAAATATAAGTGCTGAATAACAGGATGAGCTCGTGACAAAAGCTTATGGAGTCCTGCTCTTTCAATTGCAATTATTACGCCAAAATAGATTCCCCATATGACAAAATTCCAGCTAGCCCCGTGCCAAAATCCAGTCAATCCCCAAACAATGAATAGATTTCGATAAAGCTTCACCTTCCCTTCCCTGCTTCCCCCAAGCGGAATATACACATAATCTCGAAACCAGCCACCTAACGTCATATGCCATCTTCGCCAAAATTCGGTGATGCTTCTAGAAATGTATGGGTAATTGAAATTGATAGGAAAGGTAAAGCCAAACATTTTCCCTAATCCCCTTGCCATATCAGAATATCCACTGAAATCAAAATAAATTTGCAGTGCAAATGCGAGAATGCCGAGCCACGACGATATCACTGTCAGCTCAGAAAAACTACGATTCTCTATGCTATTCCATAGCAAACCTATATTATTAGCAAGCAATACTTTTTTTCCGAGTCCTATTGCAAATAAGCGAACTCCATCAGCGAATTGTTGTAACGTAACACGTCGATGAATCAGCTCTTTTTCAATCGTTTCATAACGTACAATAGGACCAGCAATCAGTTGAGGAAATAAACAAATATACATCGCCAAGGCGATTGGATTTTTTTGCGGTTGTACCCTTCCCCTGTAAACATCAATCGTATAACTCATTGTTTGGAATGTATAGAAAGATATTCCGATTGGAAGCGGCAAATTAAGCAGATTAAATTCCGCTCCCAGTAAAAGATTAAGATTTTCTATGAAAAAATCAGCATATTTAAAAAAGGAAAGAACTCCAATATTGATGAGTAATGACGATAAAAGAAAAAACTTGGCTAAAATCTTTCCCCTGAATGTAGCAATTAATAATCCGTGGACATAATCTGCCACTGCCGAAAAGAGCATCAACAAAATATAAATAGGCTCCCCCCATGCATAAAAAATCAAACTAAGTATGAGAAGGAGCAAATTTTTCATTTTTTTATTACTAATATAATAGATGAGTAATGTGATAGGTAAGAAAACAAAAAGAAAAACTAAGCTGCTAAAGACCATCTGACCACTTCCGATTATGCAAAATCATTTAAGCTTTTCATCAAATACCTCTTCTAATTTTTCTGGATGTTCATACGTAATATAAATTAAATATGGTCCTTTAACTTTAATGATGTTATTTTTAACCTTTTCGTATTGATCTGGTAGATATTGTTCCCATGTAGTAACCTGTGCCTCCTTCTCTTTTTTCAACACTTCAATTAATCCATCCACTTTCGACTCATCTTTCGCCTTTAAAACAATAATTTCATCCGAATTTATATTCATCATCGCTGCAATGATATATCCATCTTCTAAATCATTAGGGTCAATCGCCAATTTTTCCATAAGAAATTCGCTATTAGGATTATCTTCATCTTTATTTACAAGGTCGCTTTCTATGTATGATTGCAAAACACCATCCTTCAATGCATCGGAAACCCCCACTGCTGTTAAGTCTTCAGCAATCTTTTCTTTAATGCTTTGAACGATTTCCTCTATTGAAACTCCAGAAGCACCCGCTTTTTTATTTGCTTCGTTACTACATCCTATAAGTGTAAAAATTAAAATTGTAATAATTCCTGTTATACTTACTGCTTTTTTCATGTTTGCACCTCGATTTTGAAATTGTCCTCCATAATCTTTGACGAAAGTTTTGAGTTTTTGTTTCAAATATTGGATTTTTATTTTTGTATGTGATAAGGTTCACAATATAGAAGGAAGTACGTTTCCAATTTGTCAAACCATATAAGTAAATACTTGATTAATACGGGTATGATAAATAGAAGAAGAGATTAAAAGTATATAAATTTTACATAAGGAGCTGGAATATGTATAAAAAACATGAAAAAGGTCTCATTTGGTTAACGTTCATTGTGGCAGCAATCATGTTTGTTTCTATACTCGGAAGAATCTTAGGTGGATAAAGGAGGTAATTTCGTTGGTAAATGAAGAAGCACTTTTTTTCAGCCGGATATTAACAGAACTCACACTTTCTTTTCATATTATTTATGCAACCATTGGTGTTGGAATACCACTTATGATTATGATTGCTCAATGGGTGGGCATCAAGAAAAAAGATGAGCACTATATTCTGCTAGCAAGAAGATGGACACGAGGTTTTGTCATTACTGTTGCTGTCGGAGTCGTGACAGGAACGGCGATTGGGCTGCAGCTATCTTTATTATGGCCAAACTTTATGGAGCTTGCAGGTAACGTTATTGCTCTTCCTCTGTTCATGGAAACTTTTGCTTTTTTCTTTGAAGCGATATTTTTAGGAATATATTTATATACGTGGGATCGCTTTGAGAATCAGAGAAAACATTTACTATTGCTTATACCTGTAGCTGTTGGAGCATCTTTTTCAGCGGTATTTATCACAATGGTGAATGCATTTATGAATGCTCCTCAAGGTTTTGAACTAATTGATGGTCAGCTTGTAAATATTAATCCTATTGTGGCGATGTTCAACCCTGCCATGCCGACAAAAGTGGCTCATGTTGTTGTGACGGCGTATATGACGTCAGCCTTTGTCCTCGCATCGATTGCAGCATTTCGATTACTAAAAGGATCCAATCATATTTATCATAAAAAAGCATTGTCATTAACAATGAAGCTTGGACTCATTTTTTCAATTGCTGCTGCTGTGATTGGTGATTTTTCTGGCAAATATTTAGCTGAATACCAGCCTGAAAAATTGGCTGCCGCGGAATGGCATTTTGAAACGGAAGGTAAAGCTCCGCTTATTATGTATGGAGTATTGGACGATGGTGAGGTTAAGTACGCGATTAAGCTCCCATTTGCACTTAGTGTGTTAGCTCATAGTGATCCCACAGCTGAAGTACTTGGATTGGATCAGTTTCCGGAGGACGAAATCCCCCCTCTATACATCCACTACCTTTTTGACATTATGGTAACGATAGGAGTTTGGATGGTAATATTGTCATTTGTATTCTGGATCGGTACGAAGCGGAGATGGCCAATCATTCATACGAAATGGTTCAGATGGCTGATTGTATTGGGAGGTCCTCTTTCTATCCTTGCGATTGAGGCCGGTTGGTGGATGGCGGAAGTTGGTAGACAGCCGTGGGTGCTGCGAGGGTTAATGCGCACTGCTGATGCTGCGACTTCCAGTAATCAAGTTGACCTAATGCTTGTATTATTCGCTGGCTTATATGTCATTTTAGCGATTGGGACGATCGTCGTATTAAGCAGGATGTTCCGTAAAAATCCTGTTGAACGCGAATTGGAAGAAAGAGCTTCAGAAAAAGGCGGTGTTCCAAAATGAATTTAGAAATTCTCGGTATCTCTGTTCTTTGGACCTTCTTATTTGGATATACGATCGTTGCGTCTATCGATTTTGGAGCTGGATTTTTCAATGCTTATAGTGTGTATGCGGGGAAAAAGCATATTTTAACGAATATCATCCAGCGGTATTTATCACCCGTGTGGGAAGTGACGAACGTCTTCCTCGTCTTCTTTTTTGTAGGAATAGTCGGCTTTTTTCCAAAGACAGCTTTTTATTATGGGACAATCCTTTTAGTGCCTGCGAGCATCGCAATATTATTGCTAGCCATACGTGGATCGTATTATGCATTTGAAACATATGGATCAAGAGGACATAAAGGATATGCCTTTATGTACGGATTATCAGGGTTATTTATTCCCGCATCATTATCCATCGTTCTAACGATATCTGAGGGTGGATTTGTTTCACTGGTTGATGGAAACCCTGTTTTGGATTACTGGGCTTTATTTTCTAGCCCACTAACATGGAGTATCGTTGTGTTGAGCCTTGCTGCTGTATTATATATATCGGCAGTCTTTCTCACTTGGTATGCCAATAAAGCGAAGGATTCGAAAGCGACTGAACTAATGAGAAAGTACGCTCTGCTTTGGGCTTTCCCGACAATCGTAACCGCAGGCGGAATTATCGTTGAACTGCGATTCCATAATTCTGAGCATTATGGAAGGATTCTTGGTCTATGGTGGATGTTCGCCCTTTCTTTTCTTATGTTTATCGGTACTGTTTGGCTTATTTGGAATCGAAAGCATTACGGACGTGCATTCGGCTTACTCGTTGGCCAATTCGCTCTTGCGTTTTATGCGTACGGATTTTCCCATTATCCATACTTGCTTTACCCTCACCTAACGATTTATGACGGGTTTACTAACAAAGCGATGGCAATATCTCTCGTCGTAGCTTTTATTGCCGGTCTATGTTTATTGATTCCTTCGCTGTATTTGCTATTACGATTGTTTTTATTCGATAAGAAATATGTCGAAGGAAAATCGGATTATCATCCTTAAGGAGTGAAGTTTATATGACTAACTTTTTTATATTTGCTGCTCCGTTTATTGTATTGGCAGTTTCCATTGGTGCTGCATTTTGGGCAGCGCAAAGAGATGAACCTAATTTTGACGAGTAATAAATTAGAAAAAAGAATAGCGATAGCTTCTTATCAATAGGCAGCCTGTGTAAAGGTAACGGGTTTGGTTCAGGGCGAGAAAAAATTGAAATAACAAACAAATTAATGAGTGTTTTAGCAAATGCTTTGCAGTAACTTAGCAAATGAAAAATGCTTGGAGTTATATCCAAGCGTTTTTTCATCTTCTTTAATTTTCTTCGTTAATTATACTCCGATAACTGAACAACATATTAGAAAAAACAATATTGATCAGTCATAAAAAAACTTTAAACTCTTCACTTTGTTGTTGTAGTTCCCAATCCGTCTTGAGAAAATAGTCATTGATTTCGGAATCAGTTGGACATAATGCAATTATATGTAAACCATTTATCATTTTTAAACCTCACTTATTGAAAATTGTATAAATTTATTTTGTGTTTTTTTCGGTAAAACCATAACGCTCCCACGTTGCTACTATCATTTGCTTTTTATGAATGGCTGCTTTAATCCCAAGAAGACATAAAAACTCTTCAGAATAAACTTCATTGTTATTGCGGTCTATATTTTCGCTAAAGAAAGTCACAACTTCAGATAGGATCCGCTAAAGCTATCTGCACTTTTCTCCCCCTTTATGTAATGCTTTTTATGATATTAGAGATTTATATATCTCTCCAATAATCCCTTCCATTTGATGAACGCCTAATTCTGCATTCGTCATAATTACGGCACTTTTTTCTAAGTGTGGATAGGCCACCATCATACACTGAAAACCTACTCCCCAACCCATAGATGTAATTTCTAATTCTTTTTCAGAACCCTCTAGAAATACACCTAATCCAGTCCAGTTTTTTCCTTTTTGAGAAGTGATCATTTCTTTAGCTAAACTTTTGGAAATTCCAATTTTACTTTCTCCTTTTAAAGAATTCATTAGCTCAAGGACTAATGCAACTAAATCTAATGAAGTCGTCCATAATCCTGAAGCTGCTGGATAAGGGTAGATAGGATATTTTCCATCTACCAATTCACCATTTTTGTTATGACAATATACGTTCCGTTGTATATATTTGGAAAAATTATTAACATAATTTTTACGTCGAATTTTCAAAAAAGTAGTTCGCTTTTTCTTAAGCGAACTATCTCTATAATTAGAATGTTATTTATTGTTTTCTCTCCGCCAACCAAACACGTTAGCACAAGGCTGCCGTTTTTTTTAAAATCAACTTGTACGTATGAATTTTTTCGAATTAAAACCTGGTATTATTAACACTCCTCCGCTACTAGTACCAGGTATTAATTTATACTAATTCATATATTATATTAATATAATGTTGTGTTAAATCCACTAAAAAAAGCATCGATAACGATGCTCATTACAAATATTTTTAAAAAGTACTATATACATTTTCACATTCTTCGCCAGTCGGTTCATAAAAACAATGAAGTTTATATCTTCCTACAAAAGGTTGATTGTGATGGACAATCTCCTGGTGGTCTAAAATACCATAAACTAAATTTAGCAGGCCACAACCGATGTCCATTCACTGCTCTTCTTGCCAAACTTCTTTCTTTTTCCCTTGCCCCTTGATAAAAATATCCGTGGATAACTGCTTCAAATGCGTGAGGCTGATAAATCATTTGAGGAATCGTTCGAATCCCTTTAAAATCGGAACAATTCGCCCTAATTCGGTTGATGCCGATATTGCCTACCATCAACATTCCTTGCGTTCCTTCCCCTTCAGCTTCAGCCCTTAATAGGCGCGCCAATAAATTAATATCTGATTCTCTGGCTTTTACTACGGGCATACCTCCACCTCCATCAATCATTCACCATTATCATATTTCAAATAGGTGTGATGGTTAACGAAGGTTCCTTTAAAAATGTCTCTGAACTGTTTTAGATACATCTTCAGGAGAAAAAACGGCAAGGGGTTCCTGATGCAACGTTTGGAAAAAGTTCATATCACTTGTTCCAAGCTGACCAATTGCAAACCTCGGAATAAGCCGTACATGAATTGGTCGGTTATCCATTGGATCTTCCGAACATTGCAAGGATAAATTAAAACTTGAAAATCCTTGTTCTAATAATGCTGGAAAAATAGACGTTAGACCTTTAGCAAAGTCTTCCCAATCCCTCTCAGTAATATCTTGTACAGTAAAAGCTTTTGAAAAAATTCCAATAAGATCATTATGACTTTTTGGGGCAAAAGCATGAATCCAAGCTATATCTCCGTATTCACCGATCCATCTTTCTTTTGTTTCTTTTTCAACCATGTAGAGCTCTGAAAAATATTCCTTACCTGTGTTATTTTTAAATTCGGATGCCTTTTCCATTACTTTTGCCTGATAGTTGGTAGGTGATTCAGATATAATGACGTGTAAATGCGGATGAAGTATGCTGCCTCCTGAATTAGGGAGGTAATTCCAATTTATTGAAACAAGCCGTGCAGTAGCATCCGTTTTTAACACACGAAGTATGTATTTTTGTGCTGCTATAAACGCATTTTTAATCGTATCGATTGTAAATTCACCTAATTGAACAAAATGTTGATTTGAAAAAATGACGACTCCATTATGCTTGCCGTAAGGAAAAAGATTAGGGAAAACAATTGCATTTTCATGAAATATTCTCCCTTCACTTGCAATTTCTTTTGGAAATACAGGCGTCATCTTAAGAACATTCTCTGGACAGAAAGGACAATTTTTCCCACCTGTTTGCTTAACTGCCTCTGTATAATCATTTGGAATCATAGCCAATCCATGTCCATAAAAAACACGAGATGTTTCCCCTGTTAATGGATCAAACCGAACTTCTGTTTTTCGTTCAATTTTATTTCCTTCTCCATCAAAAAAAGTAAACCATTCTTCATTTTTATTAAATTTTATTGTCACAACCATTCCCTCCTACACATTTAATCGTCTATGAAAAATTTTCTCCCATATTGTCCAAGGAATGATATTTTTCAAAAAAAGTGAAGTCTTTACCCCTTTTCCAATTGGATATCGCAGTTTAGCCATTTCTTTTTTGGAACAAAGATTAACGATAAGGTTCGCGACTTCCCGCGGGTCGCCATAGTTTGATTTTCCTGACTCTAATTCCTTTTCTATCGCTTCCATATAAGAGAAATAAGGTGATGTCACATCGGTTGATTTTTCAGCGATCTTTTTGCCTTTCGTCCATATATTCGTAGAAAATGAACCCGGCTCTATGAGGGCAACATCTATTCCAAATGGTTTAACCTCAAGACGAAGACACTCCGACCAGCCCTCTAGTGCATGTTTTGAGGCCACATATGGCGAAAGTCCGGGAAATCCTATTTTCCCTGAAATGCTGCTCATATTAATGACCTTCCCACTTCGCTGCTTCCTCATATAAGGAAGTACAGCTTGTGTTACTTCAATCAATCCAAAAAAGTTCGTTTGAAACTGTTCTTCGTATTCTGATATGGTTGTTTCTTCGCAAAACCCACCTAAAGCAAAACCAGCATTGTTAATTAGAATATCGACTGAAGGCAGTATTGTTAACTGACGAGCAAACTGTTCAATTGATTCATTATTAGAGACATCAAGCTGGATAAAGGTTATTTTTGAAAGTATGCTATCTTGTTTACATAACTTAATTATTGTATCCTTATTTCGCAAGTCCCTCATCGTTGCGATAACTGAAAAATCATTTCTTGCCAACTCTAATGTCGCAAGCAGCCCAAAACCGCTAGAAGCTCCTGTTATGATCACTGTTTTATCCATTTATTTTTATCATCACTGGACAGTGATCGCTCCCCATTACGTCACAATGTATCTGTGAATCTATTAACTTGTCTGCCATTCTTTCGGAAACAATAAAATAGTCAATCCGCCATCCAATATTTCGTTCCCTCACCTTGTTCATATACGACCACCACGTGTAGGCACCTTCTTGTTTTGGATAAAAATGACGATACGAATCAATAAAACCATTTTCAAGTAAAGTTGTAAATTTCCCTCTCTCCTCAAAGGTAAAACCTGAATTACCGACATTCGATTTTGGATTTCGTAAGTCAATCTCTTTATGGGCGACATTTAAATCTCCGCAAAGGATTATTGGTTTTATCTTGTCCAACTCCATTAAATATAGAAGCATTCTATCTTCCCAAGACAAGCGAAACCCTAGTCTTGCTAAATCTCTTTGTGCATTAGGTGTATAAACATTGATTAAAAAGAAATCTTCGTATTCTAATGTAATGATTCTTCCTTCTGGTTCTTCCTCTTCTTCTCCTAACCCATACGATACGTTTAGAGGCCGTATTTTTGAGAAAACCGCTGTACCCGAATACCCTTTTTTCTCGGCATAATTCCAGTACTGATGGTAACCTTCTAGCTCTAATTCGATTTGTCCTGCCTGCAATTTCGTTTCCTGAAGACAGAAAATATCTGCATCTACTTCATTGAAGTAATCTAAAAATCCTTTTTTCACACAAGCTCTAATGCCATTTACATTCCAAGATACAAGTTTCATTACTGTTTGTCCCTTCATTTCCGGTATAAAATTGAATCCATGATCGGTTCGAATCCAATTTCCATATAGATTTTATTGGATGTTGGATTATCTAAATCGGTATATAAACTCGTCGTTTTATAGCCTTTATCTAGCATTAATTGTGAAAGTGCGGAAACACAGTTAGAAGCAAATCCTTTTTTCCTATTTTCTAACGGAGTAAAAACTAAACTTACACAAATATTACTTCGAGTCGGACGACTTATACAAGCCATCGTCACAATCCTTCCCTCTGTTTCCCAAGCATACATTCTTTCACTTTTAATAATGGCTATTGCTTTTTCTTCCGATTCTTCCAAACTTATTTTCTCATCTGCTTCTTCACAGAACAAATATACCCATTGTTTTACGATTGGAAGATCTTCCATTGTTATAAGACGGAGTTGTCCATTTGTATCTGCTTCTTTTTTCACCTCGGTTAATTTATATATTCTTTGATTCATTTGAACATAGAAATGTGTTTTATCGATAATATTGGCTACTTTTTCCGTAAAGATCCTTTCTCCTATCAACCCTGGTATATCTTTTACCTGTTCACGAATAAGATTAGCTATTTCTACAACTTGATCATCTGACATTTTAGGAGGTTTGGATAAAATAATCTGCTTTGGATGTGTTTGCAACAACACGATCAATATTTCCTCATCTTTTGTGATTGTGGCCATCAAGTAAATAGTTGATTCCTCCGTTAATGAGCCGAGAATGCCTATAGGTAGGTTATTCTCAACTTCATGTTTATAAAGATGCGGCAAAACATCTGATTTAAACTTCTCATAGTCATCGTAATTTCTCAATTTTAACATCTAACCAGCTCCTTTTTAATATTATTAAGGCTTTTTACAATATCGATATGAGGGATAGGCAAATAGGGCTGCAATTCATTCCATGCATGTTCATTTTCCTCTTCACCTAACGAACCAAAGAAAAGCTGTGACCCATAATCGGAGATTTCTTGTAATGCCCAACGGTAGAAATAAAACTCAAAAACTTCTATATGAAATTCGACATCATGATAATGTTTTACATATTCTAATAGAAACGAATGAAAGAAATCGTTCCCAGTAAAAGCCATAACATCTCTTTCTATTGGGCCAAGTGCCAGCTCACCAAAGTCAATTAAGTGCAGAAGCCCTTTTTCATCACGCATAATGTTTGCATAGTTTGGATCTCCGTGAGTAATCGAATAATTTAATGGTAAGGCTTGTAAATGATTCTGCATTTTTTTCATCCGATTTAAAGTTAAACGAAGATCGTCTTGTTCTTTTGCAAATAATTCCTTTGCTTGCTGTCTATATGTATGTGCCTCTTCATCATATACTTCTATAGTTTGTAAAATCTTTTGTATGTTTTTTTCAAAAGGATTAGAAAATTGTTCGTATGACAAGCCTTCTATTTTATGAATATCAATACGATGAAAATCAGCCATCATCTTAGCGATTTTGACAGTGTCGGCTAACGTAAGTTTGTTTTCGTAAATGGATTTCCCTTTAATATAAGGAAAGATTGACACTTGATATGGCCCAAAATGAACAACGACATCACCTGATTTTGATAGAATGGGTGGCAGCAAATATGTTTTCTTTCCATGAAAATGTAAATAATGAATGGCGGAAAGTTCCTTAGACAGGTCCTTATCAGTTTTAATTGCTTTAACAAAATACAGTTCTCCTGCTTTATTTTTAAGAGAATAACAATATCCCTCTTCACCTTTTGGGATAAAGTCAATTTCTACTCCTTCTCCAATATCATATAATTGATTTATTAAAGCTACTAAGTCTAGTCTATGTATTGTACTATTATCTACCTTCACCCCTGCGCCTCCTTATATAAAAAACTTATGGGCCGATATGGTCCATAAGTTTCTTTAGCTCCAGTCATAAGGTGTTTCTTGGTATACGTAGTAATTAAGCCAATTCGAAAATAATAGATGACTATGTGACCGCCACGTATTAATCGGTGGTTTTGTATGGTCATTATTTGGAAAATAATTTTCCGGCGGATGAATATCGATTCCTTTATTCATATCACGTTTATATTCTTCCGCTAAAGTAGTAGTATCATATTCCAAGTGACCGGTTATCATAATATTCTTTTCATCTTTTGATAAAATGATAAAAGGTCCTGCTTCGCCCTCGGAGAGAAGTAATAATTCTGGATGTGCTTTAATTTGCTCACTTTGAACACTTGTATTTCGTGAGTGTGGCGCAAAAAACACATCATCAAATCCCCTAAATAATTTTACAGTCGGCTTTGCGATGCTATGTTGATAAATTCCGGAACATTTTTCAGATAGCTCATATTTTTCAATGCCATAATGATAAAATAAAGCAGCCTGTGCTCCCCAACAAATGTGCATCGTGGAAGTGACATGTTCTTTTGTCCACTCCATAATTTGTTTCAATTCTTCCCAATATGTCACGTCTTCAAATGGCAAATGTTCGATAGGTGCCCCAGTAATGATCATCCCATCAAAATAATTTGTTTTAATTGCCGAAAATGTCGTATAAAATTGATCAAGATGGGACTTGCTGACTGTTTTTGATTGATGTGTCTCCATATGAAGAAATGAAACATTCACTTGGAGAGGCGTGTTCCCAAGCAAGCGCAATAATTGGACCTCTGTCTTCTGTTTTTCAGGCATTAAATTTAAGATTAAGATATTCAAAGGGCGAATGTCTTGCGTTGTTGCTCGCTCCTCATCCATCACGAATATTTTTTCTTTTTCCAATATTTCTCTCGCCGGCATTCTAGGTGGTATATTAATCGGCAACCTTAACTCCCCCTTCAAACAAAAAAGCTAATAAAAACAATTATAAAGTTGATTGAGAATTTCATCAATAGCGACTTGAATGAAAACTTTATTCATCCTTATTCTGATAAAATATAATCCGATTATAAAATGGATCCCCAACCGTAATCTCTAGTGTATTCCATGGTGTCTCTTCAAGTCCTGGTCTTGTGTACTTATAATTTTTCGATAGTAGTTTTTCATGAAGTGTTTTTATATCATTAACCGCAATGCGAATTGAGCTGCCAGGTGACGCGTCACCATAATGTTCCGACAAATGAAGAACACATTTTCCTGAAGATATTTGCATATACAAAGGTGTATTTACCTCAAAGTGATGCTTCCAATCTACCTTAAATCCTAAGAAATCCACATAAAACTCTATTGCTTTCTTTTCATCATAGATTCTTAAAATGGGTATTGGCTCGAACATCGAGATTTCACCTAAATTCATTCTGCTGCCCCCTTTATTCATTTCATCATAGTTTAAAACTACATATATTACGAGCGAATAGTCCTATTTTTTAAAAAATAAAGAGTATTCATTGTCTCTTCCATAAGGAATATGATATATATAAAGCAAGTTCATCTGAAAGGAGAATTCTATTTGAATAATTGGAAACTGCTTTTTGCAATCCTTCTTTCTTTACTTATTCTTAATACCGCATGCAGTAAAGAAACTTCCGTTTTAGTTAAGGATCCAAAAAAAGATGAACAAATTAGTAATCAGCGAGATTCTGTTAATAAGTATACTAGTTTGGCAGACAAAAAAAATAAAGAAAATAGCAAAAAAATTCAACTTACTACGTATGCTGATGTGGTTGGAGCGGCTCTTTCGGAACCCTTATACGATTCATTGGAGGTTAATAAAGAGCTTACTATTTCGGGGCGCGTTGAGAAATTTGAAAGTTTAAAAGGCAGTTATGCGTGGATAAAATTGAAGTATCTTGATGAGGAGGAAACTTTTGAATATTATACACCTATTAAGAACGGTAAGTTTTCACAATTAATTCACTTTTTTAATGGGAAAGGAACATATTCCGTTCAAATATTACTGCCAAGTACAGAAAAAGAAAATTATTATTCCGAATTAACATCATTTGACGTCATAAATACAGATCCAAATGTAATTCGCGATGTCACCTATACCCCCTTTGGATTGGATGCAGGATTACATATAGACGAACCAATTTCGGGTCTAGTCGAGGAAAGTGAATTAGTAAATGTGTCTGGCAAAGTTTCCGAACTCTCAGTCATGATTCAAATTGAAAAGGAAGGGAATTCGTGGCAACATATAATTCCAGTCACAAATGGCAGCTTTTCGTTTGAGCTTCCTCTATTCTTTGGCCAAGGTGTCCATGAGGTTCACGTTCTTCTTCCTGACAAGAATTTGGAAAACCGCTATCAGTACGGAAGTACGTTTAAAGTTGTTAATACATCGACTAAAGATATGAAGCCAATTGAATACCACCGTGGATATGAAGAAAAAGGGATTGTACTTGAATCTCCAAAGTTCGGTGGTAATGATATTAATTTATTGTTGCCAATTAAAGGAACGATTGATCCCAATACTGCTAATGCAGACAAATTAACTCATTTATATATTAAAACTCGAAAGGGAACGGATGAAGCACTTGATGTTGTGCCAATTCATGATTATCGTTTTGACGAATCAATCTATTTAAGATTTGGTCCGGGTGAATATGAAATAACGATTAATGTGCCTGAGATAAACTCTAGTAACAAATCATATTTTAGCTTTTCTTCGATTGCAGCCTTGTCAGTGAACAATATTGCGAAAGAAGATAAACGTGATTTGTTGCCATCACGTGGCATTCAATCTGAAGCACCTGAAATCATTGCCCTTGCACATGCAATAACAAAAAATGCTAACAGCGACAGACAAAAAGCGAAAGCGATTTATGAGTATGTAGCCAAAAATGTTTCCTACGATGTTGTAAAGTATAAAAATAGTGAATTTGAATGGGACGATAACGCTTTAAAAACATTATCTACTAAAAAAGGAGTTTGCCAAGATTACGTTTACTTAGCTGTTGCACTTTTAAGGGCAAGCAACATAGAAGCAAGATTTATCGCTGGTGATGCAGGCACTGGTGTAACGAAAGAAAACCACGCTTGGATAGAAGCAAAAGTGGATGGAAAATGGTTAATTATGGATCCGACTTGGGGTTCAGGCTATTTAGAAGGCGATCGTTTCGTTGCAAAATACACCGATAAATACTTTGATCCTAATGATGCTGAATTTAGTAAAACGCATTTACGGGAAAAAGTGGAATATTGAAGCATTGCAGATTAACAAAAGCCGGGCATTTCTATTAAAATGCCTGGCTTTTGTTCTCTAATTCTATGATCCTACTTCCTGCTTCAGTTGACTATTGAACAAGCTATAGTAAAAGCCTCTATTTTTCAATAATGATTCGTGATTTCCTCGTTCAATCAATCTTCCATTATCTAATACTAAAATTTGGTCCGCGTTTTGGATTGTGTTTAGTCGATGGGCAATAACGACACTCGTCCGCCCTTTCATTAAACGGAATAATGCTTCTTGAATTTTCATTTCAGTTATGGTGTCAATATTGCTTGTAGCTTCATCAAGAATGAGAAGCGATGGATCAGACAGCATGGCTCTTGCTATCGATAAAAGCTGGCGCTGCCCTTGACTTATTCCACTTCCATCCTGTTTCAAAATAGTATCGTATTGGTTTGGGAGTTTCATGATAAATGAATGGGCATTTGCCATTTTCGCAGCTGTTTCTACTTCGCTATCGCTCGCATCCAATTTTCCGTAACGAATATTTTCGCGAATCGTTCCTTGGAATAAATAAGAATCTTGAAGAACGAATCCCATTTTACTGCGCAAGCTATTTCGCTTGATGTATGCAGTATCATGGCCATCAATTAATATTTGCCCTTCATCCGGTTCATAAAAACGAGCAAGCAAATTAATGATAGTCGTTTTACCTGCTCCTGTAGGTCCAACTAACGCTATCGTTTCACCAGGTTTTGCACGGAAACTTACGTTTTGTATGGTTTGATCTTCTTCGCCATAGGAGAATGAAACATTTTTAAATTCAACTTCGCCAACTACATCTTGTAAATCCTCACTCGCAGCAAGATCTTTCTCTTCTTCTTCATCTAAAATTTCAAATACCCTTTCCGCACCTGCCACAGCTGATAATAGTGTGTTAAATTGATTAGCTAAATCATTCAACGGCCGCGTAAACTGGCGAGAGTATTCCGTGAACACGATTATGGTACCAATCGTAATATGACCTCTTACTGCAAGCCATCCACCTGCTCCAGCAATTATGGCAAAACTTAAGTTATTTAACATATTCATCAACTTTGGAATAAACCCGGAATACGTTTGTGCCCAATAACCTGCTTTTCTTAATTTTTCATTTTTCTCCATAAAATCATCAATCATATTTTGCTCTTGAGAAAAGGTTTTAACAATTGTTTGTCCAGATATGGTTTCTTGGATAAACCCATTGAGGTCTCCCAAATGTTTTTGCTGCTCCTTAAACAATCGCCCCGTCCGATTCGTAATCCATTTCATTCCAAAAAACATAAGTGGGATGATAATCATCGAAATTAGGGTTAATAATGGACTGAGAATGAGCATAACCGTAACTGTTCCGGCAAGTGTCAGAACGCTTGAAAATATTTGTATCACTGAACTATTCAAGGTTTGACTGACATTATCTATGTCATTCGTCAATCGACTCATAAGCTCGCCATGCTGTCTTTTATCAAAAAATTTAATCGGTAGACGATGAAGTTGACTAAACAACTGACTTCTCATAGTAAAAACGGTCCTCTGACCAATTCCAATCATCCAATAGTTTTGAAGAAAACTTGATAAAGAGAAGCAAAAATAGACAACCCCAATTACAATAAGAATGAGAACAAGCATATTTCCACTATATTTTGCAATATAGTTATCTACGGTTTTCCCGATTAAATAAGGTCCTAGTAAACCTAAGCCAGAGCTTAGAAAAACCATAAATAACACAAGGATTAACTGCCTTCGATAAAAGTCCAAATATTTCCATATTCTTATTAAAGTGGACTTCCAATTTTTCACCTTTGAGGATTGTTTCTTATTATTGGACATCAGCGAACCCCTCCTTCGCAAATTGGGAATAATAAATATCCCGGTACAATGCAGAGGAACTCATTAAGTATTCATGGTCACCACTCGCAATTAATTTACCATCATCAAGCAATAATATTTGGTCAGCTTCTTTTGCAGTACTTATTTTTTGCGTAATGATAAATGTCGTACAATCGTATTTTCGTAAAGAGGACAATAATTTTGCCTCCGTCTTTAAATCGAGGGCACTCGTACTATCATCTAAAAAGAGAAGTTTTGGTTTTCTAATAAGTGCTCGGGCAATCGATATTCTTTGTTTTTGGCCTCCGGATAAATTAACCCCTTTTTGGCCGATTTTCGTATCATACATGTCCGGCAGCCTTTGGATGGTTTCATGAATTTGGGCGTCTTTTGTGCTTTCAATAATCTCTTCCATTGTGGCCCCTTCTTTTCCCCAACCAATATTGTTTTTTACTGAACCAGTAAAGAGGATAGATTCTTGAGGGACAAACCCAATTTGCTTCCGCAACGAATTAAGATCCATATTTTTAATATCGACACCGTCTATTTTGATTGTGCCTTTTGTTACATCATATAATCTTGGAACAAGTTGAAATAACGCTGATTTTCCAGATCCCGTTGCCCCCATAATGGCAATCGTTTCCCCAGCATTAGCCGTAAAAGAAATATCGGATAAAACATACGTATCAGTTCCTGGATACTGAAAACTAACATGATTAAATTCTACTTTTCCAAATCTAATATAATCTATTGAACCTTTCGTCGTATTCTCAAAATCTACCGATGTCGCAAGAACTTCAGATATACGTTCAGAAGAGGCTTTTCCTCTAGAAAAAGCCATAATGATCCAAGAAAGCATTGAAAGCGCCATCGTAATACGGAAGCCATAATTTATGATGGCTACTACTTCCCCAACATTTACCTTATTTTGCTGAACTTCAATTACACCGACCCAAAGAATTAATAATATTCCAACGTTCATAACAAATAAAAGAATTGGACCAATTAATTCAACAAGCCGCAATGCTTTGACGGTTTGATCACGTAATTGCTCATTCGCCTTCTGAAATCGCTTTTCTTCAAATTTCTTGCGAATAAACGCCTTAATCAATCTCATTCCTGTTAAGTTTTCTTGCATGACATTATTTACTTTATCTAATTTATCTTGAACAAATCGAAAGAGTCTCCCGCTTTTTTTCATCATCCATATTAATAAAATGACAAGAATGGGGATTGGAAATACTAGAAATAAAGCTAGTTTTACATTAACAAACAGAGCCATCGTTGCTCCGCCGATTACTAATAGCGGTGCCCTTAAGGCAATTCTCAAACTCATAAAAACAGTATTCTGAACTTGTGTAATATCATTCGTTAATCGAGTAATGAGTGATGATGATTGAAAGCGAGCCAAATTATGAAATGAAAACGATTGAATTTTTTTAAAGAGTGCTGCTCTAAGATCGAATCCAAACCCTTGGCTTGCATAAGAGGAGAAAAAAGAATTTGTAATGCCCGCTAAAAAACTTAGCAAGGACATACCTACCATGACTCCTCCCCACTTCATTACTACTCCTAAATCTTTTTTTAGAATACCCTCATCAATGATTTTAGCCATAAACATTGGATGCCAAAGTTCTACAATAAGTTCTGTCAGCATCAGCATCCACGCAATTGTCATAGTAAGTCGATATGGCTTTAAATATGGCAAAACTTTCCCCATGTTATTTTACCCCCACCTAAAACAAAAAACATTTAGCAACCCGTAATTAATTATAATCATAAATGACAAAATTATAAATGTCATGTAAATCCTTTTAATATTTTGAATATGAAAGCTTATCTGCAAGGGGCAATTTCATTTACACCCGTCATTTGAAGTAATTTTGATACTCATTTGGCATAATCTTCTTACTCCATAGGACTATCTACAACAATCCTCCTATTTAGAAAGCTGTCTCAAATGAAAAATTTTCAAATTGAGACAGCTCTATTTTCTGATTACATTACTGAGTTTTATTTTGATTGTTTGCTCTATCTGTAGTGTTTTGTTGACTGCTCATATTGGCCGTAGTATTTTCTTGCATTTTTTGTTGATTCGCTGAAGTATTTTGTTGAGCTGTATTTTGTTGAGAACCGCTGGATGCCTTCATATTAGTAAGTTCTTGGGAAAACTCTGTAACTGGGTTTGTTGCGCCAGCAAGTGCATTTTGGAACCCCGTATTTTGGAATTTTTTCATGAAGTTTTGAATTGGAGTCATGAGCTTTCCGTTTTTGTATTTACGGAGACCGTACATGGCAGCACTTAAACCAACAGTAGTTAATATCGGCACCCACATTCTATTTGGCTTTTTTGCTGTATTTTTATTTAAAGGAAACATAGAATTTTTATTCACGGACAAGGCTCCTTTTTTCGTTTCATTGTCCTTTAAGTGGACAATATTATTGTTTGTAGTAAATGAAGCTTTATGACTACCAACATTTTCATGACTAACACAATTTACATGCTGCATGGTATGATATAAGCATAAGAGTATTAGAAAGAGGCGTTGTATGATGGAAAAGAATTTACATATTGCTACCTTTGCAGGAGGATGCTTCTGGTGTATGGTAAAACCATTTGACCAGTGGGATGGAATCGAAAGTGTTATTTCGGGTTATATGGGGGGCCATCTAGAAAATCCGACATATGAAGATGTAAAAACAGGAGAATCCGGCCATTATGAGGTCGTTCAAATCACATATAATCCTTCAATCTTTTCATATGAAAAATTATTGGAGATTTTTTGGCAACAAATTGATCCGACTGATGCGGGCGGTCAATTCCACGATCGCGGCTCGTCTTATCGAAGCGCTATATTTTACCACGATAATGTTCAAAAAGAGACTGCTGAGTTATCTAAATTAAAGCTTGCTTCAAGCGGAAAATTTCAGAAGCCAATCGTAACTGAAATATTGCCGGCACAAACTTTTTATAAAGCGGAAGAATATCACCAAGATTATTATAAGAAAAATAAGGCTGAATATTTAGAGGATCGACAAAAATCAGGCAGAGATGACTTTATTAAAAAACATTGGTAATAATAAACGGTGAAGAAAAATTGCATGTTTTCTTCACCATTTTTCACATTATAAACTCAATCCTCCATTAATATGCAGTTCTGTACCCGTTACTTGCTTGGATTCATCAGATAACAAATATACGACACCATAAGCCATATCCTCTTCTGTTTGCATTTCCCCAGTAGGGATAACACTTTCTGCCCATTTTTTTAATTCTTCCTCGTTTGTTCCCATACTTTCATGCAACTCAATCTCACCTTCGGATGCAACCCAGCCGACGGTAATCCAATTTGATCTTATTTTATGCTTAGCAAAATGCGTAGCAATACTTTTATTTAACGTACGCATTGCTCCCTTGGAACATGAATAGGCAACTAAATTTTCCATTCCACTATAAGCATTTGTCGAACCGATTTGTACAATCGAACCTCCACCTGTCTTAAGCATTTCTTTAATCGCATATTTTGAACAAAAAAATGGACCTTTAATATTTACGTCAAAAATACGATCAAATAACTGCTCTGTAGTTTCTAAAATAGTCCCCCTTGGAAAAATTCCCGCATTGTTTACGAGACCATCAATTCTGCCAAAATATGCAATGGATTGTTCAATTAATTCGCGACATCCTGTTTCGGTAGATATATCACTTTGAATAAAAATTGCATCTGTTCCATAGTTTTGTTTAATATCTTCTGCTACCTTTAGCCCCGCATCCTTATTTCTTCCATTGACAACAATTTTTGCACCTTCTTTTGCACAAATATATGCTATCCCTTTCCCTATTCCTTTCGTTGCACCCGTAATGACAACCACTTTTCCATTTAGACGCTTAGACATCTTCATCCCACTTCCTTTTAAAAAGCTCTTCAAAATTTCTCCATCAAATTAATTAGTACGACATTGAATAAGGAGTTTCCTCTTATTTTCTAAAAGCTTTATTTTTCTGCTTCGTAGGAGCTAGATGGTGAGCTTTAACTTTTATTTAGTGACGAAGGGGCACCGATACGTGGATTGGTTACCTTCAGCTGAATTGTTTCAGTCATGAAGGGCACCAATACGAAGATTGGTTACCTTCAGCTGGATTGTTTCAGTCACGAAGGGCACCAATAAGAAGATTGGTTACCTTCAGCTGGATTGTTTTAGTCACGAAGGGCACCAAATACGTGGATTGGTTATATTTAGCTTCATTGTTTCAGTCACGAAAGTCATCAATATTTTTCAGTTTGATTGTTTAAATCACAAATAGGGCCAAATATGTTGATACTACGCCATGATTTTTACAATGACGAAAGGTTATCAATAGGTCAATCTTCCATTTCCTTAATTTCTTCAAATTAAAAAGTGCTACGCTCAAAGGCATAGCACTAATAAAACATTAGAGACGTTTTTATATTAAGAAGTCGTGTAATCAATACTATTTGGATCAATTCTTTTAAGCGGTCTTTCGGCTGGTCCTTCGATGACTTCTCCTTCAGTTGAAAATCTTGAGCCGTGACATGGGCAGTCCCAAGTCTGATCAGCGCTATTCCAGTTAATTTCACATCCCATATGGGTACATGTTGTATCCACTACGAATAATTGACCGTCCATAGTTTTATAAGCTCCAGCACGGCCTCCTTTTATAGATACAACTGCTCCTTCGCCTGCTTTTATATCCTTTAACTCTTTATCAGGACGGTCCAATTTCCCGCTGATTAGATTAGCAGCTACGTTTACATTTTCTTTAACGATTGTTTTAATGCCAGGATCTGCATTGAATCTTGACGGCGAATAAAGTTCTTCGTACCTGTTTTTCTTGCCAATTAATATATCTCTTATTATCTGGGCTGCTACCATGCTCGTTGTCATTCCCCATTTTCTAAAACCTGTAGCCACGAGCACACGTTTATCACCTTCATTATTGCAACCAATAAACGGAATTTTGTCTTCCGTTACGAGATCTTGAGCGGACCAACGATATAAAATTTCTTTTGCTCCGAATTCTTCCTTTGCAAATTTCTCCAATGCTTCGTAGTGTTCTTTTTCGGGCTCACCTTGACCAGTTTTATGACCATCTCCGCTAAATAATAATAAATCTTCTCCTTCAACAGTTACTGATCGAATGGATCTTTTCGGCTTTTCCGCATTAATGTACATTCCGCCTGGAAACGTTTTTTCTGGCTTTGCCGCAACCACATATGACCTTTCAGGATGAAGGCGAGCAAAATAACCGCGATTATCGTGAAAAGGAAAGTGTGATGCTGAAATGACGTGGTTTGCAGTTACTTTAGACCCATTTCTTAAGTGAACAACTGGCCTATCTCCTATATCCATATGAGTTGCGACCGATTGTTCGTAAATTTCTGCACCGCTTTCTTTTATATAATTAACGAGATGCGACAAATAATGGAGCGGATGGAATTGGGCTTGGTTTTTCATTACTACAGCCCCTTTAATATTACCATCCAGTGGAATACTGTCTAAATATTCACCATCAATTCCTAAACGTTTGTAAGCGTCATACTCCTTTTTAAGGCTTTGTACTTTATCACTGGAGTTTGTATATACATAAGCATCTTCTTTTTTAAAATCACAATCAATTCCATGCAAATTGATGATATCAGCAATTTGTTCAGCAGCTTCTTTGTTAGCTTCATAATAAAGCCGTGTCTTCTTCTCTCCAAAATGTTGAATAAACTCATCGTAAATTAAACCATGCTGTGCTGTAACCTTCGCCGTTGTATGACCCGTTGTTCCATTTAGAATGTTGCTTGCTTCAATAACGGCTACATGAAAGCCTTCTTTTAACAACATGTAAGCTGTTGTGATTCCGGTAATTCCACCGCCGACGATGGCAACATCAACATTAATATCATTTTCAAGTGTTTGAAACGATGGAAGTTTTGTTGAGTCAATCCAATAAGATGTCAGCCTTTCCTCTCCATTATTTGGCATGCTCATGTAACGATCCTCCCTTTTTATTATCTACTACTTGATATCCCCCATTTCTACAAAATCATGTACGAAAAAGAAAAAAACCGGTCAATAACCGGTTTAATATCATTATTTTGGAGTGATATCTCCTGTATTTGATATTTTTGCATCAAATGAGATGGACTGTAAATATTGCAGAAATTGTTCCCTATTATTATTTTCCACTGGAATTATTTGTCCATTTAAAATAATAAACGGCTCAAAATTCATCTTTATTTGATCACCTTTAAAGGTCACATTTAGTAATCCCGTTTGCGCTGATTCATTTTTTACGTAAGGAGGAAATAAAAAATTACCTAAAGAATACGCAACTGGCATGCCATTATAGTATTGAAACCCTTGAAGCCAATGAGGATGGGAACCTACGATTAAATCAACTCCAATTTTTTGAAGTTCTTTCACATATTCAAATTGGTAGTCTGTAGGAATATTTTGTTTTTCTACTCCCCAATGGAAATAGACGACTATATAATCAGCGTCCCCTTTTTGTTCCAAAATCGTTTTTTTAACGAGCTCCAAATCATAGCCATTCGGTATGCCAGATCGATCATTTTGTGCAATCCAATTAACATCAGGAAGAAAGCGAACGAATGAGAAAAATCGGAATTTTTTTCCTTTTATTTCAATTTCTTTGGATGAGTATGCTTCATCTTCATTTCGTCCTGCACCAATATAATCAAAACCAAATTGTTGTACGTAGTTAAGTGTATCGTTAAGTCCAGACCGCAAATAATCCAATGTATGATTATTTCCAAGGTTTAACATGTCAAACCCAGTATTCTTCAGTGACTGAAGTCCTTTTGGGTCTGATTTTATCCAAAATAATTGGCTAGGATCTTTTTCAGATTTATCGGTAAAAACTGTTTCGGCATTTACAAAAGCATAATCTGCTTTTTGAACTTTATCTTTAACATAAACAAATGGATATTCATAACCGTTTGCTTCCAGAATAGGACGAAGACCCCAATCAAACATCGTATCCCCTGCAAAAATGATGTTTATTTCTGGATTTTCTTTTGGAGATTCCGCTTTTGGGGCAGCACTTTTGTTTTCTAATCCCTGATTTTTCGTTTTGGTTTTCTTCTTACCATTTTCTGCAAGTGCTGGTATTGGCTTTTTTATATGGAGGTTTGAGGATTTCATAGTTTGATAATCTTTCCACTGAACTAGTAAGATGATAAAACATAATACTAGTAAAGTAAGCAATCCGATAAATATCTGTCGATTTCTTTTTCGACGTCTAATCCTTCTAAATTTTGTTTTTCTATCCAATTTTTATTCCCCCTAGAAAATTATAGTATCATAATTTTCCAGCGAGAAATAGAACCATTTCATTTACAAAATGAATCATTTTTCGATAAAAATGTAAAAAAGACTGCCTTATAAAAAAAAGACAGTCTTTACTCACGACTTAACTTATTACAGGTAATATTCTTGTTTCTTTCTCCATCTCTGATTTACAGATAGGACATACGGTTTTTTCATCCGAAGAAAAGGCATCCCTCATCCAACATGAACAATCAACATTCGTGCATGACCAAACAATTGTTTCCTCTTCAGGAATGGGTTCCTGTGGTCCCCTTCTATAAGCCATGGCAAGAGCCCCCTTCTTATTAATATCTATATTATACGCTAACTTTTTATATAAACCAAATCGCTCGGACATCTTTATGAGAAATGGGAGGAAACCCTTACTATGTATAACGTTAAGAACATGCTATAATGTTCTGGAATATGGATTAATTGGAGGATTGGATATATCTTGATTACCGTAACTAATGTTGGTCTTCGATATGGTGACCGTAAATTATTCGAAGATATAAATTTAAAATTCACACCTGGAAACTGTTATGGCTTAATAGGAGCCAATGGTGCCGGTAAATCAACTTTCGTAAAAATATTATCAGGTGAAATTGAGCCGCAAACTGGCTCTGTTTCGATTACTCCTGGAGAACGCCTTGCTGTATTGAAACAGGATCACTTCCAATATGAAGAGGAAGAAGTCATCAAAGTCGTCATAATGGGACATTCTCGCCTTTACGAAATTATGCAAGAGAAAGACGCTATTTATATGAAAGCTGATTTCTCTGAGGAAGACGGAATGAGAGCAGCAGAGCTCGAAGGTGAATTTGCAGAGCTAAACGGTTGGGAAGCAGAATCAGAGGCGGCAATATTGCTAAAGGGTCTTGGAATTAGTGAAGAGCTTCATGCAAAGAAAATGGCAGAACTGTCAGGTGTTGAAAAAGTTAAAGTATTATTGGCACAAGCTTTGTTTGGAAAACCTGATATTCTTCTCCTTGACGAGCCGACAAACCATCTTGATATAAAAGCAATACAATGGCTCGAAGAATTCTTGATCAACTTTGAAAATACTGTCATTGTCGTTTCTCATGATCGTCATTTCTTAAATAAGGTGTGCACACATATCGCCGATCTTGATTTTGGCAAAATACAAATTTATGTCGGCAATTATGATTTTTGGTATGAATCTAGCCAACTAGCACAAAAGATGGCTCAAGATGCAAATAAGAAAAAAGAAGAAAAAATGAAAGAATTGCAAGCCTTTATCGCAAGGTTCAGCGCGAATGCTTCGAAATCAAAACAAGCTACATCAAGAAAGAAACTACTTGATAAAATTACACTTGATGATATTCAACCTTCATCACGACGTTACCCATTTGTCGGTTTTTCTCCCGACCGTGAAATAGGAAATGATTTATTAAGAGTTGAAGGTTTATCTAAATCAATTGACGGTGTAAAAGTTTTAAATAATGTAAGCTTCATTATGAACAAAAATGATAAAATCGCACTTGTCGGTCGAAATGAGCTGGCCAAAACAACTTTATTTAAAATATTGGCTGGTGAGTTGGAGCCCGATGCCGGAACTTATAAATGGGGAGTAACGACATCTCAAGCTTATTTCCCTAAAGATAACTCCGAGTTCTTTGACGGTTGTGATTTGAGCCTGGTGGATTGGTTAAGGCAATTTTCTCCGAAAGATGACAGTGAAAGCTTTTTACGTGGTTTCTTAGGTAGAATGTTATTTTCAGGCGACGAAGTATTAAAAAAAGCATCTGTCCTTTCAGGTGGAGAAAAGGTAAGGTGTATGTTATCAAGAATGATGTTAAGTGGAGCCAATGTCCTTCTTTTAGATGAGCCAACAAACCATCTTGACCTCGAATCGATTACCGCACTTAATAATGGTTTAATTAATTTCAAAGGCTCTCTCATTTTTGCTTCACATGATCATCAGTTCATCCAAACAACAGCGAATCGGATTATCGATATTACGCCAAAAGGCATCATTGATAAACAAATGACGTATGATGAATATCTTGAGAATGACCAACTTCAAAAACAAACTGAAGAAATGTATGCTTAATAAAAAGACACCCGGATGACAATGAAACTTCCGGGTATCTTTTTACCCTTTTATTAATAAATGTTCTGTTTTCAAAATGATTTGTTCCATTTTTTTAGCATTTCTCTTATACATCTGTTTCGCCTCTTCAGAATCAGTTTGCAGAGAATACGATTCTAAATCAGCTTGACATTTTTTTAAGGCACTTAATAAAGTTTGTTTTGGCTTTGGCTCTGGAATTTGAATTTTATCATCATAAATATCGACGGTCAGCTGCCCAAAAGAATCTACCTGACCAACATAAACATTATCGATGGCAACATTCAATTTTTCCAGTTCCAATTCGAGCCATGCCCTCGTTAAACCGCTAGCTGCCAATGCAGCATCCATTATTTCCCCTTCTAAAATAACAGTTTGCGGCACTTTTTCAGGAGCGACGTCAAGTTGTAAATCGGATGGAGTGATTGGTTGCTTTTCCTTTTTTAACAATACATTTAAATCTCCGTTCGCTTCCAATACTGCCAACTCTACATCAGCAACTTGAAATGCGTTTTTTTTCCTTAATAATTGCATTAATTCATCTACTGAATACTGCTCTTTAGTCAAATTCTCTTCTTGAATCTTTCCATCTTTTATTACGACTGTTGAGGTTCCTTCAATAAAATTGCGGGCTTTTTTGCTTTTTATAGCAATTAAACCAGCGATAAAAGGAATCGCCGTCCAAACGAGTAAACTATAGATCCCATTCATAAAATTACGTTCAAGACCCGTTGAAATTTCAGCAGCGATACTACCAATTGTAATACCGGCTACATATTCAAAAAAAGAAAGATGTGATAATTGTTTCTTTCCAAGAAATTTGGTCAGTAAGAAAAGTACAATGACAAGTATCGTTGATCTAATGATGATTTCTAACCAACTTGGGACATCCATAGTCATTCCCCCTCATGAATTCCTATATTGAAGTTCTTCAGCCTTCATGAATTCTACTCTTTGCATGAGGTCGTGAATAATATCGTCAATTTCCATCATACATTCATGAAAAATAGCACTTGCTTCCGGATCTTTAGTGATTTGAGCTAAACGGCTAAATTCTGATTGAATAGTTTTAGCACTTGCAAGCGTTGCTTTAACATTTGAAAATACCGTCATAATTTCCTCCGAATTTTTCAAAGGAACAGAGTGATGCTTTCATCACTCTGTTCCTAGTTTCTTTTATTGATTGTATTGCGGCTCTTCCTGCATAATCTCTTGTACGCGCGGAGTTAAAGTGTCAATAATGGCTTGAGCCTGTTGTGCACATGTTTTATACAGTTGTTTAGCCTGTTGATTATCGGTATCTAATGCGAAACCTTCCAAGCTTGCTTGTGCCGTTTTTAATCCTGTAATCGTTTGTTGTACTTTATTAATGACTGTCATGGATTGACCTCCCTAATAGTTGTTCGTTCTATTGAACGTTCCTATTTTGTGAAAAAAGTTTAAACATTATTATATGAAAAAAATACCTATCATTTCGATAGGTACTTTCGCCGTTTTATTCTAAACGAATATAACGATAAATATGGCTTACGATAACTTTTAATAAAGCATAGGCAGGCACCGCAAGTATTAGTCCGAGCAATCCACCAAATTGACCTGCAATAAGTAAGACGAAAATAATGGTCAATGGATGCATATTTAATGCCTTGCCCATAACAAACGGTGAAACAAGGTTACTTTCAAATTGTTGGACAATAACAGCGACGATTACTACTAATAATGCTTGCAATGGAGATGTGAATAATCCAACAATTACGGCAGGCAACGTTCCTATCCATGGTCCAATGAATGGAATTACATTTGTTGCCATGGCAAGAACTCCAAGTATAAGTGCATAATCAAGACCGATAATTAAATAACCAATATAAGCTAGAGTACCAACACACAGACTCACGATGAGCTGACCTTGAATATAAGAACTTAGTGCGTTGTCCATCTCTTCTAATATTTCATCAGCTTCTTTTTGGTGCCTTTTCGGCAAAATCTTCTCTAAAAATTTAGGAGCATGCTTGCCATCCTTCAACATGAAAAATAATACGAATGGGACTAGTGCAAAGATCATGATCATATTGACAATAAAACCTACAGTACCTGCAATTTTCGTTCCGAATCCTTGCAAAATCATACTTGCATTTTGTGCGAACTGTTTTGTATATTTTTCTATTGAAAAATAATCATTTTGTTGGAATTGTAAAAACCATTCTTTTTTAGTAAGTGATGTAACCCAATGTTGTATATTTTGTGCATAAGCTGGAATATTTTCAATTAATAGATTGAATTGAGTTTGCAGTACCGGCCCAATTAACAGCACTGCCCCCGCCCCAATACCTGCAATTGCAATAAACATGATGACGATAGATAAAGTTCGCGGAATTTTTTTTGATAGGAGGTTGACGGCTGGCCGCAATATGTAATATAGAACTCCAGCAAGTATAATTGGCGGAAATAATGTTTGTACGATTATAACTAGTGGAGTAAAAATAAAACTGATTTTTGTTCCAAGCAAAATGATTAAAAAAATCATGATGATAGCGATTCCTATTTTAAACCATTTTTCTTTATACATGATTCTCCCCATTTCTCTCTCTTTTACAAGGTTCTGTCTTGATATTATCGCATTTTTACAATGAAAATCCAACGTTTTCTATTTTTATCATGGAATATATTTAATAGGTCCGATATAATTTAATTGTTAGTATACCGAAATAATTTCAATTGGGGGGATATTACATGGAAGCCACTGAAAAACGATTATTACGTTCTGAAGTTCCACAAAAACTAACATGGGATTTAAAAGATCTCTTTCAAACAGACGAAGAATGGGAAAAGGAATTAAAAGCTGTTCAGGAAAGTGTTCCTAATATAACTTCATTTAAAGGTCAATTAGGAGAAAGCTCACATAAATTACTTGATTGCTTAAATGAAATGGAAGCATTGCAAAAACGAATCATCCGTGTATCAACTTTTGCTAGTTTGCGTCAATCAGCAGATGGAACAGACCCTGTTAACCAAGGGAATTCGTCGAAGGTTGCAGCAATGCTCGCAAAAGTAAACGCTGATTTATCCTTCATTCGTTCTGAAATTTTAGACTTGCCTGATGGTACTGTAGATACATATTTAAAAGAAAATAACGATTTGAAGAAATTCTCTAAATTCTTAACAGATATTCTTGAAACGAAGCCATATAAACTTTCTCCTGATACAGAGAAAGCACTTGCTTCACTTGGAGAAGTGTTGGATGCTCCATATACAGTTTATCAATTCAGTAAATCGTCGGATATGCAGTTTGATTCTATTCAAGATGAAGAAGGGAATGTACTTCCAATGTCATTCGCCTTATTCGAGGATCGTTATGAACTCGTTCCCGATACAGATTTACGAAGAAAAGCATATGACTCTTTCGTAAAAACGTTAAGACAATATAAAAATACATTCGGCGCCAATTATGCCACGGAAGTAAAAAAACAAGTTGCGATGTCACGTTTACGCAATTATGAATCTGTTACACATATGCTGCTTGCACCGCAACAAGTTTCTTTAGAGATGTATCATAACCAATTAGATATTATTCAAAAAGAACTTGCACCGCATATGCGTAGATTCGCTAAGTTAAAAAAAGAAGTTTTGAACCTTGATACGATGAAGTTTTGTGATTTAAAAGCTCCATTAGATCCTGAATTTAATCCGACAACAACGTATGAAGAAGCTTCGGAAACGATTTTATCTGCTTTATCGATTATGGGTGAAGAATATAATGAAGCGATGAAAAAAGCTTTAACCGAAAGATGGGTAGATTTAGCCGACAATGTTGGTAAATCGACAGGTGCCTTCTGCTCGAGTCCATATGGTGTTCATCCATATATTTTAATCACATGGACGGATACAATGAGGGGTGCTTTCATATTAGCCCATGAACTTGGTCATGCCGGACATTTCTATATGGCGGGACGAAATCAAGATTTAGTGAATACACGACCTTCCATGTATTGTATAGAAGCTCCATCTACCATTAATGAATTAATTCTTGGAGAGCATATTTTATCTCAAGCGGATGATCCAAGAATGAAACGCTGGGTTATTTTACAATTGCTTGGTACGTATTACCATAATTTTGTCACACATTTATTGGAGGCTGAATTCCAACGCAGAGTTTATGATCTTGCGGAGAGTGGAACACCATTAACTGCCACTGTATTTTGTGAACAAAAAGCAAATGTGTTAAAAGACTTCTGGGGCGACACGGTTGAAATTGATGAAGGTGCAAGCCTTACTTGGATGAGACAACCTCATTATTATATGGGATTATATCCTTATACGTACTCTGCGGGATTAACCGTTGCTACAGCTGCTGCGCAAATGATTAAAGAAGAAGGACAACCAGCTGTTGATCGTTGGCTCGAACTGTTAAAAGCAGGTGGAACATTAAAGCCTCTTGAATTAATCAAGCTTTCGGGCGTAGATATGTCCAAGCCAGATGCGATTCAAAAAGCAGTAGCATATGTCGGTTCATTAATTGATGAATTAGAAAAAAGCTATCAATAAAACAATAAACCCGATATCTGGACCAGATATCGGGTAATTTATTAATTCACCACTACTTCTTTTTCAAGTAAGCTTAATCTTTCTTGTACTTCATCTTCTGTAAGACCATGTTCTTTAATATACATATTTCTTGGATGAACTCGACATTCATCTGTACAGCTTCTCAAATATTTATGCTCGTTTTCTTCCGAGCAAAGGAATTGTCTATTGCACTCTGGGTTCGCGCAGTTTACATATCGTTCACAAGGAGTGCCATCAAAATAATCACGCCCGACGATAACATGCTCTTTCCTATTTATCGGAACAGCGATTCTTTCGTCGAATACATAACATTGACCGTCCCAAAGTTCTCCTTGAACTTCTGGATCTTTGCCGTAGGTGACGATTCCTCCATGCAGTTGAGAAACATCTTCAAAGCCTTCTTTAAGAAGCCAACCTGAGAATTTCTCGCAGCGAATGCCGCCTGTACAGTATGTTAGTATTTTTTTACCCTCTAACTGCTGTTTATTTTCTCTTACCCAATTAGGCAAATCACGAAATGTTTCGATGTCTGGGCGAATGGCACCACGAAAATGTCCTAAATCATATTCATAGTCATTCCGAGCATCTAAAACAACTGTATTTTCATCTTGCATCGCTTCGTAAAATTCTTTCGGACTTAAATATTTCCCTGTAATTTGATGAGGATCGATATCGTCTTCTAAACGAAGAGTTACTAATTCCGGGCGTGGACGAACGTGCATTTTTTTGAAAGCATGCCCGTCAGCTTCATCAATTTTAAATACCATCGTCTCAAAACGCGGATCTTTTTTCATTTCATTCATATATGTTTCTGTTTGATCCCAAGTACCAGAAACGGTACCGTTAATTCCTTCGGTTGCGACTAAAATACGTCCTTTTAGACCAAGTTCCTTACAAAATGCTAAATGATTTTTAGCAAATTCCTCAGGATCTTCAATTTGTACATATTGATAGTACAATAATACCCTATACTTTTGGTTTTCTGACATGACAAATACCACCTATCATCTTATATTTGCAAGATATAAACGTGTTTAGGAGGATATAATTCCGGATTGTTTCCGAAGATATACACTTTATTCTTACTCAAGGTATTTTACAGTTTACATAAAAAAAAATCAAGATTAACTCCCGACTTTTACAACTAAGCAGAAAAAAATATGCTAAAAACCTTGAAAAACTAAGGTTTTTAGCATATTTTTTATTTTTTACCTATTGTATATATGTTTGTATATATGT
>NZ_JAIAZY010000039.1 GCF_019459225.1 Bacillus sp. IITD106
GTAAAACAAAGGAGGAGTAAACAAACCCTGATTGCCACCAATAATTAGTAGCCTTTAATAAGCTTAGTTCCTGAATCATCTCGCCAGCATGTAAATAGCCTGTTGAATCAAAGCTTCCAACCCCCACAATAACAGCGAAAATGATAATAATCGGACCTGCAATTCCTAAAATTTTGATAATGGTTTCTAATCGCAATAAAGCTGTAATTAATACTAAAATTGCCATGATTGCTCGACCCGTGACAATTCCTGAACCAAAATGTTCAGAAACCGTTGCTCCAGCTCCGGAAATCATCACAACAAAAACTACTAAAATAAATAACTGGGAAAACCAATAAAAAAATATTCCAAGATATTTTCCACAAAAATAAATAAAAACATCTTTTGAATCGTCAGCCTTTAATCTGAGCCCTACGTCCATTGCATATGCACCAAACCACATATGCAAAATGGCTGCAATTAATATAGCACCCATACCAAGGTAACCAAAGGATACAAAAAATTGCAATATCTCTTGTCCTGTTGCCGTTCCCGCCCCTAGGATGAATGATACAAAGGCTCCAGCTAAGACAATAATTTTAAAAGAATTATTCATGTTAACCTCTTTTCATATCAATCTCTAAATTTTTATTTTTCAAATAATTTATATGTATTTATAATAATAGTATAATTGGAGTACTAATTACATACTAAAATGGAGGTTTTTACTTTGTATCGACTTCTTTTTGAAGGAAAATAATAATAATTATATTCAATTTGAAGGATGTGATTAAAATGGACCAAATCGATATTGATATGATTAGACTACTACAGGAAGATGGCCGCATCTCAATAAGTGAGTTATCAAAGAAATTAGCCCTTAGTCGTCCTAGTGTCTCGGAGCGATTGAAGCGTCTTCAAGAAAAAGGAATTATTGAAGGCTTCTTTGCCCTAGTTCCTCCTGCGGCTGTTGGAAAAAAGTTACTAGTTATGATTGAATTTAGTGAACTTCGAGTATCGCTGGAAGAATTTGAACGAATGATTGCCAACGAGCCTGATGTTATAGAATGCCATCGTGCCACAGGGCATGTTCATTACTATATAAAGGCAGCATTAAACGGAACGGATGAACTGACACGATTAATTGAAAATTTCATCCCTTTCGGAAGCACCAGAACTTCTATTTTGTTAGGATCTCCTATTGATAGACGTGTGATATTACCAAGCTAAAACCTAGGCTCTGCTAAACTTTATTGTTGTAATTTGCAAAAAATCAGAGGAAACTCCGTTCATTTGGGTTTCCTCCACTCTTGTTAAACGTATACGTAATTAAACAACTATATTTTGCTAATTATCATTATTAGATATATACTCTTTTATTTCATCTATCTTCTTATCTATCTCGTTTAATTTACTTTTCGTATGGTTGAAAAAGTGAGCCACTCTTGAAATTACATAAATAACAAGTACAAAAAATATAATGTTAATAATAGCCCCAACGACATCAAACATTTTCATCTCTCCCAATATAATTTGTATAAATACTAATTCTCTTTCCAATATATTGTATCTTCTTCGATAAAACTGCCTGTTGAAAAGGTTACAAATTGAATTTTAAAGTTCATGTCAAATTTGGTGATGAGATAGTAAAGGTCTCATTGAGATATTAGAGCATTGTTTAAAAAAGAAGCACTACAAACAGCTTTATAAGTAAGCTGTTCGTAGTACTTTTTAACTTTTAACTGCGACTTTAAAATTATAAACCGTTTTTCGATGACAGAGATAGAATGTTACATCATTTGCTGAAGCATTAATCTCTTATTCAATTTTATTTTGCATCGTATTTTTCACCTTTGAAATAGTGAATCCATCTCAGAGTGGAATCAGCAATGATTCTAATTTTATATCTCTTTGAATAGCCGGAGAAATCAAATTTTACGTCGTCATCCTTGCCATTTTTCCATTTGTATCCGATTTTTAGTTTACTTTTAAATTTGCTGTAGCCTTTTCCAGCATGGTTAGCGCTTCGTCGACCTCTTCTTGGACAGCCGAGTCATCTTTCAAAACCTTTTTAGCTGCCTTAAGTGCCACTTTGAATGCTTTCCAACTTTCTTTCGTATAGTTGGATTGTTTTATCTTTTCAGCTTCTGTAACTGCGACTTTTAATGCAGCTTTATCGGCTGCCGCAACCAATTGCTCCATGGCCGCAGCTAATTCCTCTGCTGCTTGATCGACTTTCACCTGAGAAGCATTTTTATTTTTAAAAACGGTCTGGGCTTTTACGAGTGCTTTCCTGAATTCTTTCCAGCTGTCTTTTGTATAATTGGCCTCCGCCATTCCTTCCGCTGCTTTCAAAGCAGCCTCCAATTTCGTTTTATTGACTGTTACTTTCACTTGACTTACGGCTTCAAAGTTTCCATCAACAGTTGTTGCTTTTATCTCCGCAATCCCAGCAGCAATCGCAACGACATTTCCTTCGTTATCAACAACCGCAATTTTTTCATTGTTGCTGCTCCAATTAACATCTTTATTCACTGCATTTTCTGGTTCAACGATTGCATTGAGTTTCACAGTCTCACCAACAGCAAGCTCAATTGCCGGTTGATCAATCGTTACTTTTGCAGCGTGAACGATCGATTCCTTGAAACCTGCCACTGCGTTCTCTAATGCGTTCGTTAACTTATGATAATTGACTTCTTCTTTTTCTATAGTTGAAAAATAGTCCTCCATGTCGCTGATTGCTTGAAGCAAATCAGCTCTTTTCACTTCACTCGCTGATTCAACCGGGGTCTGTTCAAGTAATTGCTTTGCTTCATCTAATATATTTGTTGCTTTCGTAAACCTATAAACTTCAAATTCGTACATGCTATATCCATACTTTGTTGTCCTTTGGGACATAGCCACCTTCACATATTTTGCCTTTACATCCTTCAAATGAATGACATCCGTAAGATGTTTACTTCCATCATGTGTATAGGAATATACTTTTTCAAAATTTGTCCCATCATTAGAAACAAGCAGATCGTATTTTCCACCTCTTGATGTTTCCCAGTAAAGAACAACAGTGTCAAAATCAGTAATCTGATCAAGTTCCACCATAATCCATTGGTTTTCGATTTCTTCGATTGGGATATTTTTATACTGAGATCCCCATCTTGTAGTAATATTCCCATCTGTCACCAAACTTGCTGCTTGAGCTGTACTATACTCCGACGACGCCGTTACTTTTTGGGAGACTGCAAGATTTTTCGGGGCTGTAATGGTGTTCTTGAATGTTGCCAATTTCGCCTGAAGCTTTCCGGCCAGAACATCATAAGTGAACAAATCAAGATTGGCCTCCGCTAAATAATTTTTTAGTTCATCTTTCGCGGCTAATAGTTCGGCCCTTTCGACATCCCCGCTTGCATCTTCCGGAATCACATTGAGCAGATGCTCGGCCTCTTTGACTAATTTTTCACCCAGCGCGAAGCCTGTGTTTCCGTATATTTCTACTTCAAAAATACTATAGCCATAGGTGGTGTTTCGCTTATCCATGTCTATTTTTAAAAATTTCGCCTGAACATCTTTAAGGTTAATCGTGTCAATACTTCCATCAGAGGAGCCTAGTTTAAAGGCATGAACCTCTTTAAAGTTCACCCCATCATTGGAGGCGAGCAGTTTATACTCCTTGGCCCTGGCTGTTTCCCAATAAATCTTGACCATATTTAAATCATAGGATTCATCTAGTTCGATTATAACCCACTCATCGTCTTTTTGCGCTTCTGTCTTATTTCGATAGTTAGAGCCCCATCTAGTTCCGGAGTTTCCATCCACCATAAAAGCCGCTCTTTGAGACGAATCATATTCGGAGGAAGCCGTAGCTTTTTGACCGAGAGCAAGGTTTTTTTGAACGCTATTTTTTAAGCCCTTGTTGATGATTTCAAAATTATCAATCGTACCCTTGACCCCAGCACCTATTTTCTCCAATGGCAATACAAAGGTGCTCGAATCATTGCTGCGGCCTTCTAATTTATTAGCTTGCCTGGAGGTGGATACCTTTTTTCCATCGACATATAAATTCGTTTCGCGATTATCACCAACTAAAATCACATTGTGCCATTCTTCTTCCGGAAGGGCATAATCATGGGAAAATAGGTAGTTTTCAAACTTATTAAGACTGCCTTCAGATGTTTTCTCATTTCTTTCGTAGCCCATTTTCCCTGTTTTGTTAAGGTCTAAATAAAAGTTTCCATCTTCTCCGGAGAATAGTGTGGCATTCTCCAGTGACCCTTTATCTAATTTAATATCAAAAGAAACACTATATGGGAATCCCATCGAGGAGATTGGCAATTCCAAATAGCCGCTGCCATCCAATTTTAATGCCTTTCCGTCGGCGCCATTTACAATCGACCCGCCTTTGATAGTGGCATCATAACCATTTCCGGATCCATCACTAACCTTATTCCCGGCAACTGTCTCAAAATCATACTTCACTACCATATGAGACTTTGATTCTACATATCTAGCAGGATTTGCCATTGGCGACCTATTTTGTACAGAGTTGACGCGCTCCATAAATTGGTCGGAATTCTGTCCTGCTGATTTTTCGCCATACCATGTTTTTTCAGCCACTAACATAGCTGCATCTTTAAAGCGGTCAAAAATATCAAAGCTTGATAGTCCGCCTGTATAGGCAGTTAAATCATTCCATAACGCAAATGCCGCCCCTTTTGTTTGCGGGTGGGCCAGCGGCATTTCCGCGCTGCCTTTTCCACTTGATTTGGTGGTGATAAATTTATTAACTTCCCACGTATCGTATTTATCTTTGATATTCAAGTAATCAGGAAAACCTGCATTTCCTAACGGAACAATATATAAATCTGTCCCATTTGTATTAATGATGTCGTAGCCCAAATCATACATTTCTTTGACATCAGACCAGTATGGAGCCCAAATATTCATCGTTGCTTCGTTGCTTACAGGGGTAACCCCGTCAAAACCATTTTTTCCAATCGAACCCCAAAGTCTTGCCCGGTATCCTTTGTCATTCACATATTTAATAAAGTGATCGGTATACGCTCTCATTTCCTCTGAGTAATCTTTGCTGTATTCATCGGTTCCAATATTAAACTGATTACTCAGAAATACTCTGTTTGGATCATGAATATCTTTACCCAAAAACTCGTCAAATAGCGATTCAATAAATGGGTAAACAATCGCTCTTTTTTCAGGTGTGGTAATATCCAAATAACCTTTTGAACCTGGCAGCATCAAATCAGGGTTCACGGCTCTGAAACTTTCCGCATGATAAGGCGTATCAATTTCAGTTACTACATCCATCCCATACTTTTTCATATTTTTTTGATAGGCAATATATTCTTCCTGCGTATAATAACCATCTTTAGCATTGATTTCTGGATACTTTTTACTTTCAACACGGAAACCGGCATAGTTTGCCCCAGCCCTGAAATCATTAATATGCATATGGATTTCATTAAGTTTAAACCAAGCCATATATTCCGTCATTTCCTGAATATATTCTAACGGAATATACATTCTTCCGACATCAATCATTCCGGATCGAATCTCATATTTCGGATAATCTCGGGAAATACCTTTTGGGATAGTATCTTTCGTTGCTGATTGATATAAAATTTGTGTGACAGATGTTCCACCATAAAGGATTCCTTTTGGTTCAGGAGCGGAAATTGTAATTTTATCGGTAACTTCTAATAGATAGCCTTCTGTTCCTAAGGCAGTCTTCGTTTCATCCAGGGTTAAGAAAATATCTCCAGTTGTCGGTGCAGCCCTAACCTCGATGGCAATCTCTTTTTCAAGCATATTTTTAAAATAACCTTGGATTAGCTTAGCGGTTTCTTTTAATTGACCTTCACTTTGGGCATCAACCACTATTTTAGTAGATTTAGTTAGAGTATAGTTTCCTTGATACCCCTTCCATTCTCTTAATCCAGGGACCACATTAGGAACAGGGTTATCCCCTTCTTCATAAGAGTATTTTCCTTTTACTTTTACAGGAATATCTTTTTCGGAAACGGCAACATCGGAACCGTCTGCTTTGTTCGTTATCTTGTATAATATATTCACATTCATGTCACTAATCGGCTCATAAAAGTTGAGATCCATACTAATGATTTGTTTATTATCTGAGCCATATAAGGAAACCTCATATTGTGGATCCGGTGATTCAGGTAAAACCACTGATTTCCCATCACTGGATATACTCGGCTTCATTTGGCCGATAACATTTAATGCTTCTTTCGCACTGCTAAACTTTACTGAGGTGTCCACAGCAAAGGCGGTCGAACTTGACAGAAGGCTCACCATCAATAGAAAAGCACAGAGAATACTAACCATAACCCTTTCTTTTTTTTGATGTTTCATCTTCTTCCTCCTCGTAAATTTTTCTATGATACACTGTTGTTTCCCATAGATGTTTTACTCTTTTGAAATAAGTGGATATAACAACCTGCAAAACCAAACGCTTTCACAATCTTTTAATTTTAATAAAAATGGAGCATACAAAAAAGACATGGAGAAAAACCTATTAAGGATCTATATTCCTTTAGATTTATCCCATGCCTAATCGCATTAGTCACATGTGATCGATATTCAACTAAAACCCCTGAAGATGTGAAATTAATGTATCTTGCGTATATTAACTATTTACATCATGAATATATCCACTATTCCATTAAGACAGCGCTTGCAAAATAATAATTGCTATCGTCTTGAAGCAAGTATCCCCGTCGCTAGATTCCCTATATATAATGGTAATGAATATGAAAAGAACTGTACATAGTACCTTCGTCACAATTAAAAAAGCCGGCAAAAAGTCATATAATTTACTTTTGCCGACTTTTTTAAGACTAGTATTGTGAGCCCTTATCCGTTAGGAAAGTTATTGATTGATTATTAACATGAATTGAGAAAAGTGATAAGGAGATAACTTATAGCTTACAGTTGAAACAAAGAAATCGTTCGAAAAAACGATTCATCAAAATAGATTCTCTTGCAACAGAATATTTATAAAAAGCTTCGATCATTTTCCACTAAAATAATCGAACCCCACTAAAAAATATAATTATCTAGCTTTCCTCAAGCAATTCTGCATTAATATGCGTTGCCACCCACCAAATATGCCCAAAGGGATCTGTTAAACCTCCCCGCCTATCACCATCAGAGTGATCTTCGATTTTCATAAGTTCTTCCGCTCCAGCATTGATAGCCTGTGCCATAAATGCATCTACGTCCTCTACATAAAGATAGATATGCATCGAAGTTCCCCCAAGGGATTGAGGGCTCCGCATAATCGAATGTTCCGGGTACTCGTCTACAATCATGATTGACGAATCTCCTATTTTAATTTCCGCATGCTGAACCTTTCCATTTGAGTCTGTCAGGCGCAGCATCTCTGTCGCTCCAAAAGCTTTTTTGTAAAACTCAATGGCATCTGATGCGCCTTTAATAATCACATACGGTGTAACTGTGTTATGTCCTTCCCGAACGCCTTTTGTTTTAGATGTCATTATATTCTCCTCCAATTCTGGTATAAAATTAATGCGCTAGTCCAAAAGTTCCGATTTGAAGTTTGAACTGTTGCACCATCTTTATTCTAATCACGGTTCAAACAAGCTGTATTGTAAAAAATTGAACTTATTTTCTAATCGGGACATGATTATGACTATCGCCACGCAGCGCTTGATAGGTTGTTGGAGAGAGACCAGAAAAGGAACGGAAGTCATGAATAAAATGCGCTTGATCATAATAGCCGCATTCTATAGCTATACTTGTCCAATCGACCAGTTTTCCTTGCTCGATTAAGTATAATACCTCTTGGAATCGTTGGACACGGCAAAACCGCTTTGGCGTCAACCCTACCGCTTCCTTAAATACCTGGATAAATCGCCTTGGACTCAAATTAATTTGTTCACATATATCTAAAATATCCGAGGAGTCTTTAAATTTTTCTAACGCAAAGGCAACAGCTGGATGTAGTTCCAATGGTGATTCTAATGCTTCCGACAAGTAACGTTCAAGGACTCGAAACTTGGCATCTGGCGTCTTTACTTCAAGTATCTGTTCGCGCATGTGATTAGCTTTATTCCCCCATAATGTTTCTAATGACACATGTACATTGCACAATTCATTGACTGGCAACTTAAAAAAAGGGAAAACGCCACCTGGCTTAAAGTGAACACCCATTGTTGATGATTGACTCGATGTGTCTATAACGACATACTCCGAATGTGGACCAGCTATTAAACTCCCACGATATTTTTTGAACTTTTCATGATTCCTTTGATCATAAACGTTAAAGGTGTCTTCTTCCAGATTGATAATCAACTCCATATGACCATCTGGGAGAACACGCTCCATTTTATGAGGTGGCTTGTAGCCTTCACTTAGCCAAAATATATTCACGTATTCTGATAGTGGCGGCTTCGGACGGTAAGTAAGAAAAAGCGTCAATGTGTTCACTACCTCCTTTATACAATTATCATCGGTTTAAAAACGATCAAAAGATTGAATTCGTTATATGCAATTTATCAGCATATGGTTTATTGTATTATACTAGCTTTATATCTCCTACAAATATTTTCCAGTATAAGAATTCATATTTTTCAAAACAGAATCAGGTGTTCCTTCTACGATCACTTGCCCACCTGCAGCTCCCCCTTCAGGTCCTAAATCCACAATCCAGTCCGCAGCTCGTATCATTTGGCTATTATGTTCCACCATAATAACGGTGTTTCCAGCATCTACGAGACGGTTTAGTAGTTTTAATAATTGGGTAACGTCATTTGGGTGTAATCCTGTCGTCGGCTCGTCTAATAAGTATAGTGATTTTTTATTTCCTTGCTTGATCAGTTCCTTTGCCAGCTTCAGCCGTTGACCTTCTCCACCTGAAAGGGTCGTTAAAGATTGCCCCATCTTTAAGTACCCTAAACCTATTTCAACAAGCAACTCAAGAATTTCCTTGATTTTTTCCTTTTCTTTAAAAATATTTAAACATTCCTGAACAGAGTTTTCGAGTATACGGATATCGCAATTATACAGAAGAACATGAAGCCTATTTTCAATGCATACGGGCAATGTACCATGGCTTTGGAATGGCAACTGTTCGAAAAATAATGCCTATGATCCAACAAAATAAATTTATCGACGCATTATAGGAAGTTAATAATATTCAGGCTAATTTATATCAGAAAAAGCAGCAAGCAACGAAAGCTCTTGATATCTTAAAACCGAATAATATGGAAAATTTTTTAGGAAAGAGAAATAAAAAGTGGTATACAATCGGCGAAGTCGAAAAAGAAATAGACGTGCCCGCCTCAACACTCAGGCATTGGGAAAAAGAAGGATTGATTACTCCCGATAGAGATCCTGAAAATGGATACCGCCGATATAATCGTGATGATATTCGTTATCTCTTAATTATTCGAACGGTTCAATCATCTGTTTTCCTACTTGATATCGTGCGGGACGTTTTAGGAAAAATCGACCAACACAGCCTTGAAGAAGCAAGGCAAATTACAATGGATTCACTCGCATTTATGGATTATCAAATTGAACAACAACTTCGTGGTGCACATTATTTATACAGATTGATTGAATTGCTAAAACAAAAAGGAAATGACTCCTAATATTCATGAAGTCATTTCCTTTTTTTAATGATACCTATGCATTGATTTAATAATTATTTAAGAATTTCATAAGAAGTGATTTAGAATTGCCCCGTATGATGTTTACATATCAAAGATGTAGGGGGTAACACTTACAATGATAAATACTAGGGTTAAAATTGGAAGAATCATTTATTTCATATTAGCCATTATGTTTGCACTATGTATCGTAACGCAGGTTTATTTCGCCGGAGTGGCTATCTTTTTAGACGGTGCGGCATGGACTAAGCATAGGATGTTTGTCCATTTATTTGGATTTAATCTACCCATTTTTATGCTTATTTTCGCTTTCGTAGGTTCACTCCCACGCTGGGTGTATTGGCAGCTCTTTGGGGTATTCGTTACCATCTTCCTCATGTATTTTACTGCAAATATCAAAACGATATTGCCTTGGATCGGCCCGATGCATGTCATCGTAGCTATTCTTTTATTTGTTTTATCATGGTTTATTGTTTTGAAAACAGGAAAATTGATTTTTACAAGGAGAGAAACAAAATGAAAATCTTCACTTCTATCTTAGCAGGCGTCGTGGGGGGTTTTATTCTAGGCATTGCATTATCAAGTATGATCGGTACTTTTGGAATGGTTTTTCTTAACCAACCAATTGGAATAAAGTTTCTTCCATATATCACCGCCTTACTTTGCGCAATTGTTGTGCCGATGTGGAGCAAAAAAGATAAGGCTGTCAAGCACTCTTGACGGTCTTATTTTTCTTAAAACGTTATAATTAATTTCAATATCAAACATTTGTAGGTGAATCACATTGTCGATAAAAAAACGCCTTATTTTATCTAATGTAGGGATGATTGTTATTCCAATTGTTGGCTTTCTTTTAGTAGAAATCATATTGGGGTACTTACTGTTTGTCGTTTTGAAAGGAAATCCTCATAGCTCGGATTTACGCTTATTTCTCAGTATACGATTTATTGCAATGATACTCATTCTTGTTATTACAAATGGTTTATTAACTTATTATGTAGCAAAAAGCATCCTCAATCCTATAAAAAAACTATCTATAGCGGCAAAGAAAATTAGTGAGGGCGATTTGGAATACAGTGTAGAATCCCAAAAAAGAGATGAACTCGGCGAGCTTAGCAATACATTTGAATCAATGCGTCTAAAACTAAAACAGGCAAAAATGGCCCAGCTACAATATGAACAAAATCGGCAAGAACTGATCGCTAGCATTTCTCACGATTTAAAGACTCCTTTAACTTCTATAAAAGGTTATGTAAAAGGCATTCAAGACGGGGTAGCCAATACGCCAGAAAAATTAGAACGTTATATGAACATCATTTATAAAACTACAAACGAGATGGATGGACTCATAGATGAATTATTTTTATATTCTAAGTTAGACGTAAAACGATTGCCATTCCATTTCGAGAGAGTGGATTTATATGCCTTTTTTGCCGACTTTATTGACGAGTTGGCGTTTAACATAGAGAAGGAACGAGGAACAGCCATCCTATTGGCCAATAAGGAAGAGTCTTATATTGTAGAAGCAGATAGAGAAAAATTGAAACGTGTTGTTACAAACATTATCCAAAATAGTTTGAAATATATGGATAAAAATCATAAAAAGATAGAGGTGCGATTATTATCCCAGTCTAATGAAATCATTGTTGAAATGAAAGATAACGGAAAAGGCATAAACAAAGAAGATCTTCCTTATATTTTTGAAAGCTTCTACCGTACCGATACTTCAAGGAATTCCTCCACTGGCGGAAGCGGTCTTGGATTATCCATTGCGAAAAAAATCATCGAAGAACACGGCGGCACTATTTGGGCTGATAGTGAAATAGGAAAAGGAACAAGTATATATTTCAAACTGAAAAAGGGGATATAAATGCGAAAAATTTTAATCATTGAAGATGAAATAAATATTGCTGAATTGGAACGTGATTATTTAGAGGTCAATGGATTTGAAAGTGAAATTGCCACAAACGGGGAAGAAGGATTTAAGCTTGCCATGACAAACTCCTATAACCTGATTCTATTAGATTTAATGCTTCCTACCATTGATGGCTTTGAATTATGTAAAAAATTGCGACGAACATTAGATATCCCTATCCTCATGGTAACGGCTAGAAAAGAAGACATTGACAAAATCCGCGGGCTTGGATTAGGAGCCGATGACTATATCGTAAAGCCTTTTAATCCAAATGAATTAGTGGCGAGAGTGAAAGCTCATATTTCAAGATATGAGCGTTTAATCAATCGCGGCGAACATAAGCAGAGTGATATTACAGTCTCTAACCTCCTGATCCAAGGGGAATCAAGAAGAGTGTTTGTAAATGGGGAAGAGAGAATATGTACTGCGAAAGAATTTGATATATTATATTTTTTGGCGACAAACCCAAACATCGTGTTCAGCAAAGAACATTTATTTGAACGTATTTGGGGGTATGACTCAATTGGAGATACAACAACCGTTACAGTCCATATAAGAAAAATTAGAGAAAAAATAGAGGAAGAGCCATCTAACCCACAATTGATTGAAACGATTTGGGGTGTAGGGTATCGGTTTAAGAAATAATTGGAAAGGTCAGCCTCCCTCAAGGTCTTTCTTCTCAAAAAGGTAATACCAATCGCTGGACTCCACATCTCCATAAATGGAAGAACGTCTGAAATTGCAATTTGTAGGGGATCTGATGACGTTAAGTTCCGTACTGCTTTCATATTTGCCGATTGAGGAAAAAGTGTAAAAAACTAAAAAATGTAGTATTCAAAATATAATGATATTTTTATGTTGACAAACTAATGAAAGGTTTACGATTCTCCTATTTTTGTTTGTTTTTTGATTTTGTTTTCGTTATATTTTTCCATTTTAACCCCCATTCATTTCACCAAATCTATTATCAAAAGGGGAGCCTCTTGTTTCTATTCATCAATGATATTTATATGAAATACTTCATCTAACATAGGGGGGGAGATTTCTCGAATAATCCCATTGTATAACACTTCAATTTTTTCTCCTACTTCGAAGTCGTAATTATTCACTAATTCCCTATTTACATATACAGGGATAGAACGAGGAATATGAGAAATTGCAATATCGGTGGAAGATATTTCGAGATATTTTTCACCAATACCAGTGATTTCTGCTTTTAAGCTCACTGGTGAAGTTGAATCATAGGGTTCTTTTATTTTATCTGAACGATTAATCGACAAATTATCATCCTCCATAATGACTTCAGATTCTGGCGGAGAGGGACTGCAGCCAGTAAAGAAAAAGGATGCTGCAAAAAGTATAGTTACAATTTTCAGTAAAACAAATGCCAAAAGAGAAGTAAATAACTTTTTCATTTCATATCCCTCCCCTTAGTTTTATTCATAATAGTGTGCAAACATTGCTATCATCTATCGAGTAATCTTAACGCCTGAATTATAATTAGAACCTCCATAACCATGAATAGCGATTGCATATGCGGGACCTATATAAACCGGGCATCCACTCTGTCCTCTGTCCACCAGTTGTATCCTTTTTATAATACAACATTCCGTCAACCGTTATTTTTTACTGGATATTATAATCATTCATGAATGCACATGGTATTAAGAAACCAGCCCATCGTAAAACTCCTAAGTCATACAGTAAGTTTCCCACCATGATAACAATAATAAGTTTCAGCTTTAAGATTTTTAATCTTTCTTAAAGACTGCTCTGCTTTCTCAATATTTAAGCAAAAGTGCGGATTTGCTATGGCCAATTTATGATTCTCATTCACAGCCGCATCACCTGTAATTACACATTTTAAACTTGGAAAATATAATGAAATATGCCCAGAAGTATGTCCAGGTGTTTCTAAAATCCTACATTTATTATTTAAAATCATATCACCATCATGTAATTTTTTATCAATTGAAAGTGGCCTCAAATTTTTTAATTGCTGTAGAAACCAATGACCAAATTCTTTTTCGTCATTTTGCATATTTTCTAGCATTTCTTCAGCTTGAATCAATCTCTCTGACTTCATTTCACCACTGATGAATCTTGATTCCGTTGCACTAGCCATAATAGTAATCCAAGGATATTTTTTCTTGAAATCATGCAAAGAACCTATATGATCATCATCATAGTGAGTAATGATGATACTCTTTAAATTTTTCATTTCATATCCGTTCTTTATCATTTCTTTTTCAATTAAAGGTAGAAAACCTGGATACCCTGTATCGACTAAGGTTAGCTCATCGTCTAATACGATTAAGGTAGGGTAAATGCAATTTTTTTCTCCATTAAATTCAAATTCAATCGGTAATTCAACTATCTTCATTTATAACCACCCCTAAGCTCCCAAAACGTCATGAAATATTTTTTAAAAATTCTTTTGTTCGAAGCTTACTGCCTGTAAATACTAACTCGCTGTTTGAAAAAATACTTACCTTTTTTGTATTACGCTCTGGACGACATGTGCAAGACCGTATGTCCCTTGCCTTCAATTCTCTCGGCTTCACCAATAAAAAAATGTTTTACAAAATAACCGTCGAACTTTTCCAATAACGTTTTGGGATCACAAAGAAATTCGGGATTTCCTGGTCCTCCAGTTCCGTATTGAAACTGCTCTTTTGTATATAATTCACCTACATAAAAACCACCTGACTTGAGAGACTGTTTTATCCCCTCTATGGTTCGATCAAATACAGGTTTGGGGAAATGACCAAAAATATGAACGATTGCATCCCACTTTTCCTCTTCCCATTTGACCTCAGCCAAATCATGCAGTTCGGTTTTCACGGCTACTTCTCGTTCTTCGGCAAGCTTTTTAATTTTCTCAAGCCCCGATGGTGCAAAATCCCATGCGGTCACATCATAACCTTTACTCGCAAGAAAGACTGAGTTTCTCCCTTCTCCTTCGGCAATACAAAGTATGTTTCCTTTTGGAATATACGGTTGCATTGTCATTAAAAAAGCGTTAGGCTCCTTACCATAATAATATTCCTTTGAAGAAAAGCGCTCTTGCCAATGCTCTTTCACTAGTTATCCCCCCTGATTCCAATGATTTTATAACTTCTCATTGATGAACTAATCCCGAAGCATTAGTCTTAGTTTTTTCCTCAATAGATACTTCAAAACCTTTTTTTTCATATTGTACCACTTTGACAAAACTCACTAATAATTTGTGCTTTTATTTTTTCAATAGGAAACTGTTGCAATTAAAACAAGCTTTGTTACGTTTGAATAAAGGTAGGGGTCTTTGGGAAAGTAAAAAAGAACCTGAAACCATGAGGATGATACGTTCAGGTTCTTGTGTCTTTATTTATATTGATACTGACTGTTATTAAGTTACTTCTTTTGCAGTTCCTTCCATTCCTTAACTAAACGCTTTGATGCTGTACTTAAATAAGCTTCTGAAATTAATTCGGTTAGTTCATCCCAGTCTCCTTCATGCGGATTTTTAATGGACACCCAGCCGTGACGCCCAATATAAGGAGTTTTGAAAAAATGCTTTTTCTGTAGTAACAACTCTTGAGTTTCGACGTCTGATTTAAATGACAAACCAGCTCTTTTAGTTAATTTCACAAAAGACTTTCCGTTAATTTGAAAGGTTATGTGCCCAAATCCATCGATATGCTCCACTGCTTCAGGCAGTAAAAGGCAGACCTTGCGCACATTTTCAAGCATGGCTTGCGACACATCGTTTATGTTCACACCTTTATCACCTCTATCAAATTAAAAATCATGTACTGTTACACAAAGCTGGATAACGATTCCAAATGGATCTCGTATAATAGCGTATCCGGGACTAAATGCATTTTCTTTCAAAGGTACCAAAACTGTAACCTCATTATGTTCAACAAGGGATTGATAAAGCTTATTAATGATATTCTTGTCTTTCGATTGAATACACAATGAAGAGCTATTACCTAATTGCCATGGACGCGAAGAATCCATTGCTTCCTCAGCTATCATGAGTTTATTAGCACCTATTTCTAAGACAGAATGGGTAATATATTCATCTTGGCCTTCCTCATAATGAAAATTAGGGTTCATTTCCTTCATCTCTTTATAAGTTTTCTTAAAAAGAACTTTAGCACTTAAATGTTTTTCATAAAATGCAATGGCTTTAGCAGCGGTCCCATTTAAAGATAAAAACGGAATGACTTCAAAATTCATTTTATTGCCTCCTTCACTATTCTTGGTTACACTTTCAAGTATAGTAAATAAAGGTGACAAATTGAGGCACCATTAAGAGGTTTTTTAATGAAAAAATCAGAACGTATAAATCAAATGCTGCGCTTCATCAATCAAAAACAACATTTTACGCTTCGAGATTTAATGCGCAAATTTCAAATTTCAAAAAGAACGGCTTTAAGAGACATAGCCTCATTAGAAGAAATTGGCGCCCCTATTTATGCTGAATATGGCAGAAATGGAGGGTACCGGTTACTTAATCCAATACAGCTTCCCCCCATTTCTTTTAGCAGTCAAGAAATTTATGCACTTTATTTTGCCATGCTAGCACTTCAAAGTTTTTCAAATTTACCGTTCCAAGTATCCTTTCGTTCAATCCATGAAAAATTTATAAACGAATTGCCGGACAGCCAAAGGCAAGAGATTGAAAGTATGAAAAATCGAGTATCTTTTCGACATACGGAGCAAACCAAAGATAGTCCACATTTAGAAATTTTATTAATGGCAGCTGTTAAAAAAATCGTATTAAAAATAGCTTATCAAAATGCCCAACAAAAAAGCATCCGTACTATTCAACCAATCGCAATTTACTCAATGAAAGGCTATTGGTATTGTCAGGCTTATGATACGTCTAAAGAAGCTTACCGAGTTTTCCGTTGTGATCGTATAACATCAGCAGAAATAACGAATATCCAACCGTTGGAAGATTTAAATGAAATTACAATACAAAATGCTCAATCGCTTTGGGAGCCATCCGAAAAAGCTATTCAATTTAAATGTCTTATTAGCCAAGAAGGGAAAGAGTTATTTCAACAGGAACAATTTCCCTCTATGAAATTAATCCGAGAGATGGAAAATACATATCTTGTTGGTTCGTATGAGCCAAATGAAATTGACTTCATCATTAAATATCTTGCTCGCTTTGGAAAGTCATTAAAAATAATAGAACCAGTCAGCTTGAAAAAAGCCTTAAGAGAATACTATAGAGATTTAATTGATAATATTTAAAGAAATTAAAGGTCTCATCGTATCAGCAATAATTTTTGGAGATATTGCTTCCTTATCTATTTTTGAGTATAATAAATCCTGTAAAGCGATTTCAATGAGATATCAATCTTATAATAAGAGGTGCATTTTGTGAGTGCAGGTAGCTTCTAAATAGGAAAACATTAAAAGGAAATAAGACAGTTTTTGAAATTGGGGGATTTTTTTTTTCACACCCCTTATTTATTCATGAACTTATTTCCACCTATGAAGATACCTACCCTACTTTAAAATCAAGTGCATCATTTCATGAATTGAACGCTCGTAATGGATAGTTTAATTTATGTATTTACTTTTGCCTTGTAAACGTAAAGCTGCGGTATCTGCCGCAGCTTTTTATTTATCTAAAACTCATTGAAATCCTACGAGTAGGTTTCTTCATTGTTGATCAAATTATCACTTTGAGGAGAATGAAAAATGAATGAAAATACTTTTGAAAAACTTCAATACAACGAACTAAAAGAAATCGTAAAATCGTATTGCGTTAGTGGACTGGGCAGAGAATTAATGGATAAATTAACCCCTAGTTCTAATGTAAAAATAGTAAAACATCGATTAACAGAAACATCTGAAGCACGTGTCATTTTAGATGCAGGAGGAAATGTACCTTTCATGGGTGTTTCCAACATTGAACATATCATCACTAAAGTAGAAAAAGGCATTATTTTAGACCCAGCGGAGCTTTTAAATATAGCCGATTTTTTAAAGGGATGCCTAAGAATTAAAATGTTCATGTCAAGCAAGGAATTTTTTGCACCGACATTAGCGTCCTATGCTAAATCAATGACAGAATTCATAGGGATTGAAGAGGAAATTAATTTTTCCATTAAAAATAATCAAGTGGATTCGGAAGCGAGCAGAGAACTTAAACGTGTTCGTTACCATATTCAAACAACTGAGCAAAAAATTAAAGAGCGACTCAATAAATTCTTAAACAGTAGCGCCAATCGAAACTATATTCAGGAATTCATTATTAGTGTAAAAGATGATCGCTACACGATCCCTATAAAAGCCTCGTACAAAAAACAAGTACAGGGAACCATCATTGAAGTATCTTCTAGAGGTTCGACTGTCTTTATGGAACCTAGTGTAGTAGGAAAATTAAGTGTGGAACTAGCCTCATTAAAATCCGAAGAAGCCATGTTGGAATATCAAATTCTCGCTACTTTAACAGGGTTAGTGGCAGAAAATCTCCAACCTATTAACATTAATATCGAGCTTATATCCCAGTACGATATGATTTTTGCCAAAGGGAAATATAGCAGACAAGTGGATGGAATTGAGCCAAACATTAATGACCTTGGGATGATTAGGTTAGTAAATTGCAAGCACCCATTATTATCAGGTCATGTTGTTCCGCTTCATTTTCAGATTGGCAGTAGTTATCGCAGCTTAATCATAACTGGTCCTAACGCTGGCGGAAAAACAATTGTACTGAAGACGATTGGTCTCGTTACGTTGGCAACGATGTCCGGATTCCATATTACAGCTTCGAAAGAAACCGAAATTGCTGTATTTGACAATGTTTTTGTAGATATTGGCGACAATCAAAGCTTGGAAAACGCACTTAGCACATTCTCATCTCATATGAAGAACTTATCGGAGATCCTTCGTTCCGTAAACAACAATACGCTTTTACTATTCGATGAAATTGGCAGTGGGACGGAACCAAATGAAGGAGCAGCATTAGCTATCTCCCTCTTAGAAGAGTTTTATCTTAGAGGATGTATTACCGTTGCGACGACACATTATGGAGAAATTAAACGATTCTCTGAAATGCATAGTGACTTTATGAATGCTGCCATGCAATTCAATCAAGAAACATTAGAACCGTTATTTAAACTTCTCATCGGGCAATCTGGTGCTAGTAATGCCTTATGGATCTCAAGAAAAATGAATGTACCAGAAAATGTTTTAAAAAGAGCAGAAGATTATATGAAAAATAAAGAATATCGCTTAGAACTCTTAAATGAAAGTAAAATCCGAAAACCAAAAATAAGTGTTGAAAAAGTAGAAAATCATGTCGATTATCAGAAAGGGGATCGTGTAAAACTACTGGACCACGACGACTTTGGAATTGTATACGAAGAAAAAGACGAATATCATAACGTTACCGTGTTTTATCAAAATCAATTTTTGGAGGTAAATGAAAAACGGCTAGCCTTAGAGTTAAAAGCTGCAGAGTTATATCCAGAAGGTTATGACTTAGATACTCTATTTATTGATTATAAAACGAGAAAACTAAATCACGATATTGAAAGAGGCTCGAAAAAGGCTCTTCGTAAAATGAATAAAGAAATGCGGAAAAACAAGTAAATTAAAAGAAGATGGCTATGAAAAGAAATTTTCAAAAGCTATTGAATCTTTCAAAATGAGGGCGAGTATAGTAAAGTTTTTTCTACTACTTGCCCTTTAATTGAACACTAATATTACGAATACACATTTATATATAACAAAAAAATTATCTTTGATGTATTTAGTGAGAGAGATTATAATGAATACCTCAAAGTCTTTTAATCCTAAAAACTCGTCATTTTTTAACTATTAAATAGGAGCTGTAAAATGAATAAAAAGAATCCGATTAGATTTGCCCTGTTGTTAGCAGCCTTTTCTGCATTAGGGCCATTTACTTTTGATATGTATCTTCCGGCATTTCCCCAAATGACGGAGTTTTTTGGAACAAGTGCTTCAGCCATCCAAGTAAGTATTACTGCCTGCTTGTTAGGAGTTGGTGTCGGACAGATCGTCATGGGGCCATTAAGTGATGTTCATGGAAGACGTAAACCTTTATGGATAGCAATGATTGTATATGCTCTTGCTTCTTTCGGTTGTGCTGTTTCACCAAATATTGCCACTTTTATCATTTTACGATTTATACAGGGATTTGCGGCTTCCGCTGGGATGGTCATTTCCCGTGCCATTGTTCGCGATTTGTATAGTGGCGTTGAATTAACGAAGTTTTTTTCACTTCTCACGATGATTGGTAATCTCGCGCCTCTACTCGCACCGATTGCGGGGAGTGCAGTTATATCTTTTTCTGTATGGAATGGTGTATTTATTTTTTTAGGGCTTCTAGGAATATTTTTAACTAGCATCACGACATTAAAATTAAAAGAAACTTTGCCAGTTGAAAAACGTGTTCCTAGTAACTTTACGGAGTTATTGCGAAACTTTAAAACGTTAATTCAAAATCGGACATTTATGGGCTATGCACTGGCTCAAGGAATAATGATGGCAGGTATCTTTGCCTACATTTCTGGAACTCCATTTATCTATCAAAAGATTTACGGGGTGTCACCTCAAGTATTTGCGATGTTGTTTGCAATGAATGGAATTAGTTTAATTATCGGAGCGCAGATTGTTAGGCGATTCGCTGGAATAGTACCAGAACGTCGGATTCTCCTAATTGGGATGTCGATGGCTTTTGTCACTAGCGCTGCTGTTTTAATCGTAGTTCTTTCTCATGGACCATTATTTATGTTGGTCATTCCGCTCTTTTTATTTGTAGCATCACTTGGTTTAATTGGACCTGTCACTTTTACATTAGCAATGGAGTCGCAAGGGCATATTGCAGGCAGTGCAGCGGCACTTCTAGGTGTGCTTCCGTTTTTATTAGGTTCCATTACTTCTCCACTTGTGGGAATTGCCGGTGAATATTCTGCCATACCATTCGGGGTCATTCTTTTTACAACGAGCTTATTGGCCGTCGTTAACTATGTATTCCTAGTTAAAAAGGATAAAACAGTGAAGTCTTCCGAGAAACAAGTACTTAATCATTAAGTTTAAATAAGAATGGATGCCTAATCTCTAAAATATAATGTAGCAACTAAGGGTAAATGATCAGATGCTTCACTTACCTTGTTTACCACCTCTGCATGAATTATGTCAAAATCCCGGCTTGCGAATATGTAATCAAGCCGGGATCTTGGTCGAAATGAGGGATAAGTATACCCAGAACCCTTTCCCGCCGCTTCCCACACATCCTGAAATTCTTTTGTTATTTTTCCCCATCCTTTAGATCCTGGTTTCATGTTCCAATCCCCCATCAGTATTGTGGGATTAGTATTTTTTTGATATCGTCCTATGATAAAATCAGTTTGTTTTTTGTGAATAATTGGATTAAGGCTTAAATGTGTAACTACAATTTTCAATGACCATTTCTGAAACTGTACGTTTGTCTCCAGCAAAGATCTTCCCTCTGTAAACCTCAGAACTTTAAATAAATGCGACTCTTTTGCAATAATGGGATGCCTTGATAAAAGTGCATTTCCGTATTGACGTGGTTCTTGGAGGTTTTTATCTTTTTTTAAAATAGATGGACTGAAAGCATAATCCATATTTAATTCATTAGCCAACCACCCCGCCTGATCCTTAAAGAAACTGCGTTTGGAAAAATGGCTGTCAACTTCGTTGATGGCAATGAAATCTGCTCCACATTCATCAATCACATTAGCAATCCTATATAAGTTAGTTATTTTATCCATTCCTTTTCCATGATGAATGTTAAAAGTCATTGCTTTGATCTTCAAAATTTTCACCTTTTCCCGATAAGTGTTCGTGCATTATTTTTGTAAAGTTCATGACTTTTCATTCAGAAGTCTTATTTTTCCACTCATACAAAAACATCCCCTTATACAAAATAAATACAATTGAAAAGAATATTTTTTAGGCAAGGAGAATTTTCATGGGCATAAGGATAAAAAAATATTGCCTTTCAGCATGGAATTTCGTTGATCCATTATATTTTCAATTTACACGGCTGGAATACATAAAAAAAACCGGTGGCGATAACTCAATATTTCGTGTCCGATTAACGAAATATAAGGGCAGGAATATTGTTTTATCAGACGGGACGACAATTACTAAAAATGATGTAATCGTAAAAATTCATTTGCATAATGCGAAACTTTTACAGAAGATGTATAGGAGTGACAACGAAATCAAAAGAGCTTTAATCATTTACAAAGGAATAAAGGAATCACTTCCATCCCTCGTTCATTATATACAGTCGCATGAAAAAGCTGATCGGATTAAAGGGCTGATTGGCATTACGACGCTATATAGAGGATGCAAAAAACTGGGATTTGAAGCCCACCCAATCGCAAGTCCCACTTATAAAAATTTCAAAAAGATTTCTCTTCTTCCCATTTATTTTCTTTCTTCGTCACGCGGAATTAGAAAAGAAATTCCATCTCCTATGTATTTATTTATGTCAAAGGATGCGTTAATCAGCCGTTATACAGGCGAATAAATGGGTAAGGAAGGGAATTGAAAAAGGATGAAGAAAATGCTTTATTTATTAATCATCATTATTATTGCCATTGCAGCGATTATCTTAGTTATAAAAGGAATAAAACCGAATGATCAATCCCTTGATCAAAAGCAGATTACTCAAACTGAAAAACCCGTGATTATGCTTATAATCGACTCCCTAATGTATAAGCCACTGCTAGAGGCGGAAAAAAACGGACGCATACCAGCGCTTCAATTTTTAATGGAGCATGGTCAACTTTACCCAAATGTAGTTAGCAGTTATCCAACTATGTCTGTAACAATTGACAGCACGTTATTAACAGGAACGTATTCGGATAAACATCGGGTTCCAGGTCTAGTTTGGTATGATGAAAAAGAAAAACGGCTAATTAATTATGGAAGCGCCAAAGAAGAAGTGTTTAAGCTTGGATTAAAGCATGTAGTGGAAGATACTTTTTACCATTTAAATCATACCCATTTAAGTCGTGACACAAAGACAGTTCATGAGACATTGGGTATGAAAGGACTGCAGAGTGCTTCCGTTAATGCACTTGTATATCGAGGAAATGAGAAAAGAACCCTAAACCTTCCTAAAATAGGATCAACATTAAATATTGCTCCTAAAAATTTGAAAATAGAAACGCCTGTATTATTTTCATACGGTATGCTGGCACAATATAGTCCAAAAAACGATCAACATAACGGCCCTTTTGGAAAATTTGGATTTAATGATAAATTCTCTACACAGGAATTGAAGTACATCATTCAAAATGATAAACTTCCTGCTTTTACAATTGCGTATTTTCCTGATCTTGACCAGGAAGTCCACAAAAATGGGCCCGAAAATCACATTGATGCTATTGAACAAACGGACAAGCAGCTACAAGAACTTTTAAACACCTATCCCTCGTGGGAAGAGGCGTTGAATTCTGCCATTTGGGTCATTATGGGGGACAGCGGCCAAGCGGAAGTGGGAGATGACAAAAACAAATCGCTCATCCGCTTAAATAAAATGCTTGATACTTACAATATTTATAGAGTAAATAAACCCGTTAAGAATGATGACCAAATCGTTTTGGGGCATAATGAAAGAATGGCTTTTATTTACATTTTAGATGAACATATTACATCGGAGGAAGTTGTAAACAAACTTCAAAAGGATGAAAGAATTGGTTTTCTCGCTTGGAAAGATGGGTCCGATGTACATGTTGCTGCAAGTGGCCACAATAATATATTTACGTTTCGCCCTAATGGTCACTTTGTGGATCAGTATGGCCAGACATGGGAAATAAAAGGAGACTCCTCCATTTTGGATCTCTCCATAAGCGGTAATGTCATTGAATTTGGAGCGTACCCCGATGCACTGCAACGACTTCATAGTGCATTGCACTCACACTCCGGAAATTACATTATTGCAGATGCAAAACCCGGATTTGAGTTTGAAGGTGAAGGTACGCCCATTCATCCCGGCGGAGCGGCGCACGGCTCGTTGCATAAGCAAGACTCCTTGATCCCCGTCATCGTTACAGGTACAGAAAAACAACCAAGCCACATGCGAATAGTTGATTTATATCAATGGATTTTAGATTTGACTGTAAAGCAGTAAGCGAATGAGCATAATTAATTTTCATCCAATCACTATTCACATATACATTATGGATTCGCAAGTTCAAAAAAACGATAAAATGGCTCTTTTTCCAACTTTTCTAATTCTAATTCAAGATCAAACCACTTTTTTTCTTTCGTGCTCATCTTTTTGACGTCGAATAGAATCTGGTCTGTTTGAGAGATTTCTTTAACCTGGAGTGCGCCGTTCAAGTCATTCTTAGAAAGGCCACGAAATGAATAGATGGTTTTCTTGCCATTTTTATTTATAAAGGTCATTTTCCATATAAACGTCGTTTCATCAGTTGGATCGCTTAGTTTCGCTCGGTATAAGCCCGGTTCCACAACTATCCTTTCCAATTGATCAAAAGGCTGAACACTTCGTTTCCCAGCCCAATTTTGAGAAATTAAACCTATTTCCTTATGCACTCCCCGATAATCGGACCACGTCCAATATCGAAAACCACCGTAAAGCAGCAGTGTCACAATAATCATGATATTCATGAATCGTTTTCTTTTCAATTCAGGACTAAAAAGACGAACGGGAATCAAAAGGAGAAGAGCCATCATAAATAGTAAGGAAAAACTCCCTAATTCACTGGAACTCGGCACATAAAAAATGTATTTTCCATCATCAATTGACCGCCACTTAAGATCCTCATAACTTTCATACGAATAGAAAATGAGGGGAAGAATGATGACCGCAAAAACATATATAGTCAACCAAAGTTTGCCCTTTCGTTTCATTTCTTCTTTAGATGTCCGTATTAGATGCCCCAGAGTATAAAGCGGGAGACTAATGACCAATAATACAATGGTGGAAGCAATAGGAGTATGGTCGAATTCTGCTAAACATCCAATCGCTATCAAAAAACTGAAGATCAAAAACAAAATACCTATATATTTCCTCATTTTATCACCTCTCTTATAAAACTATTACGTTTCAACCAACAAAATGGATTCTAGTTCAGTAAATTTTATTTTAGTTTATAAAAAAAGTTTGATTATTTTTTCCTCGGTTGAAACTAAATTAGTTTTTTCTCAAAACAAATACATTCGTGAACTCGCTCAAATTTACTCTTCACATACTCTCTATCTTCACCAACATAATGCGCGAATGCTTGAACCGGATACAAATTTGGAACCTTACTTTCTAGAACTTTACTATCAATTAGCACTGCAAAAATGCCGTGCTTTTATTTTTCATTTTTAGAGGGTCTTTATATTTTGTGTTAGACTAAATATTAAGATGGAATATTCAGCAAATGGGCTATTTTATTGCACAGAGGTTAGGGAAGTGATGTTATTGAAGTTCTTCAAGACAATGAATCAAGACATACCCGAAAATCCAATTTCCCATTTTCCTATACTGTGAGGGGCTTTTTGTTTGGAAGGAATTTGTAACTTTTTAATAGAATAATTATGAAGATGATCAGATAATAAATTTTTACACATAAGGAGATAAGACTATGAAAAAAAACAAATTACTAAGAATGGACAATGTCGGCATCGTTGTAGAATCCCTTGATGACGCAATCTCTTTCTTCGAGGAGATTGGCTTGAACCTCGAAGGGCGAGCCACTGTCGAAGGTGAATGGGCTGGTCGCGTAACCGGATTGGGTTCTCAGTGCGTAGAGATTGCTATGATGGTTACCCCAGATGGCCACAGCCGACTTGAACTTTCGCGATTTCTCACCCCACCTACTATATCAGATCACCGGACTGCTCCTGTAAACTCCCTCGGTTATCTACGCGTCATGTTCACCGTTGAAGACATTGACGAAATGGTATCCAGACTCACTAAGTATGGTGCCCAACTAGTTGGCGAAGTGGTTCAGTACGAGGACTCGTATCGGCTCTGCTACATTCGTGGAATCGAAGGACTTCTAATCGGTTTGGCGGAACAACTTGGTAGCAAAAAGTAAGTGATGTTTTATAAAAAGCCTTTACTGAAATATACATTACTGAAGTAAAAATATTTGAAAAAAATTCTTATTCATTAAAAAGCCCGATTGTTTAATAATTGCTAGCTAATAGGAGAGGATTATATGTTTAGTTTTAACACTTTTAAAGATAAACGTTATTGGATTCTTTTGTTCCCAACTATATTTATTTTAGTGTTGCTCTCTATTTTCACATCAAATATTTACATTTTGGGAAATATTAATGTTTTCTTAGTTTTAATGTTCATACTCATAGTTTTATTTTGGACGACATACCATCTTTGGAAGTATTTTGGTGATAAAAAGAAGGGAAATAATATGAACACCGTGCACAATAAGTAGTTCTCTTGGTAAACAATCGGGCTAATACTTCCTAACAAATGCAATTATACAGCCCGTTCTGAAAATAGAAGTTTTTATTCAATCCTGTCAATCTTAGACTCATCAATATCACTCGGGATCTCTACAAAGTACGGGACCATGCGCCCGTATTCAATCGCTTGTTGCAAATATTCACGTTTATCGATTTCAAATTCTTGCTTTTCCTCTTCCAAATGCTCTTGCAACAACACTCGTTCAGGTTCTTGCCCAGTTGTTTGACAATACCATTGCCCGTTCTCTTTATACAAAATCATTTCTTTTGACGGAGTCCAATCCAAGCGATTAAAATAACGGACACCGTTCTCTACGTATAAAAACTCTACATCTTCAAACGTCTTTGATCCTTTTTCCCGGTAACTGCATATCTCGTCTGAAATGTAATAATCCAACTCGCCATACTCCAAGTAACGTCCACTTGACAGCATTTCTTCTGAAGGTTTTCTCATCTTCGCCTCTTCGCGGGCTTTCTCTTCTGCCCTCCTTCTGGCGCGCTCTTCTGGCGTAATGTCCAAGTCTATAAACCCGCCCATGATCACACGTGTCCATAATCCAGAGAAAAATAGGGCAAGGCCTGGCCATATAAGGGCTACCGCTACTTCTTTCCCAAACAAAAATGCATAAATCCCCTTGCCTTGGGTGGAAGCAAAAATCCCCAACATATGAAAGATAATAAACGCGCCGAGGACAATGGTTACTATTCGGGCTATCCTTTCCCGTGTATGAACCGGGATCCACTTGATCCAAGAGAATAATATTAATAACAATTGGGTCCATAGAAGATTGATATAAAGGTCTTGATAAAATGGCTGTTCCACTAACGCCTGTATTCCATACAAATTAATCGCAACCATTGACCATATACACCCAGTGAAAAAAAACAGGTTTGTCTCGAGTGGCTCATAATTTGGGCGGCTGTATACAACAATGTATGAAGCAACTGCGCTCATCACAAAATAACTTAAACAGAGTAAAACCGCAAACAAACGCCATATATCATTAAAGTACACAAAAAAGATATTTGGAATGCTATAAAGATAGACAAACACTCCGCCCAAGAGATAAAGGCTTAAAGTTGATCGGTATTTTTCCTTCTTCTCATTTTTATCAGTAAAAAAATCAACGTTTCTCACAGCCACACCTCAATATCGATATGTCATAAAAAAACAAGAAGTCATTTCAAAAATGGAGATGAGAGAGGAAAGATATCTACCCGCTCACCCAATAAAGGGATCCTAATTACATAAATGAATATGCCTATCCGATTTTTTCTTGCTCAATAAATTGCTCAACAAATTCCAACACTGTCTCTAACGGAACATCACTTGTATTTTGCGGGATACTGATCGGAATCTCTTTTTTCTTGTTCATACTCAACAGGGCACGTTTCACACCAGTTTGTCGCTCTAGGATTGACTCAAAATCTTTTGGAATGATACCAATCATTTTTTGGCCCATCATCGAATACATCACAATCCGTTCAATCTCATCCCAACGAATCTGGCCTACACCAACAAAAGAAGCATTTTCATCAATCCCATCTTTATCAATACGCAGCGATGGCTTCGGTTTTACTAATCGATACAATAAATACACCGTACAAAGGCTAAAGAACGGGATGCCTACCACCAAGATGAAGGGGAGAATGGGTGCGATGACAGTGGTGATCCCTTGGGCATCCTCTGCAATTTCCCCTCGATTAAACGCCGCCCACACGAGCACAGCCACAAACGCCAATGACAGGATCGAAAGCATCAACATTCTCCCTTTCCCTGGGAAAACAATCATACTTTCTTTACTGACTCGTGTTCGATTTGTTTCACTCACCTAAGATTCGATTCCTCCTTCAAAACCATTTTTTTATGACAATGACATAAGATCATCAATTCTCTATATACGAATCCTCGTTCACTAAATTTTTACTATTCATACCTATCGATCCTAGATTCATCAATGTCCTCTGGCAATTCTACAAATGTAAACGATCCCTAATCGCATGAGTTGCTCATAACTTGAAAAGTGGTAACTGACAACATACGCAGAGCCTACGCCAATAATGAGATAACTCACGTAGAGGATAATCGCAAAGAAGCGCCAAGTATCGTTTATGTATACAAAAAAGATATTTGGAATACTGTAAAGATGAACAAACAGCCCAATCACAAGATACATACCTAAATTTGATCCTTAACTTTCCTTCTCCTTACTTTGATCAGAAAAAGAATCGATGTTTCTCACAGTCACACCTCAAATCCACTACTTCATTACATAATACGATTTCGTTACATAATAAGTTTCAATCCTTTCGTTGCGCTCAAGGCACAAAAATGAATAAAAGAAAAACGAGATCCTCCCTCTGAAAAGTTGATATAAGTTCTTTGCAATTCCCTCCAATTCCTTGAAGATTTCTTCATATTTTAATTATTGATTTTCATATTCTTCTACAACTTCTTTAAATTCAATAGGTTTTAGTTTATCTATTTGTTTGTTACCGAGTTTAAAAAATAATGATATAAATGATCTTCTAGTACATTTTTTCACAAGCCCTCATTAGAGCATCTATTTTAAAATCTAAGTTGGCAAATCAATTTTTCTGCTTCTTTTGCATAAGAAACTTGTAGATTAACAATTTGTAAGAGTTGTTTGGCATTTCCAGAAGATTCCAAATCATTTCTTTTAAATGCAAGCAGTTTAAATAGCTTTGGAATTTCCCAAAAGCTTCTCGCTGCTACACTAATACAAAAAGCGTAGCGTACCAATTGAATATTCCCTTTCCAACCTGCTAGCGCTAAGCCTGATATGTATGCATGAAATAAAGCTTCCTCGTAATGCTTTGCTTTATCCAATGGGATATCACCTTGACTTAATGCAACACCAAACATTTTCGCTAAATCCTCACCTAAAGCAGAGATACTCAAAAACTGCCAATCGATAAATGCCACTTGATTTTCATCATCATTATTTTTTGTTATAAATATGTTTTGCCTACTTAAATCTTGATGAGACACTGTTTGAGGACATTGTTTCAGCCTTGCTAAATGATCTTCTAGTTCATCATTTAATGCTTCATATGCTGTAAAAGCTTGAGCAATTTGTGGTATATCTTTTATTTGCTCGTAATAGATAGTAGGATGATCTGTGTATTGCTTACACCCTTTCACCCAGGATGATAGCCAAGCCTTGCATATCCATGGCGCTTCAGGCAATTTTTTATTTCCAGCCGCGTAGGCTCCTTGAAACTTCCCTAATTCCTTGGCGATAAAACAGAGATTTTCTTCTATCCAGTGAGGTTCATGGTTGCCAGGTATATCTTCTAAATAAAGCCAAATAGAATTGTCTTCTTTTTCTTCTACTGCGTAGCATAGTGGTGCTCGAATATTTTGCGGGCACTCGACTAGAAAATTAGATTGAAATAAAAGCGCTTCTCGTTTCCAATAATTATGATGCTGTGGATTATACTTTTCATCATTTTCTGGATGAATGATTTTTAAAATGAGTGAACAAGTTTGCTGCTGGTTATCGACTACTGCTTTACCAAAAATTCTATATATTCCTTTTGTTATGAAGTTCTTTGAAATCGTTTTTATTGGCTCTATATGACACTCTTGGAGTGATTCAATACGATTTTTTACAATCTTTGAAACACAATCTCTTACAATATTTTGATTGATATCTTTAGTAACCGTATCTCTCATCATATTCCATCCTTTATAGCTTCCATAATGGTATCCCAAACGTTCTTACATCCTTTAAATAATCAAATCCTTCTGTTGAGCCAAAGCTATTAAATGCAAGTACTGCTACAATTTCATATTGAGGGATAACGAGCAATGTGACATTTGTATAACCTAATAATTGATAGCTTCCTGCAGGTACAACTGAATCCCTTTTGGAACATGAGATTGAAGAGTGTATTGGATAAACTAATCAAACGTTTGATTAATAAAAAGAACCGAGAAGGACAACCGCGTGCGATAAATAGAAATCTATGCCAATATTCCCATCCTAATCATGATTGTTTCACATTTGGAAATATTAGCGCTATACTCAACCCCGAACCAAGCTTTGATTTTACATCCAACTGAATGGCTAAATCATAAGCCATCTTGCTCACTAAGAAGAGTCCCATACCTGTTGCTTGCCTTGTATAGGTACCTCGCCCTCCAGTAAAACCTTTGTCGAAAATAAATGGTAAATCTTCTTCAGATACACCGGGTCCATTATCACGAATATGCAAAATAGTTTGATCACTCATTTTGTCATAAATCGTTTCAAATTTTAAAATTGGACAATCCTGATTCCGCGGTACGTGTTTCGTACTATTAGCGATTATTTGTGCTAATATAAAAGCTAACCCCTTGCGGTCCGAAATAATTTCCACCTCTTCACCTATAAACTGTATTTGAAAACCAGATTCATCTAGTAGTGTTTGATGGTCTTCAATGGTCTGTTTACAAAATGCTAATAAGTTTATAGACTCAAAAATATAATCTTTATGAGTAGCCCCAAGTCTTGCATAATACAAAATTCGCTCTACGTCTCCAAGCATTTGATCTCTTATATGAAACATTCGCTGTCTAACAAGCGGCGACATTTCGTCACTGCGGTTATCTAATACCAATGTCATCAATGACAGAGGTTTTTTAATTTCGTGAACCCATCCTTCTATATAGTTTTCATAATCGGCCAACTCCATGACTTTACATTTAAGTTCCGACTGGTATGATCTTATGACATTCCCCATTCTACGAATAAATGACCAATGTGTTTTAGGAGATACATGACATAATCTTTCTTCGTTCGTCTCATTTGCTTCTAACAAAAAATCCTGAAAGGCCGCTTCGATTATTTTTTGCTTTCTAATGATAATGAATACGGACAGCGATACCATCGCTAGAGTAAAAACAATCATTAGCCCTACTAACACCTTAAAGGTTTCAGGGTAAGCCAACCAAGCTAAAAAGATAAATAGAAGATTTGTAGTAACTAAAATAAGAAACCATAGTTTATTAGCATGAAAACAATCATAGATTTGCTTGATCCATCTCATGGTTGCACTTACCCCCTAAGTCGATAACCCTGACCCCTTATTGTTTCAATTTGATTTTCCAAGTTTAATGGTCGTAGTGTTTTTCGTAAGCGAGTCAGATTTACTTGAAGTGCATTTTCGTCTATATATTGATCTGTTCCCCATAAAAGCTCACTCAGTGTAGACTTGGAAACAATCTCAGGTCTATGCTGCACTAAAGCCAATAATATTTTTCCTTCATTAGCTGATAATAACAACGACTCGGATCCCTTATACAAAGTAAAGGTATTTGGGTCTATCGAAAAACTTCCGCCATTTACCAATCCTGGTTGTCCTTTTAATCTTCTAAGCAGGTTCTGAATGCGCGCCAATAGTCGATCGCGATTACATGGTTTTGTGAGATAATCATCTGCCCCTAAATGAAGACCATGTAATTCATCTTGTAACTTATCTCTTGAGGTAAGAATCAATATGGGACCAATCCCTTTTAACTTTAGACTTTTACATATTTCAAATCCCGATTGTTCCGGCAAATTGATATCCAATAAGACTAAGTCTGGTGCCGAAATGGCTATTTGAGCAACGATATCATGGAAATCTGCAATTGCCACTACTTCATGCCCTGCTTTTCGTAAAATATCCATTAACTCTTCTCTCATCAATGAATCATCTTCAACAATGGTAATCCTCGCCACTTCAGCACCTCCTTCGATTAAAATGTAACGGCTCCTTAATCTATATTTGGCTTCCAACGTAATTTATCAATCTCATGATCAGACGTGCGGGCAACGGCTACTCCATAAATGACGAAAATGACGATTACAATACATGCAATGGTAAGGGCAATAGGATACAGTAACGCATTTTCATCGATGTGAATCATAACAAATGAAATCATGGCCTTTATCCCAACAGCACCACTCACGCATGCAAGAGACATGGGTAACAGAAAGGTCCACAACACCTGCCTATGCATAGAATTTTTCATTTGATTACGTTTTGCCCCCAACATAGAAAGAGTTACATAACGCCCGCTTGTCTGCTTCATTTGTGTCAAAAATTGTAAAGCCAACACCGTACAGGCGATAATCAAGAATAAGAATCCCATATATAGTGTCGCATAACTTCCAGCAACAACATAAAAAAGTTTACGTCCAAAGTTTTGTAAGTAACTTTCAAACACGAAGCCTGAAGATTTCAATATATCTCTTGCCTCCATCATTGGCTTCATTAAACCTTGCTCGTCTTGCAGCTTTTGTGGAATGCGAAAATTCCAATATGACGCGTAAGTTTCCTTATTTAAAAATTGCTCAAACATATGATCAGGGACGATAAATGCTGAATGGATTTCTACTGAACGATCTGCCACTAATCCTCTTTTTGGCGTGGATGGACGTATATATATATCCTGATCATCAATGCTCATCAGACTTTGCCCTTCTTTTGCAGCCTTTTTGAGAATCCTATCTAGTACAGGCATACTTTCTAGATCATCCATAGACAAAAAATCTGGATTAAAGTATAAAGCAATTTCATCTGAGTGGAGGTTTAATGGTTTTTCTCCTATCGCTTCTAAAAGTCCGTTATAAGATGATTCAGGAATGAGGTAAGGTGTTTTTGCATCAATCTCAAGGACCCCAAGCAGATTTAGTGCTTCGGGGTTTTCCGAACTGATCGTGTAACCTTGCATCTCTCCGGATAAGATTTGCTCTTTATAATTGCTTGGCAGAGCCATAATAATTTGCTCTCTTAATTTAGACCAATCAACTAATGACAACGGCATACCATCTTCCATGCGTTCGCCCTTATTTTTCATCCTTCCAATTGCCAGAAGATTTAAGTCCTCTACATAGGGTACCATTTTTTCTGAAGTAAGAAATTGCTCAACCTTTTGATTATCCCCATTAACGGTAAAATCATATAACGAGGAACTCCTAGTAAAAGCATTTTCTAAACCGATAATAGTTGAAGCACCATCTGCTATCAAAATGATAGACAACGTGATGAGAATAGATGTTACAGCAACAGAAGTTGATCTATTGGCTACGTTCTCTTGAAACTGCCTTAATGTAAATGTGTGCAGCCCTTTAGTAGATTTACGTTCGGACAAGCTTGCCATTAAGCCCAGTAATTTCCCAAAACCCCTCATAAAAAGGATCGTTCCTAAACTTCCAAAAGCCAATGCTACAAACAGAAGGAGTCCTCCAAAGTCCATCAAACGACATAAAACCATCCAATAGGCAACTCCTAGTAAGACAGAACCTACTAATACATTGAATATATTGCCTTGAAAATGCCCCATATCTTGTTTTTTATCCATTTGCTCATAAAGTAATTGATGGACCTCTTGATTAAATAATCTTCCGCCCAGAATGACTAATGCTATAAACTGGATTGCTAAAAAACCGACGATGGTGAATATTATTGCACCTACCGACAAGCTTATTTGATGACCGATAATTCCTTGTCCGACTAATCTAGAAACCGTCAAGCTAATGATTTCTGCTAAAAATCCGCCTATCAAAATGCCTCCAATGAGTGCCAAAGTAGAGGTAATGAGCGCCTCTGCTAAAAGCCCGCGAACAAGGCGTTCCTTCCGCATTCCTAACATGAGATAGAGCCCAAACTCTTTACTTCTTCGATTTAATTGGTATCGATTAGCAAACAAAATCAAGAAAAACAATAAAAATAATGAAAATAGATACACAATGGGCATTTGAGCTAACAATTTATCAATCGCATCACTTTCAAACTCTTTTAAGAATAAAATAACATCTTGTCTCCCAAGTGAAAGAATGATATAAAACGAGGCTACTGCTGTTACAAGTGTTGCAAAGTAAATGACATTCTCCTTACGACTTCGTTTAGCATTACGATAAATCAGCCTAGAGTACATTTGCGCTTCCTCCCCCAAGCTGAGCCAGTAACTGCAAAATTCTTTCATAAAATTTTTCTTGTAACTCATCATGTTTACGACGCAGTTCATGAAAGATGACACCATCTTGAATAAAAAGGATTCTAGAGCAAAAACTTGCTACATTGGGATCGTGACTGACCATTAAAATCGTTCTTCCACTACTTTTATTAATACCTGCCAATTTATTCATTAATGTTCTTGCAGAACGTGTATCCAATGCTCCCGTCGGTTCATCTGCCAGAACAATATCTGGCTCAGAAATCAAACTACGTGCAGCTGCTACCCGTTGCTTTTGTCCCCCAGACATCTGAGATGGAAATTTATTAAGAATGTCACTGATTTCTAAAAAACCTGCCAGTTCATCTAATTTAGTACGTGCTTTTGCAAAATCCATCCCATGAATAGACAATGGTAATAATATATTTTCTTGTCCAGTTAAATTATCTAGCAATGCAAAGTCTTGAAACAAATATCCAATTCGACTCCCGCGATACTCCGCTAATTCCTTACTATCAAAAGCACTAATGTTTTTACCATTTAAAAGTACTCGCCCGGATGTTGGTTTTATGATTGTTGCAATACAGTTTAATAATGTAGTTTTACCAGAACCACTTGGACCCATTATTCCTAAGAATTCTCCTGGGAGAACGTCAAAACTAACACCGTTTAAAGCTTTATTTATATTGTTTTTCTTTCCGTAGCTTTTTTGTAAGTCTTGAACTTCTAGTAACTTTCCTTGTCTGACCACTGTATAGCGCCCCTTTCTTATAATAATTTTTTCGATCATTTAACCGAGGTTGAGCTATACACATTATAACGAGTATAAAAGACTAGAAACACTTACAAATGATGTAAGGAAATGATGTTGATTTGAAAGATTTAATCACTATATATATTCACTAGTCCATTTATTGAAGATCATCGTGTATGTCAGAATTGAAGCCTTAAAATAAAGTTTGATCTAAAAACTCCTCTGACTCCAAATTTTACGCAACATTAAAAGAACCCATTTTGAAAAAAGATTGATCAAAATGGGCTCTTTCTTTGTAAAGTATTGGTCAATTTTTATAAAAAATTTTGATCATGTTCTATTGCAGATTCTTTACTCTTGTGCCTTTTAATGGAATATAAAACACATAGGGAGACTTTTATTAACAATAAGAACTTGATATTTGCCCAACTATTAGCGTTTTTTCACAGGGAACCTTAACACCGTTTTCAACTTGGTTGGTTCAGTCTTTCGGAAATCTGACAAATAGATCTCCCGATGAATTTTGCTTGTACGGATATATCCATGCTCTGCACAAAACGCTTCCATTGCTTCCAATGTGCATCATTTGACAGCTCAAACCATCTGTCGCTTGTTCAAACCGGATTTTCTCCAGTAAATATTTAACTGCTCTTGGAAAACGCACAGTTACTATAAATATTGGAATACGGATTTAAACATTAATTCAATTGATTTTATATTTCTATTCGTTCGCCAGTGTCGTTTTTTTATTCCTAAGTTAAAGAGATAGAAGCGCAAGCGCAATAAGAAAATAAGCCACCCACACTTGTAATGAGATATTGAACTTTACTCGTTTATCAAAATTACATTTTCTTATTTAAATGATTCCATATTTTTTTAAGGCGAATTCAATACCATCTTCACCGGATTTTTTCGTAACGAAGTCTGCAACTTTTTTTAATTTTTCATTCCCGTTTCCCATAGCTATTCCAAGCCCTACTAATTCCAACATATCTATGTCATTCTCACCATCGCCAAACGCGATAGCTTCAGATTTATCAATACCAAAATACTGTAGAACCTTTAATATAGCTAAAGATTTAGACACCTCTTCTTGTAAAACATTTAATACGTAAGGATGCCATCTTTTAAATGTTAAATGTGGAAACTTATGAATGTATTTTTCTAAAGTATCATCAGTCGCAAATAGGCACATTAAATATACCTCTTCTTCATAGATGAGTGGATTAATAGTAGGGTAAACATTTAATGATAAAGTCTCCTTCAGGGCTAATAATACCTCCTCTTGTTTTACACCATTCATACTAAATTGTTCGTTATAGTATGAAAGCGCGTGATTCTCTACTTTTGAAAATTCAACCACTTCTTGGACAATTCTTTTATCCATAGTTATTTTATGTATTACCATTTGCTTATGTTTTACATAGGCTCCGTTTGCTGTAATAAACGTATCTATTCCCACTTCTTCGATTTCCTTGCACATAGACAACGGTCTTCCGGTTGCAGCCACAACCTTTATCCCTTTGCTTTTTAAAGATTTTATTGCATCTTTAGTTTTACTTGAAATACTGCCATCTCTATGATGTGTAATGGTTCCATCAATATCGAAAAATACAATTTTATAATCCATAAAAATCCCCTTGGTGTTTATTTTTCAGGAAAGGATTTCCTTATTTTTTTGAATTCTACCTAAAAGCCTTAAATATCTTTTTTAGCTGACTTGCTTGCTATAAGCGCAAGAAACGTTTGCCCATATAGGACAATCGGGGTTATCACCAGAAAGGAGAAAAGGAAATACGTTAGACTCTTACGTAATTTTTTAATCATTGAATTGGCGTAAAAGCTACTTTCCAAACTCCATTTTCGCTTTTTATCATGTTGAATCCAGACTTGATTTCTGAATTATCGCTTGAATCATATTCGATATAGCCCTCATATTCCTTTGTTTGCACGAATTTCCCCTTGTCAATGTTCTTATAGCGTTCGAAGTTCTGTTCGTTGGTACCTCTATCGGATACAGGAATTTTTTCATCCTCTTCTTTTGACCACTGAACGTACCCTGGTCTATCAGTATATAAGGCGTATTGTACATTATATTTTTTATCGAAACCCGCTTTAATATATAATTTCGCAATACTGATAGGTCCCAAGCCCTCTAAATAAGATACGTCCAATGTACTTTGAAAATGATTATAGGCCTTTTCTTCATCAGGTGTTAATTCAAAAGGAGGCAGCGAAATAATATCATTTGAAATTCCATCAGATGGATTATTTACCGATCCATTTTTTACTGTTTCTATTATTGCCTCACTTTGTTGGTACCCTTTAAACAAGTCTAGTTGGGTACCCACGAAATAAGAAATGCCTAAGAAGAAAATAACCGTTACCGTTAAACTTAAAAGAGAAATAAATCTATTTTTAAATGGTGTAAGATCTTTTTGATACTTTGAGTTTTTAATAGAAACTAGAACCCTTTGTTCCAACTTTTCACTAAAATAAATATCCTTTAATACGGTTTTATTCATTTCATCTTTAATATTTCTGAGTTTATTATCCATTGATTGACGACGCTCCTACTAATAACTTTTTTAAACTGAGTCGAGCTCTATGTAATCTAGTTTTTATCGTGTTCGGCTTAACCTTCAATAGAATAGAAATTTCTTCAAGCGTAAACTCTTGGTAATAATATAAAATAATTACCTCTCTTAATTTTATTGGCAGTTCCATTATTTGCTGAGATAAAACCTGATTTTCTTCATCTCCGTATAATTTGCGTTCAATGGATGAATCAACCTTTTTATTTTCAATATAGTTTGTAAACAACAAATTTTTAAAAGACCAACTTTTTAAAACATCTTTACATCTGTTCACCGTAATTTTTATAATCCAGGTTTTATAAGTGGAATCGTTTCGAAACGTATCCATTTTTTCATAGCATTTAATAAAAACATCTTGTGCTACATCTTCTGCTAATTGCTTTTGCTTAAGATACGTATAAGCTAGCCTGATTACATCATTACCGTATACCCTCATCAACCATTTTAATTTGTCCTCACGATTTAAATAATAAGGAGGTTCTATTTCGGAACTATTTATCTCTTCAATCATTTTTCTCCTCCATTATTGGCTTTTAGTATATTGACGATTCGTAATTCCATTAGGTTCTATTTGATGAAAAAAATTTTTTGTAGTGATTGGTTGGAGGTTATCTTATTTGGCTTTGGTTAAGGGAAGGTAAGCCATTTTATTGGGGTGCTTTCGAAGGAAAAGCCCTGACCTTGCTACATTCAATCATTTCAGGGTACTTGCTGCCTATAGAGAAATCTTTGTTGTCCCAATAAAGTAAAAAAGACAAACATACATTGAAGAAAGATCAAGAATAAAGTGATGTCCATGAACACTGTAGGTGAAGTTTAAAAGAAAGTATTACAATGACAACTATCCTAATAAACCCTTCCTCCCCTCACTCTTTTTCACCTTACAAATTGAAACTAAGGTTGAGTTAAGTATAGAGGAGAAAGGGTTCCCTATGTTTTTTACACTATTAATTATTGAATAAATATGGCTTTATGTCCACCGCTACTAATGTGTTTCATAACTCTTTTCCCCTGTCATATCTGAGGAATGGAGATTTTTACTCTTACGCGACCAGATTACGACCGGAATTAGTAATAAGGATAAAAATCCTCCCACCAATGATAAGGTTGGATAACTCGACCCAGCCACAACCATTCCAGATAAGGCTCCTCCGGAAGCTCCCGCTAACGCAATTAAAACATCCAATGTTCCTTGAGTTTTAGCTCGTGTTGAGATATTAGTTGAATCAACTATAAGAGCAGTTCCGCTGATCAAACCAAAATTCCATCCTAACCCAAGTAAAGATAGAGCTATTATTAAAGAAATCATAGAATCACCTGGTACGATCGCTCCAATAATACCCGCCAGAAGCAAGGTAGTCCCGGAAGCAATAGCCATAACAGTCCGACCGAGCTTATCAACTAAAACTCCTGTAATCACTGAAGGGAGATACATAAAACCTATATGGAATCCAATCACAAGGCCTACTGCACCTAATTCATGTCCATGATGTCTCATATGTACTGGTGTCATGGTCATAATAGCAGTCATTACGATTTGAGTAAGTACCATAATGGTAGCACCGACGATAATGCCTCTTTTATTTTCCACTTCGTTTGTTTGTACTGAAGGTCCTTTATCATCCATAACTTTTCTGGACGCTGCTATTGTTCTTGCTATAACCAACGGATCTGGACGAAGCAAGATGAAGAGTATGAGACCTGCTAAGATGTATGCTACTGCCGATAAAATAAATGGTCCGGCAAGTGATGGAACGCCAATTGAGAGTGCGAAATTACCCATCACGTTAACTAAATTTGGACCTGCAACTGCACCAAATGTGGTCGAAACCATCGCTATACTTACAGCAGTGGCTCTCTGCTTATTAGTTGCTAGGTCTGTACCAGCATAGCGGGCTTGTAAATTAGTTGCAGCTCCTGCACCATATACAAGTAGGGAAGCAAATAATAAAAACACACTATTTATGATGGCAGCAAGCACAACACCTACTGCTCCAAGTCCACCAGTGATAAAGCCTGATGCAAGACCGATGCGTCTTCCAAAATGGTTAGAGAGTCTTCCCACTAATAATGCGGCTCCTGCCGAACCTAAAGTAAATATAGCAGTCGGAAGTCCTGCAAAAGTGTTTGTTCCAAGCATTTGCTCTGCAAGTAATGCTCCCACTGTTATTCCAGCAGCCAATCCTGCCCCACCAAACATTTGAGAAATAACGACAATGATTAATGTTCGTTTATATAATTGTTTTTGTTTCTCTGGATTATCTATATACCTTTGTACCAAATCATTTGGTTCACCAGACATATCAAACACCTTCTTCCCTATTTAATTTAAGTGTTCTCAGATTGATACCAATCTTGAGAAATATCCCCCCAGTATGTTTCTCTATGTATAGATAGAACTATTATCCCATACAAACACAACAATATTTTAAAAATTCTTTACTAAAAAAGCACCCATTTGTGAAAATTCGATAAAGCTTTGATAATCTTAAAAAAATGGTCTTTACGTTATTGTGTATCCTTGAAGGCTTCAAATTGTGTAAAATATAAAAGTAATTGCATAAGTTGAATGTTTTCTAGGGTTCCGCAATATTCAATGTTGGTCTGGTCCGAGAGAAAACTCACGCTTGGCGTGCCACGGAAGGATAAAAGCCTGGGAGATACTGTATTACAGTTATCTCTTAGGCTTTTTTTGTTTTTTGGAAAGATTAAAATTGGAGGTGTTTTTTAAATGAATACAGATTGGATTAAAGTATTTGTTGCTGCTTTCTTTGAAGTTCTTTGGGTTATTGGGTTAAAACACGCTGATAATTTTTGGGCTTGGGCTGGAACTATTATTGCGATTATCATCAGCTTTTATGTAATGATAATGGCTGGAAGAAAACTGCCTGTGGGCACTGTATATGCCGTTTTCGTTGGGTTAGGAACAGCTGGAACTGTGTTTTCTGAGATTCTATTCTTTGGTGAACCTTTTAAAATGGATAAAATACTCTTAATTTTAGTTTTATTAGCAGGAGTCATCGGCTTGAAATTAGTAACAAAGGATAAAGTTCAGGAAGGAGTTGATTCCTAATGGCTTGGATTTCTTTAATCTTTGCAGGTCTTTGTGAAATGTTTGGTGTGGCTATGATCAATAAATTGCATAAGGACCGAAATTGGCAAGCATTAGTTTTGTTAATTCTTGGATTTGGGTTAAGCTTTATATTTCTTGCCTACGCAATGAAAACACTACCTATGGGGACAGCTTATGCAATTTGGACTGGAATTGGTGCGTCTGGTGGGGCCATTTTAGGAATGGTTTTATATAATGAGTCAAAAGACTGGAGAAGACTTGTTTTTATAGGTATGGTTTTAGGTGCGGCAGTTGGTCTGAAACTTGTTTCATAAAAGATTTATCCTTTTAGAATGAAGAAGATAATCTACTTTGATTAATTGATTATCTTCTTTGTTTTCTCAAGTTATTTTTCTACAATTTGTATTTGGTATTCTGCATTATTTAACTATTCACCAATGATTCTTTTAATGTATTTATGGGTTTATGTGATTTTTTAATCGCTTTTCCATCAGTTCTGCCATTTGTTTCGATTTTGGATCTCCTTCATTTTTTAATTTATCAATGACGTTAATATAGTCCGTTTCATTGCGATTCTGACTTAATTTATATGCGGCCTGAATTTCTTCTACTTTTATCTTAAATCCAACTATACCTTTTATTTGTTTTTTGGTTTTTGGAGAAAGATATTCCCATAAAGCTGCATTCTTACGATGTCGTTCGTATTTTTGCAATAACAATATGAGGTCTTCTTCCAGCTCTTGTTCACTCATAATACTAGCTGTTCCATATATATGGACAGATTGGTAATTCCATGTTGGTACATTTTCATGTTTGTACCAAGATGATGAAATATAGGCATGTGGACCTTGATACATAACAAGGACATTTTCATTCTCAGCCTCGAACGTTTTCCATTGAGGATTCGCATAAGCCATATGCCCTGTAATGTAAAAATCATCTTCTATTTTATGCAACTCCAAAGGTAAATGAGTAGCAATTGGTTTTCCATGGTCTGTTGTGACAATCGTACCAAAAGAGTTATTTTGAACAAAATCCCAAATTTCATCAGCATTTGTGACTTTAAAATATTTTGGAATATACATCATAAGCCACCTTTCAAAAAAGTTATATGAGAGATTTGATCATGATAAAATCCACTTGTTCTTCATCACCCATATAAAAAGAATGGACTCCAGTTTGAACAAACCCTTGTTTTTTATAAAAAGCAATCGCATTTTCATTTTTTTCCCATACGCCTAGCCAGATTTTCTTTTTATTCTGTTCCATCGCAGTTTCCACAGCTTTATTTAGCAGAACTTTACCAAGCCCCTGTTTTTTAAATGTATTTCTTATATATATACGTTCGATTTCAAGTGATTCATCACCCATTATTTCAGACTGAGCATCATCGATATTGACTTTTAAATATCCAGCGAGTTCATTATTAGAATAAACAAAAAAGAATTGCGAGGAACTATTGGATAATTCTTTTTCCAATTGTTTTAAGTTAAATGACTTTTCCAAATAGGCCGTCATATTTTCAGGTGAGTTCTGATCCTTAAATGTCTCATTAAATGTTTCATAACTAATATCTTGAAGTGTGCGTAAATCTTCAAGTGTGCACTTTTTTATACTTATAGTCATGTTGGTATGGACTCCTTTTATATAATCAATAATTTCTCTTGTTTCCCTTTTTTACAAATTCCCAGTCTTTTTCAATATTCTTTCTTACTCTTTGAAGAAGATTGAAAATGGTTTCCGCTTCTCTTTCGGAAAATCCAGCTAATGCGACGGTATTGGAATAATCATTTTCTCTTTTTATAAAAGGATAAACATTTCTCCCTTTCTCTGTTGGATAGAGTTTTTTAATTTTTTTGTTATGCTGATCGTCTTTCTTTTGAATAAAGCCATTTTTTTCAAGTTTTTTTATAGCACGAGCTACTGTTGTTCGATCTACTTTTATCATCTCAGCTAATTTTTCTTGAATGATTCCTGGGTTTTCACATATTCGCACAATGTATAAATACTGGCCCTTTGTAAGGTCATATTCTTTAAATTCTATATTACTTATCGAGTCTAATGCCCTTGCAATCATTCCAATTTCACGAAGAATTTCCGCCATTATGAGCTCCTTTGTACATATTTTGTTGCAATTGCAATAAAAATGGAACTTAGAGTTTTGCGCTATTTTCTTACTGTTGCAAGAGAAGGAAGCATAACCGCTGCGGCTAATTTTTTGCATGTGACACAGCCAACCTTGTCAAGACACCTAAAAGACCTGGAAGAAGAGTTGGGGAAAAAGCTTTTTATACGGAGCAGTCACAGTATCATTCTTACAGATGAAGGAATGCTTCTAAGAAAGCGAGCAGAAGAAATCATTGATTTGGTAGATAAAGTAGAGGCAGAATTTCATTCCATGGAAGAAACGGTAAGTGGAGATGTTTATATAGGTGGCGGGGAATCAGAAGCGATGAAACTGATTGCACGGGTTGTAAAGGATTTACAGGTACTTTATCCAAATATACGGTATCATCTCTACAGTGGAAACGAAGAAGATGTATCAGAGAGGCTTGACAGAGGATTGCTAGACTTTGGTATTTTAATTCAACCAGCTGATATTTCAAAATACAATTATATTAATATTCCCGCTAAAGAGGTTTGGGGTGTTGTGATGAGAAAAGATAGTCCGCTTGCAGTCAAAGATACCATTCAAGCAGTGGATTTATTAAATGTTCCTCTAATCTGTTCACAACAGGTTTTGAAACAATCATTCTCCAAAAATGAAGTCGCGGATTGGTTCGGCGAAAATTTTGATAAATTAAACGTCGTGACTACATACAATCTCGCCTATAATCCCAAATTACGAAAGTAAATTTACTGAATACCAATTTCAACGGGGAGTGGAATGA
>NZ_JAIAZY010000004.1 GCF_019459225.1 Bacillus sp. IITD106
AGTAGTTTAACCTTTACGACTTTCTTTCATAATTATATCCATGCCTTTCGCTTCGCTCAAGGCACAAAACGACATGAAATAGTTTTGTGCTGGGCGATTTTTTTATTATCCTTAACTTATAGGGATACTCGGTAAACTACAAATCACGTGGAGGTGAGTGGGCCATTCCGGTTGCGGAGTGACCGCATAATTATATGTGTAGATTGCCTTTCCAAGCACAAATAAGTGTGACTTCGAGCACGCAGACTTATCTTTGTATAAACAATACTCGTTTATAGCTGGGTAATCAGTCAATGCTGGGATATCCCTATATATTTTGGAAAGGAGATATCCCTAATGGGTCTAAAAATTGTCTACCCCATTTGTTGTGGAATTGATGTCCACAAGACCTTTGTTGTAGCTTGCATTGCGTCTACCGACAAAGGCGTGACAACCTACAAACGCCATCGCTTCTCTACCTATACAAAAGGATTGAGAGAGCTGTCACAATGGCTTTGTGAAAACAACTGTAAAGATGTCTGTATGGAATCAACCGGGAAATACTGGATTCCCGTGTTCAATATATTGGAAGATTCCTGCAACATCACCTTGGCGCATCCTAAATATGTCAAAGCCATCCGTGGTAAGAAAACGGATAAGAAAGACGCCAAGTGGATTGCCGATCTATTCAAACATGATCTTGTCGCCGGAAGCTTCATGCCTCCCTTGGCGATTCGACAACTGCGCGACCTGATGCGTTATCGTTTTAAACTGATTAATTTTATGTCTAGCGAGAAGAACCGGCTTCAAAATAGCCTGACGGTTTCTAATATTCAACTTGGATCGGTTGTTTCGGATACCTTTGGAAAAAGCTCTATGAAAATCATCAATAAATTGTTGGAGGAACCAACAGATACCAGTTTTGAAATCGAGCCTCTTATCCACGGGTCTATGAAGAGTAAAATACCTGATCTTCAACTTGCCATTGATGGTTTTATCACACCGGAACAATCCGGAAAAATAACGGTCATCAAGCAACATTACGAAGACCTGCAAGAAAGGAAAAACGAGCTTGAAAAAATAATACTTTCTCTTGCCGAGCCCTACACGGAGGAGATCAACCTGCTTTTAACTGTTCCGTCCATAAAAAACATCTTTACCGCGATTGCCATATTATCGGAAATAGGTGTCGATATGGACGTGTTCCCGACAGCTAAGCATTCCTGTTCCTGGGCAGGGCTTACACCAACGAATAACGAAAGTGCCGGCAAGAAAAAGTCAGTACGGATTTCAAGGGCAGGCATCTACATCAAGCCCATTTTGGTACAGTGTGCCACCGCTGTAGTCAAAAGTGAAAAACACCCCGAAATCCGAAACCGCTACGTAAGACTCAAAAAACGTCGCGGTCACAAACGTGCGATAATCGCTATTGCACGAATGTTACTAACTGCAATTTATCACATTTTGAAGAAAAAAGAACCATATAATCCTGAGCTGTATCAAAAATCCGATGTTCTTCCAGTAACCCGTGAAATCACGGTAGAACAAGCGATTAAATTGGCAAAGTCTCAAGGGTTCCGTATTACGGATATAGCGAATTAGACCTGAGAAACAGAATTGAATAAATTTTCAAAAAAGTCATCCGTGATGGCTTATTTGTCATGCCGTGAAATCTGTGATTAATTTTCTAGTATTTATTTCAGACTTCTCTCCTTAAGCATATACCCATTTACGTCAGAATGATAATGAAATGGTGTGTATTTCTGACAAAATTTTTACATAGGAGTTAATATGAGAAGCTGTAGATAGATTATGATATAGTTTAATTTAGTAGCTGATAGGCTAGAATGAATCTCAAACGAATAGAAGAGGAGTTGATCCAAATGAGTGAACCAGCACAAACACTAGATGGTTGGTATACACTGCATGATTTTAGAACGATGGATTGGGCTTCATGGAAACGACTTTCAAGCGATGAACGCCAAGCGGCCATTCATGAATTTTCTCAATATCTAGATAAACTTAATGCTGTTCAAGATCAAAAAGAAGGCAGCCATGCCCTCTATTCCATTGTTGGTCAAAAAGCGGATTTCATGCTAATGATTTTGCGTCCGACATTGGAAGAATTAAATGAACTTGAAAATGAATTCAATAAATTAACGATTGCTGAGTACACAATTCCTACATATTCCTATGTTTCTGTTGTGGAATTGAGCAATTATCTCGCAAAAGAATCAAACGAGGATCCCTATCAAAATCCATATGTCCGCGGACGTTTGTATCCAATTTTGCCGAAAACGAAGCATGTTTGTTTTTACCCAATGGACAAGCGTCGTGAAGGAAATGACAACTGGTACATGCTTACGATGGAAGAAAGAAAAGAGTTAATGTACAGTCATGGACTGATTGGCCGAAAATATGCTGGAATCATTAAGCAGTTGATTTGTGGGTCGGTCGGATTTGACGACTACGAATGGGGCGTCACTTTATTCTCCGATGAGGCTTTGCAATTTAAAAAGATTGTCTATGAAATGAGATTTGACGAAGTGAGTGCCCGTTACGGGGAATTCGGTTCCTTCTTCGTAGGAAATATCCTAGAAGATGATGATTTAGAACAATTTTTATATATAAAATAAAAAAACAGTCTTCTTTTCTGATTACGGAAAGAAGACTGTTTTTTTCCTGAATCTTAAAAATAGATGTGGATTTCCATTACAGGCGCTCGCTATTCGCCGGGCACTCCCCATGCAATCATTTTTCTAGGATTCAACAATACACTTTCATCAATAAATCTTCGCAGAACCCGCAAATTTTCCAGTACTGCATACTAGCCCTCCTTTTTGCATAGTTATGAAAGAGTGAATATAATTGGTGCTTTTATCATTATTCCTACCGACATATATTTCTGCTACGAGGTTGCCAATAAAAAAAGTCACCTGAATCTTTAAGGAGGGAGTAATTTGTCAAATTCAAATCCATATCAAAACATGGCCGGATATTATCCACCTCAGAATCAAAGGCAGCAAATGCCGTTTCCACCGCCACAAGCACAATTTCCAGCAGGGTTTTATCAGCAGCCGATGCAAGTTCCCACTGGCATTCCTGCAAAAGGCGGAGTCAATGTACCGGGCATGCTGCCTATAGAGGAGTCCTATATTGAGAATATTCTTCGTCTGAACAAAGGCAAGCTTGTCCATGTCCACAGTACTTTTGAGCATAACCCCGAATGGAACGCAAAGATTTTCAATGGAATCATTGAAGCGGCAGGTAGAGACCACCTTATTCTAAGTGACCCTCAAACCGGAAAAAGATACTTAATTCCAATGGTTTATATCGATTACGTCACTTTTGATGAGCCGATTGAATATGAGTATCCATTCGGTGCTGGACCTCTTGCATCTGCCCCACCGCGGTAGATATAAAAGCGAAAGCGCCTGTTTATCGACGTAGAAACTTCAGGGCCTTTGACTTACGCAAAAGAAAAGGACAAGAAGTTTGCTAGTCGATAGGCGCTGTAGCTGGAGAAAGAAAAGCGAAAGCGCCTTGATATTTCAGATATCAAAGCGCTTTTTATGTTTTGAAATTATATCATTTATAAAAGTTACACTGTCCGAAAAATAGCGTTCATCATGAATACCGTGTAGCAGCATCCCGCCAACATATCCCACGTCGTCCAGCTTCTCCAAGAAATATTCAAAGTCCACAATCCCGTTCCCCGCATAAGTGGGATTTAGATCGTTGCCTTCCTTTATATCTTTTCCGTGAGCGAGATAAATGTCTTGACCTAGTAGATTGAAAGCATTGTCCATGATGGGTCGAACGTTTTCTTTTCGTGCTTGTCCCTTTTGAAAAAGGTTCGCGACATCCATTATGATTTTTAAGCGTGGAGACTCGAATGTATCCAGTAGCTTACAGGCCATCTCGGGAGTATTGATGCAATTATTTGGCTCACACTCAATCCCTAAAATTAAATCGTATCGTTCCGCCTGTTCTAATACTTTGTCAGTGGAAATTAAAAGATCTTCCCAAGCCTCAGGATTTTGGTTATCCTCATGCCATGCCCACATGCTTTTCGTGTTTCTGCTTCCCGTGCAAAGAGTAACAAATTCACAATTTAATTCCCGACTAGCTTCGGCTACAGAAGCGAATCGTTTATACCCATCTTCTCTCTCCAGTATTGATGGGTGAATCATATTGAACGTTCCATTCACTGCGACGATTTCGACCCGATTCCGCTCAGCTTGTCTTTGAACTTCTTGTAGGAGACCCGGTTCAAACCTTAACGGCAGCTGTTCATCACAAACTGAGGAAAAATCAAATTGAACCTGTGAGAATCCCGCATCGTTAATCGCTGCAAACAACTCACCAGTTGTAGGACGTTTCATTTCAATTGTGTACATGCCAATTTTCAAAACGATTCACCTTCTTTATCGTGTTACTTATCATTTCTATATAAGGAAGCGAATTCCCTTCATCATTAAAGCACCTTGCTCTTTTAGAAGCAAGATGCTTGATGTCATAGATGCTTCACCGCAAACACAATAAGAAGAACCCACGATATAAGAAAAGCAATACCGCCAAACGGTGTAATCGCTCCTAAAATCTTTATGCCTGACGTACTTAATATGTACAAGCTTCCTGAAAAAAGGATAATTCCAATCAGCATCGTCCAGCCTGACCAAGATAAAAGGGAGGAAACGGATATATTTCTGCCGATTATTCCAATGGCTATTAAGCCAAGAGCATGGAACATTTGGTATGTAACCCCTGTTTTCCATACTTCCAAATATTTCGGTTCAAGCTTCCCTTCCAATCCATGCGCACCAAACGCCCCTAAAGCCACGGCTAAAAATGCATTGATTGCGCCGATAATAATGAAAATTTTCATCATGAATCACCTCATAGTATTAAAAATCAAACAAAGAATCTCCATTCGCTCCGTCATCCATTTTAACTCGTTCTTGGTTAGGGATAGAAATAGTTTGAACTTTTTCGGGAGCAATGCTTTTTTGTGGTGAATAGCCACTGCTGGCTTCTCCCTCTAACGCCAATTCAGCAAGTGCTTTTACTGCATATAAATGTCCTTTTATCTCCTGCTCTCCACTCGCTTCCCGAGCTTTCTTTATTTCAATTTCTATTTTTTCTAGCAATGTTTTATATGAAATATTCATTTCGCCAACTCCAGTCATCCATTTCCAAATGGTACGTCAATCAGATTTTCGCTTTCGTATTTTTCATTTGCTACAATAACAGCATAGGCATTTTTATGATAAAAATCAAAATTTAGATTTCATATGGAAAGGCGTGATGATTCATGGAATGGATTGAAAAAATAGATTCAGATTATTGGCTAATCGAGCAGGATCGAGGAAACTTAACGGTTAGCTATCGACTAAAAGACATCCTCTTTTCAGAAAAATCGACCTTTCAGCATGTTATGATTGCAGATTCCTATGACTTTGGGCGGATGTTAATTTTGGATGGAGTCGTCCAAACAACCGCTCTCGATGGACATATTTACAATGAAATGATCACCCACGTCCCTCTCTTTATGCATAAAAATCCTGAAAAAGTGTTGATTATCGGCGGAGGAGATTGCGGTGCCGCGAGAGAAGTCACGAAGCACATCTCCGTCAAGGACATTCATATGGTCGAAATTGATGAACTTGTTGTCTCGGCGTGTAGAAAGCATTTGCCAGAAGTCTCCGGAAATCTTTCCGACCCTCGTGTATCATTTATTTTTACAGACGGAATTGAATTCGTTAAAAACACTGAACATGCATACGATGTCATTATCGTCGATTCTTCTGATCCCGAAGGTCCAGCTGAACAATTATTTGAATTCGAATTTTATAAAAATCTTAAAAACGCATTGAAGGATGATGGCATTTTAGTTTGTCAAAGCCAATCACCCTTATTCCAACCAAATATTACTAGAAAAACATTCAATAGCTTTCAAGCTTTGTTTTCTCATGCAGATGTTTATTATGCAGTTGTTCCTACGTATCCAGGTGGGTTTTGGAGTTTTACGATTGGTTCAAAATCCCCAATTAACATCAGCAGTGAGCCTCCAGCTGACATAAATACGAAATATTTCAATAAGGATATAATGAAAAGTAGTTTTCAACTACCAGAATTTCTTGCCGAGAAAATTAAATATTAGGAATTTGCCAATCAATTGGTGTTTCACCCAATCCCTGCAAAAATTCATTCGTTTTTGAAAAAGGACAGCTGCCAAAAAAGCCCTTCCTTGCAGCAAACGGACTTGGATGTGGGGATTGGATGATTTTATGTTTTTCTGTATTAATAAGCGCGATTTTCTCTTGTGCTGGGCGCCCCCAAAGAATAAAAACGACTGGCTTATCTCGTTCATTGAGCAAGGTTATGACTTTATCCGTAAACGTCTCCCATCCTTTTCCGCGATGGGAAAATGCCTGCCCCGCTCTCACAGTCAAAATTGTATTAAGCATGAGGACGCCTTGTTCTGCCCATTTCACTAAATATCCATTATTTGGAACATCACACCCCAAATCATTTTTTAATTCTTTAAATATATTCCGTAAAGATGGTGGGATGCGAACTTCAGGTTTAACAGAAAAACTAAGCCCGTGCGCTTGACCTGGCCCGTGATAAGGATCTTGACCTAGAATGACAGCTTTCACGTTTTGATAAGGTGTGTAATGAAGAGCGTTAAAAATATCGTTCTGATCTGGATATACGGTGAATTTTATATACTCCTCGATTAAAAATTCATGAAGTTTTTCATAATATGGTTTTTGAAACTCTGATTCCAGCAGCGGAGCCCAATCGTTTTTTAAAATAGTCCCCATCGTATCTTCCTTTCTGATTAGTATCTCTATTCTTTACCCATTATATGTTTTATTTAAAATGTATCTGGTTATATAAATAGTGTCCATTCATTATTAGAAAAGCGGAAGCGCCTTGCTTATCGACGTACAAACTTCAGGGCCTTCGACTGAGATAAAGGAAACACGATAAGCCTGCAAGGCGAATCGATGTTGACTTATCGTAGGGAGGAGGACAAGAAGTTTGCTAGTCGATAGGCGCTGGAGCTGGACAAGACTAGAAAAGGAGATGTAATACATGAATACCGTCAGAGTTTGCGAGAATGGTTTAGAGGCAAAAAACATCATCAATGAATTGACTGCCCAAGGCTTTGAGCATGAAGATATTTATTTATTTGCCCATGATGAAGAGCGTTCAAAGGATTTGACGGACGTTACGGATACCGGAACAGTAGGTGTGGGAGAATTAGGTGTTCTTGATGCGGTGAGCAATGTTTTCCGCAAAAGAGGGGACGAGCTTCGCGCTAAATTTGAAGCAGTCGGCTTAACGGAAGCTGAAGCGGAACAATATGAAAAAGTTCTCGATCAAGGGCAAGTAGTCATCGTCGCAACAACTGAACATTAATACTTTTCAAAAGGGCTGCCGCTTCTAGCTGGCAGCCCTTTTATCATCAGAAAATAGTTTTTTTGATTTTACAACCCAATAAATAGAACCCGCAGCAATAATTGCAATCAATAACTCTACTACATAAATGTTTTTAATCACACCTGCCTGGTAAAGCGCTGCAGGGAAATCAAAGAATGCGTGAATAAGGATTGCCAAGAATAGAAAAATAATTTTGCGGCAGCGAATTCCATATAATACGAGAATGGAAAGCCCTAAATGAATGGCTAGTGCACTTAAACGTTCAATCCCGCCTAACAATATGAGAAACGAAGACCCACTCGTCAATTGTTCCTTGATTGGACCTAACACTTCTTTCGTTTGTTCATTTATTAGCAATGAATCAAATGTTCCATTATTAATCATAAAAGCAAAAACAATCATCATGACGCTATTAATTCCGACTAATAAAATGGCTTCCATCCCGCCATGTCCAAGTCCAAACGCCAGTCCATCCTTCCATTCTCGATATTTTTTCAAGGAAAACTTCATCATGATGAATCTTCCTGTTTCCTCAAAAATCCCCGCCATTAATCCTCCATACAGCATGAAAAGCCAAGGATTCTCGAAAAATTGTTTCGTTGTTTTATTCCAAACGAGGAAATAGCTATGTAACAGACTTTCCAAAACGGAGGCGAATAGAAAGAACGTAGCCATACCAATCAATAATACGATCAGCGAAATCTTGTATCTTTTTTTGAAAAAGATAACTAAAAATATCGGTATTCCTACTGCGATAATAAAAGAAAGAATCATTGAAACAATTGTTGCAGAACTTACCATACGATACCCCTTCCTTATCCTATTAAAGAATAATAAATTTTTCTTGCTTCCTCGATGCTCTTTGTACCGTGAACAAGAGCGCGGCCATCTTTAAAAAAGACAACTCGGGCTCCTTCTTTTACGATTGAAAGTAGGAAAGGGTTTCCTCCAACTTCGAATCCAGCAGAACGCCATCTATCTGCCAGTTGCTCCAATAAAAGCGACTCCCCTTCGGCAGGGCGAATTTGCACTGTATCCCTCCCGCATAAAACGGACGCTTTCGTATTGGAATCCGCTTGTAAAAAAGGATATGTACGTTTTTTCCCACAAGAAAGACATTCCTTACTTTTGAGTGCATCTGCTTTTAAAGAAACATATTCATTTTCCCAAAGATCAAACGAAACGAAGGTTTTTCGGATTGCCTCACTATTTCTGGATAAAATTTTCAACGCTTCCGCACTTTGATGTGCCGTTACCATTTGAACAGTTGGGGCAATAATGCCTACTGTATCACATGTCTGCCCTTGCAAGGGCAATTTTTTCAATAAACATTGTAAACAAGGAGTAGCTCCAGGAATAATCGTGAAGACCATCCCAAAGCTTCCGACACATGAGCCGAATATATAAGGGATATTATACTTATGCGCAAGGTCGTTCAATAAAAATCGCGTTTCGAAATTATCGGTTCCATCTATGAACAGGTCGACATCCTCTATCGTTTTTTCTAAAAGAACCCTGTCTGCATGGGCAACGATAGCTTCAATTTCGACTTCACGATTAATTTGCTGCAATCTATTTTTTGCCGCTTCCGCTTTTGGCCATTTATTGAATGCGTCTTCTTCCGTAAATAAATGCTGCCTCTGCAGATTGCTCATTTCAACATAATCCCGGTCGATAATCGTTAGCTTTCTTACACCAGCTCGAGCTAGCGTCTCGGAAGTATGCGTTCCAAGAGCGCCCACTCCAAGAATAAGCACATGCTTTTTCGCAATTTCTTTTTGTCCAGATTCCCCTATTTTCTTAAATAAAATTTGCCGTGAGTAGCGATCCATTCTATTTAGCCCCCACTTACTGGTGGAATTAACGCAATGACATCTCCAGTGTGTATAACCGTTTCGTCCGTGGCAAATTCTTCATTGATGGCAATCATGATTCCGGACATGCTACCTAGTTTGGTCTCAGTCTCTAAATACTCCCGCAGATCTTTAACCCTTTTACCGGAAACATCCAAAGCTAAGGAATCGCTGCCTGCCTGCTCCTTTAAATGGGCAAACAATAAAATGTTATTCAATTACATCCGCCTCCTCCGGTTTTCCGTCCACATATTCCTTCGTTCCTTGCTGGTTGCCAATCCACTGCTCTCCATCTTCCCAATATTCCTTTTTCCAAATTGGTACGATTTCCTTAATTCTCTCAATAGCATAGCGATTTGCTTCATAAGCTTCCGGTCGATGTGGTGAAGAAACTGCAATTGCAACTGCTATATCGCTTATTTCTAATCGCCCAATTCGATGTGAAATCGCTGCTTCTACCCCTGGCCAGCGATCCTTCATTTCCGTCACGATCTGCTCAAGCTTTTTTAATGCCATTGCTTCATACGCTTCGTATTCAAGGTAAAGTGTTTTTCGGCCATGTGTCAGTTCGCGAACCGTGCCAATAAAAGTAGTAACGGCTCCTGCTTCCCTTCTTACCACTTTTGCGTATACTTCCTTTATCTTAATAGGGTCCCTCGTAATTTCACAATTCAATAAGTCTCGTTCCCTTCAATGAGCTTTTTCGCTTCAACGTAATCTTCCCTCGTATTCATATTCCAGAATTCCAATGACTTATCCATTTCAATATACTCAACTTTGATACGATCAAGCAAAGATTTTACTGCTCTTTTACCCTCTTTTAGCACTCCAATCACTTCGTTTTGAATTCGGGCGTTATATACTGCACATAAGGGATGGATTTGCCCATCGGCAACTGGAACAACTGCTTCAAGCTTATTTTCGATTAGTTTTTGTTCGAGCTGCTTTGCTAATTTGCTAGAGGCAAACGGCATATCACAGGCAATGACGAAACATGGACCCTCCTTTGCAGCAGCTAACCCTGTTAACATTCCCGCCAAAGGCCCTTCACCTTTATAAGGCTTAAAATCTTCTAAAATTACCACTGAATCACCAATCTGAGAAAGCTCGTCATTCGCAATGACAATGACTTTTTCCGAAACATGGGTAAATTCTTCGATTATCCTATCAATGACACGTTTTCCCGCTATTGTCATTAATGCCTTATTTTCCCCCATCCGACTCGATTTCCCGCCGGCTAAAATAATCGTTTTCACTAGGTAGTCTCCCTTCAAAAATAGATTTACTATTTTACAAATGTCCGATATTCTTTAATTATGAGGTGAGTTTCTTTGAAAATTAAACCGATCTTAATATGGATACTACCTTTCGCCATACTTTGTATAAGTATGTGGATTATAACAGGAAATTGGATAATTGCTGGCAGGTTCCCAGAAGCAAATGGTAAAAACGAATACGCCATTATTCTTGGCGCCAAAGTGAATGGCGAGATTCCTTCACTTTCTTTGCGCTATCGGCTTGAAGCTGCATTAGATTATGCAAAAACGCATCCTAACATAAAATTGATTTTATCTGGGGGACAAGGCCCTGATGAAGATATTACTGAAGCGGAAGCAATGAGACGTTTTTTAGTGGAAAATGACATTGATGAAGATCGTTTAATTCTGGAAACAGCATCGACATCCACGTATGAAAATATTCAATTTTCCAAGAAGCTCCTCCCTGCTTCCATTCACTCTGTCACAATCATTACGAGCGACTACCATCTCGCACGCGCAAGAGAAATTGCTCGGAAACTCGATTTAGAGTCGGATGCCGTCGCAGCAAAAACTCCAAAAGTCGTCGAATGGAAATTAACAACCCGCGAACGGCTTGCGCTTTTAAAAACTTCGGTATTTGGAAAGTAATTAAAAAATCGAGTGTTGGTCCATAACACTCGATTTTTACATTTCAGAAAAAAGCTCTTTCAACTCAACACTGAATCCATCCAAAAACCCCGAACGAATTTGTCCTTCCTCCGTTTTTATAGCATATTGTTCATACATATCATCATTCAGCTGATAGATGGTCACCGATTTCAGCATCGGGTTCACAATCCAATATTCTTTCACTCCATAATTCATATAAATATTTAATTTCGTGATTAAGTCATGGGACTGATTAGAAGGACTGAGGATTTCAACAATAAGATTTGGAACTCCAATATACCTGGAATCCGTTAGTCCATTTTTGTCGCAAATAATGCTGAGATCTGGTATGACAACTTTTTTTCCTTCTATTCTGTCATTTTTTAATTCAATATCAAACGGTGCTGAAAAAACTTCGCAAGGCTTCCCTTCCAAAAAACGATCCAATTGAACTAGAAGCTTTCTAGATATTCGTTGATGTCTTGTCGATGGAGATGGTGACATATAGATAAATCCATCAATGTACTCCAATAATTCTTCCGTACTCTCACGGATTTGTAAATATTCATCCAAAGTAACCTGATCCTTTTGATAAAGAGCCATGTTCATCCCCCCTATCTTATTAAGAAAATTATACCATATATATTGCAAATTTTTAAAAAATGGATTGACAGCCTCGTAATCTAGTGGTAACATCTTCCTTCCGATTATGTTTTTAAAGGGAGGGACGTGCTTGATTAGAATTGAAGGGATAAGTAAATCATTTAAGGTTGCTAAGCGCTCCACTGGACTCGCCAATTCACTGAAAGCGCTTTTTTATCGTGAGCATACCATTGTTCAAGCGCTCAATTATATTTCATTTTCAATTGAACCTGGAGAAATTGTAGGTTACATTGGGCCTAACGGTGCTGGAAAATCTACGACGATTAAGGTGATGAGCGGCATTTTAGTACCCGATAGCGGTGAATGTACGATTATGGGGTATACCCCTTGGAAAGATCGCGTTTCATATGTAAAAAATATCGGAGTTGTTTTCGGCCAACGGTCCCAGCTTTGGTGGGATGTCCCAGTCGCCGACTCGTTCGAGCTTTTACGTGATATTTACAAAATTCCACAGCAAGAATATAAAGCAAATGTTGATTTACTTGTCGAGACGCTTGAATTGCAAAGTCTTATTTCTACTCCTGTAAGACAACTGAGCTTAGGACAGCGAATGCGTTGTGAAATTGCCGCTTCTTTATTGCATAGTCCGAGTGTATTATTTTTGGATGAACCGACCATTGGTCTCGATGCTCTATCAAAAATCGCGGTACGAAATTTTATCAAGACAATCAATAAGGAAAAAGGTGTGACGGTCATCCTAACAACACATGATATGAATGATATTGAGGCGCTTGCCGATCGCGTGATCTTAATTGGAAAAGGTAGTTTACTATACGATGGGAAACTGAATGAGCTGAGGAAAAACTTTGGTACTAACAAAATGATGACAGTAGATTATCGAGAAGCAGCCCAACCTTTTGACATTTATGGAGTAACGGTACTCTCTCAAACTAGCGATAGAGCGGTTTTAAGTGTCGATTCGGAGAAGGTGATGGTTTCAGAAGTCATTTCTACATTATCGAGCATGGTGGAAATCGTGGACCTTTCGATTGATTCGCAGCCAATCGAAGAAATTATTATCCAATTATATAAGGAGTACCAAATATGAGTGCATATGTCTCTGTGTTAAGGTTACGGCTTCTAAACGGTATGCAATATCGGACAGCAGCTCTTGCCGGGGTAGCGACGCAATTTTTCTGGGGATTTATGTACATTATGATCTTTGAGGCATTTTACGAACACGCTCTGCAAACTCCACCGATGTCGTTAAAAGAATTAATTACATACCTCTGGCTTCAACAGGCATTTCTCGCCTTCATCATGCTTTGGTTTCGGGATAACGAGTTATTTGATTTAATTACAACTGGAAATATCGCTTATGAGCTTTGTAGACCTTGCGGAATCTACGGCTTTTGGTATGCGAAATTATTGGCTCAGCGTCTATCGAGTGCGTTCCTTCGCAGCTTTCCTATCCTGATTGTTGCGTTTTTATTGCCGCAGCCGTATAGAATGACATTGCCAGCAGACTTTACTACTTTTCTGTTATTCATATCATCTATCATTCTTGGGTTATTGCTATTAGTCGCCATCTCCATGTTCATTTACATCTCTGTTTTCATCACCATGTCACCAGTAGGATCTCTGCTCATGTTCAGTGTGATTGGAGAGTTCTTTGCTGGTCTGACGATCCCCATTCCGTTAATGCCAGATTGGATGCAAAATATCGCGTATATGCTGCCATTTCGTTTTACAGCAGATTTTCCGTTTCGAGTTTATTCCGGACATATCCCGCAAGACGAAGCTTTGATTGGCATTCTTTTTCAACTAGCATGGCTTGTCGTTCTTGTTTTGCTTGGAAGATTAGCCTTTCAAAAAGCATTACAGAGAGTCGTCGTTCAAGGAGGGTGAGACGTGTGAGCTTATATTTTAAATATCTTCATATATTATTTAAGTCGCAAATGCAATATCGGACTTCTTTTTGGTTATTATCGTTTGGACAGTTTTTCGTTCCATTATCCGTTTTTGCTGGGTTATATTTTCTCTTCGAACGCTTCGGACAAATAAAGGGATGGACATTTTTTGAAGTCGCTTTATGTTTTGCGGTCATTCATATGGCCTTTGCCGTAAGCGAATGTTTCGCACGAGGATTTGATTCGTTTTCTTCTCTAGTGAGGAACGGAAATTTTGATCGATTGCTTGTACGACCTAGAGGCACAATCATCCAAGTAATGGGATCGCAATTTGAATTTACGAGATTGGGAAGATTGATTCAAAGCGTTATCGTTTTGACTTGGGCATTAAGTAATTTATCGATTGAATGGAGTTTTGTAAAAGTTTGCGTCCTTATTTTAATGATTGTGAGTGGAGTCTTTATTTTCACAGGAATATTCATGCTGGCGGCTACCCTGTGTTTTTGGACAATCCAAGGACTCGAAGTTGTGAACATTTTTACAGATGGCGGCAGAGAAATGGCGCAATATCCTTTGAATATTTACCATAAGTGGGTGACGAAATTTTTTACATTTGTCATTCCTTTTGGATGTGTTAACTATTTGCCACTATTGTATGTTCTAGGTCGAAGCGAGGGTGAATCGGTTCTTTATATGTTGGCTCCCATTGCTGGAATTGTGTTTATTTTTCCTTGTTTGCTCGTTTGGCGGTTTGGTGTGAAGCATTACAGGTCGACGGGGTCATGATTTTATAGTCTATGCATAGTGATCTCCAAAAATAAAAAGAGCTATTATCCAGTTGGCTTTGACATAAGGATAATAGCTTTAAATCATTGTTTTCATTAATGTCTTTCGTGGTTAATCTGAAGGAACGACCTCAAAATTCAAAAGATAAAAATGATGGTCAAATCCAAATACTTTGTCTATTTGTTCTATCTTCATAATTGCCATGCTGACCGCATCAACATAAGACAATTTCTGGTCAGGAAAATCCTTTAGTAGTTGTTCTGCCAATTGTAATGTATCTTGATCACCCAAGATAATCTTTATCGTCCCGTTCTGTTGGGACCTTTCCATAATTTCAAGAAACTGTTTAGCGTAAGAAAACCCAACCCGATACCGAAACCATGTATATGTTTCAGCAATTACATAACTTGAGGAAACCCTTTTAACTGAGGAGTCAAGACTTTTCAGGAAATTGGTGGCACGTGCATGAAATTGATCTTTTCTCTCTATTAATGCAATCCAAGCACCGGTATCGATAAACAATTTATCTTGTTTCATGGATATCCTCATCATTTTCCAAATATATAGCTTGATCATGTTTTGTAGAACCATCACGAATCCCACTATTCACCATGCCGATCAAGTCTAAAATCGGATCGTCCAATTCTTTTTTGCTTTCCGTTAGATAATGATTTATAGCATCTCTAATAATCTGTGCTTCTGTCTTATTGCGTCGATCGGATAACAATTTGATTTGCTCATTTTGTTTAGGTTCCAAATAGATTTGTTTTCTAATTTTTTTTTCCTCTTTCATTTCCACCACCTCATATACATTATATAGCACCGAGGTGATGTATACAACGAATTATTATTTTATAAAAAACACCACACAATATGTACATTATTTCCTATCATTGCCAATAAAAGTTCGAATTAAGGAACATCTGTCATTATGTTCCTAATTACTCCTAAGAGAGCGTGCCTTTTTTAAATTAATCTTTAATCAATATACTCTTTATCTTCATAAGATCCGAAACAATCGCAATTGGATTATGGGTGGTAGATTTTCTATGCCCCTTTTTATTAATCCATATTGCTTCTATTCCAACTTCCATTGGTCCAACTATATCGTGTATCCAGGAATCGCCAATAAAAATCGTCTCCTCCGGCTTATTATCAAAATGCTTAAGTGCCGTCAAATAAATCTCCGGATCGGGCTTTCTATATCCAAGCTTTTCTGCATCGAATATGGTTTCATCGGTAAAAATTTCAGATAATTGCATTTGCCGAATTTTAAAACGGGGATCGTAAAGACCGTTTGTAACGATCCCTAGTTGATAATGTGATTTCAAATCATTAAGTAAATCTATTACTTTTTTATTTACAGTAATACAATCCATACTAGTTCTCAAAAAGAGTTCATCCATATCATCAAGTAGTTCTCTATTCGTTGCCACATCAAAGTATGCGAAGGACTGACTCCACCGTTCTCGTCTAAATTCCAATGGAGTTAGCTCCCTCTTTTTAAATTGCTCCAATAAGGACATAGGGATATTAAGCATTTTTTCAAGAAATACTTTTTCATCAAGTTTTTGGGTTAAAGGATGTATTTTGATAGTCTTTTTCAATCCTTCATAAAACCAAGATGAACTAAGAAGAGTATCATCTATGTCAAATAGTAATAATCTATATTTATTCAATTATTTCACCCCTAGAATGATTTAGAAGCTTGCATCGTTATCCTTGTTTGTAAATATGAAAAACGGATAATTAGAGGACTTATCACCACTTTGTCGAAGTGATTACTTACTACCTTTTTTAGTTTAACTAGTATCGAAAGGAGTAATGGTTTTGGGACAAATAAAAATTTTCGGAGTTAAGGATAGGCTAAATCCAATTAAGGAAACATTATCGAACGTTATTCATTCGTGTATAGTTGATGCACTTGAATATCCTTCAGAGAAGAAATTTCATCGTTTTTTCCCTATGGATAAAAGTGACTTTTATTTTGCAAATGGAAGAACTGAAGAATATACCATAATCGAGATTAGTATGTTTGAAGGTAGAACGGTAGAAGCAAAAAAGCAATTAATAAAGCTACTATTTGAGCGTATAAGTAAAGAATTAGAAATATCCCCTCAAGATGTTGAGATTACTATTTTTGAAACACCAAAACATAATTGGGGGATAAGGGGATTACCTGGTGACGAGTTAGTATTGAATTATAAGGTAAATGTGTAAGCTATAAGGCGGTTATTTACTGACCGTCTTTACGTCAGATTCACCAGGACGAAGAGATACCACTCTTTTGAAAAAATAAACATCTCAGGTTTAACAAAAAGTAAACATATGGGAATTGGAGTTTTACTGTCTTTTCTTATACCAAATAAGGGCAAGCTCTTCCATTTCTTTCACGAATGTATTTTTAGCCTGGCTATATTCCCTTGTATCATCAAATTTTTGTGCCAACTGTTCTTTGAAATTACTATATTTTTCTGCTTCCTGTGGATGAGAACGTAGATAATCACGAAAAATTATATGGCGATCAATATGTGGATTATTTTGTTGATAAAAATGAATATGGTGAGTTCGATTTTCCCCGCCTTTTCGGAATAATCTTCTTCCCGGAATCCCCCACTCTCCTGCGACATCATATCCAAGGGAATGCATTTTATTATTGAATGAATCTATCTTTTCAATATCATTCACGATGCACATCATGTCGATTACAGGCTTTGCCTTCAAGCCCTTAACGGAAGTACTCCCAAAATGCTCAAATTTGATTATTTCGTTTCCAAATATTGTTTTTAGAAATTGTGATTCGTCTTGAAACATTTGTGCCCAGTTTTCGTTAAAATCTGAGAGTCGTATTTTCATTGAAAACTTCCTTTCCAATATAATATCTATATCTAACAACTAATTTGAAACCAACCAGCATCATGTAGAAAATCATTTCTAGTTAATGTTTGACCTGAAATCATTTGCCGATATGAATTTATCGTACCATCATGCGAAATGATAAATAGTTTTTCTTTATTGAACGCTTTACATTTTTGAATAAATTCTTTGGCTATTAGAATAAATTCACCTTCCGGCACTGTATTAATTCCTTCGGACCATAAATTCAAAGGAAGTGTCTCATCTATTTCAACGCCCGGAAATTCCGATTTCATCATTTCCATATCTAAAATCTTGTCACAAGGTAATGTGTTTGCATTAGGAAGAATGGGAAACATTCTTGGAGATACTTTAGTATTTATTCGCCATGGGTAAGGAGAGCATACACTTGATATACCTATTTTTAAAAACGCTCGGTTATCTAAACTCCGAGCGGCTCCCTAACAAATATCTTATATTTTTTGACAAACATATATCATTTGATAACTATCATTCGTGATTGGTGTTTCGTTCCAATCTTTATTTGGAAACACGTAACGCAAACTAATATTTGTTCTTATTTCATTATCAATTTCATCGTGATTGTTTATATATTTCCTAATCGTTGTATAATGAAAGGGTTAAACCAGTTTATACATGAGTATATCATCAACATATAAGTCATCACTGAACTTAACTTCTTTTATTTTACGTCCTTCTTCAACAAATCCCATACTTTTGTACAATTCGATAGCTCGTTGATTTGTTGATAAAACACCTAAACTAACTTTCTCTATTAAAGGGTTATGTTCTGCCCAGTATAAAAGTTCTTTGATCAGCAGTTTACCAATGCCTTGATTTCGGTACTCTTTTTTGACCATTGCCGTAAAAGAACCAGTGTGAGAAAGCCTTTTAGTACTTTTTGAGCGAAAAACAATCCAACCAACAATCTGCCCTTTGCTTTCTGCCACGATTAGATTTTCTCTTTCATTCTCTAAGATTTTCTCAATCCAGTTTCTTATTTGCTCAGTGGTTTCTTCATATTCTTCTATTACCGAAATCATAAATTCATTTTCTGAAAGAACTTCCTTTTGAAGTTCTAACACTGCTTCTGCATCATTTATGTTTCCTTTCCTTAGGGATACTTGGATATTTCTTTTCGTCATCTTTATTACCCCTTTACATTTGTTATCTTGATTATAATTCTACAAATAGAAGCAACCTTGTCCCGCATGCTGGAAATAGATTAGAGCAGACTCCGTTAAGGACCGCCGTAAAATCCATTGCCGAAGACCTGAGTTACTCTCGAATTATTAGCCGAGCCCCTACGTTCTAGTCAGTTATAGCTAATGTGTCATACCACTGCTTTTGCGAGCGATACATGCGTGAGTATAACCCTTCGGCTTCCATTAACTCTTCATGAGTTCCTTCCTCTTCAATTTTACCTTCATTTAATACAATAATTTTAGAAGCAAGCCTTGCAGCACCTATGCGATGTGTAACAATAATTGACATCTTGTTTTTTGATATCCTTGAGAAACTTTCATAAATTCGAAATTCCTCAAGTGGATCAATCGCTGCAGTTGGTTCATCAAGTATGATAATATCATGAATCCTATAAAGGCCCCTTGCTATTGCTAGTCTTTGCCATTCTCCACCTGATAAGTCTACTCCGTCAAACTCACGCGATAACATTGTTTCAAATCCATTTGGAAAGCTATTACTCTGAAGATTAAGATCTATTTGTTTAGCTGCTTGTCTAGCTTTTTTATTCTGCTGCTCTTCAGAAACTTCAGCGTCAGAAATTGTAATGTTCTCTAATAATGTCATTTTATATTTTATAAAGTTTTGAAATACTGCAGAAAACCTACGGTAGATATATTCCGATTGGATTATTTTTGTGTCCATACCACCCACCGTAACGGTCCCCTTATCAGGAAGATACATACCCATTAGCAGCTTGACTAAAGTAGACTTTCCGGCTCCATTCCCCCCCACTATAGCAACGATTTCATTAGGTTGGATTGATAAACTAATCCCCTTTAGTGCTTCTTTTCCCGCATGAGGATATGTAAAATGAACATCACTTACTGTAATGCCTAATTCTTTTTTAAACTCACCATCGGTTCCAACCTGCTCTTTTAATCTTAAAAATTTAAATAGGTTTTTTGCTTGGGCCGCGTTTTTCGCCAACAATCCAAACTCTACACCTAGCATGTTTTCTGCCATAGAAAACATAATGTATAACGATGACAAGACAGCGGCAAACCCACCAATTGATATTCTATGCATGTATAGTAAATAGACCAATAGAAGAATAATAGAAATGTAACCAAGGACAGTAAGCAATCGAGAAATTAAAAGAAAAGTATTGGCTTTTTTCTCAAATTTCCAACGTGTTGCATTTAAGAGTTGAATCGAGTCACTATAAAGATTGTTTATATAATTAAATGCACCAAGTACTCTAGTTTCTTTGTAGTATTGGTTTCGACAAATTGCGTTTTCGTATTGTTCCATTTTTCTTCGAATAGGCGCACTTTCATCCTCTAAATCGGTAAATAACTTGAGCCGAATCCATTGGCTAATAATAACCGGAATAAACGCCACAAATAAGCACACGATTAAAGAGGGGGAGATTGAGTGTAAAACAAAAAACATGGCAATGAAATATGATAAAAAATAGGCGATCATGTTTAACCAAGAAAAAGCAGTATCTACTGTCGCTCTAATACCTGTTTTTGCTTTTTCAATTAAATCAAGACTTTGCGGATCATCATAATTAATTGGAGAAATCTTAGAAGATTTATCATGTAGTTTTTCATAAAGCCGACCTAATACCTTTCTATGAATGTACACATAAAGAGTGGTATCAACTGCCATAATTAGTTGGCTTCCTACATAACTTAAACCCATCAGAACGATAGCCCATCTTGTTGAATTTATTGCTGCGCCTTTCGCTAAAAAAGTCACTTCGTCAAATAAGTTCTGACTTGCTAGTGTTATTACCGCATAAGACATACTATGGAGCATACTAGTAAACGCGCAAATTGACAGAAGAATTGGATGGAATCGAAATCCCAAAATAATGGAGTTTGTAATGTCTCTTAAAGGGGATACTCTTTCTTCTTCATCTAAAATGTTTTTTATCATTGATACCACCGTCTTTGACTTTCATACATTGCACAATAAATCCCACCAATTTGCATTAATTCTTCGTGTGTTCCTTGTTCCGCGACTTTACCCTCATTTATTAAAAGAACTTCATCGGCAAGCTTAGTTGATCCAAGTCGATGAGAAATAAAAATGGTTGTCCATCCACGACTTATCATTTCAAACTCTTTATATAATTCTGATTCCTTGATGGGATCAGCAGCAGAAGTAGGTTCATCTAAAATATGTATTGGTGCTGGGGATAGAATCGTTCTTGCTATTGCAACACGCTGCCATTGACCACCTGAAAGGTCTTGCCCATTCTTTTCTATTTTTCCAAGATGTGTGAAAATCCCATTCGGCAAATCATCAATCGTTTCCTGTAAACCTATTTGTTTTGATACTGCCAAGACACGTTCAGCCACATCTTCATCTCCAATGCGTAAGGAATCTGCAATAGCAATATTCTCTAAGAATGATAAAGGATATTGCGCAAAGTCTTGAAATAATACCGAAACAAGAGATTTTCGTTCTGCTTGAGTGAGAAATGTAATGTTTTTTCCGTTTAACAAGATTTCTCCATCATAATTGTTGTACAATCCCAATATTAACTTTACTATTGTAGATTTGCCTGCACCATTGATTCCTACCAGTGCATAATGTTTACCCTTTATTAGTTTAAAACTTAGTTCATTGAGAACTATCTTTTCAGTTCCCGGATATTTAAAAACTACATTAATAAATTCCAATGTTTGAAAGTCTGGTATTTTTTCAGCCGGTAAATCTAGTGCCCCGTCGGTATCTTCCAATTTCGCAAAAGCAGAAATATCTTTACAATATTCAGTGTATTTGGCTTGCTGTACGATTAGATCTGGAAGATCCGACGCAATAAGTTGAACCATTCCTGCAGCAGCCTGTACTAACGCAATATACAATCCTACTGTCATCTCGCCAGTAGCTAATGGCGGAAGGATTGCCAATGCGATGAGTGTTACAAACAAGGACATTATGACGCTACCGATTTTTGATCTCTTAGTCCATTGAACGAAAACTTCCATAAACTTTACTCTAGCCGTTTCATAAAGAATTGACCATTTAGGATTAAGTTGTTTATGAAAGCTAAATACAGAACGTTCGTTAACTGATTCACGGCTAATTAATAGATTACTAAAGTATTCATATTTACGCGTTGTGTTTGTTAGTTCTCGATCGAGTTCATACTGTGAGGTACCGCTCTTAATTGCAATAATTACCATTGGAATCATTATTATTAAAATAGCAATAGCTGCCCACCATACATTAAATACTAAAATGGACAATATTCCTATAGACGTAATAATAATTCCAGCTATCCCTGTAACGGATGACAATCCCTGCATGATGTGCTGCTCTGGCTCGTTGCTAACCCTAAGAATAAGGTTCCATGTTTCGGGATTTTCAATATATGTATATTGCATTTTAGCTCGTTTATGGACTATTGCATTTCGAAAACTAATTCGTAAAGCATTTTCAATTTTACAGTTGATAAGTAGAACGACAGCGTCATAGACTCGTGACAAAGCTAATAATATACCTAACAATATAATAGGTAATGCTAAATTTGACATGGTTTCTTTCCCATTCAAGAGAAGCATAGCTCGATTAATAAACATCGCTGTTACAAGGACCTGCAATGTTGGCTCTAATCGCTGAACTAATACGATAAGCATCCGAACAACAGTCCAAAATCGAGCACATTCGTATGGGATCTTAATACTATCAATTAATGTATAGTGATTTTTTAATCTCAAAATGTTTCACCTAACCGTAAACTTCTCTTATATTTTGAGTGGCTCGTTATGTTACAACACCTTGGTAAGTACAAAAGCGCAAGCGCCTGATTATCTACGTACAAACTTCAGGGCCTTCGACTGAGATAAAGGAAACACGGCGAGGAACGAGCCGATGTTGACTTATCGTAGGGAGAAGGACAAGAAGTTTGCTAGTCGATAGGCGCTGGAGCTGGACGGAAACTATATCCTAGAAAATTATCCACAAAATTTTCAATTTATAATTTCCTTAACAACCGAAAACAGCTCGCTTGGTAATCTAGATTAAAGTCGTTCACCTTATATTTGCATTACATTTTATTCGAATGGTATTGTATCCCCACAATTAGACTTTCTCGCATGTTTGTAGATATCTCCATCCCGTTTAGAGTAAGTTGCCTGTTTTAACCCATCTTTCGTACATAAGCTTAACTTAACATGGCCTTTTCCAATTTGAGGATGGCGCAATATACGAGCGCTATAAGGATTTGTTTCTTCTCTTGTTAGGGCTAAATATGTATATTTTTCATCTTCGTATGGTAATTGTCCACCTTTTGCTAGTCTATGCAAACGGTTTCGTTGAATACGACAAGTAAAATGACACCAGTCCTGTCCAGAAATAGGGCATGGCCCCTCATGCGGACAAGGCGCCAAAATATGGGCATCACGTTTTAACAGGCTTGTGCGTACTTTATTTAATATTCGATAACCCTCAGGTGTCCCTGCTTCGATAAACAGTAAAACGTTATTCGTGATTGACCATAGCTTCTCGGCTACTAGAAGTTGTTGGCTTTCATCTAGTTCATTGATGACGTATGACGCAATTACCAAATCCGCTTTATCCTCAATAGTATCTTTTGCAATATTCATTCTCTTCCAACTTGCTTTATTTAAAGGGGCAGGACCTTTAAGCATCATAGCCTCGCCGAGCTTTCTCATGACATCCGCATACTCAATACACACTATTGAATCCAAGTCAACTAATTCGTTAGCTGCCCAAGTAGCCGCTCCGGTGCCGGCACCAACATCTAAAATAGAAGATATTTTAGTTTGTTGCCCATTCATTGCATCTAAGGTATATTTAAGCGCATGATATACCGCACCAAATGTCGCTGGCATTCTAGCTACTGCGTATGATAAAGCTTCATTCCTGTTTTGAATATAATGTTTCCCGCGTGAGACTTCATGCGTTCGGTAAAGAAGACTAATACGCTGTGCGGCAGTTATTAATTGCTCATGACTTATATTAACAAGATGCTCGTTTAAAGCCGCTTGTAACTCATTAGGTAAATTCATTTTTATCACTATTCCTATCTAAGATATTAATGTATATTTCGGGTTCGTAATTCGACTAATTCTCAATTACTCAAGTTGAATTTGAGTAACATCCTCTACTCTAACAATATAAGCGATTGTAATGCTTCTGATTATATTCCCATCATGGTATTTTAGCCAGACACTTCAAAGCATTACTCAATTTCATTGTTATATCTTATTTTTTTAAATATCACTTCTATGCAGTATCGTATAATTAAAAATAATAAAGCCGCCATTACACCAAATATTGAAAAAATCAATAAATCCTCACTCCAACGTAAAATGCCTCCAGTAAACACCAGAAAGTATATTAACGATCCAATAAATCCCGCACTAGCATAAGTGATTATATAGGTCCCTAATGTGATTAAATAATTCTTTGTCTTAATATTACTTCGATCAAATAGCTTTTCAATCAAAAGTGATATCGGTAAACCGAATAAAAATATTGCAGGGGTACCATAAATAAGAAAAACAATAGTATACAATCCATAAAATCCAAGCCCGTAGGAATTATTCATATCAAAGAAACTTAGAGTGAGTGAAAAAGTAATAGAAGATATGAAAGAGGTTAGTAATCCAGTTATTAAATATATTCTCATGTGACAACCCCCAAATAAATCTATTAGATGGTATATGCCCCGACGAGGCCGCTACACGTTATCTCCGCACCCACTCATCCAAAATTACAAGTTCTACACTACTATTACACTTTCTTTATCTTCGCAGGTCTTCGTTCCCCTAGTTATGTGTTTTTTATAAGTTTCAGTTTCCCCAGGCGGCTTCATTTTTCTGTTCAAGCTTCTATTTCGATCGGAAACCAACCGGGGACACGCATAATCATTCCCCACAACGAATCCGGTATCGCCATTTTATGTTGGTCAGCCTTGGAGAGTGTTGTTTTGATATCATCTTCACGCCCTTGCGCTATTTTTTCCATCCAGTCAGGCTCCATAACGAGTTCACGCCCTAAGGCTATCAGCGGGATCCCCGTTTGCAGTGCCTGAACGGCTTTCTCAGCTGTACGAATCGATCCATTTCCGATGACCGGAAGTCTCCCGGCACGTTCTTGAATAATTTCGGTGTTCGGGCGGGTATCGTCCACACCGCGTTTAGGGGTCGACCAAAAATCATTTTGAGAAATATGCACATAATCCAATTCTTTGGACGCAAGGACTTCAATAAGATTCAATGTGTCGGACATCATAATGCCTGGCGTTCCCATTTCCTCCGGAGAAAGGCGATAGCCGACAATAAACGGCTTCTTCGTATGCTGCCGAACGACACGTATTACTTCATCTACGACTGCTAGTGGGAACGTCATACGCTTTTCCAGCGATCCTCCCCAGCGGTCATTACGCCTATTAGAATGGGGAGAAAAAAATTGTTGAATGAGATCCCCATTGGCCCCATGGATCTCCACTCCGTCAAAACCAGCTTCAATGGCACGTCTGGCTGCCTCGCCGAATGCACGAATAATATTGGGGATTTCCGCAGCGGTCAATTCACGCGGTACGGCTGCGCCCGCTTTTGATTCAGGTATTGCGCTCGCGCTCACAATGTCCTCGACAAAGGGTGGACATTTGCGGCCTGCATGAGTGATCTGCAGTATGGATTTTGCGCCCTCGCTCTGAATAGCCAAAGCGAGCCGTCGTAATCCTGGAATCATCTCATCTCGATCGGCCGAGGCTGTTCCAGGAAACCCGCCATTAGCCATAACCTTCGTAGAACTTACAATAACCATTCCCAATCCTTTTGCACGGCGTACGTAGTAGTTGATTTCTGTTTCCGAAACGGTACCGTCTAAATTGGATGAAGCATGTGTCATAGGTGCCATTATGATTCTGTTTTTTAATTGAATACCGTTCGGCAAAGTGTATGGTTCGAAAATAGGCCGATAGCTTTCCTTCATATGAATCCCTTCTTTCCATCAGATTATGGATTGTATTGTTGATCTCGTCTTCCGCGGTTTGTCGATATGCTCTCTATGATTCATCGCTTTCAAACCTTTCTTGCTTAGCACAGAGTCATGCTCCACATCAGGCGGGAAACACACCCTCCGTTCCTTGCTTACACTAGAGATGTGGATTTAATGCGGACTTTGATTTAAAAATCGTCAGCTTTTGAAAAATAAGTTTTAGATTGCTCCATTAAAAGAAGCAGCGGCGGACCAAGACTTTAAAAATAAAGTCCTGGACTGCCAATCTTGTCATTCAATTTACGTATCCGTTCGCGTAATCTATTTAGGAGAAAATGTCATCTAACCGTTTGATAAATGAGACCTATAGCACCAGAATCAAAGGTCCTGTTTTCGATAAGTTTAAGATTGATCTTCTCCTTGAGACCTTGAAATAACGGCAATCCGCTGCCTACCAGGACGGGGGAAACCGTAATTTTATACTCATCAATTAAATCAAGCTGCATAAGGTAGTGTGCGAACCTAGGGCTGCCGATGATGACCATATCCTTGCCTGGCTGCTGTTTAAGGTTCTTGATCTCTTCCTCGACATCTTCTTTCACAAGTCTGGAATTGTTCCATTCGACTTTCTCCAGCGTCGTGGAAAAAACGATTTTGGATGTCTTTTCGATCCACTCGGCATGATTCAGTTCATACTGCGAAGCTGATGGGTTCGAAGGCACAGATGGCCAGTAACTGTGCATCATCTGATAAGTCCCGCGTCCCCAAATGACAGTGTCGACAGTACTCAGAATTTCTTTCGCGTATTTCTTCAAATCAGCATCGTAGGAAACCCATCCAATGTCCATTTCACCGTTTGGCCCTTCCACAAAACCGTCAAGCGATGCGTGTAAAAATAGAACAAGTTTTCTCATTTTCAGTTCTCCTTTGTTCATGAGGGATATTTTCATAACCTTCATTTTGTTATATATATTTTCTTGTTACAGCTCCCAAATATCTTTTAGAGGGCTTATGCCCCAGATGAGTGAACACAAGTGGTGTACTAAACCGCTACGCAGGCAATCCCTTTGGTCCGCATGGATTGTTCCTCCTTGTTATGAGTTTTTTAGTATCCCCAGGTGGCATCATTTTTCAGTTCATGCTTCTATTTCGATTGCACGGCGTACGTAGTAGTTGACTTCTATCTCCGAAACGGTGCCGTCTAAATTGGATGACGTATGAGTCATAGGTGCTATTATGATTCTGTTTTTTAATTGAATACCATTAGGCAAAGTGTATGATTCGAAGATAGGTTGATAGATTTTCTTCATATGAATCCCTTCTTTCCCATCAGATTATTGGTTGTTTGGCTTTAACATGCGCATGATTATTTCGGTATAAGGATAATGTTTTTCATATTCATCCGGCTGGTCTAAGGCGAGCGTAGTCATACTTTGAATGCACTGGAAGATCATTAATGCCAATTTGGAAGGTGCATCCTTTGCAAATTCCTCTCTTTCTTGGCCCTCAACAATCAACTGTAAAATGATGTCGTGTATCGATTGAAATCGTTTCATCATGAGCTCGTGCAAGTCTTTGGCATCCGAATCATTGTTATTGAGATTTTTGAAAATCCTGCGCATGATTTCAAGTTCGTTGTTAGAGGGCGAATTTTTCTTCGCTGCTTGAACGGTAATTCCAAATTGATTAATTTGTTCCTGCCTGGATTTGAGCATACTTGATATTAGGATTTCCAAACGCTTTGTTGCCGTATCTCCAGATTGCATGACTCGCTGAAATACATCCAAGTCGGATTGCATGGTTTGACTTAGCAGTTCGCAAATAACAGCTTCTTTGTTCGCAAAGTAGTGGTAAATCAGTCCCTGACTCACATTAGCGGCTGCTGCAATATCTGCTATGGTGGTCGCCCAGCCCTTTTGGGCAAAAATATGTTTAGCCGCTTCCAGAATGCTATTTCGCTGTGTCTCTCTGATCCGTTTATTTTCTTGTTCCGTGCGTGGCAATGTAATCACTCCATTTTTTCGATTAAATATTTTATTCAATAGAAAGTACATTATGGCATGACTCTTTAACATTGTCAATTAGCCACGACTATTTTGAGCTGGAATAAGGCCGGACGACACTTATTAACTGTTCTCTTAGGTTATTCTTCTATACTTAGCTTATTTTTATCGTACGGGTCTTCTAGCCAGACACCAAGTCCTTTCGGCTCTTCGGAACCGAATAATCTCTGAAAATCACAAGACACAGAGTTTACGAATCTGTTCATTTACATTCTCTTGAACGATTCCCCCGTGATAGCAAATCACAGATTGTACATCAAATTCCAAATACTTTCTTAATGAAGACTTCGCGGTCTCTACATCATACGCCGTCGGAGCATGGACACCGCCTAACGTTCCATTTTGACTGTACATAGAATCGCCCGCGATCAAAATTTTCTCCCTATTTATATAAAAACTGACGTGTCCAGGTGTATGACCCGGAGTATGAATAACTGTTATACCTTCAAAAAACGGCAGCACTTGACCGTCCGCAAGTTCATGATCGACACGTCCAATTAGGGGAGCATGATTTGGATCCTTCAGTAATGGCGATTCTGCTTGAATATATGGTTTTTCAAGTCCGTGTGCATACACTTTCAGGCTATCTCCTTTGAATTTCAACATATCTGGGAGATTTCCGATGTGATCCAGGTCCTGATGTGTCAATAAAACAACATCCAACTTCTCCATTGGAGATCCTGCTTGCGACATTGCTTCTATCAGTTCTTTAAACTGACCCGGGAACCCGGTATCAATCAGAATCGTTACATTTTCATCCATGATCAAAACAGGATGGATAAGGAGACCATGATAGTTTAAACTAAGCACCTTTAACCGGCATTGCGTACCCATTACCTCACCTCTACATATAAATTGATTATTGCGTTATTCATCTCTCAAATTGCATTCTTCTGCACTCCCCACTTAATAACCACCAATGACATCGCCGTCCGTTTCTGGCAATTCTGCAGCCTCCCCGGAGCGTTCAGGTGCCGTATGCTTGAATATCGGGACGAGTACAAGCGCTCCCACTCCTATCAGGACGGAAGACACCGTGTAGATGGCCGGAAGAGGCATTGTTTTTTTCAGGAAGCCGGCGATCAGAAGCATGACTATCATTCCGCCGGTAAAAGTCGGATTCAGCACACCGTTCACGCGTCCGACGTACGCTTGGTCGGACCAACTGAGCACCATCGTCATGATGCCGACCTGGAATGCGGGAAAAAAGAATCCGCCAACGAATTGACTGACTAGGGTAAGCGGTACAGTTTTCGAGAAACCGATGACCAATGTTGAGGCTCCGCTTATCACCATGCCGAATGCAATCAGCTTTTGCGGTGCGACCTTCTTTGCCACTGTTCCAATCAGTCCTACACCGAGCAGCATAGCAAGGCCGTTTGTCGCGAGTAAAAAGCTGAGAAACTCATCGGGCTGGTTCAGCCTTTCCGTGACGATAAAGATGCTAAGTGCTTGGCCGATGCCAACGCTCATCCCCGTGAGCGTAAAAATAATGCCGAGCGTTCTGAGAACGCGACTTCTCCATACGTAACAGAAGCCATCGGCGAATTCGCGCCAGAAATTGCGATCGCTCACAATAGTCTGTTTCGTTTCGATATCAGGAGGCAGCCAAAGAAGAACTACCGCGGAAAACAGGAAAGCCGTACCCATAACCGCAATCGATGTTTCAATGCCAAAATGCGAATAGACGAAGCTTCCAAGGAACGGCCCACAGACCATGAAGATTGCAATTAGCGATTGAAAGAACGCCATTGCCTGTTGCAACTGTTCCCCCGGGAGGTGTTGCTTGAAAAGGCGCATGCCGGACGGCTGCGAGAACTGGGACAGAATGGCTGAAATCAGCGTCACAAGGAAAATCGTATGCCAGTTGCCGAGCATTAGCGCCAGCAGGACAAGGAACACCGATACGGCGGACAGAATATCGCACCAGATCATTGTTAGTTTTGGTTTCCAGCGGTCGGCGAACGTGCCGCCAATAAACGAAAATATGAAAATCGGAGCATACTCTGCCACGTATATCAGCGATACCGTAACAGAATCACCCCCGGATTGCTCCTTTACAAACAGGAGAATCGCGAAATTTCGTACCCAGATGCCGATTTGAAGCAATACGTTGGAAAACAATACTGTCCGGAAAAACCGGTTGCCGAACAACCCTTTCGGTTTGAAAGCTCTTTGTGAAATTACCATTTCCAAACTCCTTTACTGTAATAAGTCCACCTTCGGTATTTACCGATAATCTAGTGGCAAACAGTCCAACGATTCCGTTTATTTTCTTCTTACAATTCATTTCATGGTTATCACCTCGTTTTTTTGATTGAATATTTCATTCAATAAAAAGTATTATGTCATCACCTGCCTACCTTGTCAATTAGTTGGCTTGCGACGAGGTAAAAAATAAGGGGGGTATACACCCGTAATTTAGCCGCTGATTTTATTTGATCAACGTGAGACAAGTCGGACTTTTTTAGGACTTGATCAAAAATAAAACGTGTTTATCGTAAATACTTTTGAAACTTTTCACTTTCAAACGGCAATTGATCCGCACACAAAATCCTTCAGGTACTTGAATTCCTTGAATTTTTGATAATTCCCCTAAATTTAACCCTTTTCCGCCAACGAGCCAAGCTTGAGTTTTTTCAATCTCCCGAAACTCTAGTACATATCGTTTCATTTCTTTCCCTCCCAATTAATAGGCTTACCTTACTATTTATGAAAGAATGCTCTGTAATTCAGAGAAGTTAAGTATGCTCAATGTAATAGAAAGAACCATCAATACGAAAGCAGGTGTGGTTTTACTAAACGAATCCTTTACTCTAATATGCGTAATCAAACCAACAAGCATCGTAACTGCAAACCATATCCCTGCTATGACCACAACCCACGGCATCCAAAAACCAATAATCAATCCCGCGACACCAACTAACTCTACCCAGCCAGTTACTACCCGAAGCCATTGGGGAAGCTTAAGATCTTTAAATATATTAACTTGTAGCTCATGGCCTGATATTTTCTGTATGCCGACACTTAAAAATAATGCAATCAGAATACCTTGTATCGCAATAATCAACTTCATCCCTCCATGAATTTTTAAAATGATATAATATTCAAAGCAGATTATATCTCTCCGATTTTTTCTGCTTTCGTAATGGAAAGAAAAATACTGAGACTTCCCAAAATACACAGCACTGTAAAGACTAGATTATAATTAAGGTGAATCATTGGTACGAGATGTGACTGCATTACGACAATCGCGCAAATCACGGTTGGGATTGTCGCCCTTTTCCAAATCCCCAAATAAAATAGCGGGATAAAACTAATCGTGGTAATCATCAAAGGACGAAAAACCATATGACTAAAATACTTGATCAAGTCTGAACGCGTTGGATTTCCATTTATAATCGGATGTACTTGATCAATCAAATAAGTAACAACACCTGTTAACAAATACGAAATGACTGTAAGGACAAACACAAACGTCGCAATAAAAAGTATTTTTGCGGCAAACAGTTTTTGACGGCTTATCGGATACCCATAGGATAACGAGATGGTTTTGTTTTTAAATTCATCAATAAAAACTTGGTTGATCAAGGAAGCTCCAAACAAGATAAACCCCTTTTGAATCGACATGTTCAGATCAATCACTGTAGCATAGCTCAGACCATAATCAGCACTGATGATTTCGATAAAAAACAAAGGCAAAAACATGATAATGAGCAGATAAATAACAACTTCACCTATGACCGATTTTTGCTTTAATTTTCTCCACTCTAATATCATCAATTTCGTCATCTTCACCACCTCCATTAATTTGTTGATAAAAATAGTCTTCCAATGAATTGGAATGCTTCCGTATTTCTTCAATTCCAATATCATGAAGAGCAAGCATTTTCGAAATGTCACTTTGGGTATATGTCATATCATAAATGCGGATTTTATGATCTTGAATGATTTTCATATTCGAAATATGAAGCTCGTGTTCAAGTAAATAAATGGCTCGTTTCACATCCGCCACCACAAGCTCGATATAATCGGAACGCTCTTTTCGAATATCTGCCAGCGTGATCTCATTTAATAACTTTCCATGATGAATCACACCAACCCTGTCAACCATTTGCTCCAGTTCTCCTAATATGTGACTTGAAAGTAGAAAAGTCATCCCATATTCCTTGTTCAGCATCCGAATTAAATGGCGCACATCTTTAATCCCAATGGGGTCCAAGCCATTTGTCGGCTCGTCTAAAACGATTAGTTCAGGCTTTGTGATGATCGCCCTCGCAATTCCAAGCCGCTGTTTCATACCAAGCGAAAAATCCTTTACAATTTTGTCTTCAATTCCTTTTAAATTCACCAATTGTAACGCTTGGTGAATGTCATGATCGTCATAAAACCCTAAATACTCACAGTGTAACTTTAAGTTATCGAACGCCGTTAAATGTTCAAAAAAGACCGGATATTCGATAATGCTCCCGACTCTGGCCAGTACCGATTTTGTTTTTTCCGTAAGCCTCTCGTTAAATAACAATATTTCCCCTTTTGATGGCCTGGTCAGACCCGTAATCATTTTCAGAATCGTTGTTTTACCTGCACCATTTTGACCTAGAAAGCCGTAAATTTCCCCTTTTTTAATATGAATGTTGATATCGGAGACAAGTTCCTTCTTTTTGACTTTTTTCATTAAGCGATTCGTTTGAATGATGTATTCCATGGTTTAACCCCTTCTTGTCTTAGCTATCTTATTTGTTATATTGTAATGATTAAAAATATCTTTTTTCTTTCTAATTCCTTACAAATTTCTTAAGTTTAATGATAAAAAAAGAGGCTGCTCCTCTTGAACACCTCACCCGAAAATATCTAATACGTTATTCGTTTAAAAACACACGTGAATACTGTTTTTTCATACGGTTTGCTACTTAGTTGAATCTCACCTTTCATTGCGTCAGTTAAGCGCTTGGTAATGCTTAGGCCTAGACCACTCCCTTGAAATTCAGGATTTCTTGCATCATCCAACGTATATAGCCTTTCGAACACCCGGTCCAGATGTACTTCAGCAATCCCTTTGCCTCGATCCCAAATATCGATGGCGATATTTTCTCCTGCCTCTCGGATGGTTAATCCGAATACACCACCCTCACTTCCATAACGAATAGCGTTTGAAATTAAATTGCTCAAAATTCGATTTAACGCATCCTCATTACCCAAAATAAAATAATTCTGTTCCGGAATGTCTATCTCGACTTGTAGACCTTTTGATTGCAATAAATGATAAAACTCCAAGACGTTTTTTCGGCAAATTTCGTTGATTGGTAATCGACTGATCGGAAAATCAACATCTCCTGACTCCAGTTTGACAAGGTCAAAAAATTGCTTCATTAAACCGATCACACTTGATGTTTTTTCATGAAGGCGACCCACGACCGCGTTTCTCTCTTCTTCCGTCATTTTTTCATGCTGTTTTAATTTCTCGACATATCCCAGAATAACGGTTAGGGGCGTTTTCAAATCGTGAGACATATTGGAAAGCATTTTTCGTAAACTTTCATTTGCTCTGACGTTATTGGCGACCACCTTTTGGTTATAGCTTAAAAGACGATTCACTTGAATTAGCAGCTGTTGAATAGGCTTCTGATTCGTTCGCATGAACACTTTTTCAGCTGTTTCCTGTTCGATTATATGAGCTAATTGATCATGTATTTCACCCAATTCACGTTTCAACTTTCCTATTGACAAATATTGCCATCCACCAACGAATAACAAAATCATGATTATGGCAATCAGTAAGACACTCATACGTTACTCCCCTAGTTTATAGCCGATTCCCCAGACCGTTCGTATATACTGTGGGTTCGACGGATCCTTTTCAATCTTTTCGCGAAGTCTTCGAATATGGACATTTATGACATTTTCATTACCAAAGTAATCATCATCCCATACCAACTGATACATTTGTTCTTTCGTAAAAACTCTGCTTTGATTCGTCATAAAGAGCTTTAAAATATGAAATTCCTTCGATGTGAGCTGTATATTTTCCCCGTTTATTTTTGCAGAAAAAGTATCTAAGTCGAGTGTCAGCGCTTTAAATTGAATGATGCTTGAAGGGGGGCCCTCTACTTTAGGAAGATACTGCGTTGCTCTTCGAATAGCAGCATGAACCCTTGCAGTTAATTCAATAACGGAAAATGGTTTGCTTATATAATCATCTGCACCAAAACCGAGACCTAACGTTTTATCAACGTCACTTTCTTTTGCTGAGATAATAAGCACCGGAACAAAACTTGACTCTCTAATTCTCTTCAAAATTTCCATTCCATTTAACTTGGGAAGCATTAAATCAAGCAACACCAAGTCAATTTGTGTATTTTCAAAGAGTTGGAGTGCTTCTTCACCGTCAAAAGCAGTAAAAACTATGAAATTTTCTTGTTTTAAATGACTTGTAACGAGTTCACTTATTTCCTTGTCATCTTCTATAAGCAATATCTTCTTTTGCATAATTAAACGTCCTCTCCGTGTAATGATCATAATAATCAAAGAGGCGAGTATACAATCAGAACACTTCTCCATACCAATCACTACGTTGCTAAGAAATGAAAACTAATTTTTGGAGAAATTTCACTATCAAGATCGGATCTCCAAAACTCCTTCGAGCTTGGCTGTAATAATTCCACCGTACTCGGAAATTTTGTGCCAAACATTATGTTCTAAAACAACTTCTATTTTCAGTTTATCATATTTACCTTTTCTTCCTCAGACCCATTGTAACCTTTTTCCATTTATCCTTTTGGGCCTGAGCCAGTTGTTTATCTTCTTTTCTTTCTAAATATGCCAATTCTTTTTGCAGTTTAAGATAACTTTTATATCGATCTGAATCCAATTCTCCATCATCTATTGCCTTGTGAATCGCACATCCCGGTTCGCTATTATGTCCGCAATCTCTGAATTTACAACGAGATGCCAGCTCTTCGATATCGGAAAATCCTTGGCTGAGTCCTGTATCTGCTTCCCAAAGCTGCAATTCTCTCATTCCTGGGGTATCGATTAATATTCCACCTTGTTCGAGGACAACGAGTTCGCGGTGAGTTGTTGTATGGCGTCCACGATCATCGTCCTCGCGGATGCCAGCTGTTTTCAATGTTTCTTTTCCGGTAAACGTATTGACTAGGGTCGACTTGCCAACACCGGATGATCCAAGTAGGGCAACGGTTTTACCCTCTTTAATATATTCAGAAAGAGTATCAAGTCCGATATTTTGCTCCGCACTTACAACATGAATGGGGACTCCAATAGCGACTGATTCCGTTTCTTGTACTTTTTCATCGATATCTTGGCAAAGATCCGCTTTGCTTAAAATAATGACTGGATTCGCTCCACTTTCCCAAGCCATCAACATATATCTTTCAATTCTTCGCACATTAAAATCCGCATTGAGAGCAGCTACAATAAAAACGGTATCGACATTTGCTGCGACAATCTGTTCTTCTGTTGTAGCTCCTGCTATGTTTCGGGAAAATTTACTTTTTCTTGGTAAAACGTGATGAATCGTTGCTCTCCCCTCTTCTCTTCTAATGGATAATACGACCCAATCCCCTACTGCAGGATAAGCTCCCCGCCCCGCTGCATTATATTGAAATTTCCCGGATACTTCAGCTAATACTTCATCGTTTTCTGTTAAAACTCTATACATATGCTTATGTTCTAAAGCAACTCTTCCTACTGAATAGCCTTCTTTTTTAAATCTGTCAAATTCATTTTCAAATTGTTGATTCCAACCTAAAGTTTGTAAGTCCATTAATTAATTCCTCCATTTTTTCCCATAAAAAATAACCGCAAGTCGCGGTTTCAGTTTTTTCAATACAGGCATACGTATCCCGTAAAAATATAAAACCATGAGCTGATGAGTGCCCATGGAAAATGGATGAATCAATGGATTTTAAACATTAACGTAAATTGACACCATGATCCACGGGCAATATGAAGTTTCTCGGAATATTATTGATTACATTTGACATACTACATTCCTCCCTTGGAAAATCATGTGTCATTTAACATTTTTAGTTTACTATGAGACATCCCGATTTGTAAAGGTTAAAAATCTTTTCATATCATGAAATTTGGTATATTCTAAAAACAAACATCCAGTAAAACTAGGAGGAACACTTTATGGCTATGAAAAAAGTATTGACTCTCGCTGGTTCTGACTCCAGCGGTGGTGCAGGTATACAAGCAGACTTAAAAACATTTCAAGAGCATGATGTCTACGGGATGACGGCATTAACTTCTATCGTAACGATGGATCCAGATAACGGCTGGAGCCACGGTGTTTTTCCAATTAATGTTTCAATCGTGGAGCAACAATTAAAAACCATTTTGTCCGTCGGCATTGACGCAATGAAAACAGGTATGCTTGGCTCTGTAGATATTATTGAACTAGGTGCACGGAAAATTGATGAGCACAAATTGGAAAAAGTCGTCATCGACCCTGTTATGGTATGTAAAGGTGAAGACGAAGTGTTACAGCCTGAAAACACAGATGCATTACGTGAACTGCTCGTACCACGTGCAACTGTTGTAACGCCAAACCTTTTCGAAGCATGGCAGCTTGCTAAAACAGGTCCGATAAAAACAATTGATGATATGAAAGAGGCAGCTGCAAAGATCCATGAACTTGGAGCAAAAAATGTCGTTATTAAAGGCGGAAAAGGCTTAAATCACGATAAAGCAGTCGATCTCTTCTATGACGGAAACGAATTTGTACTTCTTGAAAAAGAAAAATTAGAAACCACATACAATCACGGTGCTGGCTGTACATTTGCGGCTGCCATCACTGCAAACTTAGCTCATGGAAAATCTGTAAAAGAAGCCGTTTCCGCTGCGAAGGAATTCGTAACAGCTGCCATTAAACACGGATGGAAACTAAACCAATATGTAGGTCCTGTTATGCATGGGGCTTTTAATAAAAAAGCTTAAGTAGATGCCCGGAAAGAGAATTAGTCTCTTTCAGGGTGTTTTTTTATGAGACAAATTAGAACTTTATTAGTAAAATATATGTATCGTTCCTTAAGGAAGGAGGCCGAAAAAATGGAAGAAATTAATATACTACAGGTGCAACAACATATAAACGATTTTGCAGGCGAAAGTGTTTACATACATTTAGAGACAACAAATGGCGCCTACGCTGCACATAATAATGAATCATTTTTTTCAGCGGGGGCATACATCCGCAATGCGCAAGTGTGCTACGAGCATGGAAAAATTGTAGGAGAAGGTCCTTATCGTGTAGGATTAAAGCTACCGATTGGATGGATATATGCAGAAGGACTTACGCACTTTGAGCTGGATGAGTTAGGACGTCTACTTCTTGCTGGCCACGGATACGATGGAAAATTGGCTGTGGCTTTAGAAATCAGCAAGACACCATTCGAATAAGTTTTTTAAAGGAGATTGTGCCGATGGAGAAAGAACGCCATGTTTTAGTTGTGTTCCCGCACCCAGATGATGAGGCATTTGGGGTTTCTGGAACTATCTCAAGTTATATTAAAAACGGATCACCCGTTACATATGCGTGTTTAACTCTTGGAGAAATGGGCAGGAACCTTGGAAATCCCCCGTTTGCTACGAGAGAGTCGTTGCCGAAAATTAGAAAAGCCGAACTAGAAGCTGCTGCAAAATCAATGGGAATTACAGACTTACGAATGATGGGTTATCGTGATAAAACGCTCGAATTTGAAAACGATGAAAAGCTCGCAAATATGGTTTATGAGCTGATTGAAGAGTTGAATCCATCTCTTGTCATTTCATTTTATCCAGGGTATTCAGTCCATCCTGACCATGAAGCAACGGGTAGAGCGGTTGTTCGTGCAGTAAGAAGACTCCCGAAAGAGAACAGACCAAAATTGCACTGTGTTGCTTTTTCGAAAAATACAGAAGCGGAAATCGGCCCAGCTGACATTCATTATGATGTAAGTGCTGTTTGGGAACAAAAACTCGGAGCATTAAAAGCCCACATTTCCCAAACCGCTTGGATGCTCGCAGATATGGAAGAAAAACTTTCTGCCAATGACCCAACATTGCTAGCCCATTGGCAAAAAGAACGTTTTTGGACATACGATTGGGATAATGATAAAGTTTTGTGAACCTGGTTAGGTATTCTAACCGGGTTTTTTTAAAATTATTGACGAATGGTGCACGGTTTTCGTTCCATACGTTAGGTTTTGTCTCTGAATTTCGGTATTTGCATCCCTAATAGACGTTTCCGTTATTCTATTAGCCATTTCGGTGAGGCTATTAGCTGATTTCCAATTCTATTAGCCGTTTCGCCGGATCTATTAGCCGATTTCCATTTCTATTAGCCGTTTCATCGAACCTATTAGCCGATTTCCGTTTCTATTAGCCGTTTCGCCGAGTCTATTAGCCGATTTCCATTTCTATTAGCCGTTTCATCGAACCTATTAGCCGATTTCCGTTTCTATTAGCCGTTTCGCCGAGTCTATTAGCTATTTTAAGTACTTAACAAAACTTCGAATAAGAATCGTCTAATACCTTTATTCCCGAACCCTTTCCCCTGTCACAGCATTTACAAATTCATGGCAGTCAATTCGCTGAGTTGGAATTAATACTTTCTTATCGAAATCGTACATATAATAAGGCTCGAAAAAGATATCTTTTTCCAATAGCTTTAGAGCCTCTTCTTTTGTAACCTTCACGTCGATCACAGGCATCTCTATTATTTCACTGAGTATTTCCCTTTTATCCATTACTTGAAGCAATACATGTTGAGTAGCATCATATAAAAATTTGAATTTATCTAGAATTCGATCCACGTAATTAACAGGAACGACATCTGCATGTAATAGCCCATTCTGACGCTCGATGTTTTCTACCTGCCATTTTCCACTTTCATTTGGACGGTGTGCTCGCAAATAATTTGAAATCACTTTTATTAATTCATTTTTTTCGTCTTTAGAAATAGGAAGACAATCTGGGTGCGGAATATTTAATGACATTTCTTCTTCAGAAATCTTCTGCGATTCGTAAAACTGCTCCCACACTGTACCGACTATTTTATCAGAGATGCGAATTTCCTCATCTATCCCCTCTTCGCTCCAATAGAGGACATGAGATTCAGGGACCGCATCTATATACGCTTCGTCCACACCATATAAAAGCTGATACCCCTCCTCTTCCGGCACTCCAAAAAGAACGACCTGTCTTTCCTTAAATTTATCGAAGTTTAGACTAGGTTTTTCTTGCACAATTTCTATTTCTGGATAAAATCCATAAAAGAAACCAGATAAAGAATAAAACACGATACATCCTCGTTCATTAACTTTTACTTCGATAAGCCCGGCTGGAGAGACTTTTCTTCCATGCAAAATAGAGGAAAAGAAATATTCCGTGTTCTTACCATCTTTATCTTTCCTTTGTAATCGAAAGTCAATATCAACCTTCAATCCTGTATTTAACTCAATCCATGACACAACATCCTCTAACCCAGCACTCGGCAACAAAGGTGGATTTTCCCTAAAATCCTCACTCATGACAACAATAAAGCTTGTTAAAAATCCATATGTCAAATTCACTTCCGCATAAATCGTTCCAGGTGGATTCGATTCATCTTCCATTTCGGCACCTAAAGGAAACCATTCCATATCTAATATATATTCCGTTGTTTTGATAACTGAAGCGGTCCTTTTAATCGAGGTGTTTTTCAAATCGAAATGTTCCAATCCCCAATTTTTCTCAATTTCCGCAACCCATTTTTGAATCAATTATTACACCCCTCATATAGAGAAAAGGCTCCTATTAAAATAGAAGCCTTTTCCTTTATTATATACTTTCCTGTTTGAGAGCATCAATGATGTTTTCCTTCTTAACCTTGGCACTTGAGTAAAGCATTGATGTACCAACGATGAGGAAAACTGCCACAACTACATATAAAATACTTAACCACGGCAGTGTAAAACTATAACTAAACGAGTTCCCTAAAGCCTTATAGATAAGAAGCATACATACGATACTTAAAGGGAGTCCGTAAATTAATGACTTTATTCCATAAAATATACTTTCGTAATTAATCATTTTGTTAAAACCTTTTGGTGTCATTCCCATTGATTTCAGCATCGCAAATTCACGTTTTCTTAAGGAAATGCTCGTCGAAATGGTATTCAAGATATTTGCAATCGAAATCGCTGTAATCAATACAATAAATCCATACGTAAAGACGGACATGATCATGACCATTTGTTCATCCTGCTGACGGCCCTGATAGACGTTGTGAAGATAATGCCGTACTTCTTCAATTTCTTCGATTTTCTGCTGGGTCTTAAGCGGGTCCGAACTGTTTAAATACAACATACGGTAGTCTTCTGCTTCAAGGCCCAATTTCTTTAGGGTTGATTCAGACACGATTACATCCACACTTCCCGGATATCCTCCATAAGCCCCCATAGGTAGTTTACCCGTTAACGCGGCTACCGTTACTTTATTCAAAAATTGCTCTTTCTCATGATCCTCATCATTGGAAAATAAGTCAATTTTCTCCCCTACTTTGGTGTGGATGGCTTTTGATTCAACATATTTTCCCGCTTTAGCATCTTCATACTTAATCTGATCAATGACAATCGCATTTAATCCATTTTGGAGCTCATTATAATCAGCCCCTACTTCCTCCGCATAAGTTTTTAAGGTGTCATCATCCAACGAATAAAGATTAATATTATATGGGTATTTTCCATCGACCAACTGATCGTTGAAACCTTCAAACTTGCGCACAGCTTCCGAAGTCTTACCTTTTTCAATCCACGATGTTAAGGCATATTGTTGCGACATCATACTAAATTTTGTCACTTCGTCCATCGATAAAATCGATTTGACTAGCTGGTCGTCTCTTCCCTTTTCTACTTCCATCATGATGTCATAGTTTAGGCCATCTTGTGAAAGGGACAATGACTTTTTCAGGTTCGCTGTAAAAAAAGCCACCGATAAAAAGAGCATAATGCTAATAACGAGTGAAAAAACAGTTGCTTGATATCTACGCTTATTTCTTTTTAAATTTTTCAAGCCAATTTCAGCTTCGATTCCAAAAATTTTACGAACAAACTTGGATGTTTTTACCGCTTTCCTCGTTAGCTTTACATCCGTAGATTGTCGGATAGCGTCTATCGCGGAAATTCTAGAAGCTCTTCTTGCTGGGATATAGGTTGAAATAAAAATAGTAACAATCGAAACCAAGACGGCCACTAAAATTGAACCTGGCGTTACGGTCACTTTTAACTTCTCACTTACTCCCAATGCCCCTTGAATAATCGAATTGATGAATAAAAATGTTATTCCCATCCCAGCGAGCCCAGAAACAATCCCAATAGGAATACTGATCAACCCAATAACAATGCCTTCAAAAAACACAGAGTTTTGTTTTTGTTTTTTGGTTGCCCCTACACTGGATAGCATCCCTAAATGACGCGAGCGCTCCGCAACAGAAATCGCGAAAGCATTATAAATTAATGAGATTGATCCGACAATGATAATGACCATGATGATGGCACACAACGAATAAAGCGTTGTACGCATACCATCATTTTTAATTGCACCATAATAGCGAAGTAAGTTATGGTTAAAGTCAACTTTTTCAATTTTATTTTTCTCTGCTAATGTTTGCGCATGATCGAACAAAGAAGTTCTAACATTGTTTAATACAACTGTTGCATTTACAAGCTCATCTTTACCTAGCGCTCCTTCATCAAGAAAAGAAATCACTGTATAAGCTGGTGACCAAGGTATTTCCCATTCAGGACGCTTAATGGTGCCAACGATCGTGAATTCTTTTGTTGATGTAGTTTCTAATTCTTCATTGATTTTTCCATCCATTATTAATAAGGAATAGGTTTGATCTATTGGTCCTTCTATGTCGGGATCATTTGTAGTTCTATGGCCAACATCTAGCGTTATAATATCACCAATTCTATAATCAACCTTGGCGTTATTAATGATTTCATCCGAAATGACGACTTCGTTTTCAGCTTTTGGTAATCTGCCGCTACTTAATTCTATTGGAAATTGTTCAAAGCCCGACTTATTATATTCCTTGATAAATAAATAAGGTTTATTTTCGTTTTTACTTCCTTTCAGTAGCGCATAGCCTAGATCTTTTGAGAGAACTAATTTTTTCGTATCCTCATCTTTTTTGATTGCTTGGACCTGGGCTTGGTTAACATCCTTATAAACTACATGCCATTCCCCTTCATCCGCAATCGTCTGTCTTTTCATTAAATCCATAAAAGAAACACCAATCGTAGCGACTGCTGTGAGCATTGCCACCGAAATAATAACGCCAATGATCGTGACAAGGGTCCGTCTTTTATTTTCCTTTAAATGTCTAATCGTCAGTTTGTTGACAATGTTCATGGACGAACCACCTCGTCCTTCGTGATCTTCCCGTCCTCAATCGCGATGATACGGTCTGCTTGAAGAGCAATTCTTTCGTCATGTGTAATAACTATAAGAGTTTGATTATACGTTTTATTAAACATTTTTAGTAAGTCAATAATTTCCCCACTATTTTTACTGTCCAGATTTCCTGTCGGTTCGTCCGCAAGCATGATCGCCGGATTGCTGATTAACGCACGACCAATCGAAACGCGCTGTTGTTGGCCGCCAGAAAGCTGATTCGGGAGATGACCTAAGCGGTTATCTAAATTTAACTTTTTAACAATATCATCAAATTGCTTTTTATCAACTTTATGTTGATCCAGTAAAAGCGGCAATGTAATATTTTCTTCCACGGTCAAAACCGGAATAAGATTGTAAAATTGATAGATCAACCCGATTTGTCTTCTTCTAAAAATTGCTAACTGTGTTTCATTGAGGCTGTAAATATCTGTATTATCTACAAACACTTTTCCACTCGATGGTCGATCGACACCACCGAGCAAATGTAAAAGTGTGGACTTACCAGATCCAGATGGACCGATAATCGCGACAAACTCTCCTTTTTTAACGGAAAATGAAACATTATCCAATGCCTTAACCGCTGTCTCACCTTTTCCATACACTTTAGACAGATTCTCTATTTTTAAAATTTCCATCGTAAACCCTCCATGTATTTGCTGTTGATTATAGTGTATCTGTCTAAAATGACTTTCAAGTGACTGTGAAAATGACAATTTAGTCACTTTAGAAGCTATTTGTTCGTATTAATTAGCATGATGGAATAAGACTTATAAATAACAGCAAATCCCAAGTTGAGATTTGCTGTTAGGAAGACATTTTTATTTTTGCTTTTTAAAACAGTCACTTAAATATACGATCAAGTTCTACTAAAAGTCCTTCAATTAAAAATGATTTTGCCATTTCTGGATGCTTAAATGTACCCGTTTCTTTTATCTCATTTTTTTCAAAATAATAAATAACGACTTCTCGATTAAGTGGGTTGACAATCCAATATTCTTTAACCCCAGATTCCATATAAAGATCCAACTTTTTCACCATATCTTTACTACGAGTACTTTCTGATAGTACTTCAACCACAAGGGACGGAACACCAATATAATAATCCCTTTCATCCAAATGATCATCCAAATCACAAATGACCATTAAGTCAGGCTGGACTACATTAGGTTCTTCACGATTTTTCCTCTTTAGACGGATATCGTATGGGGCAACAAATGGCCTGCATTGATCACCGCGGAACCTTTCATGGAAGATAGCCAATAATTCTGATACAGCATATTGATGTTTGGTTCTAGGTGAAGCCAATAAATAGATTTCTCCATCAATGTACTCGTAACGATCCTTTTCATCACTAGCTAATTTTAAGAATTCCTCATAAGAAGCCTTTTTCCCTTTAAAATGATAGGATTCAGCCGATTCTTTTAACGTACCTTCTTTTAAAGGCGCTTTTGGATTGTTTTTGATTGATTGCAATCTGGCTATTTCGGTTCCATTTCGGGTTATAATGATTTCCTCTTTAGCCGCTAGCATTAAATACTTTCCAAAATTATTCTGGATTTCCGTTGAACTGACGATCAAGATATAGACCTCCCACCACCATGATTTTAGCTAAGTTAGCTAACATTATTTTAGCTAAAAAATAGGTTTCGGGCAAATCGTTATACTTTTGATACTCATGATTATCAGTTGTCAAAGGTTTTGAAATGGTTCGGGTATTTATTGGTATATTGGTTTAAAAAGTGTCATGCTTATAAAACTTAATCCTAAACTGTGTTCCTTTTTCTTTTTCACTCGTCACACTGATATCCCCATTTTGATTTTTAATGATGCTATATGCCATCGCAAGACCAATCCCAATGCTATCTTCACTTGCATTTTTCCCTTTGTAAAAGCGTTTAAAAATGTAAGGCAAATCTTCTTTAGGTATACCTTTTCCGTTATCAGCAATCATCAGTTCTGTGAACAACGCATTATCTGTAAAAGAAATCGAAATCGTTCCACCTTCACTTGTATGTTCTACACAGTTTTTTAAGATATTAATGATTGCTTCAACTGACCAATTAAAATCGCCAATAAATGAAACGGAGTCTTCACCTTCTATCGAAACGGTCTGCTCTTTAATCTCAATCGGAATGAGGACCGATTGCATGGCAGATTGAATCAATTTCGACACCACGATTTTGTCTTTTTTAAATTTAACCGTACCGGCATCAATTTTCGATAGCTTTAATAGCGAAGAAACAAGCCATTCAATCCGCTCGAGCTGAATTCGAATATTGTGAGTGAACTCCATTCTTTTTTTCCTCGGCAAGTCGGCATCGCTCAATAAATCGGACATCACCATCATTGAGGTTAATGGTGTTTTTAACTGATGGGAAATGTCTGAAATTGCATCGGTCAGTTGAATTTTATCTTGCTGTAAAAGTGAACTCTGCTCAGAAAGCATCATCGTAACTTTGTAAATATCGCTTTTTAAAATACTCAATTCACCCTCGTAATTGTCCCTTACATCGAGAGTATAGTTTCCACTAGCAATTTGACGTAAAAACCCAGATAACTTCTCAATTTCACGATATCTCCAACGAGTAAAAATCAAACAGGAAGCAATCAAGAAGATGGATAAAGTTGAAACAAGAATAAAGGCAGCGATTGAAACAAAGAATGCTGCAATCATCGCCGCCATACTGATTAAGCACATCACCAATAATAGAATCTGAATTTCTTTATTCCGCAGCATGTTAATCGCCAACCTTATAGCCTAAACCGCGCACCGTTTTAATAATGGTTGGATTTTGTGGCTCGTCCTCAAGTTTTTCTCGCAATCTTTTAATGTACACTGTCAATGTATTATCATTTACAAAGTCCCCTGCTACATCCCAAATCTGCTCTAATAACTGGTTTCGAGAAAGAACTTGTCCAATATGGTTCGCAAAGATTAGCAGCAAACGATATTCCAACGCAGTTAAAATAACCTCGACCCCATTTTTATAAACCTTTCCTTCAAGTGTATTGATTTTAATATTGTCTAGTTCAATGAGCATTTTTGACTGTGCTTGCTTGTTATATCTCCGTAAAACAGATTTAATTCGCGACAAAAGCTCGCGAATACGAAATGGCTTCGTAATATAATCATCCGCACCCATATCCAGTCCCATCACAACATTAACTTCATCATCTACAGCAGTTAAAAAAATGACCGGAATATCGCCCTTCTCCTTTACCATTTTGCACAATTCATAGCCACTGCCATCTGGCAAAGACAAATCAAATAAACATAGAGCAATCTGATCAAGCTGTTCAGCTAATACCTTCTTTGCTGAAGTAGCATCATGGCATAAAATGGTGGAAAAATGATCTTGCTGAAGAGAATATTCAAGACCAGAAGCGATTGTTTTATCGTCTTCCACAAGTAAAATTTTCATATGTAGATCACCTTTTCGTGAATCATTATATATAAAGTGTAAGGAATGTGGTTTGAATGTGCAATAACCGTCTATCCAAAGTTTCTTAAAAAATCATCCGGAGTATAAACAGCAATATATTCCCGAATTCCTGTTGTATGAAAATCCTTATCCCCTGTTATAAACATATCGGATTTTGATTTAAGTGCAGATATAAGAATTGGCAAATCTTGAGGGTCTCTAATCTCGGGGGATTTGTATGATGATAGGTCAAGCGGGGTATAAATTAGTTCAAAATCAAGATTATTTAACATTTGGTCCCATTCTTTTAATTTGGAAGGAAACTTGTTGGCTATCACTCTATTAATTTCATTTATTGAATGGCTGCAAATCATTAGGTGGTGGTTCATAATAATGATTCTCATAAATTGACGGCATGGGGATGATTCTGAGATGAGTGCAGAAATGAGAACATTTGAGTCGACAAATATTCTAAATTTATTTTTTACCTTGTTCATCCCACAAATCCTTTCTTACTTTATTTAATTCTTCCATCATTTCATTTTCGGTAATGCCTTTTTCTTTCGCTTCTTTGCTGATTGAATTTGCAAATTCATCAAAAGCTACAAGCGCACCCTTTTTTATTATCATTTTTCCATCCTCTTCCTCCATAAAGATAATCCTGTCACCTACTTCTAATTTTAAAGCCTGTCGAACAGTTTTAGGAATAGTAATTTGCCCTTTTGAAGTTACTCGCGCTGATTGTTGTTTGAAAACTCCCATTATTATCTCCTCCTTATTTCCTTATTTCCTTACCCACTTGCAGATATTATATATGAAATTTTGGGTATGTAAAAGTAGTCCATTTGAAACCCCTTTTATTTTGTTCGGAAATCTTATGATACAATACAAATATACAGCTACATAAGCGAGTGGGCAGCGGCCACATCCTCGAAGAGAGGAGGTGACGCTGATGGTAACTCTATACGAGGCAATGGTCTTGATGTTTATGTCCTCAAACCTAATCGTATCAGTAGTCGCCGTAGTTATTTCACTATATAAAAAGAAATAACTCTCCCTCGCTTGGACCAGTGTAGGAGAGCTATTTCTTCCTCGGGTCGCTGCACTTCATGCAGTGTAGCTGTATGTTGGGATGCCAGTTAGCGTCTGGTATCCCTTTTTATATTATGCTTATATCTATATTATATTCATACCCTTTCCAATTGTAAAGTTAACATATAATAAGGACGGTGCAGGATTATTGGTTATTCGCAACGAATCAGATATCATTCGCCTAATTGAACAAGATTATTGGATGATGGATATTTTACATCATGCAAAATCACTCGATTTGCCAGATTGGTGGATTTGTGCAGGATTCGTTCGTTCAAAAGTTTGGGATGAACTACACGGATTTACTTGTCGAACGCCGCATCCAGATATTGATGTCATTTATTATGACCAACATGATTTAAAGGAGGAAACAGAAAAAGAATATGAAGACCGTTTACGAGCACTTAATCCAACCATTCCATGGTCAGTTAAAAATGAAGCGAGAATGCATGTGAGAAATAACGTATCTCCCTATGAATCTTCCATCGATGCAATATCTAAATTTCCGGAAACCGCTACAGCTTTAGGAGTCAAAATAGATTCCAACAATCGTATAATATTAACGACACCATATGGAATTCGTGATGTAATTCATTTAGAAGTTAGACCAACTCCTTATATTTTGAAAAATCAACTAACCACCTTATATGAAGAACGTATCCGAAAAAAGGATTGGAAATCCACTTGGACGAAATTGAAGATATTTTATTCCTGAATGGAGCTGATAAAGCTGATGAGCGAACAGGTTTTAATTACGGAAAGAGTAAAAAGGATTTTTCGCATTGCCCAGAGAGAAATGAAAGAATCCAATCATATAGCTTTAGCGCCCGAACATCTATTGTTAGCTTGTTTTCTTGAAAAAACAGGTGTGCATGGGGAAATCTCATTACGATGTAATATAGATTTAAGTTTATTAAGATCAGCCATTTCCCCTGAAAATCCCCCGGTTAAAAGTGAGTTTTTTACAATCCCAGTTACAAAAGAAGTTGAACATGTAATTGATAAGTCAATTATTTTTATGAAAAAATACAATCAAATCTATTTAAATGAAGGTCATTTACTTAAAGCTTTATTGACTACAAATACGATTGACTCCTATTTATCCGAGAAAGATAAAAAAACGATTATAACTCTTGGAACCACCTCACGCGACATGATTACGCACCTCGGAAGCTATACCTTTCCCGACCTTGCACAGCCACCTTTTATTAGAAAAGCAAAAAAGGAAGATTTTCAAAACCTAATTCAATTCGTTAAAAAATATTTTTCAGATGAATGGGCACAAACCATTGAACAAGGATTAAGTAAAGAAGATTCCCCTATCTACGTTGCTTTTGAAGAGGGAAATACTATAGTTGGTTTTGCAGCTTTTGATGTCTATAAAAATAAAAAGGGGTATTTTGGACCAATGGGAGTACAAGCTTCACTTCGAACAAAAGGAATTGGATATTCGTTATTACATCATTGTTTAAAGGATATGAAGGAAATCGGTTATGAATATGCGATTATTGGAGACGCGGGTCCAATCGAATTTTATGAAAAGGCTTGTAATGCAGTAGTAATTCCATTGTCGTGAGTACTCTTTATAAGGGCGTGATTCATTTGATGTATATCGTACTTTTCGCTTCTTTATTAATTTCCTCTATAATATCGATATGGATTTTTAACATCACTAAACATAAGTGGTTAGGTAATTTAGCTGGATTTAGTATAAATACGGTCATGATCGCAGTAGCAATGTGGGTGAGTTATATGGTTGACGAGGAAGCTAGGATTTTTGGCTATTCGGAGTTCTATTTGATTATATTTTATATTCCCATTTTAAGCTGGATTAACTTTTTCATTCTCGAATATGTAAAATTTAAGCAGAAAGTCCTCAATTAATTAAGAATGCAGGATACGAAGCAATGGTCTTGATAATAATGATGTCAAGTCTAATCCTATCAGTTGTCGCCGTAGTTATTTCAATAAAAAAAGAAATAACTCTCCTTCGCTTTGACCCAGCATAAGAGAGCTATTTCTTTACTTTTTAACACTTAAAACTCCATTGTTTTAAAATATTTATCTTCCCGATTGCCTACTATAATTCCTTAAAATCATTCCGTTCGTTCTAATCATTCCGAACTTTTCATAATAAGAAACTAAGTTATCATCACAACATAAATCAATCATGTATATGTGATCCAACTCTTTTAGCATCCGGCCAACTAATTCCTTGCCAATCCCTTTATTTTTATATTCAGGCAATACTTCTAGAAGTGGAATGTATGCTGATAAAACCCCATCACTAATCGCCGTAATAAATCCTATTACTTGATTAGTAGTATCGTCTATCGCTATAACCACATGACTGCTATTTTTTAATAGCTTAAGGTGAGTTTGTGGATTGGGCGGATTAGGCCAGTCCACAAAAAAACCGTTTAACATATCAGACGAAATTCCATCAAGGGTATTCAAATATATCATGTATATCATCTCCAAATTTGTTGTTCATAAGGTAGATAATATCCATCAAAAATAAAGTAACAAAAAAATAACCGCCTTTTTATCGAGTAGTTTCCATTTGCTCAAGAGCCTTCATGATTGCCTTCGCAACGCCATCTTCATCATTCGTAGCTGTTTCATATTTACAAATATTTTTTATTTCCTGCTCGGAATTTCCCATCGCTACAGAATGCCCGACAATTTTTAACATTGATAAATCATTATAGTTGTCTCCCATAGCCATCGTGTCTTCTAATGATATGCCTTTATCTTCTACATATCTTCTCAGAGCACTTCCTTTACGAGCTTCATGGTGCATGACTTCTATGTTGTTTCGCCCTGAAGAAGTCACTTCCAACCCACTAATTTTCTTCAGACGTTCACTAGCTTCCATTAGTAATTCTTCATCCATTGAAAAGGCGAGAAATTTATAGACATGGCAGTCTTTTGCGTCAAAAATAGGTTCAAAATCATTGATTACATGAATGAGTCGCTGATGAAATCGTTCATCGGCAGATTCGCGAATTTTTTCAACATCTTGAGATGGGTTCGCTGTATGATATATATCGACGAGTACTTGAATTCCTTTTTCATAATCAGTTGTGTACGTTCCGCCCTCGGTGTATAGCTCAAAGTAGATGTTTAGCTCTTCAAATACTGAAGTAACTTGAGCCGCAGTAGGGCCATTCAATCCAACAGAGTAGCTGACTTTTCCTTCCTTATCACGGATTTCTCCACCATTTACGCAAATGGCCGGCAATGTAAGACCAGTCTTATCAAGTACATAACGGACTTCATTATATGCCCTTCCCGTTACAACAACGACATCGATCCCCTTTTCTTCTGCAGCGCGAATCGCGCGAATATTCTCCTCACTTATCTCTTGCCTTGCATTCAGTAACGTTCCGTCCATATCAGTTGCAATACATTTAATCAATTTTCATGACTCCTTCTTATGCTATTGCGATTAATTCTAACTGAAAAAGGGTATCAATGCAAAGGAAGGGGACGGGTTAAATGGGGACAGGTCTAATTGAACCTGTCCCCTTTGAACCTGTCCCCATTTTTTCACATTTTTACTTCTAAGGTGTATCCAGTAAGTATATTTAGCTTTTTGTTCACTTGTTTAATTTCCGTATCACTCGGTATGGTATCTAATTTCACGGAAACAGCTGCCCTGTCAATAAAAATGGAAGGGTTTTTCTTTACATTCCAACTAGATGGCATTAATTCTGTAGCTATACGAATGATTTCATTTTGTTTCGGACTCTTCGCATACGTCACAGGCATACCAATCCGGTACGAAAGCTCTTCTAAATCGATTTCATGCCGCTTAGCCATTTCTGGAGAAATAAAATGGACTTCCATTACAGAGGTATTTCCCTCTTGTTTCATACTTGTTTTATAAATGGTAATATCTCTGTCTTTCGCCCATTTCCTCGCTTCTTCCATCGCTTGGTTGTTTTCCATTCTCTTGGAGTTCGTTTTAGCTTGATACAATTCATGGTTAGGCGTTTTTCCACCTGCTCCTTTAAACTGTAAATCAAAGCCTGTCTTTTCTTTAAAATCCTTTATCAGTTTTTCGGCATTTTCTAAGTCATCCACAGAAACTACCACTTTTCGTTCACTCAAATGTATCGATGGTGATTGAATGGATTCGCCCAAAAGATTCACTAATTCCGCTTGCAGTAAATCTTGGCGAACTGAATCTGAAAAATAAACAGTCCACCCTGTATCCTTTTGAATTTTTTCCGCCATTTCCAAACGTTCGTTTTCCAATACAGCAAAAGGAAAATCAAAATAAATAGTAAGCCTTTCTTTATCTGTACCTAGGTGGTCTACCCCACAACGAATAAAACGCGGATGGCTTTCCAACAAATTTCGAACAAATTCCATAGCGGAGGCCGGATTTACCCGCAGACCTTGAATCGGAAGGTCTAATGCCAATAACCTTTTTTTCATCAGCGGGTTAATTTGATAAACGGCATTTCCTTCCTGCGTGTATTCCTTATTTTCCTCAGGCAAACTTTGTAACGCCAATGTGACCGCTAATCGGTTTTCGATATCCTCTATGTTTAATACTTGAAAAATATCCTCTAGAGCTAGGCTTTGAACAGGTAAAAGCTCCCATTGAATCCCTTCCAAATAAGGACGGCTAAAGGTCATCACTTTGTCAGCAGCATCTTTTAGCTCATTGATTGAACGATTCCAATAACCAATCGTGTCTTTTACTTGCGCTAGACTTAAATGTATTTGTTTTCCTTTTAACGTCTGACAAACGAGCGTATTCGTCTTCACATGTACATTCATACAAATCGCTAGTTTATAATCTTTGTCAGCTTCCTTTTGATAAAGTATAACACTTCCAATTTTCTCCCTTAACGGATGGCTCGTTTGAAGCTGATGACGTTTTCCAACGACACCTTTTCCAGACTTTCTTTTTTCAAACGGGTACGTTTCTCCGTTCTCAACAAGGAGAGGGTGATATTTCGGATCAAGGATGTTTGCTAACTGATTCCTCGCTTCGTCATCACCATGAACCAATAAAGTGTACGTTGGATTCAACGTTTGGACAAATCGATTCATTTCGTGGGCATCCGCATGTGCTGAAAGACCATATTTTCCGACACGACATTTAACTTGATAGCTTGTCCCATTTAACTCTAAATGGTCGTCTAGTCCATCTGCGATATTTAACAACTTTTTCCCCGGACTTTCCTCGTCTTGATAGCCCGTTATAAAAATCGCATTCTTCTCATCATGAATAAGCTTTTCTGCATACCAAGAGCTGGCGCCTCCAATTAACATGCCAGAAGAGGCGACTATACAGCCAGGTTTACCAGTCAAAATTTTCTCTCGTTCCTTTGGATGAACCGCCTTACAACGTCCTTCCGTCAAAAAGGCATCCCCGTAGTTCCGAATACGATAGGAAACGGGACCTTTTAAATAATGTGGATAGTTTTTATAAATATTGCTAATAGGTGTAACGAGACCATCAACATAGATTGGAAATTCAGGAATCAACCCTTTATCCATATAATCCTGCAAAATCAGTAGGACTTCTTGCGCTCTCCCTAATGCAAAAGCAGGAATCAAAGCAAAGCCCCCGCTAGACACAACCTCTGCTACATGATTAGCAAGACGTTTTTCTTCCGTATCTCGATCTGTATGGGCTCTATTTCCATACGTAGATTCCATAATCAATACATCGGGTTGAATACCATGCGGAACTTTAGCACCCGGGATGGTCCGGCCGGCCTTAAAACTTAAATCCCCCGTCACAAATATTGTTTCGCCGCCGCCTTCGATCAGAAACATAACCGCTCCTAAAATATGTCCAGCGCGCATCGTTTTAATTTTCACATCACCAATTCGTAATTCTCCACTTGCCGGAAAAAGAAGAAGCGATTGAAGCAATGATTGGACTTGCTCCTCCGTATAGGGCGGAAGCGTATTAGTCTCTCTACATTTTTGCTCCAATATTTTAAATGAATCCTTCATCATAATATTCATTAAATCAGCAGTAGGCGGTGTCGCGTAGACAGGCACATTTGGATAAAGGGAATGAATAATCGGCAAAGCACCAATATGATCAGCGTGGGCATGTGTAACAAGTACAACATCCGGACTTCCTAACCCCTCCAGCATTCCAAGGGCAGGAAGTGGGTGATCCCCGTGCATTCTCATCCCCGCATCTATTAAAATATTCTTTCCCGCTATTTCAATATAAAGACAAGAGGCCCCGACCTCATTTCCGCCTCCAAGGACACTTACCTTCATCTAAATACCCCCCATTGAAACTCTTACTTCCATTATAACGAAAATAGCAACTGATTACCTATCTTTCGGCGGGGTTAGATTACTAGCACATTTTCACTCATTATTTCGACTACTACTCATCGTTTTTACATTATATTAATATTTTTCTAACACCTGTTCTTCGATCAATTCTATATTCCTTTTGTTTTGCACGTAGTTCATGATATGCTCTTTCATATTTGGAAAAAGTTTTATATTTTTTAGTTCGGAAAGCGGAATCCATAACACGTTTGTTTGGTTTTCGTCGGGATTATTAGGCATTTTTGGTTCAGAACCCTCTTTAATTTTACATTCGAACATTAAACCCAAAGAGTGGGTATTCCCGTATAAATTAGAATTTAAATGTGGAGCATATTCATATACAAATGCTAGAGGACCCACTTCCACTTCTACTGATGCCTCTTCCATAGCTTCTCTTCGCACAGCTTCAATAATGGATTCGTCTCGTTCAACCCCACCCGCTGGTAAATTATACTGGATTCCTTTTTCATCGTGAAATTCCACTAAGAGGATGCTTTCATTTTCTATAATTAGTGCACCTGCTCTAACTCTAATATGGTAGTTCATTAATCTTCCCACCCTTTTTCTCATAAACCTTTTGCTATATCTACAATTCTTCTAGCAACGGAAGAGGCTTCATCATTGTTTCTAATATTGAATAAATAATCTGCTTCTCCTTCTTTTGGTGCAGACAGGTCACTTTTATGAGATTCAGCCTGCTGCCGAGCAAGCACTTCTTCAAAAGTTGAAGCAATCCTAAATATAGTTGTACTGCGCGGACTATTTGAAACACGAGCTTGAAGAATATGATCTGGAATATCAAAATAAACAATGATGGTACTAAATCCTTTAAGTTGAAAATGTTTAATAAGATCCAAACGAGCTTTACGTGAACGATTTGAGTTACAAATAATGAGATGGAAATCGGTCTGATTAACAGCATAATCCACAATTGTCTGTGTGATGGCGTATTTGATTGTATTAGGTCCTTGCTTCGGCAATAAGGATTTATAATATGTATTGATGAACTCAGCATGGTTATCTTGGTCAATGATAATTGAGTTTTGCAGCTGTTGTTCTAGTGCTTTAGCAAATGTAGTTTTTCCACTGTGGGTTTTACCGACTGTGATTATTACAAACCTATTCATAAGTATGCCTCCATTCACGGATCATTCTTTTTCATTTTACCTTCAAAACCATCCGAATCGTTTTCAGAATATAGCCATCAAAATCTTCGTCAATTTCCGATACAACTTCAAAGCCTTTTGATTTATAAAAGGTTTTTCCGATATGATTATCTTTTTCTACGTTAATATAAATCTCCTTAGTATTTTCCAAGTTGTTCATTCCCTCTGTTAATAGCGAGGTACCTATTCCCTTTCCTTGATATTCTGGATATAGGTAAATAGCATAGAGGTCAACTTTTCCACCCTCTTTGACGGGAGAAAAGTTTGCAAAGCCGACAATTTTTCCATCTACTTCAGCTACGTACATAAAAGTATGTTTTAAGCGCCTCAACATCATCTCATCGCTATAGGCGGATCTCAAGAACTTTTCCTGTACCTCCATTGGGATAATATCCTTGTAAGTATGGTTCCAACTAGTTCTTGCAACCTTTTGAACTTCCTTTATATCTTCCTCAGTCATTTTGCGAATGATATAGTCCATAATCATCATCCTCTCTGAAACTTAGTTAACATCCCCCAAATAGATCGGAGTTTTTCCTCCCTTTAATCGTTTAACGATGTATTGTCTTAAATTTTTTGGATATATCCGATGCTCTAGTATTTCATTAATCGGCACCCACTCTATTCTTACTTGATGTTGATCTGGATTAGAAGGATGGAAACCCATTTCTTCAACTTCATTAAGCTGGCACTCAAAATAATATTCAACTTGATGTACATCAAAGTCGAAAGCAGAATGTTCATGATTTTTTCCTATATATTCACGTATATACAAAAGTTCCCCTATTACAACCTTACGCCCAATCTCTTCCATGCATTCTCTTACTAAGGTCTCGTGAAATGTTTCGCCATGCTCTTGGCCGCCTCCAGGGCAAAGATAAAAAGTTCCTTCATGGTCTTGATTTTTTGTTAACAGTATATTTTCCCCTTTAATGATAATTGCTTTTACTGAGTTTCTAATGTTCATCCAAATACCCCCACTTATAAATCGATTATTAATAGATTGAAATCGCCTCTTCTAAGAATCCTATGAATTCTTTTGCCTCGTTTGTTTCCACTTTCGTTACAACATAAGTCGATGAGGTAGGAGAAAGAATTTTACTAGGCTTTATTTCTGACAGCCGTTTCATTTTTATTTCTTCCTTAACCATCGTAGCGGGCAAATATGATATACCGAGTCCTTGTTCAATGAATTGTTTCGTTATTTCTATTTGATTCACTTTCATTGTGCGAACCGTTGGATAATATCTATGTATGGCATTCAAAAGTTCATCCCAATAGTCAGGATGATTATGCGTGATCAACCTAAACTTTTGTAAAGCCGTTATCTCATCATATTCGCAGTCTTGGTTAGGAACAAAGGGACCAACAAGGATGACAGGCTCCTCGTGAAGGATTTGACAATGTATATTCGTTTGTATCGGTTTTATTCTCGTCAATCCAAGGTCTGCTCTTCCTGCACTAATTTCATCACCGATTTCATATGATGTAAGTACGTTGATCAATACTTCAATATCTGGATTTTTCTCAGTAAAATTTCGCAATATGGGGGGCAGGATAGAAGATGCAATTTGCGGAGCAGTGGCAATGGTTAATCTGCGTTTATAACCTTGCTTCCAAGCCTCAAAGTCCTCCAACCCCTGTTCAAATGTAGCAATCACCTCCCTAGCATAAGGAAGAAATCTATAACCAGCATCTGTCAGTGTTATAGTTTTCCCAATTCTATCAAATAGCTGGCAGTTAAGATTTTCTTCAAGCCTTTTTATATGCTTCGTAACTGCTGGCTGGGTTAAAAATAGATCTTCTGATGTCTTGCGGAAATTTTCATACTTGGCGGCGATAACAAATGTTTTTAACCATTTAATATCCATATAAATTCTCCCTGCGTGATAACGTTTCGTTATTAATACTTTCAATTTTTGTTAATATTCACAATGTTTTTTATTAAGTATAATGGAATCAGCAAAAAAATACAGCCTATTTGGAGGATTGATACGGATGGAGAAGGTGAAAAATACAAGCGATTTTTGGAACGCGAATTTATATGATAACAAACATGCATTTGTTTCAACATTTGGCAATCATCTCATAGAATTGTTGGACCCTAAAATAGGAGAAAAAATTCTTGATCTTGGGTGTGGAACTGGCGATTTGGCGAAAAAATTATATGATGATGGAATGGATGTTTCAGGTGTTGATAAGTCCGAAAACATGATTAGTCAAGCAAAAAATAAGTATCAGAATATTCATTTTTCCGTCCAAGATGCAACAGACTTACATTATGTAAACGAATTTGATGCGGTATTCTCGAATGCTACACTTCATTGGGTAAAACCGCCAAAACAGGCCCTTCAGTGTATTTATCGGAGTTTAAAACAAGGTGGAAGATTTGTCGCTGAATTTGGCGGCAAAGGAAACGTTCAATTCATAACGGATGAGATTATGAATCAATTGAAACGATTTGGATTTGAAAAAAACATAGACTTATTCCCTTGGTATTTTCCTAGCGTTGGAGAATATTCAACTTTAATGGAAGAAGTAGGGTTTAGAGTGACATTTGCTCAACACTTTGACAGACCAACCCCACTCGATGGCGATCGCGGATTACACAATTGGATAGAAATGTTTGCTAACGATATGTTTAATGGAATTCCGAGTGACCAAAAAGACCTGATCATAAAAAACGTTGAGGAACATTTAAGGGATGTTTTATATCATGACAGGAATTGGGTAGCTGATTATAAGAGAATTCGGGTCATTGGAATAAAGCAGTGAAGGGTCCAAATTGGTCCCTTTTTCTTTTTAAATCTTGATTTTCATTATCACACTCAAATGCGCTATTCTCACCTTAATCGCCATAAAGCAATATCCCAGCCTCTGATTAATCGTTTCCATCAAGAATTAATTCTTTCATAACAGGAATCTCCTAGCAATTATAGAATAGTTACGTTATACAATTCAGTTAAGGAGGCTTCTTTATAAAGATTTTTGCGAATTATCTAAAAGTTCTGTTCTATTTAAAAGGTTTTCCAGAGACTATATGCCAATGAAGGTGCTTTGATTCTTGATAATTTCCTAAGTTTGTAATCACTTTACAAGCACCATTTTCTTCTGTCACCATAGCAGAAACCTTTTTGATTACTCCCATTAGCTCAAGCAATAATTCGTTATCATTTTCATCCAGTGTAATGAAAGACGGGATATGTTTCTTTGGTATAGCGACAATATGGACGGGGTAAAAAGGTCTTGTATGATGATAGGCTAATACATTTTCCGTCTCCAAAACCTTATTTACATGTGTTTTCCCACTCAAAACTTCATCACAATAGAAATCAGTCATCTTGGGTCCCCTTTAATTCTATTTTATTATTTTCTGTGATTTTAAATAGTCGTTTTCAACTTCATTTCAAATGTTGGATGGGTTACATAATCCGTATAATTTATATCTCCATCATAATCTAAATAAGCTTGATAACGCATACGAATAGCTGGGGCTGAAATCAAATCCAACACTTCATCTTTGGAAACCCAGCGACTATCTGTTGTTTCATCAGAAATACTTAATTCACCACCAACAGGCTTACATACATAGTCAAACATTACCTTCGTTGGTACATCAGTTACTCCGTCATACCATTTATGGATTCCTGTATTGGAGTGCACTCCAATCAAATAAGAAACAACAGTGTCTATCCCGCTTTCTTCTTTTATTTCACGACTTAATGCATCTAATAGATTTTCTCCAACTTCCACCTGTCCACCAGGGTATACCCACCCTCCATCACGGGTCTTTACTAACAGAATATTTCCTTGCTCATCTTCCACGATTCCACCCACTGCTACAATATGTGTAGGCATTACCATCCTTATAACCTCCGATTTGTTATTTACCCATTTATTATTAAGCTATATCAAAACGATTACGTTACAATGCTAGCAATTGTAAGGCTTCACCACTATTTTTTATTTACCTTTTATTATTTTCAACATCGAATTAGCATTTTCTTGAAATTCATATGGAACCTTCACTTCTTCTACAGAATACCCATTATCAATGAGATAGCCTATTAATTTATCTAAATGTTCATACCGTTTTCCTTCCAAGTCTACTAAAGGAAAAATACGAATTTCCTCGTTTGTAACCCTTAGTAACTCTTTAATCGTTTTTATATGAAATTCATAATCTAAGCGGTCTGCGTACATAAAAAGAAAATGAGCGGATAGAACCAGATCAAATTCCGCATCTTCGAACGGCAATAATGGTAAAGTAATAGCTATATATTTTTCACCTGATTTCTCCATATCCTTCGTACAATCGTTCAATGCATTCAAGCGGTGTTTTCGAAGACCTTCAACATCTTTAAAATAATCCCAAATATAATTACCCTTAGCTTTTTCCATATGCACCATCGCGTGTTCAATGTCTTGAAGTCCTTTATTTTTTAATTCTTCACCAGAGTGATAATAAGCAATATCGCAAGCTGTTATGTCTAATCCTAACTTGTTACCTACAGCGGTAAAAGAACATGCACCTGCAGGACAATCCAGTATTCTCTTTCCATTAAGTGATTCTATCGAAAGTGAAAACATATCTAAATATTCTTCAAAGGATCTTCCGATAAAAACAATTCTCTCTATATCTAACTTTGGATTGTGCTCAACTTTACTCAACTAACCCCACCTCTTATCTGAGATTCTTTAACTCTATACCAATATTGATAAATTTCCGAATAACCAATTTTTGAATACAGTCTTAATGCGGGTTTGTTATCTAGTACAACAGCGAGGTAGCTGTATTCAGCTTCATTTTCTTTTCCCCATTTTAACAGATTAAATATAAGCTGTTCTCCGAATCCTTGATTCCTATAGTTCATATCGGTGACAATATCATAAAGACCAATATATTCCCTTTCGATAACACCAAAACCACAGGCAACGACTTGCCCATTATGGTATAGAGAAATAAAACATTTCTTGGTCTTAATATTAGAAAGCATTTGAATCATCGTATCCTTATTCTTTTCCTCAATATGATTCAACCTGCAAAAATTCTCAATCCATTTGAGATTAACATTTTCATCAAGCGTGACCGAATGTAGAGATGGCTCTTTGACTCCATTTAAATCTAGTGTTTGTACACTGGTGCGATCGATCAAAGAGTAACCTTTCTCTTGCAAACTATTATCTAAGTTTGCAGGTTTAACAAAAGGAGTGATTTTAAAGGTGGGACGCAAATTATTGTTCGTGTAGATGTTCTCACATTCTACAATTTTTTGATTCAAATCGAATGTCGATGAATAAATAGGGTTAATCGAATTGGCCCGTTTCGTATATCCGTTTGCAAATCTAAGAACCCATCCGTCATAAAGCATCGTAGATAAAGGCTGCCAGTGATTGAGGGAAAGTTCTTCAATCATTCCCATATTCTTCAGTAAAGTCATTTTTATCCAACTCCAAGTATCAGATTAAGGATTAATTCGATAAGAATCGTGTACTTCCCTTCTTCAACCAGAAATCCTAAATGATAAAGAGCCCAATCAAAATACAACTCCTTTTTTTATAATATTAAAAAGGAGTTGATGATAAATGATCTTCGCTCTTTATTTAATGATTGGAATATTGATTAGTTCATTGATTTATGTTGTTGCAGATTTCCGTCCTCTGTTTCTTTTTCTTATATTGTTCGTTGCTTGGTTACCTCTCTTATGCGTCGGGATGACAATCGTACCTTTTATAGATGTAGAAGAAATCTCCAGTAGGCTAAACACATGAAAGTGCCAATCCAAGATACAAATCCAAAAACGACCACAATCGTCGTTTCGGACCATCCATATTTTGTGGAAAAATGATAATGAATCGGTGTCATTCTGAAAATTCGTTTACGAGTAAGTTTGAAGGATGAAACTTGTAATATAACCGATAGCTGTTCTGCAAAATAAATGATAAATAAAATCGGAATGAGTATTTCAACTTTTTCAAGGACAGCAAGGAATGAAAGAGATCCCCCTATAGCCAATGATCCTGTATCACCCATAAAAGCTTTTGCTGGATAAATATTATAAATGAGAAAACCAAGCAAACAGCCAATCATAATTAAACTAAAAAGTTGTACCTCTGTTCTTTCCGAAATCATGAAAAAGAAAAAGTAAGTTGGAATTGCTACGACAGCTAAAAGGCCATCCAATCCGTCTGTAAAATTTATCGCATTCGCAGAACCAACGACAAATAAAGTGATTACAATGACATAAAAAGAGATTGGGAGATCGATCGTAATATTTTTAGAAATATGAATAATCGTATCTATGCCAAGTTCATTAACCACATAAAAAAGCAAAATACCTGTAAAAGAAAATTGAAAGAGTAGTTTTGTTTTGCCTGATACTCCTCCTGGGTCTTGTCTGGAAGCTTTCCAAAAATCATCTAAAAACCCAACAAAACTAAACAGGATATATGTAATGGCTAAGAAGAACATTAATGGAGTTGGGGAATATAGTATGGCAACGATGACACCAATAAATAGGATCATTCCGAACATTAATGGAGTCCCTTTTTTCAACTGATGATCCGAAGGAAGCTCCTTTCTTATCGGTTGAATAAGTCCTAATTTCTTTAAAACTGCTATTAATAGCGGGGATAATGCCGCGACAATTAGAAAAGAAATCATCGCTGGGATTATTTGTTCACTCACTATTCAAATACGCCCTTTCTAATAATCATCATTTGATTCATTGACTATTTTCATTAGTATAAAGGATGTTGGTATGCCCCAAAACGATTTACACAATAGGAAATTGGTGACAGTCTCTAACAACCTTCAGTGAAGTGCTTTGTATATCTAAAAAAGAGTACAGTCTTATGTATATTCAGGATTTTTAAGAATAGTTACAGATTTACCAAACGAGAAAGGCCCATTACAGTGCAACAGTACCCTCTTTAGAAGTGGAAAATAGTACGGTTATACTCGGGGTGCTAAATAAAAGATTATGCATTTTCCCTTATCCACAAACGTAACTTTTCAGCATAGAAAGGACGTTCATTTGGATCAGTCTGAAATCCTCTTGTACGGTAAAGATTATCGTTTTCATACCTTGGATAAACGTGAAGATGATAATGCCAGACGTCTTGATTGCCAGCCGGTTCATTATGTTGACGTGTTGAAATCCCATCACACTGATACGTATCTTTCATCGTAAAAGCGGCTAATTGAGCAGCTCTATGAATTTCGGCTGCGTATTCAACAGGAAGCTCAAATATGTTCTCAAAATGTTGATTAGGGATAACTAACACATGACCTTTGTTGTTCGGCCACCACTTGCTCGCTATAAAAGCGGTTACAAATTCATTTTGATAAATGATATCTCTTTGTTTTGTACCTTGATTAGGTCTATCATCACCTGAAACAATCGGACAAAATGGACATTCGTACCCCTCAGGTTTATGTGAATATATTTTCATCTCCGCAGTCCCCCTAAAATATTTTGGAACTTGTTGGCGTTTCCTTGAATATAGCTAATTGAGCATTTATTGATTTAGTTTATTAAGTAAAATTTCCTTATGAGTTTTAGAAAGCTTCATCAAATCAAACTCATTTTTAGAAATCAATTTATGTAATGTATTTACTTCTTTCCAAGCCATTTTGTACTGTAACTTATCAATTATTCCTCTCGATAATGCCTCATCGATTTCATCAGCATCTTTTTTCAATTATTTCCCCAGTCGGTAATATCACAATATCTAAAAATAGATCATCCATCCAAGGTATATTATTTTCAATCCCACATTGCAAACAAATATCAACATACCATTGAACGATGTTTCCTTGAGAATCAAACATTGTCGTTAACGAATGGTGTTCTTCTATGGGAAAATGCTGAAGCCAAATGTACCCATCATCCACGATACATACACTTTTTTCTCCATAATTAACAAATAGTGGTTCCCTGACTCTATGAATTTTTAATAATGTAACATATCCTTTAAACTCCTCTATTTCAAGAAATGATTGGATATATTCCCTTTTAAGCACTCGCTTCCATTCTGAGCGGTCACCATATTTCCGTTTTAACAATACTACCCCGCCTCTTTTTCGTTTCACTATTTTTTGTACAAATTTTCGCTCTTGTTTTAATCATAGACTCTTAATTCCGAATATGAATTTGATTTCGTTCCGATTCTTTTTTGTCTTTTTGAATCCCTCTTTTGAGTCTAAGATAAAAACAGTTTTTCCTATCCAGATTCTTAAATATAAGGATTGAATTTTAATAGGTCCAATTATTCCTTTTTCCTCAAATTCAGTCCCATCATTTAATTCTGTTTCCGTCCTTATAAACCACGTATTACCTAATCCGAATTCAACAAATTTCAAATCCGCTTCTCCTTTTAATAAAGAACTTTCCTTACAACAAACGTAATCGCATTCGTTTTTAATAAGACGGGACGTTTCTGACGTTTTATTGTATATTCTAATGGTTTTACAAGAACCTTCAATATTTCCCATCCCTTATAGACCTCGTTTAATTTACTTATCATTTTTTCAGTTGGAATGTTAATTTCCATCATCGGAAATAAATGTTCATTCGTTTCTAAATCTATTTCCTGTACCTCTGAATTTACAATAATACAATTTATTCCTTTGTTTTTCGTTCCATCTGCCATTCTGTTTATAACATTTTCGAAGACTGACTCAGATTCAACATGTTCCAAGCTTGATACGGCAATAATCAAATCAAAGTAATTCGGCGAAATCGTATAGTTTCCAATATCCGCTTGCACATTTTCCATAATCTCTTGCACATCATGTTCTTCACTATATTGTTTTAATTTTTGTAAAGCAGATTCAAGTAAATCAACACAAACAATCTTACATTCTTTGTCTCTAAGTAACTTTGCGATAGGAATGCTATTTCTTCCTACTCCGGATCCTAAATCAAGAATAGTCGGATTGTTTTTTCCTTCTAATAACGGGATTATTTCCATGACTGTCTGTACAGGCTTATACAACCAAGAACCTTCCTCAAACAATTTATAATTATCATAGCAATAGTCGTGATATTCTTTTTCTTCTTTTCGTATATAGTCAATTCTTTTCATGATTACCTTCCCATCGAGACAAAGTGAGCCTAATTTGTTTTTCACAAGTCATTTATCATTATCATATCAAATAATTAGAGTGAGTTTTAATAATTTTCTAAGTTTATTTTTCTTTCCGTAAAACGAACCCAATCGCTTCCAACTTAATTTTCGTATACAATGAAAGAATATCTTTTGGATCAGCAACTCCATCAAATACCTTCTATTCTTTTGAAATTTGACCAAAAAGAAAAAGCCTGTATAAATGGGTCAGGAATCACTCATTTATATAGGCTTTTCCTACATACTAGTGTTTTTTTATATTTCGAATGTATCCACACGCTAGTGACTAGCTTTACCCAACAATTAATTATTTACAAGCTCTCTACTGTCAATAATATCTTTTTCAGGTTTATCCAATCGTAAATTATTCGTAGCGTTAATTACAAATATTGCCACCATGCCAATGTATAGTAAGAAAAATCCAATGACCGTTAAACTAAGCAGCGCTGTAACGGAAATGATCTGGATAAACAATCCAACCGTATATCCTTTATTTTTCATAAAATATCGAATGGACTTGTTCATTGCCTTAAATAGGGGCAAGTCTTCGATTACCATGAAAGGAATCGCATAAACTTGCGTAGTTAAAAAAGTAAAAATCAAATACGTTTGGAACGTGGCGAACAAAAATACTAAGTAGCTATTATTAATATTTATGTAATACCACCATTCCGATATCGCGATTAGAATTGCGAGATTGTATAAGATTCCCAGAAAAAAAGATCTCTTAAAATAGTAAAAAAATGAACGGATAAATAAGACAATAGATGCTTTGTTTTTTTGTAACAAATGATTTATTACAGCATAGACAGAAACAGTCACTGGAACAATCGTAATAGCGAAAAAGACAATTGCGAAATGAATTGGAAGAATAAAGATAACTGGAACAAGGAACAGTGACCAACCTGCACTAACTCCTAAAACCGTTAATATGTTCGTGAAAATTTGGTGTCCTGTTTTTTTCAGTAATTGGCTGATTGGAAGCATTTCATATCACCGTTCCTTTTAAAATTCTAGTAAATTCTTTCTTCTGTCTTTGGATCAAATAACTGCATTTTATTTAAATTAAAATAAAGCTCTGTTGGTTCAAGTTGTTTCAGCTTGGCATCAGCATTTACCCTAGCTGTCAATTGATCATCCCCGATATCAAAATAGACCAATAATTCAGCCCCTAAATGTTCAACGACCTTAAGATTTACTTGGTAAACATTTTTATCTGGGATGGAAGACATAAGCTTAGTAGAAAGAATATCCTCTGGACGGATTCCAAAGATTACTTCCTTTCCATCATATTTCTTGTACATCTTTAGCTTATCATCTGGTACAGCAAATGAAAATGTTGCTGTATGCAATTTGTTCCCTTCTAATCTTGCTTTGACAAAGTTCATTGGAGGAGAACCAATAAATCCTGCAACAAACAGATTATTCGGTTTTTCATACAATTCTTCCGGTGTCGCAATTTGTTGTATTTCACCAGCATTCATCACAACAATCCGCTGGCCTAATGTCATTGCTTCGACCTGATCATGTGTAACATATATGATGGTTGCTTCAAGTCGTTTATGTAGTTCCGATAATTCCACACGCATTTGAACACGTAATTTTGCATCCAGATTACTAAGTGGTTCATCAAAAAGAAACACACTAGGATTCCTTACAATTGCTCTTCCCACAGCAATACGCTGCCTTTGTCCGCCACTTAGTTCACGTGGTTTACGATCCAATAGATTTTCAATACTTAATATTGATGCTGCTTCATTAACTTTTGCTTCTATCTCTGCTTTAGGAGTTTTAAGGTTTTTCAATCCGAATCCTAAATTTTCCCTTATCGTCATATGTGGATAAAGAGCATAATCCTGAAACACCATGGCAATATCCCGATCTTTCGGATGAACTTTATTAACTAATCGATCTCCTATATAAATATCTCCGCTCGTCTGTCTCTCCAGACCCGCTACCATTCTCAGGGAAGTCGTTTTCCCGCAACCCGATGGACCTACAAATACTAAAAACTCTTTATCCTTTACAGTAAAACTTGCGTCTTTAACGGCAAAAACTTTACCTTTATTGTCATCTTCAAATTGTTTTACAACATTTTCAAACCTAACTTCGGCCATGAATATCCCTCCTACCCTTTAACTGCTCCAATTGTGATTCCTTGCAAGAAGTACTTTTGCAATGCTAGAAAGACAATAATCATAGGAAGTGCACTACAAACCGCACCAGCCATCATTGCTCCATAGTCTTGCAAATTTTCAAAACGAAAACTGGTTAACCCTACTTGCAAGGTCCTCATGCTATTCGTGTTCGTTACAAGAAACGGCCAAAAAAAGTTATTCCAATGGGCAACGAAGGTAAATATCCCTAGAACGGCTAGCCCAGGCTTTGAAATTGGCAATATTATTTTCCAAAAGATTCCGAACTCACTGCAGGCATCAATTTTCCCTGCATCTATCAAAGAGCTTGGCAGGGAAGTCATAAACTGTCGCATTAAGAATATGCTTCCGACGCTGACCATTCCAGGAACAATGATTCCCGCAAACGTATTTTCCATTTGGAATGTATCAACAACTAAAATATATAACGGAATTAACGTAACTTGTCCTGGTATCATGATTGAGGCTAACAACACCCAAAAAATTGTATTTCTACCCGGAAATCGCAGTTTAGAAAATGCATAGCCTGCTAATGAGGCAAAAAAGACATTAATAATCGTACTAACTCCAGCAATAATGGTACTATTCAAGAACCATCGTCCCAATCCTCCAACTGTAAAGATCCTTTTATAAGCATCTAAAGTAGGGTTTTTGGGGATTAGTTGGGGTGGGACAGATGTAATAGCAGATGAATCCTTAAAGGAGGAGGATAACATCCATAATAGTGGAACAAATGTGAATACGGCCCATAATGCCAATAGTAAGTATATAATGATCAAACCGATTCTTTTAATAACCTTTCTTTGTAGATCTTTTTGTTCATCTAGCTTGATCTGGTATTGGGAATTTGTTGTAGGTTTAATTTCCATCAATACACCCCCTAGTATTCTACGTCACTAGCCATATATTTAAATTGCAATATGGAGATAACAATAATAATAAAACCCAATATAAAGGCTTCAGCCGCAGCTAGACCAAACTGGTAATATTGAAACGCATGTTGGTAAATCAAAAAGGCAATCGTTGTCGTTGAAAAGTTTGGCCCCCCTTGGGTCATAACATATGTTGCCTCGAATACTTGAAACGAGCCAATTACGCCTGTAATTAACATATATAACGTTGTTGGCTTTAGTAGTGGCCACGTAATATTTTTCAATTTGGACCACCAGCTAGCTGCATCAATATCTGCTGCTTCATAAAGACTCTTAGGAATTCCACCCATAGCGGCTAAATACAAAATGACTCCACTGCCATGCCCACCAATATAAGTCATTAACATGAGTGAAAATAGAGCAGATTTTGAACTTGCCAAGAAAAGCTGTTGATCAAAACCGAGCCAACCTAACACAATATTCATTAAACCTGATTGGGTCGGATCAAACATCCATAGCCATATTAAAGACATTGTTATTCCCGATGTAACAGCAGGCAAATAAAAAGATGCCTTGAAAAATGTTTGTGATTTTCGATTAAGTGGGAAAATCATCATGGAAAGAAAGAAAGTGATTAAAATATTAATCGGAACAGTACCTAATGTGTAAATGGTTGTATTTTTCATCGCTTTCCAAAAGATGTCGTTTTTCAATAAATACTTGTAGTTATCCAAACCAATAAATTTAGATTTTAAAATTCCGTATTCCTGAAAACTCATGACAAACGCTGAAACTAAAGGATAAACAGTAAAAACCAAGAATAAGAGAAAGGGTAATGCAATAAATGCGTAACACCAGCCATAGTCTTTTATAAATTGCTTAGCATTCTCCCCCCACCGGTTCTGTCTTTCAACAGAAGTAGCCATAACTTCATCTCCTTTAAAAGTGGCTGTTCAAAAAGGAGGATAAAAAGGACCAAGAATTTCGAGGCGGCGTAGTTTCGAGCAGCGGAATGTATGCTTCAAAATACATGAGCAGCGGAGAAACAAGCCAACGAAGAAATTCGAAGTGTCATTTTTTCCGGACTTATTGAACATCCTCTTGAAACAATCTTTCAGAAAGAAGAACTATCTGCAGATTAAATTGCAGATAATTCTTCCTGTTACTACCATATTCCATTATTTTAGAATATCATTTGCTACCTTCGTCCATTGCTCCACGGTCTCTTCTGGAGTCAATTCACCGGCAATAAATCCTTGGAATTTAGGTGTGATTCCGTCGTTTTTAAGTTGAGCGTATTTTTGTGCTAGTTCTGGATCTAATTTTGCTCCAGGAACGACATAATCCAATGTTCTCTTGATAAATGCTCCGTTCTCTGTTTCTAGCTGCAACATATCTTTATACATTTCCTGACCAGATTTTCGTGCTGGCGGGATAAACATAGTCGCTGCTGTAATACTAGATTTTGTTCCTGTAATATGCTTTAGAACTTTTGCAGCGTTAGCCGTGTGCTCGTCACCTTTATAATTCTTTTGTTTAAAGAGCCACATGCCGCCACCGCCACCTGTAGCGACTTCCTTTTCCCCCTCATTATGTGGGAAAGGCAATAATACAAAGTCGATTTTCTCTCCATCTTGCTTGCCCGCATCAATTTCTGCATTACGATTATCATTAAATCTAACTTGGTATGGACCAGTACGTCCGTAAATTCCAACTTCGATGTCACTGAACATATCGATTACTTTTTGCGCATCGATACCAGCTGTTTCTTTAGGCATAATGCCGTCATCCATTAATCTTTTCATAAAGTTTAATGTTTCGATTGCTTTATCCCCATCCCACTGGAACTTACCATCCTCTGTAACCGTACGAATAACACCATTATTTCGCATTAAGTGTTCAAATGTTTCTGTATCCCCAGCAGTAGCAAATCCGTAAATCTTTTTCCCTTTTTCATTCTGCATTTTGGAGATTTTGTTGGCAATATCGTAAAACTCCTGCCATGTCCATCCATCTTTCATAATTTTGCTTACGTCAGCTCCAGCCTCTTCCATTAGCTTTCTGTTTCCACCCCATGTATGTATAGAGATCCATTGGGAAACCGCCCAAAGCTTGCCATCGGTCGTGAAATTGTCTTTCGCAAATTGCTCTAAGTCATCCAAATCATCATTCGTCATGTAATCGTCCAATGGAATGGCTAACCCAGTATCAATAAATTTTGGTTCCATAACAGAGAAGAAGATATCAGGTGGATTTCCAGAGTTTAAAGCGACATCAAATTTCTTTCCACCTTCTGCCCAAGAGAGTATCTCGTGTTCTACTTTAATATCAGGATTTTCAGCTTCAAACTCTTTAATTAAATCGATAAGATCCTGTTCGTAGCTTTGCTGTCCCGTTTCTTCATTTTCTGCATAGTGTGGATAAGTCCAAACGGTAATAACATCTTTTTTCCCTTTTTTAGCTCCGGACTTACCGCCGGAATCTTTGCTGCTGCATCCTGAAACGATAAGCAGTAGTGCTGCCATTACTATAAGAAATTTTTTCAAAGTAATCCCCCCATTTTTTTGTCATTTGATCTTGTAAAGTGTTGTTTCGCTCTTCACCCCCCCTTAAAGCCCTTACAAGATAGTCCAAGAAGTAATGCTGCTTAGTTTTCAATGATTAGAATTAGTTCACTTAGCCTGTTCAAATAGGCTTTTCCAAAGCATCTCCAACTTTGTAATCGCTTTAATCTTTGTTAAAATGATGAACGAAAAGTTGCCTTTCGCTATGAATTACGCGATTCTACAGTCATTCTTCCTATTAGACTTAAAAATTACGGCCCATTTTTACTAGAAAGACATTTAATTGAAGCAAAAAGTTCCATTATGGGAACTCACTAATTAAGTATTAAGATACCAAATTTGAAATAAAAATTCAATATTATCATTACTTTTTTGTAAAAATATTTCAAAATCCTTTCTAAAGATAAAAAAGAACACGATCCTCACATAAGGATGTGTCCTCTTAACATAATAAGTTATTTATCTATAGTAAATTCATCGACAATTCTACCATCGTGCGTTTTAACAATGAAGCTAAGACGGTTACCAGCTACAAAAACATTTAAATAGACTTGTATTTTTTCATCAAAACAAACATCCATATAAGACTGTGGCGTTGCTCCGTAAAATTTATGCCCAGTAAGTCCGGCAATAATATAAGTTGTCCCTTTTTCGTTAATCATTCCATCTTTAAGCGGGAAAGTTCGGACATATGAATGATCGTGTCCCGATATGGCTAGATCAATATTCAGTTCATCAAAAACCTTTGTCCACGCTTCTTTTACCCTTTCACTGCCAGCTTCCGTATTAGCATTATAAGGCGAGCGATGATAAACAACAATTTTCCACATCTTTGTTGTTTCCGTCATATCTTTCTTTAACCATTCAGCCTGTTCCTGCAGACCAGACTCTGTTGTTTCCGTATTTAAAATGGCAAAGTGGGCGTTACCATAATCAAACGAATAAACAGTTCCTTTAAAATTCATTGGGCCATTATTCGGCATTTTAAAGATCTTCTTAAATGTTTCGACTCCATTTCCAGTATTTTCATGGTTTCCTACCACCGGTATAATTGGAGTGGATGGTGCGAGATGTTTATGTTTGATTGATTCAAAAAAAGCTGCCCAATGGCTATATAAATTACCATCATCAACCATATCACCTACATGAATGATAAATGCAGCATCTTGATTTTCCCTTTTGGCCTTAGTAAAAATTTTAGTAAAGAGAGCGAAACCTTTTTCCGTTTGATTGGGTGGAGCTTGGGTATCCCCCATAATAATAAAACTAAATTGGTCATTGGATTTTTTAGATTCTACAGTAAAGCTGCCCGCTTCGCTCCATCTTGATTTTGTACCGTCTCCTGCCCTATATGTATAAGATTGTCCGGGTTCTAATCCTTTTAACGTTACACTATGAACTTGAACCTCTCCCGCTTCAAAGGCGTGCTCAATACTGTTACCTATTTCTTGTTTTAGTGAATAACCCGTAAAGCCCTTCTGTTTATAATCCTCCGTGTGTAAAAATTGAATGACCGATTTAATATGCAACGGATTGGTTATCCAACTAATGTTCATCGCATTTTTAAATTCACTAAAAGTAAGATTGACGCATTCTGGGGTTTGTGACCCTAAGTGATTTAGGACGTTTATTTTTGTGGGAAAACTGTATTTTTGCTCTTTTTGTGCTTGAATCATTAATCTTCCTTGAATTAAAGATAATCGGTTGGTTTTTAACCTTCCATTTTGGTCAGTTTTCCCTAAAATCCACGGGAAAAGTTTGGCGCTTGTGGCTTGCAGCCAGCCGGTTTTATTTTTATGTGCCACTTTTAACCAGCCCTCATGCCATTCCTCGACAACTATTTCAACACCTTTGTTTAGATGAAGTAGTACCTCACTCTCAGCAGAGGGATTTTTATAAAGGCTTGCGGTTTCATCATTAACTACTCCCAACGAGTAACCTGGAGATATTACTTGAATAGTTGTACCGTGAACTCCAAAGCCTTTATCATCGGTGACTGTGATATGACTTTCAAATCCTAAGGTAGCTCGATCATATGCTATTTTATAATGAGCTTTTGTTGAAATTTCCATCGGAGGAAAATATACAGGTGTCTGACGCCTCCCCTTTACGGTTGCCTTTCCGCTTTCGAACTTAATCGAAAATTGATCTATTAAATTTGATTGAAGCTTAAATGTCAGTTGCCCGAGTTCCCTTATTTTAGGCCGATCTAGTTCTTTTAATTGTATGTATATATGACCATCTTCGGTCACTTCATTTCTTACGATACAACTTGAATGAATCATAGGATGAAGAATCATTTGTTTTTCTATGCTCTTAAGTTTTTGGGGGTCAAAATTTTAAATGGAAATTTAGATGCTCAAATTCATCGAATTTACTAACCTCAAAAGAAATATACAACGTATTTCCGATATAGGCTTCTTTTTCAAATACAGGCCAAACTCCTGGTTCTCCAGCTTCAACTGCAAATTGCCATTTATGTTGAGCTTCGTTCCCAAAATAATCTTGAACCGCCAATTTTACATAGTGGTAGCCGTCTAGTAATAGTTCGCTAGGGGTAAAATATATTTCACCTTTTTCCTCTGAATATTGGGGAACGACTTTATTTCCATCAAGATACATGCAGATACTAGCGGGGTTAATACCTGACTCCTCGTCCTTTACAAAAGCTCCGATTTTTAATGTGGAGGTTGAGACAATCTCACCCCCTGTAGGAAATTCTCCACATATTTCTGGATTAATTAAGTCTTCATTTGTTTTCCCATATACCGCTCGAAGGCAATCAATATAAATCTTCCCTGCATTTTTATTATCATCATTTGTTTCTAGCAATCTAACAGGAATATCAAGCTTCAAAGGCGTCTGCTTGCCTAGGGGAATCTTTGCATCAACATATCGCCACCCTATCCAATCCACATTTGTTGCAAAGTCGATTTGAAAGGGATTGTCATTTCCATCTCTTAATTGGGCTCTTAGTAAATGACCATTTCCATCCCCATATACCCACATACCTATTGTTTCTGGATAATCATGTAAAACTATTTTTTCTTTCGTATACGCATAGGCACCGGATATCCCCGTTGTTCCTATAAAATCATACTTCAATTCCAAGGAGCTTTTCCCAAAACGTGCGGGCTCTGGATATGTTGCTTCACGTATTGACACGGATTTATAGCGAGCACCACCACATGTCCAATGATCTAAGCCATTTTCAAATGATTCTAGTATGATAGGTGGTTTATCAACGTGATCATGCTGCTTCCTTGCTGAGAATTCTTTGCTTTCTTCAATCATCTTCATCTCACCTCACATGGATGGTCATTTCATTGAAATCGAGAGATGTTCTTATCAAATTCTTAATCTTGCATACCCTGCTAATAGAGGAATGACTTCCATTTGTGGCACCTCCTCATACTAGTAAAGATCCATTTAGTTTATTGCTAAATGAGTTTTTTAATTTAGTTGTCTTATATATCCTTATAATAAAAAAGAGCTGAACCCATTCGTTTCATTATCGAAAAGCCGTTCTTTTCATAAAACTCAATAGCCGCCTTTTGTTTTTCGGTTGTGTCTAAAATAATCCTATTATAATCCTTCGAAATTGCATCAATTATTGCTACGTTCAAAAGCCGTTGTCCAATCCCTTTTTTACGATATTCCGGATACAAATACATTCTCTTTAGTTCCGCGACCCTACTTTCGTTTTTCTTAATAGCAATGCACCCTATTATCTTACGATTATGCAAAGCTACCCAAAAACCTCCTCCGGATTGAATATACTCTTCTGTAATATTATCTAAGTCATAGTCTAATTTTCTATCATATGAAAATCCGAATTCTTCATGTATCGTAACGACCAACTCTTTTACCGCTGAAGCATGTTCGTCTATAAATTGGACTATCTTGATATCCTCCATTTATAATCCCCCAAACTTAAAAAAACAAGCTAAAAAACGTTTAACATACATAATCAAATATACGGATATCAACCTCATCTATATAGCCGATGTCTTCCTCACGGTCCCATAGTTTTATTCTAGAGGTTTCTTCATTTTTTCTAAAGGGTTGAAGCTTATCTATTTTCGCGAAGTAAATTGGGTTATATTTTATATGACCAGACTTAGTATTCTGTACTTTTAATAAACCTTTAAACTCCATTTCACTAACGAGTTGGCCAGTTTCTTCATACAATTCTCTGATTGCACAGGCTTTTGAAGACTCATTCTTCTCCCTTTTCCCTGCAGGTACTTCCCATTGTTTTCGCCAAATGTTGTAACAGAGAAGGTACTTCCCTTCACATTTAATAACAGCAAACGAGCCTGCAAGTGGCTGATAACTATGTATTTCATTTTCACATGCATATATAAATTCTAGAAACTGAAAACCATTATTTTTAAGGGATATCACATGAATCACCACATTTTAAGATCGTTATAAACTATATTTCTGTTTGCTATTAAGGAATACCTTCTATTCTTTTAACATTTTCAAATCATTCACTATCTACCTCAATCTATTACAACTTAATTGGAATATTTTTGAGGCCTTATCTTATTTGAAGCGTCAATTAAACCTTCAACCGTGGGGTTTTATGTTTCTCAGTGAAATAAACAATTATCTATGCTAACTAAATTGAAGTATAGCTCCATTTCCTTTCTAGAAATCCTTTGCTAATTCGATTAATTCGATAAGTTCTTGATTTGGGCCTTCATAAAAGACCGCCCGCCAGCCATTTTTTAGTTTTATGGGGCCTTCAGCTGGGATAATCCCATTTCTTTGAAGTTGAATGATCCAATCAGAAAGATCATTCACTTCCCATGAAATATGGATGTTATCTTTGTCATACTCTTCTTTCTCCTCCGATTGGATTAATTCAATTCTTATAGAATCTCTTTTTAAAAATGTAATCTTTTCACCTACCAGCTCGAAGCGTTGCTCAATTGAAAAACCAAATACCTCTTCGTAAAATTTCTCCGATTTTTCTAAGTCTTGTACTTGTATGCCAACATGATGCCACTTCATCGTTCATTCCCCATTGGCAAGATAAAGTTCATATCCCCAAATTCATGCCATAAATACTCATGTTCAAGTGCTTCATGATAAGATTTTAGCAAATAATCTTTTTTAATGAATGCTGTTAGCAAATGCAAATGGCTAGCTTCAGGCTCATGGAATCCAGTCAATAGACCATCCACCACTTTTAAAGGGTATCCCTCTTTAATGAATAAATCGGTAAGTCGATTTTGTGGTGTCACTTGACCTTTATGATCTGATGCTGATTCTAGAGCCCGTACGACAGTCGTCCCAACTGCTATTACTCGACCACCATCCTTTCGCGTCCTGTTCACTATTTCCGCTGTTTGTTCTGATATAGAAAATCGTTCTGGATGCTTATTAGGGGTTGGCCAGTGATTTTCACCATAATAGCTAAGTCCAGCATGTAGTTGTAAAAAAGTTGTTTGAACTCCCTTTTTCTTTAACTGATTTATAAGACCCCAGGAAAACGCCCTACCTGCAGAAGCCATTTCAACTGAACCTGGAACTGTAGCATACACGGTTTGATATGCTTCCAGTGGCCAAGAGGTATCGATATATTCATAGCGAATGGGTTCGCCAAATTGAAAAATCATGTTATATAATTCGACCCCGCCCTTTGAAAATAAAAGTCTAACTAACGGACGCTCACTTCCATTACCAATAATTGTAGCTGTAATGCCATTTTCAAGTATAAGCTTCACCCCAATTTCACAAAGTCCATTTAACACTAGGGCATCCCACTCGCGATCAGAAAGTCGTCGTGAAAGCCGCACCTCAACGTTACGTCCGCCTCGTCTTCCTCTTAAAACGGAAGGAATTGTCCGACTGTTATTCATGACGAGTAAATCACCGGGCTTTAGGTATGAAGCAAGATCTTTAAATTGTCCGTGAACCGTTTTTCCTGATACGCAATCCAAAACCATAAGTCTGACTCCATCCCGTGATGTACCTCTTTTTTCAGGTGGAATTGATGCATTTAAATTCGAAGGAATATGAAAATCTTTAGCATCCACTTTCATCGTATCCCCCTCACTCACCCTTAAAGGATTGTGCTTCAAAACGCTGTCCATTTATCGTTTTGGAATCACTTGAAGCGAGATAGAGAAAGACATCTACAACATCACCTGGGTTAGCAAGATCATAATCGCAGTCAGGAACAGCCTTATCATGCATGTCAGTATCCATTTCTCCAGGATCCACCATGTTTATCCGCACTCCTGTTTCCTGTAATTCATCTGCCCATGTTTGTGTTAATCCTTCAAGTGCAAATTTTGATATACCGTAAGCTCCCCATTCAGCAAAACCAGTACGCCCCGCTTCAGATGTAACATTTATAATCGACCCTTCATTCCGCTCGAGCATTCCAGGTAACACCCGTTTTGTTAGTAAAAAGGGGTTCATAATGTTTACTTTTAACACTTCAGTAAAATCATCATTTGGATAATCAAGAAGTAAAGTTGGTCCTGGTCCAAATATGGATGCATTATTTATTAAAACATCCACTCGCCCGTATACATTTTCAACAATTGAGACAAACCTTTCTACGTCTCTTTCTAGTGACACATCAGCAGCCACCGCCAATACCTCTGCTCCAAGGCTTTCCACTTCTTCTTTTACTTTTAATAGTTCCTCCTCGCCTCTAGAACAAATTGCGAGTCTTACTCCAGTTTTTGCAAACGCATACGTAAGGGCTTTTCCTAACCCCTTTGATGCACCTGTAATCATAACAACACGTTTATTTCCCATATAAAAATCCCCCTTCATAGCCTTTGTTGACTTTATTATAAAGAGGGTAAGAATTAATTAAATCGAGAAAAGGCGGTAGATGTTAATACAAAAAATGAAGGGGGAAACATACAACTTACGACCGAGACAAGAGAAAAAGGTGGTAGAACTAAAATTCTTATAGTTCAACCACCTTATTTTCCTATCTATTTCAGTTCCTTATACTTCGAAAGGTGCCCCACCTGGTTATAATCATTAATCATCCATTTCTCTTCCCGAAAATTAATATTGCTAATACATGCATTGATTAACTTCGTCTTACCTGAACCTATTTCTCCATCAGATAAAATCGATAAAATGGCGTTAATGACACCTCCATGTGCTACAAGGAGTACTTTTTTATTGCCGTACTTTCGATTGATTTTTTCAATACCTGCCATTACACGCTCATTAAGTGCTGATCTTTCTTCTTGATTGGGGATATCCCTGTTCGGATACTTCGTTTCTATCTCTTCCCGAGTCATCCCTTCTGCGTCACCAAAGGAACGCTCTGCAAATTCTTCCATTTCAATAAGTGGAATATGCAGTCCTTCATTAATAATTTCAGCCGTACGCTTTGCTCGTTGGAGTGGACTCGTAACAATGAGATCCCATTGATCGTTTTTTAAAAAATCCCTACATTCTTCTGCTTGACGTACTCCTGTTGAATTTAAAGATATATCCGTTTTTCCTTGAAGTTTACCTAAAGCGTTCCAATCTGTCTCACCATGTCGAATCAAACAAATGGTCGTTATTTTAAACTTCTCCCTTCATTACCTTCTCTTTATTTCTTTGTAAAAACGCACGTATCATGAAAAAGCTGACCTCATTTGGCAGCAACTCTTTAATGGGAGTTAGTCTTGTAGACTCAGCTTTTTCCACCGCTTTTTCGATCAATTCTTCGTATTGGTCTGGGATAAATTGATCCCAATCAATCTCATACCCTTCTTCATCACATTTGATTAAATGCGATTCTACCGTTCTTTCTGAAAGTTCCCGCTCTTGGGCAATTTCGTCTATACCCATTCCATCTTGCAGCATTTGATACGTTACAAGATGACTCGATTCTTTCGTACTCTTAGAAGCAGTCTTCCTCTCTACCTTCATCGTGACAAACTGTTTTCTTTCTACCCCTTTTTCTTCACAATAATCGTTAATGATAGACAAGAAATCGGTCCCGTATGCTTCAAGTTTTCTTTCACCAATTCCTTTTATTTGTAAAAGCTCATTTTCATCTTGCGGCAGCCCAGCACTCATTTCTCTTAATGTCGCATCAGAGAAAATAACGTACGGAGGTACTTTTTCTTTTTCGGCAAACTCTCTTCTCAACTCTCGCAGACGTTCGAAGAGGTCATTGTCCGCAACGATTTGAGCAATGCGTACTTTTTCCTTACGCATCACGGGTTCTTTTCCACGCAAAACATTTCCTGCACTTTCGGTCAACATTAATATAGGATATTGTCCGTCAGTCGGTTGCAAATACCCTTCTGCGGTCAAAAAATCAATAAATTCACTTACCTCTTTTTGGGTTCGCTCCTTCATAATGCCAAATGTAGTCAACTGATCGAACCGAAAGCTTCTAATTTTTTTGTCGGCCGACCCCGTAAGTACCTTGGCGATCATTGTTTTTCCGAAACGCTCATTCATTCTCCTTATGCACGAAAGAACTTTTTGCGCATCCACCGTGACATCCACTTGTTCTCGAGAATCTGTACAATTTCCACACTTGCCGCATTCGGGAGGATTCTTTTCACCGAAATAATGCAATATATATTGCTGTAGGCATGATTCCGTGTGTCCGTAAGCGACCATTTTTCTTAGCTTTGTATATTCATGTTCTTTACGGCCTTCATCCATTTCGGACTGTTCAATTAAAAAGGATTGAATTTGTGCATCTTGGGGAGCAAATAGCAAAATACACGCGCTTTCTACACCATCTCTTCCCGCTCTCCCGGCCTCCTGATAATAGGATTCCATATTCCGTGGGATATGATAATGAATAACGAAACGCACATTCGATTTATTGATACCCATTCCAAATGCATTTGTGGCCACCATTATCGAAATATCGTCAAATAAAAAACGCTCCTGCTGCCGGTTGCGTTCAGCTTCTGACATTCCAGCATGATATTTTCCTGCAGATAATCCTTTTCTTTCTAATAAAAGGTGAATTCGATCTACTTCTTTTCTTGTTGCTGCATAAATGATGCCCGCTTGCGTTTTATTTTTTTCAATATAATTCAATAAAAAGCGGTCTCTGTCCTCCCCCTTCACGACTTGGAAATGCAGATTTTCTCTTTCAAATCCAGTCATGACTACATTTTCTTTACGAATATGAAGGAGTTCACAAATATCATTTTGTACTTGTGGAGTAGCCGTTGCGGTAAGTGCTAAAATAACCGGTTTAGGTTGAATGTGATTGATTAAATTTTTGATTTGCAAGTAACTGGGACGGAAATCATGCCCCCATTGGGAAATACAATGTGCCTCGTCAATGGCAAGAAAGGATATGTGAATTTCTTTTAGAAGTCGTAAAAACGAAGGTACTTCCAGTCGTTCGGGAGCAATGTAGACTAGTTTATAATTTCCGTTGTAAATTCCTCGAAGCCGTTCATTGATGTCCTCGCTCGAAAGTGTACTGTTTATAAACGTAGAAGGAATCCCTGTTTTTTCAAGTGCATCTACTTGATCTTTCATTAATGAAATAAGTGGAGAAATAACAATGGTTATTCCTGGAAAAAGCATTGCTGGTATTTGATAACAAAGTGATTTTCCGCCGCCTGTTGGCATGATGGCGAGAGTATCTTTTCCTTCCGATACTTTCTGGATGATTTCTTCCTGCCCATCACGAAATTGATCATAACCAAAATATGTTTGTAATACGTTTTTTGCTTTATTTAACAAGGAAAGAACCTCCAATTAAGAGATAGCTCCATTATAGCAAATATATTATGGGAATGAATTGAATAACATTTAATTATGATAGTTTTAGATTGATAGAAAATATATTTATGTTTAGTTTTAGGAATTTTTTAAAAGTTCCATTGTTTGAAAAAGCGTTTTCATGGTAGCATTGACATATCTTATATACGAAATTGGAGGTAGCTTTATGCCATCGATTAACTACGAAAAGCTTCAAGCATTAAGTGATCTTTGTACTCCTTGGTGTTTATATACTGTCGGTACCCTCCGAATTGCAGATTATATTTCTGAAGGAATCAGCCATATTGATGATCTCGCAAAAGTAAGTGGGAGTGATGCATACGCGCTTCAAAATGTAATGCGTCATCTTGTAAATAAAGGTGTTTTTGAAGAAACAGAGCCTAGTAGGTTTGCACTTAACGAAGTATCTAGAGGATTACTTGAACCCGGGTTTAGGCCTGAATTAACGGGCATTTTTGGTCGAATGGCATATGCATGGGGAACGCTTCCTACATACGTAAAAACTGGAGCTTCCGGATATCATGAACAGTTCGGGCTTCCTTTTTGGGAAGATCTCGCAGCTAATCCTGATGTCGGAAAGAGCTTCGATGACTTAATGGGACTAGCTGGACACGGAGTCCCTGATCCTCATTTTCCCATTACAGGTGATTGGGATGCCATCCAAACCGTTGTTGACGTCGGCGGTGGAACTGGGGCGATGCTAGCGGAAATTCTTCGTGCCAGACCTCACATCCATGGTACGTTGGTGGATCTTCCCGGGACGGCTTCACGATCTTCCGAGGTTTTCCAAGATGCAGGCGTAAGTGATCGCGTTACAGTGGCTGGGCAAAGTTTTTTTGATCCCCTTCCTGCTGGTGCCGATATATACTTGCTGAAAAAAGTACTTGGAAACTGGCCGGACAAGGAGAAAAAAGATATATTACGTCGTTGTGCTGAAGCCGCTCATCCATCGAGCCGGATCATCATTATGGGTGGAGTAACACCTGATGAAGAACGACATCAATTAAGTATTGAAATGGTACTGGTTGGCGGGAAGCCAATCGCTTTATCCGAATTCCGTGAAATGGCTAATGAAGTCGGTCTGGAGATAACTTCAGCGCAACAGCATGGGGGCTTTTTAGTCGAGTGTCAGCCAGTCTAAAGAGTAAACGAGTATGGTAATCGAAACCATACTCGTTTATCATTAGAATAAAATCAAATATTTAAAGGTGTTATTTATGAAAAAAATAGTTTCATATTTAATCGACAAGCTCTCTGGTGCAGGGTTTTCTTTTTCAATCTTCAAAGAGTGGATTTTTGTCAATGCTACTGTGCTAATTTTCCTTTTTTCACTATTTTCTGTTCTACTTTATCTAACATATCAGTCGTCATTTTTTCCAAATCATAGCTTGGTTTAAATCCCCAATCTTCCCTAGCTGCTGTATCATCAATTGAATTTGGCCAGCTATCTGCAATCGATTGGCGAATGGGGTCAACGGCATAATCTAGCTCAAAATTAGGCAGGTGACGTCTAATTTCTTTTGCAATGTCTTCCGGTTCTATACTCATTGCCGTAATATTATAGGCATTGCGATGCTTTAGTCTTGCAGGATCCGCTTCCATCAACTGGACGATCGCCTGTAACGCGTCCGGCATATACATCATATCCATGTACGTGCCTTTATCTATAAAGGAAGTATATCTACCCTTTTCAACTGCATCATAGTAAATTTCAACAGCGTAGTCGGTCGTTCCTCCGCCCGGCGGTGCCATGTATGAAATCAATCCTGGAAAACGGACTCCTCTCGTATCAACTCCGAATTTCGTAAAATAGTAATCGCATAAAAGTTCTCCAGAAACTTTATTCACTCCATACATCGTTGTAGGACGTTCGATGGTCACTTGTGGTGTGTGGTCTTTCGGAGTGGAAGGACCAAATGCCCCAATCGAACTTGGTGTAAACAATTGTAATCCTAATTCTCTCGAGGTTTCAAGTGCATTCACTAAACCACCCATATTTACATTCCAAGCAACTAACGGCTTCGATTCTGCTACGGCTGATAACATTGCTGCCAAATGCATGATCGTATCCACTTCATATTTTTTCGCTATTTCCAACATCTTTTTGCCGTCTGTCACGTCTAAAATTTCAAAAGGACCTGAGGTGGCTGCAACAGACTCATTTTTACGGATATCTGTTGCGATAACATGATCCGCTCCATATAACCCGCGAAGTTTTATCACTAATTCCGTTCCAATCTGACCGAGTGCTCCCGTTACCATAATCTTTTTCATGAGACTTCCTCCAGATGTAGGTTATAAGAAAGCGTAAGCGCCTGTTCATCGACGTATAAACTTCAGGGCCTTTGACTTATCGTAGGAAGAAGGACAAGAAGTTTGCAAGTCGAAAGGCGCTTTAGCTAGACAAAAATTTAAATAATTCCTAATTCCTTACCAACCTTTTCGTATATGGAAATAGCTTCATCGAGCATTTCTTTCGTATGGGCGGCTGTAGGCATATTACGGACGCGCCCCGTTCCTTTTGGAACAGTCGGAAATACAATTGATTTTGCGTATACGCCTTCTTCATATAGACGCTTGCTAAATGTTTGAGTTGTTTTTTCTTCTCCAATGATGACAGGTGTAATTGGCGTTTCACTGTGACCGATATTAAATCCAAGGTTGCTAAGGCCCTTTTTCAAATAGTCGCCATTCTCCCATAAACGTTCATTGAGTTCCGTACTTTCCATTAAAATTTCAATCGCTTTCGTTGCAGCCGTTGCATCAGCAGGAGTAACTGCTGTTGAAAATAGAAAAGGACGGGATCTCACCTTCAACCAGTCAATTAATTCTTTTTTTCCTGCCACATATCCTCCAACGACACCAATTGCTTTTGATAAGGTACCTATTTGGAAATCGACCTTATCTTGAAGTCCGAAATGCTTTACAGTGCCTGCACCTTTTCCAAGGACACCAGAACCGTGAGCATCATCCACATACGTAATTAAGTCAAATTCTTCCGCAATCTCAATGATTTCAGGCAGCTTCGCAATGTCTCCATCCATTGAAAAAACGCCGTCTGTAATGACCATGATTTTATTAAATTGCCCGGATTCTTTTGCTTCCTTTGCTTTTTTGCGAAGATCAACCATATCCGAATGATTAACACGGATAATTTTAGCTTTCGATAAACGGCAGCCGTCAATGATGGATGCATGGTTTAATTCATCCGATAAAATAGCATCATTTTTATCCATAACAGCTGAAATTGCCGCCATATTACAATTAAAACCAGATTGATAGGATATGGCTGCTTCTGTTCCCTTGAATTCAGCTAGTTTTTCTTCCAGCTTATCGTGAAGCGTTAACGTACCATTAATTGTTCTAACAGCACCCGCTCCAACGCCCCATTCCTTTACTGCATCGATGGCTGCTCTTTTTAGCCGTTCATCTGTTGCAAGCCCTAAGTAATTGTTCGAAGATAAGTTTATTTGTTTTTTTCCATTCAATGTAATGATGGGACCGTTCGCGCTTTCAACTGTTTCAATTTCATTATAAAGACCTTGATCTCGTAATTGATGCAGATTTTCCGTTAAAAATTGATCCAATGTTTGACTCGACATTTACATCCCTCCGTTATGGTTAAAGTTTATCCATGTAAGCGCCTTATATACATGTGTCCACACCAGACATACACATGTAAATTGCTAACATTATTGTTACATATAGTATACCACATGCAGAATATTTTGTTCATTTGAAATGGACAAAATTTCAAATGAAAAAGCAGAAAATAATAATTGAACGAAAAAGAGATGCCTTCAAATCAATTGGTGATTTGAAAGCATCCCTAATCATTATCATCTATAACAATAACCATATATACCACTTGAGAAAAGCACCATCAAAATTTTTAGATGTCCTTAAAAATTTCTTAGTCCTTTCTTTTAACTTCTTTCTTTCTTAATTTTTTCAACTTGTTCCTTTGATAGCCCGGATAATCGGACTACCATTTCTACATCGAACCCTTCCTGAAGCATACGTTTGGCAGCCATTTGCAATCCTTCCTGCAATCCTTCCTGCATCCCTTCCCGCCGCGCCTCTATTTCACGCAATTTAGCTTCACGAATAGCTGCTTCCTCATCCAACACGTGTTTTAGTCGTGCTTCATAAGCTAAAACTTCCTCCTGTGTGCTGCTTAATGTTTCCCAGCTTTGAAAGGCTGTGTAAAGCGTGTCATCTTTCATTGCAATTTCCTCCAATTCCTTAAAAATGTCATCATATACTTTCCCATCGCGTCGATCAACGATACCAAGCAATAGTAGCCATCTTGCGAGTACATCGTCCCAAGGATTCAATTTTTCCTCTTTCCAGTCGCGAATGAGCTTTGGCATTTCAATGAAGTGAAGTTCCATAACATCGGTCAGCTTAAACTTCTCCTCATCCTCATATAGATGATACTAATAAGATAGCCTGTAAACGTTGGTATATCAATGTTTCCAAAAAGAGTAACGTTTTGAAAATATGCCACACTCTTGCACTTATAAGACCGTACTACTTGTACCGTCTCTTACATCGTTGGGGTAATAAAAATCAAGCTCTACCTGCACTTTGACACATATTAATTTTATCTGCGGCTACTTTTTTAAGATTTGTAATCGCATCACTAAAATATTTACGCGGATCGTTTTGTTCAGGATGATCGCTTAAATATTTACTCAAGCCTGCGACAAAAGCATTTTTTAATTCTGTTGCGATGTTAACTTTGCAAATTCCCATTCGAATTGTTTCTTGTACTAATGCATCAGGAAGGCCGGAACCACCGTGAAGGACAAGCGGAATATCTACTACTTCACGAATTTCTTGCAATCGTTCCAAGTCCAGCTTTGGTTCACCTTTATATAATCCATGAGCCGTACCAATCGCAACTGCGAGCGAATGGATGCCTGTCCGCTCTACAAATTCCTTTGCCTGAGGTGGATTTGTGTAAATCGCATCTTTTTCATCAACACTCATATCCTCTTCAATTCCACTAAGACGCCCTAACTCTGCTTCAACAAACACGCCATAATTTGAAGCATATTCTACTACTTCCTTCACGATGGCGATATTTTCCTCAAACGGATGATGACTAGCATCGATCATGACTGAACCTACCCCCATATCAATCATACGCTTAATATCATCAATATTTTCATGGTGATCTAAATGGACCTCGAATGGGATGTGATATGTTTTTTTAGCAGCTTCCATAATACCGATTAAAAATTCTTCTCCCATATATTTTACCGTTCCCGGGGTTGCAGCAAGCAGAACGGGAGATTTCATTTCCTCCGCCGTTTCCAGAACAGCTTTTGCAATTTCCAAGTTATGAATATTGAAGGCTGGAACCGCGTAATTTCCAGCTTGAGCTAGTTGTAATAGATTCTTTGAGGCATTTCCCATATTAGTTTTCCCCCTGGAAAGGATAGATTTTTACACCTTGAACAACCCGATTGATCACACCAGTTGGTGATGGATTGTCTGGTGATAGACCACTGGAAAGCGATTTTTCATATGCTAAAGTTTGCGCAAAAATGATATTTGGGAATGTAAGCATAATATCTTCTTCCTTAGATAAAGGAACATTTATTTGATAATCGCTGTAATTTTCCACTTCAGGATCTTCTAGGCCTGAAATCGCCACAAGCGGTCCTCGCTCTTGTTCAGTGAATAATTCTTTTAACATATCAAGGTCATATTTTCTTGTATATTCATGATTCGATACATACACAACGACCATCGTGTTCTTATCAAGAATCGATTTTGGACCGTGGCGGAAACCGAGTGTTGTATCAAACATCGTTGGGTATTTCCCGGATGTCAATTCCAAAAATTTTAAAGCCGATTCCCTGGATAAACCTTCAAAGACACCAGAACCCAAATACACTAATTTATGGATCGGCAACTTTACAAGCTGCGGAATGACATTTTTGCATGCAGCAATCATTTCTTCTCCTGCATGAGCAACCTCCTGAACCTTTTGTGCAAATGTATCTTTATTTTTACTAAACAAATATAAAGCTGTGAGCATCATGGTCGAATAGCTGCTCGTCATCGCCAGCCCTTTGTCATTTGCTTCTTCAGGTAAAATTAACACGAGTTGCTCATCTGTTCCGCGTTTCCGTTTTGCAAGTTCCCCTTCACGATTGCACGTAATCGTAATTTCATAAAAATCATCGACCAGCTTTTCCGCTAGTTCAACAGCCGCCACACTTTCAGGACTATTTCCGGAACGAGCGAAGGATACCATAATTGTTGGGATATTTTTATCTAAAAAAGAAAATGGCGAGGACGTGAGATTAGTCGTCGAAATGGTGTCTACTTCCCAGCCCCTATCTCTAATTTCTCTGCGAATATAGGGATAAATCGTTTCTCCAATAAAAGCACTTGTCCCAGCACCTGTAAAAATAACGCGAGCGTGGCCTTGCTTTGATTGAATCGCTTGTAAAAATTGTTCTATCTTTTCTTTTTCTGAGGAAAATTGCTCAATTGCTTTTACCCATAAAGATGGTTGTTGTTCAATTTCCCTTTTCGTGTGGGATTTCTCCATTTTTATCCAACCTTTCTATTAGTTTAATTCAACTGAGTAAGTAAACTTATCTCCCCTTGCAATCGTGACTGTGTACTCAATGATGGAGTCACCTTCAAAGCTTATGCGGTTAATTAAGAGACTCGGCTCTCCTTCTCGGATGTTTAAAAGTGCTGCTTCTTTTTTTGATGTTGGAATTGCTGAGAATCTTTCGGTAGCTTTAGTGATGATCGCTTTATATTTATCACGAAAAAGAGTATACATCGGCATTCGTTCTAAATCATCTCCATGTAAATCAGGAAACCGGCTTAAAGGAAGATAAGATGTTTCATACATCATCGGTTCATCATCTGCGAACCTAAGCCTTGTAATTTTATAAACTTTCGTCCCTTCGCTTATTTCCATTTTTTTCGCAAGTTGGGTGTCACTTTCGATTTCTTTAAAAGCTAATACTTGCGATGATGGAACTTTATTAATCTTCTTCATTTCCTCGGTAAAACTATAAAATTTGAGAAGGCTTTGATTAATGACTTTTGGAGAAACGAATGTCCCCTTACCGTGTTGCTTATAAATCAGCTTTTCTTTTTCAAGTTCCTGCATCGTCTGCCTTACAGTTGTGCGGCTTACATTATACATTTCACATAATTCTCGTTCAGAAGGAAGCTTATCATGATCTTTAAGCTCCCCTGCTTCAATTTTGCCGATAATTACGTCCATTAATTGATAGTAGAGAGGCAAACGGTTGTCTTTTTCAACCATCTTTTTGTTGTCTCCTTAAAATATAATAAATAATCTTGTCATGTTGTCATTACCAGTTATTTTTATTATATCATGAGAAGTAAAAAATTGAAGGACTTTTCATTAAAAATTAAACCTTCTTGCAATGGCAAGAAGGCATACATTTATGAATGGCTCGAATGATTCACTAATGAATGTTCTAGTTCTTCAATCATAAGATTGGTTTGGCTGAGATCAGAGACCTTTCTATAAATCTCCTCTAGTTCATCTTCATATTTTTTAGCCTCTGCTAAATAAAGCTTTCCTAATTTCATTTGTTCCCGATACCGCGCTTCAATATTGGCTATTTCCTCCGCAAAAGCTTCATCCGTACCAGGAGCAACAGTCAATTCATACATATCAACGACTTCATCGCCAGCTCTCATTGGAAAATATTCATGCGGCTGCGTGCTGTCAAATACTGCCCAGCCTAGCTCTCTTACAACGACCATATCAAGGCTATTTGGATCAAAGCCACAATGGTATATTTCAACATCGCAGCCATTATTCTCAGCTTCAGCAGCAATTTTTTTCAACAAAGTAGATTTACCCGTACCTGCACGACCTTTTAAAAAGTACCTGGCACTTAAACCTTCTGTAATATTATCAACAAAATCGACTGGTCCAATGGGAGTAGCCGCACCGAGAAAACGACGCTTAATGTCGGATTCTTTATTAGCTGAAGCAACCGTCTTTTTAAATAAAGTAGAAATTAAAGACTTCGCAACATGATCCGCTAGATCGAAATTCATACGATCTATATAAATCCGCTCCCACTCATCATGAACCTTAAGTCCGGTTTCATACGCCTTGTATGCTTTAAGATACGATTGTTCGATTTTCAATTTTAGATCAATAACCTCATTTAATTCGTCATCTAAATGCGCAGTTCTATCTGACTGGTCCAAATCAATGGTTTCCCATTGAGAACAAATTTGTTCTTTCCCTATTTCTCTAGGATGATCACCATCCACAATGGCGAAATTGAGTTTTCTAATGATCAATCCCTCAACATCATCTGGATTACTTGCCCTATGAATGATTTCCATTGGATAGTCAAATTCATTCCATTTATTTATAAAATGATGGATGATATTAGATTTTTCCTTTTTCGACTTTCCTGATAAAATAAACACTCTTTCCAGATCTTCCAAATTGCTATCGTATAAACTATAAAATCCTTTTGCGGTATTTCCTCCTGCAAAGTACCTTAAAATTTTCCCGCTCATCTATCGTCAACTCCCGTTGAAGAATCGTTCCTATTTAGCCTATGCCAACTAGCTTGGCAAAGTCCATTCCATTACAAATACCCATTTTTTCCATCTTCTTCATTATTTGAAGTTTGAAGATAAGTATACGGAAAAAAGTTTAGATTTTGCTATTCATCAAGAGGTTGATTGAGTGGCTCATGTTACCAATTCTTAAAAAGCATTTATCCAAGCGCTTGCTCACCTTTTCACTATTTAAACAAACGTTTGATTAAATATATGACACTTTAATCAAACGTTTGTTTAGTTTTTTTATCCTTATTTAACAATCTTATGATCCGCTTGAAACGCCATGACGTCCGCTACGCTAGGGACAGTGCTTGCTCCTCCGATTCTCAACGTAGCAAGAGCTCCACATGCATTAGCAAATTCTAACAGGTCTGTACTTTCCATTCCGTGCAAAAATCCATAAATAAGACCTGCATTGAAAGAATCTCCCGCTCCTGTTGTGTCAATTGGCGTAATTTTATATCCACTTGCCTTTGTTACATTTCTATGGGCATCAATCATCATAGATCCTTTTGAACCAAGCTTCACAACAACATTTTCGTGTTTTTTAGGTAAAATCTCTTCGACCTGACTCACATCGTCTAATTCAAAAATATTGAGTATTTCCACTTCACTTGGAATAAATAAAGTTACATCCTCTATTAAGGAAAGAATTTCGTCTCGATCCCATTTTTCATTTGGATCCCAACCCGTATCAAATGAAGTCGTTACATTTTTAGAACGTGCTTTTATTAATACATCCTTCCAATGCTGCTTCATGTTCGTCTGTAAAAAATAAGATCCGAAGTGGATGTGGTCGGCCTGGTCGAATATTTCTTCCGGAATATCTTCTGGTCCAAGCTCCGAAATGGTTCCCATATATGTAAGCAGGGCCCGGTCTTTAGAGGTCGACAATGATAACGTGACCCCAGTTTGGATATGTGAGGCAAATTTTACATAGCTTGTATTAATTCCTTTTTTCTTTAATTCTTCTACACAAAAATGTCCGAATACATCATCGCCAACCATTCCTACAAAATAAACGTCCATCCCCAAGCCAGCTAATCCAGCAGCAGTAATGCAGGATGACGATCCCAAAACTAAATCAAACGAATCGACCAACTTCTCTTGGTTCCATTGCGGTTCAACATTTTCCCCAGTCATGATTAAATCTACATTAATTTCACCGATAACAAATACTTTCTTTTTTGTCATGTTTTTCCCCCTGAACACTTATAAAAAAGCCCCCCAATTGGATAAAAATTGGAAGGATCTTTTATTAATCAAACGTTTGATTAGATATATTCGCTTTTACATTAAATAGTCCTCTATAAATCGTTATTTTTTAGAACGTGAAGACATGCTCTTTCTTAGAAAATCAATTGCTTCTCTCGTCTCATCAATGTGCTTCACGGTTTCTTCGTACTGCTGTGATGCCACGCACATAAAAAGTATATCAATGGCATGCAATTGGGCAATACGCGATGATGTAGCACCGCTTCTGAAAGTAGGTTCACGCGTTGCGGATGTATAGAGGCGAATATCCGCCTGCTCGGAAACGATGGATGATCCGTACTTCGTTAAACTGATCGTATTAGCGCCTACTTTATTTGCCAATTCTAAAATATTGGCCACCTCTGCCGTGTTCCCGGAAAAAGAAATGCCTACGACTACATCATCTTTCCCAAAATTCGCTACAACGGTCGCAGCCATATGAATGTCATTAAATGCTGTAGCATGTTTATTAATACGCAAAAACTTTTGCTGTGCATCTTGGGCAATAATGTAGGATGCTCCTACTCCAAAAAAGTGGATCGAATACGCATTTTCTAACACATGAATAGCCTTAGTCAATTCTTCCGCGCTTAGTAATTCTGCTGTTTCTTTTATCGTTTGAATGCTGTTTGTCGTCATTTTTTCAATTATCGTGTATTTTGACTCATTCGGTTCAATATCTCGTATTTCTTGCTGCGGAGTCTTTTGTAAATCGCCTGCAATTCTTAGCTTTAGTTCTTGAAATCCCTTTAAATCAAGCGATTTACATAAACGAATGACTGCCGCTCCACTAGTTTCACTTCTTTTTCCTAATTCACTTGCGGTAAGAGATAGTGCATCCCTCGGGTTTTCCAAAATATACGCTGCTATTTTCTTTTCTGAAGGTGGCAGTTTTTCCAACATTTCAGAAAGCATGACTAAACCGCCCGTTGCAATTGCCATTATTTACTCAGCTCACTTATCAACCGTTTTTTTCATTACATGGAATTGGCGAGTAATCGTAAATCCTGTCTTTATATAGAGGTATCCTGCCGATGTTTTTTCACCAGTCCATAAGAACCAAGCTCCGTGAAGACCTTCAGCTCGCATGCTTTGAAGAGCTTCATGCAAGAGAATTTTCCCTAATCCTTTTCCTTGTTGCTCTGGGTCTACTCCAAATGGACCAAAACGTTCTGGGATTCCTTCATATCCGCCGTATAAACAAAAGCCTACCACTTTTTGCCCATCTCTAGCAACAAAAATTCGTTCCATCGGCAATCCTTGAATGATTCCCTCGCGGATAGCCCTTCCCCAATCCGGATTGAATACTTCATTAGCAAATCGAATGACCTCATATAAATCTTTATCTTCTGCTTTAGAAAATGTATAGCCCTCTTCCATTCTTTGTTTCTTCACCGCTAAAACGTCTTCCGGAACTTGATATCCTACCAAACTACGATCCATTGCTACTGGTGAATATAGTTTGTCAAAACCTTGCTTTTGTAAAAATGTGAATGCACCAGAATAAGCTTCTTCGTCAATACCAGGCAAAATGTAGTTTGGTGCATAGGAAGCGAAGAAAATATTGCTTCTTCCTTCAGATTGTAAGAACTCGACGGCTTCTTTCATTAATTGACTACCAATCCCAGACCTACGATAGTCAGGATGGACAAAAAAGAATGGAATCCAGCCGTTATCAGGTTCTAAGTCTGTACCGTACATCGGCAACAATCTTCTAACCGCATAAACACAACCAACTAATTGATTGTCTTCATAAGCTAATCGCATCCCTTTAGGGTCAAAGTTGGCATCTAATAATACGAGATTGCGAAATCTTTTTTGATTGATCGGATCTTTATGGAGACACTCATTCCATAAGCGAACGATTTCGACTTCATCCCCTGATTGATAATAACGATATAAAGCCATTAAGCCCACTCCCCTACTTGTATAATAAATATGGTTCTCTTTGCTTTTGAAATTGGACTAGCTGCTCCTCGCAAGATTCTAAGAAAACATTTGCTCTTCCATTTAAAATTGCGTTTCGAAGCCCTTTTGTCCCTGCTAATAAATCAAAGAAAAATTTCCCGTTTGGGTATTCATTAAATTGAAAGTCATTTGGATACAATTCAGCTATCGTTTCCAATAAAATCAACCCTGTTTTTAAAGCATGTACTTTTTGGCGATCCACCACATGGATTTGAATTCCTTCACAAACTATATCTTTATGCTTTTGATATGTCGGAACAAACGAAACGGGCCTTGCCAATACACCAGAAAGATTCTTTTGATTAAAAGCTTTTGCCAGCTTGTATCCATCTACGAATGGTGCGCCAACATATTCAAATGGCCTCGTTGTTCCTCTGCCTTCTGATAAATTCGTTCCCTCCACTAGACATGTTCCGGGATACAAAATACTCATATCGAGACCTGTTGTATTAGGAGAAGGCGGCACCCAAAAAAGGTTCGTTTCGTCATAATACATACGGCGCTCCCAGCCTTCCATCGGGACAACCGTTAATTCGCAATCAATGCCATATTCATGTTTATACAACTGAGCAATCTCCCCGACTGTCATGCCGTGGCGATTTGGAAGCGGATATAGACCCACAAAGGATCGCACATCTTCTTCAACCAAGTTTCCTTCCATCGATTTTCCAGAAATCGGATTGGGGCGATCTAATACGACAAACTCTTTGCCATGCTCTCCACATGCTTCCATCACATAGGCCATCGTGTAAATGAATGTATAGTATCTTGCACCAATATCCTGCAAATCAAACACAATCACATCAACAGGATCAAGCATATCCTTTGACGGTTTTTTGGAAGCCCCATATAAACTATAAACAGGAATCCCCGTATATGGATCGATCGATGATTCGACCGCTTCCCCTTCTTTGGCGTCTCCCCGTATCCCGTGTTCAGGACCGTAAAGTGCAGTCAGATGAATATGAGGATGTTCAAAAAACAAATCAATCGTCGGAATCAGCTTTTCATTAACCCCTGTCATATTCGTTAAAAGTCCAATCCGCTTCCCATTAAACTGTGAGTAATTCTTTTCTAAAAAAAGATCAAGTCCTAGACGCAAGATAGCACCTCATTTATTTATTAATCGGAGGGGCTTCCCAATTCGGTTCCCCTCCATTTTGACGTTAATGATTATTTCGATTCCGCCCAACGATCATAAGCAGCTTGATTTATTTTTATTAATTCCTCAACACCCAATTTATTTAAAGTACTTACTGCCTTATCCCATTCGCTAAAAGGCGTTTTTCCTGAAACAAATTTCGCTTCCATTTGCTCGATATAACTATCAATGTCAGGTCTCAGCGTATTAACTCGCGTTTGTTCTTCTACCGTTAAATATACTTGAGGAAATGGAAGTTCCGCATACGGCAAATACTCATCCTCAACCCAACCTGCAATCGTATGGATAGTCGGATTGTCTTCTTTTAAGAAGAATTCCTTATCAATGACCATTGGTACAGCCGTTCCAGCACCTGGAGCATCTTGAGCATTTGCTTGTGTTGTATTCATTCCTTCTGGAGCAAGCAATTGCCAAGCAGATTGTGAATCGTCCACCCACTCCCAGTTCTTTCCTTCCACTCCTAAACGGGCTAAAATGGATCCTTCTGTTGAGTACATATAATCAACCCATCGCATCGTCGCTTCCGGATACTTGTTTTTATTCGTAATCGCAAATCGACCTCTTTTAATTTCTGAAAACTGGGTAACCACTTTTTTATCGAAATTCGGGATTGTCAATGCTGGCAGTAATGGATATTTAGCCGCTTCTGTCACATCAGCAAATCCAATCATGACAATAGGCCATGTTGGAAATACACCTACTTTATTTTCAGCGCCTTTGGCTACATATTGCTCCCATGTATGTGAGAAAACTTGCGGATCTAATAATTTTTCATCATATAAGCGCTTTAAATACTCTAGGTATTCTTTATACCCATCTTGAACAAAAGCAAATTTCACCTTACCATTATCCACCATTAACCCATCCGTTTGATTGATTCCAAACGCCGGCAATAAGTTATATCTTAACTCGGCTACGCTTGAAGCAGATAAAGGAATCTCATCATCTTGGCCATTTTTGTTCGCATCCTTCTCTTTAAATGCTTTTAACAACTCGTAAAATTCACTCGTGGTTTGTGGACGATCTGCTCCTAAATTTTCAAGCCAATATCCATTCATCCACATTAACGGTGTCATTGAATGGCTTAAATTATCAAGTCCCGGCAAAGTATAAATATGTCCATCAGGTGCTGTGATAGAAGCTTTTAAATCTGGAAATTGCTCCATAATCTTTTGCAAATTTGGTGCATATTCATCAATTAAATCCTCAAGTGGAATGAGCAATCCTTGTGTTCCATAATCAACCTCTTCCGCAGGTGTAAACATCCCTCCAAAGAAAACATCAGGTAATTCTTGGCTCGCAAAATCCAACTTTTTTTGTTGTTGGAATTGATCAGAAGTAGACGTTTTAAATTTAAAATCAATATTCGTCATTTTATTCATTTCCTTAAAGAAACCCATTTCACTCCACTCAGGTTGAAGTGGCGAACTTTGCCCCATCATTGTTAACGTAATCGGTTCATTGACAATCGGATAGCCAGTTTTATTAAAATTTTCCGATGGTCCTTCTTTTTTTGTCCCTGCTTTTTCTCCCGACTTACAACCTGATAAAACCATCCCAACTGACAATAGAATTGTCACTATAATCATGATGGACCGTTTTTTATTCAATTCCCTTCTCCTCCCAAGAAATAGTTTGAATTTCTGTTTGCCTGTAGTTCTACTCTTTAATAGACCCAATCATCACTCCTTTTAAGAAATATTTTTGTAAAAATGGATAGATAATTAAGAGCGGTGCTGCCGAAACAATCATGATCGCATATTTAATAATGCTGGCGATTTTCGCTTGTTCCCCAATCGCTTCAGGATTTCCACCTTGAATCATAAGTTCCGCTGTCATTTCTTGCTGGATAAGGATATCTCTTAAAAATAGTTGCAAAGGATAGATCTCTTTTTCCGACAGATAAATGAGAGCATTAAAATATGAATTCCAATGTCCTACTCCATAAAACAATGCCATGACTGCAATAATCGGTGCAGATAAAGGTAATACGATTTGGAAAAAGATTCTGAATACGGAGGCCCCATCCACCTCTGCCGCTTCCTCCAACCCTTTCGGAATGGTGACTTTAAAAAAAGTCATCGTGACGATAATATTCCAAACTGACGCTGCATTCGGAATAACCATCGCCCAAATCGTGTTGATCATTCCTAAGTCTCTGACAAGCAGGTAAGTTGGGATCATTCCACCATCAAAAAACATTGTAAAAATTAGCAACGCCATGATGATTCCTTTTCCTACAAGGTTCGCTCGCGCAAGGGCATACGCACATGGAAGTGTTACGGCTAAATTTATGAAAGTACCTAGAAGAGTGTAAAAAATTGTATTGCGATAACCTATCCAAATATCCTTACTTTCGAACACTCTTTTAAAACCTTCAAATGTTATATCCCTAGGGATTAGCCACATTTTTCCCGAATTGACGTAGCTCGGGTCACTAATGGAGGCACTAAGAATATAGAGTAAAGGGAACGAAATAATGATGATAAAAAACCATACTAACAGCTTGTTGCAAATATCGAATATTCGGTCTGATCTTGCTTCATTTATCATGACAACCCCTCCTTTACCATAGACTTGTGCCTGTTCTTCTTGCGAGTCTGTTAAAGATGAGCAGAATAATCAAATTAACGACTGAATTAAATAGACCAACTGCAGTTGAATAACTAAATTGTCCATTTAAAATTCCTATTTCATATACATAAGTTTGGATGACTTGAGAAGACTCTAAGTTCAAAGGATTTTGCATCAATAATATCTTTTCAAAACCAACAGACATAAAATTCCCCATATTTAAGATTAATAGAATGACAATCGTAGGCAGAATCCCCGGAAGATTAATATGCCAAATACGCTGTAGCCTTGTAGCGCCATCAACTTTCGCCGCTTCATGAAGCTGGGGGTCGATACCAGCAAGGGCCGCCAAATAAATAATCGCTCCCCAACCAAGATTTTGCCATTCACCTGTAAACACATAAACGGTTTTGAACCATGCCGGACTTGTCATAAAATTAATAGGTTCAAAACCTAGAAGTTTAAGAAAATTATTAATGATTCCCGTTTGTGGATCCAAAAAGGCGATAATCATACCAACAAAAACGACCACCGAAATAAAATGTGGTGCATACGTAATCGTTTGGGCAGTCTTTTTAAAGCGCCCGTCCCGCAACTCATTTAGTGAAAGGGCTACAATAATGGAAACTGGAAATAACACAAGCTGATACAGATTAATACCTAGCGTGTTCAATATTAAGTCCCAAAAATAATATGAATCGAAAAAACGAGTGAAATGAGAAAATCCAACCCAATCGCTTCCAAATATCCCTTTCACTGCAATGAAATTTTTGAAAGCAATTTGCACACCATACATCGGGTAGTATTTAAAAACGAGAAAATAAATGAGAGCGGGTAAAAGCAGAATATAATACTGCCAATCTTTCCTCATTTTCCTAATCTTCTGATTTTTTATTTGAATATGCTTCCCTCTATTGGTCACAATTCGATTGGAACGATGTGTAGCCGGCGTATTTTGTACGGCCATATTATCAAAACAACCTCCTTTTCAAATGAGGAGACTATGTTTTTCACAATCTCCCCATCCTCGATCCTACCTAAGCATTAAAGCTCATACCCCGGCAATGACCCACCTTTTCTTACATTCGTTCCTCTAGGGAATTTTAAGGTTTGGGCATATTTTGTGCGATTGACGCATCCTCTTACCGTTCCAAGTGCTTTGTAATAGTCGTAGTAACGGAAGGAGGAAGAATTCATAATGAACCAATAATGTGATAAGGCTTCTAGATATGTATCGAATTCTTCAGATACATCGATGAAAAGATCTGGATCATACCCCTCCATGTCTTCCCAATTTTCACTGTGATAAAAGCTATAGTAATGGGCTGGCAGACCTTCTAAATCAAAACCAGGGAGCCCTGCTTTTAATTGCGCTGCATGTACGATTCTATAGCACATAATATGGTCGGAATGAATGCTATTTTCCCAGTGAGTAATGACGACATTCGGTCTCAGTTTTCTCATCCACGTAGCAACATGAGTAATGATTTCATCGTTAAAAGTAAGTTCAGCATCCTTATAGTCTAAAGTAATGGTTTTGACCCCAAGAATTTCAGCCACTTTTTCTGATTCTCTAATTTTTTGTTCACGATATTCTTCTACTGAAACTCCCGGAGGATTTCCTTTCTCACCAGCAGTTAAATGTAAAAAGGTGACATTATGTCCGGCCTTTGCATATTTATGGGCGATTGCACCCGCTTGAATTTCTGCATCTCCACAATGAGCACCTACTACGACTAAATTCATCCTTTTTCCTCCTCATATATCTCTTTTTATATTAATCTGGATAGATTAATCGACACCATTGTCAACGCTTACAACACATCGAAAAAGTTCGCTTAGCTACTATTCCCCGCCAAGCTGACTTTTTTGCGCTTTTAAGATAGCCTCTCTTAAAAATCCATCTGTTTCTTGAAGCAATTGGTTTGCTTCGTCAAAGGATACCTTACCTAAAATCATCAAAATGGCTGGTTTTACCTTTTGATTCGTGATTTTTAATATTCTTTCGGCTTCCTCCATTGAAATTCCAGTTACTTTCATGACCATGTTGCATGCTCTCTCCATTAACTTTTTATTACTTGCATGGAGATCAACCATAAGATTGTTATACACTTTCCCAAGCTTAATCATGGATGCGGTCGACAGCATATTAAGCACCATTTTTTGAGCTGTTGCTGCCTTTAATCTTGTCGAACCAGTTAACACCTCCGGCCCTACAATTACTTCAATTTTATAATCCGCATATCGGCTTATTTCCGCATCTTTATTACAGGAAAGAGCCGCTGTTGCAGCACCTACGCTACGGGCATATTCTAGTGCACCTATTACGTAAGGTGTTCTACCGCTTGCCGCTATCCCAACAACAACATCGGTTGCACATAATTCTCTTGCTTTTAGATCCAACGCCCCTTCATCTTTACGATCTTCAGCACCTTCAACAGCCGTTCTTATTGCTGTATCACCACCTGCAATAATACCTTGAACCATTTCAGGTGGTGTACAAAAAGTGGGGGGGCATTCTGACGCATCTAAAATTCCAAGCCTCCCGCTCGTTCCAGCACCAATATAAAAGAGACGGCCTCCATTTTTAAACGAATCATGAATTACATCAATAACTGCTGCAATACGTGGCAATTCTTTACTTATTGCTTCTGCAACAGAGCGATCCTCAGAATTCATAAGTTTAATAATTTCTAATGAAGACATTTGATCGATACTAACTGTATTTTGATTTATTTGTTCAGTTGTTAAGTGCGAAAGGTTTTCTTGCATGCATACCCGCCTTTCTAATGTTGTCCTTGAACAACTCTAATATTTTGATTTCATTATACACGTAATTACCTAAAAGTGAAATATAAATTTAAAAATAATAAAATAAATATGAATTTATATTTCAAACTTCTACAAAAAACCCAATAGTTATGCTTAAAAACAGCAAATAACTACTGGGATTTAATTTCATTTCTAAGAATGCAAATTTTCACTTCTACCATCCATGGCAATATTTTGTTTCTCAGTCTTGCTAATCCGGAGCCACAATACTCCAAATCCTATAACCCCACCTAAAGAAATCAATGTACTCACAAGGTACATCGTATTTGGTCCTAACTCCTGGAACATCCACCCCCCGAAAATTCCTGCGATGATTCCAGAGATGCCTCCCCATGTAAGTGCATAAATCGCTTGCCCGCTCGCCCTCAATTCAACAGGAACGAGTTTTGCGGTTAATGTGGTCCCTATATAGTAGTAACCACCAAAGGTGATGCAATGAAGCATTTGAAAGAAGACAACTTGCATCGGTCCAGTCGCAATGGACATTAAGTACCAACGAATGACAAATAGTAAACTAATTAATACTAAACAGCCGAACATCGTCGGAGTATGCCTTTTTAAATAGCGATCGAATAATAAAAAGACAGGCACTTCAAAAATAGCCGTCAAAAATGCCGACCAGCCCACAAGGACAACGGAGCCGCCTAATTGGTTAATATAAAGAGATAAAAATGTTTGATTGATAGAGTTTGGAACTGAGATCAATACACCTAAAAGTACAAAAACTAAAAAGTATTTATTTCCTAGAAGTGCTTTACCGTATCCACCTTTTTGGATTGATTTTGTCCCTTCTACTTTTCCTCTAGGTAATTTCAACCCGATTAATATCGTCACAATAATCATGACACTATACAAAATCCAAAGGTTTTTAATTCCCACCAGACCTATAAGAGGTCCGGCAGCCACTGCCATCAATGCCCAACCGAGCGAACCCCAAAGTCGGAACGTACCAAATTTATATTGTGTTCCCTCAATTGTGTTTAAAATCAAACTATTGCTTTGCGAAAACAATGGCGTTTGAAAATTAAAGAAAAGCAGCATCGCTAAAAATACAAGAGGCAGGGCACTAAATTGGAATACAATTTGGACTACAATGACATTTCCAATTAACATAATGATGAGGACCTTCTTTATATTCTGAAGGCGGTCACTCCAATAACCCCAAAAAGGATTGGCGAAAATGGAAATAAACGGTCCTCCCGCCAGCAGCATCCCAATCGTCACCGCACTAAAGCCTACCTCTTGAAAATACAACGGAAAATACGACAATAAAACAGCCAGTGCTCCGTAAAGGGAAAAATTAAAAAGTTTTACTACCAATAAAGATTTATCTTTAGCCATTTATCTTACGATGTCCTTTCTTACCTCTCTATACCAAAGGTGTTTTCTCATAGATTGTTAGTTTCTCACTTCAGATTTCCACTGCTTTTCCTGTTCTGGCAGATTCATATATTGCCTCAACCAATACGAGTGCTCTAAGCCCATCTTCCAATGTGCTCTTAGGCTCATCTTTCCCTTTTACACAATCGATAAAGTGTTTTACTTCATATGCATGTCCTTGCTGCAACTCATCATCAGGGGCAGGAAAACTCCAACCTTTCGTCGATACTACATGTGGTTTTAAGCTTGATAATTCTTCAACTGACTTTCCATAGCCCGGGTGGCTGTGCACACGAAGTCCACCAGCATCATGCGTCGTGCTTACATAAGCTGTTCCTTGTTTTCCAAATACCTCTAAACGGACATCCATTCCACCCGTTATCGCCCAGCTGATTAATAATTCAGCAATACCGCCGTTATCAAAACGTAAAATCACAGCAGCTGTATCCTCTGAACCATTTTTACAGTATTCATCCCATTTCAATACACCCATTTCGGCGTACACTCTTTTAACCTTCGATCCCATAATCCATTCTAATGTATACAAGCCGTGAATTCCCATATCAATCGTTGCACCGCCGCCTGCAAGTTCTGCATCCCAGAACCAGTCGCTATGGAATGGACCATTGTGGATTTCATTTGATCGGAGCATAATAATGTCTCCCAAACCGCCTTCATCAATGATTTTTTTCACACGGACTAAGGCAGGTTTATATCTCATGTTTTCACCGTAAACAGCCATGACGCCATTTTTATTGGCCGCATCTACGATCTCTTTCGCTTCTTTCGTATTCATCGCCAAAGGTTTTTCGATTAAAAAAGGTTTTTTAGCTTCGATGCATGCCATCGCCATCTCGTAATGCAAATGGTTAGGGGCAGTAATATCGACACAGTCAATATCGGGATCTGAAACTAATGTACGCCAATCGTCCGTCCATCTTTCAACCCCAAATTCTTCAGCTACTGCCTTCGCATTATCGATGCTTCTCGATGCGAACATACCGATATCGATGTCAAACATTTGATAACCTATCGCATGTCCTTTTCCCATAAAACCAGTTCCGATGATTCCAACCTTTACATCTTTTTTACCCATTGTATCACTCCTTTATTAAGGTAATTTTTGCGCAGCTGCTTTATCCAATACGACAACAAGATTCGGATGAAGCTGTAAAACGGATGCCGGAACATCCTTCGTTACAGGACCTGTTAAGGCTTGAACAATAATATCGGCTTTACTTTCTCCTTTTGCGAGCAACACAATTTTCTTGGCCATCATAATCGATTTAATTCCCATCGTAACGCCCTGCTTCGGAACTTTATCTAATGAACCAAACACAGATATTTTCGACTCTCTTGTATGTAAATTGATATCCACCACATGAGTATTCGTCTCAAATGCTGTTCCAGGTTCATTAAAACCGATATGTCCATTCAACCCAATCCCGAGGTATTGAAGGTCAATCCCACCACATGCCTCAATCCTTTGATCAAACTGAGTACACCTTAGTTGTAAATTCTCATGTTCAGAAAGATCATTCAAAAAATTGATTTGATCTTTTCCTAATTGAAGTGGTTTGAAAAACTGTTCTTCCATTCGAAAATAACAGCTTGCTGGATCTTTACTAGAAACTCCAACATACTCATCTAAGTTAAAGGTTGAGAACTTTGTTTTATCCATTTCTCCGTCTATTATTTTTTTTACTAGGCTTTTATGGAAGCCAACTGTCGTGTTTCCAGTAGCAAAACCAATCGTTGAATCAGGTTTCTTTTTTAATTGGTTAAAGGCGATGTCCGCAGCTGTATCGTCAAATTCATTTTCTTCGAGTATAAGAACTTCCATCTTTCTCCGCCTTTCTTATATTCGTTCTTGTTTTAACCAAGCAATACTTGCCGCCCCTAGCAATCCGACATCATTATGATTCAAAGCTGTGAGCGTAATGCTTTTCAAGCTGTTCCGAGCTACTGGCAGGGCGTGGCCATTTACGTACAATCGAATGTTTTCAATTAAGGAATTGTTATTAAACATTCCTCCGCCAAAGACTAAATGCTCCGGATTAAATAGATTGACGATATTGGTCATCCCAATTCCTAACCCATCGACAGCCTGTTCAGCAATAATCGTTGCCAAAGGGTCTCCATTTTCGGCTGCCTGAAAAATGGTACCTGAATGTAATTGACCTTCTTGACTAAAAGTGGCTAAAATGGAATCAGGGTACATCTCCAACCCAATCAAAGTCTGCTTAATCATCCCGCCTCCCGAGCAAATTGTTTCTAAATAACCATCTCCAAATCCTTCATTGCTCCGCCCAATGTACATATGCCCTACTTCGCCTGCATAATTGGCAATCCCTCTAATCAACTCGGATTTTTCTACGATTCCCATACCAATTCCGGTACCTACATTGACATAAATGAAGTTTGTTGTTTGCCTGCCTATCCCCCACTTCATCTCAGCTAATGTAGCGGCATTGACATCATTATCCAAATAGACGGGGATATTCGTCCTTTCGGATAGTAGTTTCGCAAGAGGAACTGGTCTAGATATTGGGATATTGATGGCACTTTCCCAAATCCCTTTGTCAGAATTGACGTGGCCAACTAAACCAATTCCGATTGCTATTAAACCTTCAGCACTTTGAATAAAATCATTAATCGATTCGAGGATGGCAGTAATCGCTTTTTCCTGAGACTCAATATTCATCCGATATTTTTTACTATTAACGATTGTCCCATTTTCAGAAACTATCCCTATTTGTATATTCGTTCCACCTACGTCTACTCCGAGAACCGCTTTATTCATATAAAACCGTACCTTTCCCTTTTAAAAAAATCGCCCCAAAATTATGTTTCAATAATTTCAGGGCTTTCTTTAGTCTTGGATGATGTTTTATAAAGTTACAGAAGTGGATGTCGCCAAAATATCAAGTTCTTCAGCTGAAACCTCTTCCCCGCGTTTATCAGAAAGATAGATTCCATCACTAATCAACATTGTTTGCAAAGCAATTTCCGCAGTTGGCAATAACTCCACCCTACCTTGAAGTGCAGCAATCCAATGATGCTGGGATGAATCGTAAGCGTCCTCATTTTCTCTTAAATAATGCCAGCGGATATCCATTAAATCCAAATTAACCGTGCTATCCATATCCATATCACAAATAGTAGAATGGAAGCTAAATTGATTATGAGGTCCTTCCCCAAATACAGGTAAGCGGATTCCTCCCTTTGAACCTAAAATACTAGGACCTTCAAAACTGCCTAAATGAACAGACCAAGATTCGATGATATCAAGCGTTAAATTGTTTTCAAATTTAACGAAACCTAACGCCAGCTCTTCGACATCAAAGCCGCTCTCCTCACGTCTTTTTGGATCCATGTCCATCTCTTGGTACACTTTTCCGGAAATGCGAGTTGGAGTCGGTAAATCTAGCAAGTAAAGCATTTGCGCAATATGATAGACTCCCATATCAATAAGTGCGCCGCCGGTAGCGGTTTCTTTTTTCGTGAAAAATTTCGTACCATAGCCGTCAACAAACGGACGATTTCTTCTCCTAAAGCCCGTTGAGCGAGCATGGTAGATATTCCCTAGTTTTCCCCCATCAATCAAGGCTTTTGCTGCCTTTGTTTCTTTGCGATAAAGGGTTCCTAACTGAATATGAAGCATTTTTCCAGTTTCTTTTGCTGCTTCGACCATTCTTTTCCCATCAAAATATGTGCCGGCAATTGGCTTTTCACAATATACATGCTTTCCAGCTTCTAATGCAGCGATCGTCATCGGCGCGTGAAAATTATTATGTAAGCATACATCCACCGCCTCAATATCATCTCTGCTTAAAAGCTCACGATAATCAGTGTACACACTTGGAATATTGTATTGTTCAGCCACTCTACGCGCTTCTTGTTCATTTACGTCACATACCGCTACAATTTCCGCACCTGGGATGCTTGCATAGTTACTTAAGTGGGATTTTCCAATTTGTCCTACACCAATAACTCCTATTCGTATCTTTCTCATCATATCCCTCCAATTCTATTCATCCATCAATCTTATAGAGTTGCTAAAAGACGTTTTACCGTTCCTAATATCCATTCAATCTCAACATATTGATTTTTATCAGCATTATATTCAATTCCCCAATACCCATCGAAGCCATTTTCTTGCAGCATACGAATTTTATCTTGAGCATTTTCCGCTACGGCCGTTCTTGCATCAAAATGCGTGTGACATACCCATGGCGCTACCATTTCATCGCCATTTTCTGCCTCTTCTTTCCATCTGCCAATATGGAGAAGGATTCCAAAGTTCGGATGATCAACCGCTTCAGCGATTTTTTTCATTTGGACAGGGCTCAAGGAAGGTCCAATATGATTTTCAGGTCCAACTGTATAGCCGTTTTGCGCGCCACGCTCACAATATTCTCTATAGCGTTTTACGATATATTCAAATTGCTCATCTGTCATATTCATGTCAAAAGCAGGATCATTGCCAAATACACCGCCTGTATCGATACGCACCGTTTTGGCACCGAGAATTTCCGCAGCTTTTAGGTGACCTAAAGCATTTTGATATAGTTGTTCACGCTTATCTGGGTCGGCGTCCCAAATATGAGCACCATCAATCGCATAGTTGATTAATGTGAGGCCTTTTTCGTCCATAGCTTCACGTACTTTTTTCAAAAATTCCTCATCCGGCACTCTTGAAAAATCCGGTTCACCAATCGTAAATTGCCCGTTCCAAATATCCACTGTGTCTAATCCATAACGATATTTCACCGACTCCAAATACCCGAAAATATCCATTTTCCCCTCTAGAAACGTGTTGAAGAAAGAATAACCACCAATTGAAATCTTCACTTGTAAAAACCTCCCTGGACTTTGCTTGAATTAATTATTCCAGTGGATGAAATAATTAACCATATTATATCATTATGGTCGAATTAATCAATATATTTCGAGAATTGAAACGTTCTCTAATCACTGGATTGTTTTCGTTCTAAACATTTGATGGAGACCAAGTGTTGCCGCTCCAATGGCGGGTCCATAGTCCTTCCAAAAAGAAACTTTAACAGTTGTTGGCTCTTTCGCTACTTCATATTGATGAATACGTGTAATCAAAAGGTTAGAAAGTTCCTCATTAGAAGCAACCCAACCACTAATGATTAATTGCTCAGGATTCATCAATTGAAGAACATTGCCACAATATTTAGCTATATTCTGTATTACTTTATCTAAATCATCCTTAAATGGCTCTTTCCCTTCTAAAGCAAGCTGAACATATTTATCGATGGCGGCTTCCGGTTCATCAGACTTAAGATCTTTTGGATATTGCGTCTTCAATCTTTGGGCCAATTTGTCGATACCATATTCATAAAAGTCTCCTATTTTTCCAGCCTGATTTGTGGCCCCGCGATAAATTTGGTTATTAATGACAAAACCGGCTCCAATACCATAATCGACGAGGATGTAAACAATTGTTTCTTTTCCTTTTGCCGCACCACTGAATCGTTCGGCAAAGCTTGCAGCTTCAATATCATTTACTAGATGAATCGGGATATCGAACTTCTCAGTAAGCAATGGTTTTAACGGAAAATCTCTTATCTGTAAGTATTTTGACCCCAACACTGTTTCTTCTTTTTCATCAAGTATTCCAGGAACGGAAATACCGGTCCACTTAATTAAGCTACGATCCACACCTTGTTTTTTAATGAATGATTCTATTGTCTTTGGGAGTTTCTCACGCAAGGACTTCTCCCCGATAAAACTATCAAGCTTATCCATTGAAATCACTTCTCCGCGCAAATTCAGCAGGACAAACCTTGAAGATGCTTTTGATAAATCAACGCCCACAACATAACCATTATTGGCGTTAATTTCAAGCATCGTCATTTTTCGCCCAACTCCCGAACCAGATGTACCCGTTTCGTGAATGATTCCTTCATTCATGATTTCCTCCACTAATACAGAGACCGTAGTTGGGCTTAGCTTAGTAAGTCTCGCTAACTCTACTCTTGAAATCGGACCATGTAAATAAATAAGATTTAATAAAAGGGATTTATTAATCTCCCTTAACATTTGTTGATTGCCCCTGATCTTCATCCTACACACCTTCTAAAATATTTTATGTAAAATTATTGTGGTTATGGAAGTTTGTACTCTTATTATACATGATACAAGGAAATATTAACTTCTTCGTTTGAGCGTATTGTAACAACGGTAATCAGTTGGGGTTATTCGTGAATCAGAGTGGAATTCGCGATTAAAATTGGAATCCGATTGAGTGATTGTTGAAATTTTTTAGGAATTGATGAAAACTCGATAAAAAAACAGACCCACTTGAGTCTGCGTTAAATCTGTGCCCGTATTAAGTTATGCAGCCTTGGTCTCAACCTTAAGATTCCCTGCTGATTTTTGGCATGTACTCGGTTTGTTAATAAAATGACGTGAAGCTGAATTTCTGGATCGAACCATATGCTAGTCCCGGTAAAACCGGTATGCCCGTATGATGAATCAGAGAACAGGTCCCCGCAAGATAATTTTGGACTTTTCATTTGCCAGCCTAAGCCTCTTCCCTCTTCATCAAATGGGGTGAAATTCCTTTTAGAAAGTGCCAAAGCCGCTGGTGATATAATCTGCTTTCCTTTAAAGTTTCCACCATTTTCAATCATCTCGGCAAAATTGGCTAAATCTTTTAACGTTGAAAATAATCCGGCATGTCCACTTACTCCACCCATTGATTCGGCGTTTTCATCATGAACGATGCCATATTTGTAATCATTTCGTTTTTCACAGAATTCTGTTGCCGCAAATCGTTCACGACCAAAAGGAAGATTAAACCCCGTTTCATTCATTTCTAATGGAGTTAGAATTTCTCTCGAAACATAGTCCGCAAACGGCTCATCTACCACTTTTTCAATTAATGACGCTAGTAAAATAAAACCTAAATCACTATAGACCACTTTTTGTCCGATTGGATTTCTAAGTTCCTCGGCACAGATTTTTTCAATGATTTGTTCAGTGCTTAATCCGTCTTGGTAAAATGGTCGATGCGCAGGCAAACCTGAAGTATGCGTAAGTAAATGACGAATTCTCACCTCCTCTTTATCATTCACAGCGAACGAAGGGAAAAAGTGGGCAATGGAGTCGTCTAGTCGTATTTCACCTTTATCAAATAATTGTAAGGATGCAGTCATCGTTGTTACAATCTTAGTTAAAGAAGCAAGATCAAATACAGTGTCGAGCTGCATCGGTTCTTCGGTTGGCTCTAGAGTTCGATATCCGACTGCCTCTTCCAATACGTTTGTACCTTTATAAGAAACAGATATTGCGGCACCTGGAATGTTTTCCAATTCAATTTCTTTTTGTAGAAAATCGATGACTTTTTCTTTCATGAATACCATCCCCTATAGTTTTTTGCGATATTTCCGATATTCTTTCCATATTTCGTATCCCATTTTTCCATAAAAATCTACGATAGCTGTCCAATCAATGGCTATTCGATTTATACCTCGACTTCGCAATGTGGAAATACCCGCGTTCACTGCTGCTAATCCGTATCCTTTGCCGCGCTCATCTGGATCAACACCTAAAGACCCGATCCCACCTAAAGGTTCGGAAAATAAAGGTGCCCAGTACACATTGGAATAAATAACAGGGGACTGATCATCATTGATTCTACAGAATCCAATGACTTTTCCCGCCTTTTTTAAAAGAACGAATTCCCTTCCTGTGCCTCCTTTTTGAAAATATCGAATGGTCTCATACTCCCATCTTCCTGGAAATACTCGATTCATAAAGTCCAACAATCCTTCTTTATCTTCTATCGTCGCAACCTTGATATCAACACCTTCTAATTGGGGCATTTCCGATTTTATGGAAGGATCATAATTTGCCAGTAAATCATACTCATTGCCTATATATGTATAGCCTCTTCGTTCAAACCATTTGGCACTCTTTTCATACTCTGCCGGAATACTTGGGAAGTAATGTAAAGGATCGGAGCCAAGCAAAATTTCCTTTGCTCCATCAGCTTTTAGCGCATTTTCAGCCTTTTCAAGCAGAAGTGAACCTATCCCTTTGTTACTCTCCTTTTCACTTACTACTAAAACTTGAATCCAGCCGTAATCAGTGGGCATTGGTACCGGAGTCGGATCTTGCCAGCGCTTACTAATGATGAAGCCGATTATATGATTTTCATTATCTAACGCCATCCACGATCCGGGAAGGAACAAATTCTCATCCTCAAAAGTATTTTGGATAAATAACTCTTTCCGCATTGGAAACTCTGCGGAAAATTCATTATTCCATAATTCTACTAATTCATTGATTCTATTTTTATTGAGTTCAATGATTCTCATAAATAACCTCCAATTAAATTTCTACCGTTAGGCGGAAGGGTGATGGAACCAAGTATAACTGCATTTTTAGCTCCTGTTGCCCTTGGAACATTTGATGACTTTCCGTTCATTGTTTCATTACCTAGGATTGCGAATGCAATCGCTTCCTTTGCTTCCGATGAAAAGCCGATATCTTCTTGAGTCAATACCGAAAGATTTGGTAATAGTTCCTTAATCATCTGTAATAATGATTGGTTATATCCGCCGCCTCCCCCGACGATCATTTCATCAAGGTCAGTAGTCGGAAAAACAAATCGCTTATATGAATCCGCAATAGAGAGTGCGGTAAAATATGTAGCCGTTGCAATCAGATCATCAGCAGGTAGATGTCCGTAAACTTCAAGAATTTGCTTTGTAAATTGCGAACCAAATAGTTCACGACCCGTCGATTTCGGCGGTGTCATTTTGAAAAATTCCACATTCAACCACGATTGAGCAACTTCTTTATGTACACTTCCTTTAGAAGCCCATTTCCCATCTTGATCAAAAGGTTCGCCCTTCAGTATTTTACAAAGTTCATCGATCACCATATTCCCTGGCCCCGTATCAAAAGCGACAATATCATCCAATGTTGCTTGTTTCGGGATAACGGTTACATTTCCAATCCCGCCGATATTTTGCAGCGCTCGTCCCTTTGAATCGCTGCGGTATAATAGATAGTCTGCATAAGGAACAAGTGGTGCCCCTTCTCCACCAGCAGCCATGTCCATCGATCTAAAATTAGAAATGACTTTTGTGCCAGTTTGATAGGCAATGACAGCAGGTTCACCTATTTGCAATGTCGATTTCGCAAGACCTCCATCTTCCTTAGGGATATGATAAATCGTCTGTCCGTGTGAAGCGATGAAGTCTAAAGCGCTAAGCGGCACATTTGCTTTTTTGCATACCACTTTTACAGCATCTGCAAATAAATAGCCTAATTTAAAATTTAGGCTGCATACTAAAGCTGAATTTGAATCTTTTACATCCATGCATTGTAATATTTCTTCCGCTATATCCGATGTAAAGGGCAATGTAATGTATTCTATTAATTCAACTTCCGTATTAACGCCGAATCCTCTTAATCTCACAAGTGCTGCATCAATTCCATCAACAGATGTGCCTGACATTAAACCGACCGCGAGCTTTTCCATACCATCATCCCTCTTTTACATATAATTTCGCAGCAGACAATGCTCCAATAGCAGGTGTAGCGTCATTTCTTATGAATTCTACTTTGCCAACAAGGTTTTGTAGAGTTGCCTCAAATTCCGCTTTGACGTATGGGTTTTTTTCTAATAAAGAGCCCTTGCATCCGACTTTCAAAGGCTGCTCCATTTCTAATTTCTTAAATAATGAATACGTTTGATTTGCAAGTTCAACGCCAGCATCAAGGAAGTATTTTTTGGCGTCTTTATCTCCTCTCTCCGCCTCTGCAAATAGGAAAGACGATACTGAAGCAATCTCTCCTTTAGGAGCATTATAGATGAAACCTTTTAGCCCATCTGCCGAAGTGATTCCTAATTCTCGCATTAGCGCATGAGAAAGTGGAGAATATGGCAGCCCTTCATCCGCTTCTTTCGTTATTTTTCGAAAAGCTTGAATGGCAATATCGTAGGCACTTCCGAAATCTCCTAAAATATGACCCCATCCACCAGAATAGCCTTCTTTTTCACCATTTCTTCCGTAGGAAATGGAACCCGTCCCCGCAATTGTTAAAATACCATTTTGCTCGTCCAATAGAGCGTGATAAGCAAGGACAGCATCGTTGACAAAAATGGCAGGGATGTTTGTTTTTTCTGAAAAGAATTCTGCAAAACGTTTACGATTACCCTCTGCTTCAATTCCCGCGATCCCAGCAACAATAGCTGAACATTTATTTCCAAATTTGCTATTTAAACATGCGGACACCGCTTTCCAAACATTCTCCAATGCTTCACTAAAATTGACATTTGGATTTCCATATCCGGTTTCAACTTGGTATAAAATATTTTTATTAGTATTTATGATTAATCCAGTCGTCTTTGTCCCACCTGCATCAATTCCAATTGTATAGGACATCCCCATCCCCCTCGCCATAAAATATTATTTCCAAATATATTATTACTATATAAAATTAAATTTCAACTATAATTTTATCTTCGAATGATGCATGAATCAACATAAAAATAAAAGAAGGCACAAAGATTGCGCCTTGTATTGTATCATTATTTATTTTCTAGCTCAGTCAGTCTGCGATTTAGATCCTGCAGTTCCCGTTCGATTCCTTCCAATTGCTTTTCTAATGGATGAAGATTGCCTTTGACAAATTCAAGTTTTTCTAAATCATGCTGTAGTCTCACATAATCCGCTTTGAGATCCTCTATCTTATATTGAATTTCCTTTTTGGTCATGTTTATCACCTTCTTACATCCAGAATGGTAAAATCATAACATACATACAGAAAGTTATCGAAGAAACAGGAGGAATATCATGAATAAACCACATTCTACTTCCTTTAATGAAATTTTGCATATGATTCTTACTTATTATGGTTTGCCCGCCGACTCAATATCCTTTATCCCTTTTGGCGATAAATCTTATAGTTATAAAATTCGCTGTCGCAACGGGAATACCTTTTATTTAAAACTTTTAGACAAAAATTTACAGAAAGAGGCAATTGCACAAACGGAATACTATTTACCGTTTTTGAGGGAATTACATGAAAGAGATTTGTTTCCCCCTGCCATTTATCCGATTTTAACGAAAAATGGACGAGCCAAAATAGAGTTGGACGAGATTGTTTTAATCTTATTTCCATGGATTGATGGCTCTTCATTGGCCGACTCTTATCCTTTAAAAGAAAGCTATATTCGTCAGATTGCAAAACTATCTGCAAAACTGCATATGATAACAACGAACACCCAACTTCCTAGAGAGTCATTTAGTGTAAATTTTTTAGATGAACTCTATACTTATATAAAGACACTTCCGCAAAGATCCACATCATTAGAACTTAAAACGATTATAGCAACAAAAGAAAAAGAGATCATCGGGCTTATTGAAAAAATAAAACAGTTAGCCAGCACCTTTGAAAACAATCATTTCCAATTTGTCGTATGCCACGGCGATTTATGGGGAGGAAATTTCATCCAGACTTCCTCCGGTCTTCGCATCATTGATTGGGAGTCAGTTATTTTAGCCCCAATGGAACGAGAATTGGCTGGATATATAACACAAATGCCATTCGTCTTTATGGATGCTTATTCAGAAAAAATTGGAAGTAGAATCAAACCAAATATAGACTTGCTCCGTTTCTTTTCTTTTCGATCTCAACTTCACAACTTATATAGTTGGTTAAAAAATTTGCTCATTTATGATTTGGACAGGAAACAACAAATGAATGATATCGATATGATAAAAAACCATTGCTTGAATCGTTGGGAAGAGATTGAAGAAGGATTGCAAAAACTTGAATTTCATTTTAATCAGAAAGAGGGAGAATGATGAAAGCAATATTAGTGGAAGAGAATTCGCAAAATCTGTTTATCGGAAATACGGACATGCCTCATATGAAAAAAAACGAGCTGCTCGTCAAAGTAAAAGCCACCGCATTAAATAGAGCTGACCTACTGCAAAAGCGAGGTCTTTATCCTCCTCCCCCAGGTGCTTCACCTATCCTTGGTCTCGAAATGAGTGGAATCATTGAAGAAGTAGGCAAAGATGCTACGGGCTGGCAAATAGGAGATCGTGTATGTGCACTTCTTCCTGGGGGAGGATACGCAGAATACGCAGTGATCCCCGCTGGAATGGCGATTAGAATTCCAGAAAACCTTTCTTTTGAAGAAGCGGCAGCGATTCCAGAAGTATTTTTAACAGCCTTTTTAAATATGTTTTGGTTGGGGAAACTAAAAAAAGGAGAGACCATCTTAATTCACGCTGGAGCCAGCGGTGTCGGAACAGCAGCCATTCAATTGGCGCGGGAAATTGGTGCGAAAGTAATTGTAACGGCTGGAACAGAAGAAAAAAGATCTTTATGCCTTTCCTTAGGAGCCGATGTAGCCATTGATTATAAAGAAGGCCCTTTTCATGGAAAAGTGATGGATGCAACTTCTGGAAAGGGAGTCAGTTTAATTTTTGATTTTATCGGAGCTCCATACTGGGATCAAAACATTGATTCCCTTGCCACAGATGGCAAATTAATATTGATTGGCACAATGGGAGGCTCAACGCTTGAAGACGTCAACCTTGGAAAGCTGCTTTTTAAGAGAATTCAAGTCACTGGCACTGGCTTGCGCACCCAACCTGTCGAGAAAAAAATAGCGTTGACGAAAGATTTTATAGAATTTGCTTTGCCAAAATTTGAAAACGGCCGTCTTAAGCCCATTATCGATCGCATTTTGGATTGGGAAAAAGTGAATGAGGCACACTCATATATGGAGCAGAATAAAAACGCGGGAAAAATAGTGCTGCGAATTTCGTAAAACTTCTAAAAGGGATGGAGCAATGGACAGAATAACCACGATCATTAAACGTTTTTTCATTGAGCGATTTCATGACCAGTCCGCCCAGATGGCTTATTATTTCATGCTGTCCATTTTCCCTTTTCTTATATTTGCCCTATCGATTGTTAGCTTCCTGCCGATTCGTGAGGAAGATGTTCTTAGTGCAATTGAGCCATTTGCTCCTAAAGGAAGCTTTTATTTAATAAAATCAAATATCTTGAGCATCTTTGGCAAGCAACAAACGAAAATTGCATCATTCAGTTTATTAGCAGCGTTTTGGATTGCTTCTATGGCCGTGCAATCCCTTGTGCGAGCTATGAATGATGCTTATCAAATTGTCCGAAAAGAGGGGTTTTTTCTTGCATTTGGAAAGGACTTAATTTTAACATTAAGCCTAATGATCACTTTGACGTTATCCCTACTCGTCCCGATTGCTGAAGAGATTGGCCGAGTGTTTCTCGCAACTCATGTCGAATTGCCCCTCTCCTTTTATAGATGGTGGTTATTATCTAAATGGATCATCGGATCCTTTTATTTATTTTTCTTTTTTCTGTTTCTTTATAAGGTCGTTCCGAGTACTAAAGTCAGCTTTAAAAATATTATTCCCGGAGCTATATTCGCAACAATTGGATGGCAAAGTGTATCCATTGCCTTCTCCTATTACGTGACGTTTGCGGCAAGCTATACAAAGCTCTATGGACAATTAGGAAATATTATCGTCCTGATGATTTGGTTTTATTTTACGGCGGCGGTTCTTCTTATTGGCGGATTATTAAATGCTACTTGGATATCAAAAAAGGTCGAGGATTTCCCCGACCTATAGCTTTAGACTTGCAGGTTTTGTTTCGGCTGCTTAAAAACTTCTTCATCCAATTCTCCGGTAATTTTTCCGGTCAATACTCCAGCTGTCATACTTCCACTTACATTTAGGGCTGTTCTTCCCATATCAATTAAAGGTTCAACCGATATTAATAATCCGACAATGGCAATCGGCAAATTAAGTGCGGATAAAACGAGTAGGGCGGCAAATGTTGCTCCCCCACCAACTCCAGCAACTCCAAACGAACTAATTGCAACGATCACAATTAATGTGAAGATGAATGCCGGGTTTAATGGATTAATTCCTGCTGTAGGAGCAACCATAATGGCGAGCATGGCTGGATAAATACCCGCACATCCATTTTGTCCGATAGAAAGGCCGAATGAACCGGCAAAGTTGGCAATTCCTTCTGATACTCCAAATTCCTGATGCTGTGTTTTGATATTCAGTGGCAAAGTCCCTGCACTTGAGCGTGATGTAAACGCAAAAGTAAGGGCTGGCATTGCTTTTTTGACGTATGTGACTGGATTTTGCTTAGCAAGTGCCAATAGTAAAAGATGGATAAGGAACATGATGATCAGCGCCACATAAGAAGCGATGACAAACTTTCCAAGCTTCACTATCGCCGAATAATCGCTTGTTGCTGTTACTTTAGCCATTAACGCAAGAACACCATATGGAGTCAACCTTAAAATTAATGTGACCACCCGCATAACTACGGTGTAAATCGTTTCTATGATTTTCGCAAAAAAATCAGCGTGCTCAGGATCTTTTCTACGAACTCCTAAATAAGCAATCCCGATAATCGCGGCAAAAATAACAACTGCAATTGTTGAGGTTGGACGCGATCCCGTTAATTCCATAAATGGATTTTGCGGAAATAAAGTGATGATTTGTTGTGGGATCGTCATATCTTTTACATCGCCGACCGTTTCTTGAAGCTCTGTATTTCTTGTTAACTCCGCTTCACCTTCTTCAAGCTGAATTCCTTCAAGGTGGAAACCTAACGCAGTGGCAATTCCAATTGAAGCGGCTATGGCTGTTGTTCCAATTAAAATTCCTATAACAAGAGCACTAATTTTTCCAAGATTACTCGTTAGCTTTAATTTTGTAAAAGCTGAGACGATGGAAATAAAAACGAGCGGCATGACGATCATTTTTAATAAGGAAATATAACCACTGCCTACAATATTGATCCAATCCAAGGACCCTTTCGTAACATCGGAATCCGTTCCAAACACTAAGTGCATGGCTAGACCTAAAACAATCCCGATACCCAACGCTGTAAATACTCGTTTTGAAAAGGAAATATGCTTCTTTTGCATTCGAAACAAGAGAAATATAAGCAATAAAAAAATGGCGATATTTATAATGATCAAAAGTGTATTCATCAAGAATCCCCCCATTAATAGATTCCGTTGCGGTTTAGAAAGTCTTACTTTTATGATATTCCCTTAATATGGTTATCATAACCTGACAATTGTAAAACTATGTTATTGGTTTATTACTAATAAGATATGGGGAAAGTATAGAAAATAGTGAAAGGAAGTCATTTTATGCGTTTTTCTAAACTATTACGCTTTGCCATTAAAGCGGCTCCTGTCGTGTATCCTCTAGCAAAGGAATTATTAAAGAAAAGAAAAGAGAGAAAAAGAAGTAAAATCGTAAACAGCAAAAAAAGAGACCAATTAGTGTAAAAAACTGCAAGTTCCTAACACTTTGGTCTCATTTGTTTTTGCTTAAGAAATTATAAATTGGAACTTTGCAGATAAATTTTAAGAAGACAGTTCCCGTCTAGCTACAGCGCCTAGCGCCTAGCAAACTTTCGGTTTCTTCGATAAGTCAACATCGGCTCGCCACGGCTCACCGTGTTTCCTTTATCTCGTCAGAACCCTAAAGAGGAACGTCGACTAAAACCGCCACATCCTGTGGCGACGCCGACGGACCCACATCCTGTGGGCCTGTACGTGCTAAACAGGCGCTTGCGCTTTTGTACTTATACTTTAAACTGTCTAATCAATTTATCCAAGTCGACAGCGATGGTAGAAAGGGATTCGGCGTTTGCCGCAATTTCCTGCATCGAACTAGTCGTTTGTTCAGCGGATGCTGCTGTTTCTTCAACCCCTGCTGATGCTTCTTCTGATATCGAAGCGATATTAGATATTGAAGCATTCATAACATCTGTACTGCTAGCGATGTTATTCAAATCCTGTGAAATAATATGGATTTGATTTACGACTTGCTTAATGGAATCCGTAATCATTTCAAACGTACTGCCAGTTGTTCTAATTTGCTCAGTTCCAAGTTCGACTTGAACAAAGCTCTCATTTAATGAGTGGACAACTTCACCTGTTTCTTTTTGGATCGTAGAAACAATTCCTGTAATGTCTGAAACTGAACTTGCAACTTGTTCAGCAAGCTTCTTCACTTCTCCTGCCACTACAGCAAAGCCTTTTCCGTGTTCACCTGCACGTGCTGCTTCAATCGCAGCATTTAAAGCTAACAAGTTTGTTTGTTCAGCAATGTCAGATATCACTTTTACAAGCTGGGAAATTTCTTTGGAATGGCCTTCAAGGCTTTGAACTTTTCCTACTGCGTCTTTAACATTTTCATCAATCAATTTCATTTTAGAAATTGATTCTGTCATCGCTTCATTCCCTTTTTCCGTTAACTCTAATACTTGATTAGAAACTTGGCTTGCCCTTTGTCCGCTCTCATTAGCATTATGGATATTAGCGGTGAGCGATCCCATTGATTCCACTAAATCAGAAGCGGATTGTGCTTGTGTTTCGGATGCGATGGAAAGCTCCTCCATCGTTGTTGCTACTTGTTGACTGCCAGAATTTACTTCCATCGCAGAATGACTTAGTTCTTCGCTTCGTCTCATGACAGTTTCCGAAACGTTGCCTAGCTCTTGAACCATTGCTCGAATTTGAACATTCATGTCGTTCACAGAATGAATCAAATCTCCCACTTCATCCTTCGATCTCGTTTTTAGTTCATCGTTGCTTAAATCCCCTTCAGCGATTAGGCGCATACGATTGGCTACTCTGACGATCGGTCTAGAAATAGAATTTGCCGTCATAATGGCGATAACGATTCCAAGTATGAGCGCCGCTATACCAATACCCGCACTCGTTAGTGAGTTTCTTTCTCCTACATTGATTACTTGCTTAGCATTGGCTGTTATATTCTTTTCTTGTTTTTTTGATAATTCTTGGAATGAATCCCTTAACAAAATACTTAATGGCTCGATTGTGTTTTTAAAATTATCTCGAGCTTTTTCACGGTCAGCCATAAACTCATTAAAGATCATATCATTGATGGCAATTTCCCAATTATCAAGTTTCTCTATAAGTTCTTTCGTTTCTTTAGTAGGAGAAACAGCTAATAATTGCTTTTCAAGCTTTGTACTTTCAGCTGTGGCTTCTTCAAATGCACGCATGTAAGGTACTTGACCAAGTAAAAGATAAATACTTAAATGAGATGTCCTCTCCGCAATGTTTACACTCAATTTTTCCGATAAAACAAGTACAGGCAATTGCTCCTCAATAACTTGAGTTGTTTGCTTATTCGTTTGGGTCGAAAAGAAATAATTTGAACCACTTATAATTAATACAATAGCGTTTACAATTAAAAACCCTCTTAATATCTTCCCCTTCAAGCTCTTCATTTCCCCACCGTCTTTCTTCTCTATCTTATGTCCTGTATATATTTTATTATCGGCTATATTTAGAAAGTATTTAATACTATTTTCCTAATTACTCAATTTTTGTTTACCATTTATTAAAATAATGCCCTTTTCTGCATCTATATAGGTATAAAGACCTAAAGGAGCAGATAATGTTGGTTTGCTATGACCAGCTTTTACATTAAAGATAGTCGGCTTCCCTATCGGAGCAATTATTTTTTCAAAAAGATCTTCTATTTGAAAACCATCTGCATATCGTTCTGATGTACAATCCGTCCATGTACCTAAAACGATTCCTGAAGCATCAGATAATTTCCCCGCCAAGGAAAGCTGCGTCAGCATTCTATCAATTCGATAAGGCTCTTCTCCAACGTCTTCTAAAAATAATATTTTTCCCTTCGTATCTATTTCAAAAGGAGTTCCGAGTGTACTCGCTATTACTGATAGATTTCCCCCTATCAACATACCATTTGCCATACCCGGTACGAGACAACAAGTTGGTTCACTTTCAGGATTCTCTAATCTCCATTCAAAAGGGAATATCTCTAAAACAGAATACAAAGATTGCATTGTAAAATCATCTGCATCAATTAAATCGGAGGCTGGCATTGGCCCATGAATGGTTGGTAAGTGGCATTTTTGTTGAAAGGCGATATGTAGAGCAGTGATGTCGCTATACCCGACAAATAATTTAGGATTCCTTTTGATAGCTTCATAGTCTAAGAGCGGAAGCAGATGTAAGGAACCATAGCCGCCGCGAAGACAAAATATGGCTGATATGTTCTGATTTATAAACATCGAATTCAATTCATTTGCCCGTTGTTCAGGAGTTCCCGCTAAATACCCTCCATAATTTTCGTAACATGTATCACCAATTTCTACATCAAAGCCCATCTCTTTTATTTTAGAAACCGCAAGCCACAGTCGCTCCTTGCACACAGGGCCAGCTGGAGCAGTAAGTCCGATTATGTCCCCTTGCTTGAGAGCTTGAATCTTTTGTACTGCCAATATTCTGCACTCCTTTGCTCATATTAAATGGCTTTTATAAATTGTTTTCAATTCCTGTCAATCTAAAAGAGAAGCCCGCATATGGCTTCTCTTCATATTTATTCGAGCAACAACGATTTTACTCCCTCTGGCTTGATCCAAATATCCTTAAAGTCTACCCATCCTCTTGAATTCATATGAACTCCTTGTACGGAAGAATGAAAGGCAGTGCCAAGTTTCTTATGAACGAGGAAGATGACTGCATAATGTTCTTTAATAATGCTTTCTATTTCCAATAGCTTATTTTCTCTCAAGCTTGCATCCGGTTCTTGTAATACCTCGTCTATTTTTCGATCTACTTTTTCAGCTAATTCATCACCTAAATGGATGCGCAAAAAACTGTGGGCATACTGAAAATCATGAATTTGTGAAATCACTTCATCTCCCAATAGCACCTCAAATAATATACAATCTGCATGTTTAATCAGTTCAATCTGCGCCATTTCATCCCAGTTAACGATATTCACCACTAGGTTAATTCCGTATTTCAAGCATTCATCCTTTAACCAATTCGCATCCAGTTCGTGCCTTTCATAACAATACAATTGAATCGGTTCTCCTGCATAACCCGACTTTTCGAGGAGAGGTTCAACTTCAGTTGAATTATGTTCTCGATCAATTACAGAAGGAAGTCCTCTTAATTTAAATCCACTTGATGGATACAACCTTGGCTCTCCTAATTCCGAAATCATCTTCGACCTATCAATTAATCGGTGAAAAGCTTTCCGAAAATATAGACTTTTTTGCGGACCATTTTTCGACAAATTCATTGTTAACAAACTACTGCCCGCATAGATTTCCTCCTGTATTTTCCAGGAATCATGCTCATAATTAGCGCCCTCATCATGATTAACGATCAGCCGTTCAAACTTATGCTTTTCCAAGTTTAATATTTTTTCATTATTAGGCATTCTGGAAATTTCTATCCGATCTAATTGTGGTCTTCCAAAAAAGTGAGAAGAAAAAGCTTCAAGGATACAAGTTTTCAATGTGTTTTCAATCACTTTAAATGGCCCTGTACCACTTGGGCAAACAGGAAAAGCATCATTCGGCGTATCCGCAGGAATAATAGACATTGGGGTATAAGTCAAATTACTTAAAAACAGATAATTAGGACTATTTAAGTTAATCTGTACCGTATACTCGTCGTGAATGATCATATCATTTATCTGCTGTACTAACCATTTATGTGATGAGTTACGCAAACGATTGAAGGTATAAACAACATCTTCAGCTTTAAGTTCTTTCCCATGATGAAAAAATACGCCTTTCCGTAAATAAAAGATCCATTTCGTTTGATCTTTATTAGTCTCCCAATGGTGTGCGAGGCCCCCTTTTAATTGATTAGTAGATCGATCATAATCAAGCAATGTGTTGTATATTTGGCTTGCCATATGCGCATCTAATTCATAATAAATGCGTGCGGGATCAAGTGTCGTAATCGGCCGAAAAATAGGAAAACGGAGAATTTCAATACGGTCAGCTTCATTATCTTCAACATTATAGCCAAAGTAATCAGATAACCATTCTATAATACGTTCCTTTACATTTGTTCCTTCTCCGTATTCTTGAATTTGTTCAAGTGCTTCCTTTAATTCCCCATCTTTAACAAGCTGGACAGCTTTATCATACAGAATATCTTGGAGTGATATTTTGAAGGTTAATGTGGATCGGTTTCCTCTCCCTCTTCCTGGGATAAATTCTACCCAACCTAACTGCACCATTTTTGTAACAATTAATTTTGCATTTCGGGTCGTACAGAACCATAATTCGGAGAGGGTTTCCATTGAAATTGGATATGGTTCATTCTCTTTTGTGTCTGTAAACGATCTCCATAAAGTAATAAAATCATTTGCTAACATAGCTACCCCCCCTTTATGGGATATAAGGTGAAAAACAATCACTTTCCCTTTCGCCTTTTTTATGTTTTATCCAATATACCATGGAAAATAAAACATGGAATAGGTAATTTTCGTCTTTAAGTGGAAAAAATCATTATAAAAGTATACCATTTTTAACCTCCGCTATCCTTATTACAATTAAATTAAGAAAACGATGGAGGAGATTGAAAATGATTAACTTATATTCCGTAGAAAAAAGAATGGAGCATGAAGAAAGGGAAAGACGACAGATCGCAAATCAAGCGTGGATGCATTCTAAGAAAGATCATGACCCACATTTTAAAAGGACATTTAAAGCAATTTTTGATTTGTCACGATTAAAAAACTTTACTTTCAAAAAGCATTCTCGAAAAATGTATGATTCTTAGCTTACCACGGGAGAAATTTATCGAATATTTCCGGGGAAATATGACGAAATATTCCCTTTAGAAGATAGCAGTTGGAGCTAGACGGGAACTCCCTTCTTATAAGGTATCAATAAAGTTCCAATCTGTAATTTTCTAAACAACGGGAAAAGCTTCTGACAATAGAAGCATTTTTTTTATTTTTTATCAAAGACTATTAAGCAATATCAAATTTCAGGAGGATTTGGATGAAAGCAACCGACGTAATTGTACAATGTTTGGAAAATGAAGGCGTCGAATACGTCTTTGGTATTGTTGGAAAAGAAACTTTGGATTTTATAGAATCTCTTTCAAAATCTGACCAAATCACCTTTATTCCCGCCAGACACGAACAAGGTGCAGCGTTTATGGCAAGCGCTTATGGAAAATTCTCCGGTAATTCGGGAGTTTGCACTTCCACTTTAGGTCCGGGGGCAACAAATTTAATAACTGGAATAGCGAGTGCCTATCTAGACTATTCCCCTGTTGTAGCAATCGCAGGACAAGCAGGACTTGATAAGCAGCATAAACCCTATCACCAGCTGATTGATCTCGTAAAATTATTTGGACCGATAACAAAATGTACAGTTCAAGTTTTGGACAATCAATCGATTCCAGAATTGATACGACATGCCTTTCGTGTATCACAAATGGAGAAGCCAGGGCCAGCTCTTTTAATTATTCCTGAAAATTTGGCAATGGAAGCTGCTCCACCCAAGATCCTTCCCATTCTTCCAAAATCGAGTACCCAACCGGATCATTCATCCATTGCTGAAGCATGCAAGATCCTTAATGAATGTCAGAAACCATTTGTAATCGTTGGAAGTGGAGTGATACGGCAAGAAGGAACCGATCAATTTATTGCTTTTACTGAGAATTTGCAAGCACCTATTACCCATTCCTTTACAGTGAAAGGGATTGTACCGAAAATCAGCCCACTTAATTACTATACTTTTGGATTCGAAGAGAATGATCTTGTTTTATCTGGTATTAGTGAAGCAGATTTGTTAATTGTCATTGGCTTTGACGTTATTGAAAGACTTCCGAAGGACTGGAACAAAAACAAGATACCTGTCCTGCACATTGATGCACACCAAGCTCTTGTGGACGAGTTTTATCCAGTAAAAGTCGAATTGGTCGGTAATATTAACAAGTCATTAAAGGAAATGAATGCTCAACATATCCAATTGAAAAATTGGACACCTTCAGGAAATTTAAAAAAGAGAATTGAGCAAACATATCAAATCAAATTCAATAAAAAGGAAATTTCCCATTTGCCTTTAACTACAGAAAATATTTTGCACGTAATCGAAAAAGTATCGACTGAACAGACGTTTTTGATTTCAGATGTTGGCGCACACAAAATATCTATTGCACGGACCTACCAACCAAAGCGAGCTGGAGGTGTCCTAATCTCAAACGGATTTGCATCAATGGGAATCGCCATCCCCAGTTCAGTCGGAGCAAAATTAGCTCGACCAAATGACACAATTATTTGCATCACAGGTGACGGTGGCGCGTTAATGAATTTCGCAGAAATTGAGACTGCGAAACGGCTTGGCCTTTCCTTCATCATCATTGTTTTGAACGATTATGTATTAGAGCTTGAAAAGCAAATGATGAATAAGAAATTCGGCACCAGCTCAGGTGTTAACTTTGGAAATCCCGATTTTGTACAATTAGCGATAAGTTTCGGTATTAAAGGTGTAAAGCCGCAAACGATTAGCGAATTTGAGGAATTATTGAAATCCACCTTATCTTCTAATGAGCTAATCTTATTCGAGATTCCACTTTCCCAATGAATATTGAATGAAAACCCCATGAATATTTATCGTAATAGCGAATATTTTATGGGGTGAAAAATGTGGAACGAGTTAAGTAAACTTTTTAATATGTTTAAAGCTTGCTACACTGATTTCAATCCATATCCAGCTATAAAATAAAGAAAACAAAAGGATACTGCCTGTCGTAAACACGTTAAAAGATGTCGAGGCCACCGGACCAAGCAGTGGAAATTTGAAAACATATAAAACTACTATGATTCCTAAAAATAATGAAGCAGTCCCACCCAAAAGAATAGTGAATCTTTTTTTGAAAAATAAAAATGAAAATCCAATTCCTAGACCCAGCAAGCCTGTTGTAAACGGAAAGACGATGAGCTCGCTCGGTTGTAAAATAAATAATAGTAAAATCGTTGATAAATAGGAGAGAAATCCATAGCGTAGTGAAAAAATCGTACAAACGATAATAGGCGCTGTTGAAAATGGGCTTATAAATAATCCGATTACCGGTATAAATCCACCTGATGCTTGCAATACCGCAGCTAGGCAGCTTAATAAAGATACTACAACCATTTTATTCGTCGTAGAGTACAGATTGAAAGCATCATGAATCTTTGTTGCATCATTAGAGATGCTTTTAGAAAACAATTGGAATCTCTCCCCCTATATTTTTTCCATTATCTCCAATCATTGTATGACCTTCATCTCATTTAATTGCTAGAAACTATCACTGTATTTTTTTCGTGTTATAATGAGAAAAAAAGTAAAGGAAGAGAATATGATACTTGGATTAACAATCATCTTAATACTCGTTTTATTTTTACCTTTTACTGTAAAAAAAGTTGAACACAATTTAGAGGCTTTCTTATTTGTCATGGGACTGGCTGCCGCTTTCATTAGCCATGTGTTAGACGCAAAATTGTTTATGAAAGCATTAGAAGATCCTATACATATTACATTAGCCGTTCTGATAGCTGGCTTATTATTCAAATGGCTGCAAACGCCCATAGAAAAAAGCATATTAGGTGTTAGCAAAGCGATTCCTTTTCGATTATTCATTGCGTTAACCGTTATTCTTCTTGGCCTCATTTCAAGCGTCATCACGGCGATTATTGCTGCAATTGTGCTAGTAGTGATTGTCAGTGTACTTAAACTTGATCGACAATCTGAATTGCGGCTTGTCGTTCTTGCCTGTTTTTCAATTGGTTTAGGTGCGGCATTGACACCTATAGGTGAACCGCTGTCTACGATTGCAATCAGCAAATTAAATGAGGATTTCTTTTATTTGCTTGAACTAATCGGCGTTGATGTCATTCCAGCTGTAACGTTATTTGGAATTTTGGCTGCTATACTTGTCAGCCCAAACCAATCGGAAACTGGATTAGCGGCTCAACACACTGCAGAAAGCTACTCAGAAATTATCATTCGTGCTGTAAAAATCTATTTATTCGTAATGGGATTAACTTTACTTGGAGCAGGTTTTGAACCTTTTATAGAAAAGTATTTACTTGGACTCAGCCCTTTGTTGCTATATTGGATCAACATGATTTCCGCCATTTTAGATAACGCAACATTAGCCGCGGCAGAAATTAGCCCTGCAATGGACGAGCCTACTATTAAAGCGATTCTGCTCGGTCTACTTATTAGTGGAGGAATGCTCATACCAGGTAACATCCCTAACATCATCGCTGCCGGCAAATTAAACATTACAAGCCGTGAATGGGCTCGTTTCGGAGTGCCAGTAGGCTTAATTGCAATGGTCGTGTATTTTATTGTTATTTTGATTTTTGGATAGGAAGTAGAAATGAGATATCTTAACAATTTCTTGACCCCACTTTATCTGCGGATAGGGTGGGGTGTTTGTATGAGGACTTTCCTGTGGTTTTGAAATAGAAGAAAATTGGTTCGTCGAGATTACTTCTTGTATTTCAACAATACGCTGATGTATCTCATGTTTTGACATAAATCAGTCTCCTATATTAACGATACGAGAACCAAAGAAGAAATTTGGAACCCTTCGTTCTCGCATTTCCCTAATCCGAAAATGAAATCCCAGTTTTAAACGCGTCGAAGATTTACAATTCAAGATGAATACCATTTTGCCACAATTGGTTCGTAAACCACGACAAAAAAACGCTTGGATTTTTTATTTCCAAACGTTTTTCTCAAAAATTCAAGTGTTTTATTTAGATACATGAATTGTAAAATCCGCTAAAAGACGGGCGCCGAAGCCTGTTGCTGTTTTCGGATAGTAGCCAGTTGCGCGGTTGCTAGCCATGACACCCGCCATATCGATATGAAGCCATTTACTTGATTTCGGGACGAATCGACGTAAGAATAAACCTGCCGTAATCGAACCTGCTTCTGCCTTTGCACTGATATTGCACAAGTCGGCATAATCACTGTTGAGATAAGAGTCGTAGGCGTCAACCAACGGCATTGGCCATACGTAATCGCCATTTTCACGGCCGAGCTTTTTCATGTCGTCTGCCAACTCTTCATCGCCAAATACACCAGCGATTTTTGATCCAAGGGCGTTTCCAATTGCACCTGTCAAAGTAGCGATATCTACTATGTAATCGGCTTGTATTTCACCTGCACGAATCAAACCATCTGCTAAAATAAGTCTTCCCTCAGCATCTGTATTCCCGATTTGCACCGTTAACCCATTTTTATATTGAATGACTTCAGACGGCAGGAAGGAATGACGATCAGGCATATTTTCCACCATTGGAATAAGCGCGGTTACATTTACAGGTGCCTTCAAATCAACAAGGAGTTTCATTGCACCCGCAACCGCCGCAGATCCTCCCATATCCATTTTCATATCACTAATATCTGCGCCTCTTTTTAAGCTAATACCACCTGTATCAAAAGTTACCCCTTTTCCTACAAGGACAACATGAGGCTTTGTTTTGTCCGTGCAATAGGAAATTTCCACGAAAGCAGGCTCATACTTACTTCCCTTGCAAACGGCCAAAACTCCGTTCATTTGACGTTCTTCCAGCTGTTTTCCGCGAATAATTTTTACTTTTGCGTCCGTATTACTAAATTCTTTCACAAGGAGCTCAGGATACGTTTCCGGATTTAACGCACTCGGAATTTCATTCATTAAATCTCTTGAAAAAGATACCGCCCTAGCTCGAGCTTCTCCCTCTTTAATAGAAGGCTGAACATCTTCGCAATCTATTAATTCCAGTTTTGTTTTAATAGATTTTTTATCTGATTTATAGGTTAAAAATTGATAAGAACCTAATTCCCATCCTTCTATAAACGCACAAACAGCCTTCCCTTTATCCAATTTCGAAAAGCCATTTTCTAATACAGCCCCCTCTAAAATGACGGATGGAATTTTCCTGCTACTCAATTCTCTGGCAATGGATCCCGCCATATTTCTAACATCTTCATATGTACAGTCTGTTTCTTTAATGACTGCATAAATATTGCCATCTAATAATAATGTAATGAATTTCCCTTGATGATTTTGAATAAATTCTTTTAATTTGGGATCATTTTCCACGAGTGAATTGTTTGAAAATGTAATATATGCCTTTGATGTCATAACTGTCTCTCCTTTAATTTTTTGGCCAAAGTGCGGCCATTGCCAGTCCCTTTAACACTGCATCATCCATTGGAGGATTATGCAAACCTGCTCGAACATCGCGATACATTCTTTCTAGTGGAAGTTTTTTCGATAAGCTTCCCCCTCCCACAATACGCATCGCCTGATCGACGATCGATAATGCGGAATTCGTTGCTACATATTTTGCTAAACCAAGTTCAGATTTGAGCCCGAGTCGTTCTTCAGGATTTTTATCCCAGCGGTCAGCGACAGAATAAAGAAGCATTCTAGCTGTTTTCAACTCCGCTTCAATTTTTCCGATTTTTTGCTGGATATGATCGACTTCAGCAATGGGGCCCGGCAAACTATTAGGACGATAATTAAGGGCGAAATTTACAGCAAAGTCCCGTGCTGCATGGGCGATTCCAATATAACAAGCGGGAATATGCAACATCCAGCCAGAGTCGCTCTGTTGATGTGTTTTCTCCCCAGGAACTTCTATTTCAATGAGCGCTGAATTTGGTACAAACACATTGTCCAAAATAACGTCGTGGCTCCCTGTTGCCCTCATGCTCATCGTGTTCCAAGTTTCTTCGATTTTTACATGCTCCGATTTTTGAACTAAAAAACGACCAATTTTATTTTCATCTTTAATTCCCGCACTAACCGTGAAGTAATTTAATATCGGGCTTAACGTACTGAATGTTTTTCGCCCAGAAATGACCCACCCATCTTCCGTTTTCTCTGCAGTCGTCTGGGGTCTCCCGCCTCGCGCTGGACTTCCAGTAGCGCGTTCGCTCGCAAATGAGTTAATCATCTCACCATCTTCTACCACTTTTTTACAAAAATCCTTGAATAATTCTTCCGGCCATTCCCTGCTTTCTCTTAAACTAAGCATCATCCCTACATGCCAACCGACGCCAAGGGCGGTAGAGCCATCCCCTTTTGCAATTCTCTCTTGCATGAGGACCATTTCATATAAAGTCGCCCCGTCTCCACCGTATTCTTTCGGAACTGTCGTTTTTAAATAGCCTGCTTCCTTCATATCTTCAAAGTTTTCAAATGGAAAAGATCCTTCTATATCATGGACAGAAGCCCTTTCCGCAAATTTCACGGCAAGTTGATCAGCCATTTCAGCAAATTTTTGTTCTCTTTCGTTTCGGATAAAATAATCTTTATATTTCATACTAGCACCTCGCTTTTTAAGGATAGCCTTTTCATTATTATAACTCTATTAAACTTAAAAATTATAGAAAAAATAAGAAAAGCGTAAGGCGCCCGTTCAGCGACGTACAAACTTTTTAAGCTTCTGACGAATAAAGGAAACACGGCGAGGTTGGAAAAGCGTAAGGCGCTCGATTAGCCCCGACAAGCAAATGTTCTGAGTCAAAAAAAGTCTGCTTTTTGACTTTTATGGACTCAGGTTATTTGACCTCGAGGGGCTAGCGCCTGGAGCTAGACAAGACGAGCCGATGTTGACTTATCGAAGAAGCTGAAAGTTTGCTAGTCGCTGGGCGCCTAAAGCTAGACAATGAAAGACTTCATTCAAAAAAAAGATCGTATTAATCTTTATTCTTTCTTTAAAAAAGAACAGTACGAAACATTTTAAAAATGTTCATACTGTCTTCTTTTACTCTACTTAAAAAGATTAGCAATAGATTCGAAGAGCTTTTTGAAAAAATTGCTGACGCTGTCCCAGAAGCCTTCATCACCTATTACGTTTTCCAACTTGTTTTTTATGTCTTTTGAAATATCTTCAAGTTGATTTTTAACATTACCAAAGTCAATATTGATGGAACGCATTTTTTCGAATAAATCGATTAGTAATTGTCTATCTTCAGGACTTAATTCAATCTTCATCTTGCTTAGCTGTTCTTCTACTATTTTTTCTACATCTTCTCTCGTCGCAGGATTTTGATCGGCGATCGCCTTTTTAATTTCCGTTAACAGTTCACTGACTTTTTCATCATCAAGTCCGTCTTTTCCCGCTAAGTCTGTGGCTAAATCAAGCTCTTCATTCGCCACTTCCATCCTATCTTTATCCAACGTTTCTCCGCGGCTTTCATACGCTTTATAAATCCCAACAAGCGCTGAATGGCCCGTAACTTTAACAGGAGATGCCACATCTACTGTAGCATTTTCGATTCCAGCCGTTAGCATTGCATTGGCATACATTTCCTCCGTTACTTCGGTAATATTTTCAGGTGTTACACGCGTTACAACGAGGCCATTTCCCTTTTCTTTTAACGTAATTTTCGCTGATGAAAACATTCTTGAATTAGGATTTCCATCGATTAGCCTTGCTAAATCCTTCGCAGTGACCGTAATTTCTTCCACCTTAGAAGGATCTTTTACTTTTAAAAGCTTTCTTACTTCATCTTTTTGTTCAGCTGTTAACGTCTCTCCGTAAACGACGATCGGAAGACCAAATTTCTCATTAATTGCATCATCATTATCCGTGTTCTGATCTGCTGAAGCTGATCCAATACCACTTACGATAAAACTTATGCTTAATAGAAATGCTATGATGATTTTACTCCACTGTTTCAACTATTTTCCCTCCTTAGGCGGCAGCTTATCTAAGTAGTCAATCGCCTCTTTTATTGTTTTAACGGGAACGATTTTTACATTATATCCTTCTTTTTGTACTTCGTCTTTTACATCTTTTTCATTTGTATCTCCGTCCAAAAGGTCAGCCGGGCAAAAGAAAATATCCATTCCAGCTTTTTCAACTGCAGTTATTTTTTCACGGATTCCGCCAATTTGGCCAACATTTCCATCCATATCAATCGTACCGGTACCCGCTATTTCATACCCTTTCGTTAGGTCACCAGGAGTCAGTTGGTTATACACTTCAAGTGAAAACATGAGACCGGCGGATGGTCCACCAATATCTTCCGCATTAATTTTAACAGAGCGATTGGTTTCAACTTTAAATTGATCTTCAGGTCCAATCCCAACTCCTGCTTTATTTGGGCTATTGTTAATCGGAATGAGCTCCACACTTTCTGTTTTAACAGTACTATCCCGATTGAATGTCAATTTTACAGTATCTCCAGCCCTTTTGTTTGAAAGATAATCGAGAAAATCTGCAGCTTTTGAGACGGGCTGATCATCAACCTGCGTAATGATATCACCAATGTTAAGCTTTCCTTTTGCATAAGAGTTGTCAAGGATACCAGCGACAAAGATACCATTTGGCTGAACATCCACCTCTTCTCCTGCAGCTCGAAGCCCAGCAACAAGAGCGTGCTGTTGGGATATCGTCATCATATGTTCCAATATTTTGTTATACTCTTCGTCCGTCATGTCACCCCTCACTTCTTTTACCTTGCGCAAGTCCGTATGAGGAGCCATCATTCCGTAGGCTAAATAATAAATATTACTCGCCCTTAAAGAAAGAACCGTCGTTAAATATAAATTTCCCTTGGATGTTTTATCTCCGCCTTCTACAGTTACTTTAGATCCAAGTTCTTCAACAGAGCCAGGTTGAAAGAGGTAGTATGGCGTTGGAATAAAAAACATGATGACAAGCAAAACGCATATCACTGCAAAAACTCTATTTTTTCGTTGCTTAAAAATTGCCATATCCGGTCCCTTTCTTTCTTAAATATCTATAAAAAGATATTTTCAAATTTTATAGACGTAAAAAGCAGTTAATAAGTTTCATTCTTATCATAATAGTATACATACAACGAGCGTTAATGAAAAATTTGTAATGAGATTCTCTAGCTGGAATATGGTTTTTATCACGGATTTCCGGCGTTTGGTCGAGATGCACTGCACTTCTTACAGATTTAGCACGGTTCTACCGTGATTGAGCCGCATACGCTGCACATCTTGCAGATTTACCACGATTCTGCTGCGATTCAGCGGGATACGCCGCATATCTTACAGATATACCACAGTTCTGCTGCGATTCAGCGGGATGCGCCGCATATCTTGCAGATTTACCACAGTTCTGCTGCGATTCAGCCGCATACGCTGCACATCTTGCAGATTTACCACGATTCTGCTGCGATTCAGCGGGATACGCTGCATATCTTACAGATTTACCACAGTTCTGCCGCGATTGAGCGGGATGCGCCGCACATCTCTCGAATTTACCAAAGTTCTACCACGATTGAGCAAAATTTAGGCCCAAATACTTATTGAAGCCAATTTAAAAAACGGAAAATTTTAACTTTCAAAAAAAGGGCAGTCCCTCTCTCCAAAAGTCTGGATAAGGACTGACCATATTATTACTTATTAATCCATTCTGATAACGGATTAACCATTCCGGACTCTAGAGGTATATGTATAATGTCAATCGACCGTTGTTCCCTAGGCAGTGCCAATTCTTCATAAATGAAAGTAGATGCACCTAGTCCAGCTTCCTTCGCATCTTCAAGTGATGCGCAATAGTATACATTTTTAATGCCTGAAAAATAAATAGCCGTCATACACATCGGACACGGCTCTCCACTTGCATACATTGTGTAGCCGTTTAAGTCTAACGTTTGTAATTTTTCTTGCGCTTTACGGATAGCAAGAAGTTCGGCATGCCCACTTACATCATATTTGAAGTGGAGTTCATTTACGCCTTCCGCAATGATTTCATCATCTTTTACGAGAACGGCCCCAAATGGCTGTCCGCCTTCTTTTACGTTGTTAACGGCAAGTTCAATAGCTCTCTTCATGAATCGATCCATTTTATCGCCTCCGCAAAAAAATTACATTTGAGCAACTAGCATTTTCTCCAATTCCAATGGTTCAATATAAACACCATCTTTATACGCGCGCATATTCCCCCCAGAAATTTCATCTATTAACATTATTTCATGGCCCTGTTCAGTTCTTCCGAATTCTAACTTAATATCATATAAGTCTATATTTCTTTTTTGCAGTTCATCTTTTACAATGCCGCTAATTTTCTGGGTCAAATTTTTTAATTCTTCATATTCTGAAAGGGATAATATTCCGAGCATATTGAGTGCATCCGCGCTTATAGGCGGGTCTTGACGCTCGTCATCCTTAAGAGTCACTTCAACAAATGCGTCCAATTCCTGACCTTCCACAGCGTACTTGCCATATCTGCGCAAAAAGCTTCCAACCGCTCGATAGCGGCATATCACTTCAAGACCATGTCCGAAAATTTTTGCTGGTTTTACAATCATTTCCGCTGCATCTACATTCGCACTCACATAATGAGTTGGTATTCCTTTTTCTTGTAAAATTTCAAAAAAGAATTTCGTCAAACGAAGCCCTGCTTTTCCAGCACCTTCAATCTGCAGGCCGACTGTATTAGCTCCGGGATCAAAAACGCCATCCTCGCCTGTGACATCATCTTTAAATTTTAATAAATAATTGCCATCTTCTAGAGAATATACATCCTTTGTCTTTCCCTGATAAACAAATTTCATATAGCATTCCCTCTCTCTATGAAGTGATGTTGCACAAATAGTATAGCAAAAATTTTAGGACAGTTGTGACACCAACTAAAAAGTAGTTTGACCAATATAAAAAATGGGTAAAACAATCTTTATCTATTGGTATCCCGATAATGTCTGAAAGAAATTTTTCAAAAACTCATAAAATAGTCTTTCTGTCGGCATAAGTTCGCGATCTCTCGGAATAATCACTCCAACTGCACGAGTAACCCTAGGCTCTACGATTTGAATTTTTACTGTAGAACGGGGTAAACTGTCAACCAAGGTTATTTCTGGAAGCAATGTAACCCCAAGTCCCGCGGAAACCAAACCTTTAATGGCATCGATATCTTTTCCTTCAAAGGATACAGCAGGTTCAAACCCACGCTGTTTACATGCTTTGATGACAATGTCTCTAAGAATATATCCTCTTGGAGACAAAATAAAAGAATCGCTCCGTAGATTATCTAAAGTGATCGACGTTTTCTTTGCTAATGGATGGTTTGAAGACAAAAGTGCAACGAGATTTTCCATAAATAAAATTTCGCTTTTAACTCGGCGTTCTTCTGTTGGCAAAGGCCCTAAAAGAGCCATATCGATTTCACCTTTAATGACGGAATCAATTAAATGATGGTAGGAGTCTTGGTGGAGTTGAAATTTTACATAGGGGTATTGCTTGCGAAAAGCCGACACAACAGTAGGAAGCAAATGGGCAGCAAGGCTACTTGGAAAGCCAATTCGAACTGTACCTTTTTCAGGGTCGAGGTTTTCTTCAATTTCCCTTTTTGCCTGTTCAATTACGTCCATCGCCTGCTGCATTTTTTCTAAAAACATGTGTCCAATTGGTGTCAAACGTATATTTCTTCCTTCCCTAATGAAAAGGTCAACACCGAGCTCAGCTTCTAGATTGACAATTTGTCTACTGACGGCAGATTGCGCGACATGTAAGGCTTCAGCCGCATCTGTCATATGTTCACGCTTGGCAACTTCAATGAAATATTGTATTTGTCTTAATTCCAAAATATCCACCTTCTTCATATTCATCTCATAAAGGCATTAATATTATCTAATATCCATATTGTTTAGATTAATTGTAGAAGATAAAATATTTTTTAACAAGAACTATTCGTGTCGGGTATGATTTTTCGTTTATAACGCCTGGAGATAATGAAGTAAAGGAGTGGAAAAGATGGCGATGGTGATGAATTTGAAAGAGGAAAGTATGATAAAAGCGCAAAATTATGTGAATAGAGTGTATGAAACGGTAGTGCAACGCAATCCGAATGAATCTGAATTTCTTCAAGCAGTAAAAGAAATTTTTCACTCTCTAACTCCAGTGTTTGCAGAACATCCGGAATATATGAAAGCAGGCATTTTGGAAATGATTGTTGAGCCTGAAAGATTGATTTCATTTCGTGTTCCATGGGTGGACGACAAAGGTAAAGTAAGAGTAAACCGTGGATATCGTGTTCAATATAATAGTGCAATTGGACCGTATAAAGGGGGGTTACGCTTCCACCCTTCCGTCAATCAAAGTATTATTAAATTCCTTGGATTCGAACAAATTTTTAAAAATGCTTTGACAGGCCAATCCATTGGTGGCGGAAAAGGCGGATCTGACTTTGATCCTAAAGGCAAATCAGACATGGAGATCATGAGATTTTGCCAAAGTTTTATGACAGAATTAACTAAGTATATCGGTGCTGATGTCGACGTTCCTGCTGGAGACATTGGAGTTGGCGCACGAGAAATCGGCTATATGTTCGGTCAATATAAAAGGCTTCGCGGTAATTTCGAGGCTGGAGTATTTACAGGTAAAGGTGTAGGATACGGCGGCAGTCTTGGTAGAACGGAAGCAACTGGTTACGGAACCGTATATTTTGTTGAAGAAATGCTCAAAGATCGTGGACTATCTTTTGCAGGAAGTACTGTTGTTGTGTCCGGTTCGGGAAATGTTTCCATTTATGCGATTGAAAAAGCACAAGAATACGGTGGAAAAGTAGTAGCATGCAGTGATTCAAATGGTTATATCTACGACGAAAAAGGAATTTGCCTAGATACTGTAAAAAGGCTTAAAGAGGTTGAAAGAGTCAGAATTTCAGAGTATGTAAAAGAACATCCTCATGCTCAATATGTGGAAGGAAGCACAGGTATTTGGACTATTCCGTGTGATATCGCTCTTCCGTGTGCGACACAAAATGAAATTGATGGAACCTCAGCCAAAATTCTTGTCGCAAATGGCGTGAAAGCCATCGGAGAAGGAGCGAATATGCCATCCACTCTTGAAGCGATTGATATTTTCCTTGATAGCGACGAAGTATCATTTGGGCCTGGTAAGGCAGCGAATGCTGGCGGTGTTGCAGTGTCAGCATTAGAAATGGCGCAAAACAGCTCTCGTGTTCCATGGTCTTTTGAAAAAGTTGATTCTAAATTGAAAAAGATTATGACTGGAATTTATCGAGATAGCGTTAAAGCAGCAGAAGAATACGGTCATTCAGGTAATCTTGTTGTCGGTTCAAACATTGCAGGATTTAAGAAAGTTGCAGACGCTATGCTCATGCAAGGTATTATTTAATTAGAAAAGCGGTTCTCTTATTTTGAGAAAACCGCTTTTTTATTTGAATCTATTACTGGATGTACCCAACCAATGTTGGGACTAACGCCATATCAGATAATCCGGGAACAGTCCAAATATTCCTAGAAATATTGATTCTCACACCACCGTGGATAAAATCACACGTCCACGTATCGCAAAACGGAGTGCCGAGTAAGCGAACTGTCATTTCAAAAGTATTACGATTCCGCCACGTACCACTAACAGCCGCCTTCACCTTTTGACCAGCAATGCTGTATTCACTTTCCATCCATTCTCCATAGCCGATTTCAATTACATGCTCGCCTTCTGAATCCTGAAAAACAAATTCCGCATTTTCTTCTCCAAAACGAAAGGAAAATGCTGTAATTCCTGCATCGTTCGCTTGAGCTTCAAATCGTTTTTCGGACCATCTATGAATATTAGGCGATGTTGTTAACAATCTTGGCGGCTCGTATGTTAACGAAGCTAATTTTTGATCAAGGGCGGCTTGTTGACCTTCAATAGGCTCCGTCATTCCAGGAAGTAAATGAACCCACACTAGATTGAGAATATCTCCCATATCCATGACACCTGCTGTTATGGCTACAACCGCATCCTGTTCCGGCATGACGATACAATACTGGCCAAACGCCCCGTCCCCTCGATAAGCCCCGTGGCGACAACGCCAAAATTGGTATCCATATCCTTGTGCCCAATCATTATTTTCGTCATTACCATTAGAGATTTGCTTACTCGTTGCCTCTTCCACCCAATGTGTCGGTATAATTTGTCTCCCTTCCCAAACTCCTTTTTGCAAGTACAGTAATCCAAACTTCGCGATATCCTCAACTTTTACTCTCATTCCCGAACCGCCAAAATGAATCCCCTTAGGACAGGTAGTCGTCGTTATATCGCTCATTCCTAATGGCTCAAATAAACGTGGCTCTAAATAATCCAAAAGCTTCATCCCTGTTACCTTTGTTAAAATAGCCGACAACATATAAGTAGCACCTGTGTTATACAAAAAGTGAGTACCTGGCTCATGAATAATTGGGATACTTAAAAACTCCTTCACCCAATCGTTGCTTCTTCTTAAGTAAGGAGTGGTGTCCTCGTCATGCCCAGTTGACATCGAAAGCAAATGACGCACCTTTAAATTAGCCATATTGCTTTCAATTTCTTCCGTCATATATTCTGGAAAAAAAGAAATGACAGCATCATCCAGCGAAAGTTTTCCTTCCTCAATGGCTAAACCAATCGCAGTAGAGGTAAAACTTTTACTCAAGGAATTAAGAATATGTGGATCTTCCTCGTCATAAGGCGACCATGTTCCTTCTGCAATGACTTGACCATGTCTTACTAAGATAAAACTATGAACTCCAAGCTCTTCTGATTCTACTGCATTGACAAAATCAAGAATTGCTTTCGGAGAAACGCTTTGTTCTTCCGGTTTACTTCTAGGCAATGTTGTTTGAATCATGCCTGATTCCCCCTCTGTCTTTCTCTAAGTTCCTTCCATCCGATTACTTTAATATTTTCTTCTTCGAGAACTTTTTTGACTTCTGGATCTCTGAAAATATCAAACTCATATTGTCTTGCTTGCCATGTTTCCGTTATTCCTTTTAATTCTTCTGATTCATAGGAAGGATGGAGGAATAATTCTGTAATACCCGGCTGCAAGTTTTTCAAAATATCAATAGCGTTCTGTCTCGATGTTTCATACCCATCCCCTTCATTCAGCCAAAAAGGAAGCCCAATGAGATGATCCGGATATAAAACGCCTTTACTGTCTGCTAATTTAATTAGTTCATCTAAAGTATCAACATGATAACCAGGAGGTGGATTTTTCGTAAAGCGAAGCGGCAAATTGTATTTTGCTGCAGCCTCAATATGAATATCCATAAAAAATAAATAGGCGCCCATATGACTATCAAGATGAGTTGGATCTACTCCCATTTGAATCGCCTTTTCAATCTGTGCGGTAATTTCTGCTCTTACTTGTTCACGATCCGCTTCCGCAACCTTTTCAAGATTAGGGGGGAAATAGCCTAAATCATTCACTAACGTATCTACGTTTCCGTTAATATTGACTGGTCCCCATTTATAATGGTCCCATTCACTTGTCAATGTAAGATGAACGCCGACGTCGAAGTTCGGGTTATTTTTCGCTGCCGTTGCAGCTTCCATCGACCAAGGGCAATTAACCATTAAAGTTGTCGATGAAATTGAACCTTCTTCCAAAAGTTTGATAATTGCTTGATTCGTAGCATGGCACATTCCAAAATCATCAGCATGTAAGATTAAAAGACGCTCATTTTTATCCATTCCTCAACATCTCGCTTTCTTTTGAATTCGCTTTCAACTATTCGGAAAAATTTTTCCCGGATTCAATATATCATTTGGATCAAACAGTTTTTTAATAGACATCATCACACCTAGTGCTGGACCGTGTTCTTCCTTTTGAAATTGAACCTTCCCAACCCCTACACCATGCTCACCTGTGCACGTTCCTCCTACTTTCAAAGCATACGAAACTAATTCTCTATTAAATTGGTTTGCTTTCGCGATATCATCTAGATCTTGGGGATTGTACAGTAAAGCAGTATGAAAGTTTCCATCCCCAACATGTCCGAGAACTCCTCCATCCAATCCATATGTATCTAATTGATTACGTGCATATTCCACAATTTCCGGCAATTTGGAGATTGGCACACATACATCTGTGCTTAAAATGGACAGCTTAGGGTAGCTATGACTAAAAGCGTAGTGGAGATCATGGCGTGCTTTCCATAAATAGGCCCGTTTCAATGAATCTGTTTCAAATACGAAATGACTGGATCCCCTATCTTCCACAATTGATTTTACAAAATCGATATCCTCTTCATTTCCCGATTGATTGCCATGAAATTCAAGAAACAATGAATGTTCTTCCGGAAAGTCTGTTTCACTAAAATGGTTAACCTGCTTTATACTTCTAGCATCCACTAATTCTATTCTTGCGATTGGAATTCCTGCTGTCAGTATTGCTGCAGCAGCATCTACACAGCTTCGGATGGACGGAAAAGCACAACGAGCAGCTATTATGTTTTCAGGAATGCCGTGAAGCTTAAGTGTAATTTTCGTGAAAATGCCGAGGGTTCCTTCTGAACCGATGAATAGACCGTTTAAATGATATCCAGATGATGATTTTTTTGCCATGCTCCCAGTCTCGATGACGCGTCCATCCGCTAGGACAACCTCCATATGTAAAATCTGATCTCGCATCACTCCGTACCTTACAGCTTGCGTACCACTGGCATTAGTCGCTGCCATTCCCCCGATAGAAGCATCCGCTCCAGGATCCACCGGGAAAAATAAGCCATGTTTCTTTAACTCTTCATTTAGTTTTAAACGAGTGACCCCTGGTTGTACTGTAACTGTTAAATCTTCAGGCTTTATTTCCACGATGTTCGCCATCCGCTCAAAGCTCATTGAGATTCCTTTTTTTATCGGAATGGCCTGTCCTTCAAGTCCGGAACCTGCACCATATGGAACAATCGGGATTTTATGTTCATTCGCAAAGCTGACAATTTTTACTACATCATCCGTTGATTCAGGAAAAACAACTACATCAGGTTCAACTTTGCCATGATGGGATTCATCACCTGAATGATTCTTGAGAATTGTTTCATTAATGGTCGCTTTATCCTTTCCGACGAGATCGCATAGACTTTCGTATAGGTTCATTGAATACCCCCTTTTAAAAAAATGAGACTAATTAAATAATAGCATATAAGGGTTTAACCGAGAAAACTTTCCAAGAAAGAAAAAAAGCATTGGAGAATGATCCCCAATGCTTTTTTCGATTATAATTTTACAACGTTAGCTGCTTGGTTTCCGCGGTTGCCTTGAGTAATATCAAAGCTAACTTTTTGGCCTTCGTCAAGAGATTTGAAGCCATCGCCAGTGATTGCTGAGAAATGTACGAATACGTCTTCTCCACCTTCAACTTCGATAAACCCAAAACCTTTTTCTGCGTTAAACCATTTAACTGTACCTGAGTTCATTATAAAAAACCTCCAAATATTTATTACTTAATAGCGATATAAACAAAAATTCACATGCTTTTACGGGTAATATTATCAACAATATAATCCGTAAAAACATGTGAATTATAAGATTTAATATATATTAAGCTCAAAATTAATAATACCATCTTCCACACAAAAAAACAAGTAATTATAGGTAATTTTCAAAACTTCGCTTTTTTATTTGATTTTCACCTGGTTAATAGAAAATTTTAATGGATCTCTCTTCCCAAATTAAGTCTTGAAATCTAAATTTGTAAAAAGCTACACTATGATTATATAAACTTTTAAAAAAGGAACTGGGTATTAATGAAAATGAATATTTTATATATCGAGGACGATCCGGAAATTGGCTCTTGGCTACATAAAGATTTAACTGAACGAGGCTATACTGTGACATGGCTACAAACTGGTGATGGGGCTATTGATCTAATGAAAGAGATTGACCTCGTCATTCTCGATATCATGCTGCCAGGCTTAGACGGATTTTCTGTCGGACAGCGCTTGAAAAAGGAATATCCAAACACACCAATACTTTTACTTTCAGCCAGAACCTCTATCGATGACAAGCTTCAAGGTCTCCATTTTGCCGATGACTACGTGACAAAACCCTTTCACCCTGATGAGCTTGCCGCACGGGTGGAAGTATTACTAAGACGATTCGAAAAGATTTCCGCTCCATTTATTCAACTTTCACACCTACGTATATACATGCAAGAAAATCGAATTTTGGATATAACATCGAATACTGATGTTATCTTGACTGCAAAGCAATTTCATATTTTCACGTATTTGCTTCGACATCCGAATCAGATTTTAACAAAAGAGCAAATATACGAGGCCATATGGGGAAATCCGTATTTAGAAGGAGACAAAACACTAATGGTGCATATTCGCCACCTTCGCGAAAAAATTGAGAAGGACCCGAGCAACCCTCAAATTATAGAAACTATCCGGGGGATCGGTTACAGGGTGAAACAATGAAATTTCATCATTCCTTGCTAGCAAGATATTTATTTATTATTGCAACAGCATTAATACTATGGCCATTCGTCATACCAATCTATTATATTCCTTCCATTTTTTTGAATGAAGACATGAAACTAAGGGTGAACTATATTGATACGAATAAATTAGAACAGATGTGGCACAAGGAGGCCCTCAAGCTAAACGGAGCAAACAAGGAGAAAATTGACAAAAAGCTTCATTCGTTGGCAAAAGAATATCCCAAAGCAGATATGTTTTGGATCGGCCCTTCAGGAAAAACTGAGATCTCCATTGGGGAACAGAACCTTCCGGAACAGTGGACACAAGCAAAAACGATACAATTTATGAAAAATAGTGTCGCAAGTGGTCCCTACACCATCCTAGAATATATTGGCGATGATCCAGGTCAAGGATTTATAGTATTTCAGATTCCGTCTGCCCTTACTAAACCATTATCAGCAAACTTTATCGATGACAAATACTTTATGGCCTATGGCATCGCAGTGTTCGCATTGTTTCTTGCTATATCGTGGTTGTTTTTCTCTAAAATTCGAAGACGTCTCGTTAAGCTGCAAAATGCTATGACCACAACAGGTGAGAAGGGAATTCCTGAAAAGGTTCATGTTCGGAAATTAGATGAAATCGGCCAATTGGGACAGGCCTTCAATCATATGATTGATGATCTTGAAAGTAGTAGGAAGCGAGAACAAGAGGAGGAAGCCCTAAGGAAGCAGTTAATAGCGAATATTTCACATGATTTGCGGACGCCGCTTACGACGATTCGAGGCCATGCCTATACTTTGCAAAAAGAAAATCTTTCTACAAAGGGGAAAGAATCTCTTCTTTTAATCGAAAATAAAGTGGATATGTTAAGCATGCTGCTCGACAACCTTCTTTCCTTCAGTTTATTATCAGCAGGAAAATACCCCATTGAGAGAAGCAAGACAGATGTGACTCGGGTATTGCGCACATCTGTTGCGAGTTGGTATCCAATATTTGAAAAAGAAGGTTTTGAAGTAAATATTCAATTGTTGGAAAAGGCGGCATATTGGGATATCGATCCACATTGGTTCACCAGCATATTGGATAATCTTTTTCAAAACATCATAAGACACGCTAAATCCGGAAAATATGTTGGCATTCATTCCGACGAAAAAGATGGAAAATTTATTATAAGCATCGAGGATAAGGGACCAGGTATGGATGGAAGCTCAAACGAAAAAGGAGCAGGTATTGGTCTTTCCATTGTGGAGCTGATGCTTAAGGAAATGGAACTTGCTTGGGATACTAATAGTACTTCCGAAGGCACAACTATTTATCTTTACGAAAGAATTTAATTTTGGACACGAAAAAATTAAACAAAATTTAAACTGAACCCTACCTTCATATTAACCTTCGCTGGTTAGTATGAAGGCAGGGTTATTTGTTGTTCACCACATCCATTAATAAAAAGAAAGGTTGTTCGATATGTCGGAAAAATTATTCAAACGTTGGCCTTATTGGATTGGAAAAATGGCTGTCATGTGGTCCTTATTGTACGGAGGCATGCATCTATACTGGTTGCTTGGCGGGATGGGTTACCCATTTCAACAAGAAAGGACTGCTGATCACTTATTCGCTGCTATGATTACCTCTCTTTCCGCAACAGTAGGCGGCGTACTATTCGTCATTCTTTGTCTCTTAGGAGTTTGCTTTGGCCTTATCATGCAATATAAAAAGCTTTCTTTTCCCCGTTGGCTCCTACTTAGTTATTCTTGGGGCTTCGCCTTCAGCTTAATTCTTTTTATTCCAGATATTAGTCTGATTGCGGCTATGGCCTATGCATTTCTATTTAAATTCGTTTTTAACTGGCAGATGGTTAATCAAGTGATTTGTCTTATAGGAGCACTCCTTTGGATGTTAACGGCGGTAGCTTATCAGCGCAAAACCCGTAGTGCCTGTGAATATTGCGGAAGAATGGAGAATGAAGAGACATTTTTATTAGTACGAATGGGTAAAGTGTTTACTATTATCGCAGCTCTTGCACCTATTCCCTATGCCATCACGCGTTTTGCTTGGGCTCTTAATATCCCTTTAGGAATTGATTCACAATTCCTAGCGGAGTTTTCAACATTAAATCCAGCGGCGCGGGTTACGGAATGGGTATTCGGACTTTTATGTGTAGGTGGTAGTATCCTTACCCTCGGTTTAATTCAAAAATGGGGCGAGATCTTTCCACGGTGGTTTCCGTTGATTGGCGGTAAAAGAGTCCCCATTATGCTTGCCGTCATTCCGGCTTCCATTGTGGCACTTGCTGTTACGTCAGCAGGATTTGTCTTTACTTTCCAATTTCTTAGCTTAATTTTGCAGTTTACTACAACCGATAGCATTATCCTGGAGCAATTATGGGGGGCAGTTGGACCGATGGTGTTCTGGGGTCCGTGGGGAGTGTCTCTTGGGTTGTCTGTAATTGCTTACTATTATCGTAGACGTGGCTTATGTTCTCATTGTGGAAGAGGCGAAAAATCGTTTTCCCCTAGCTCTACTATAAAAAGGAGAAACGAGTATGTACAAATTTAAAGAAGAAACAGCATTTGAACACTATTTGAAGAAATCAGCATGGCCAGCTTACGTAGGATGCATTTGGGCAGTATTGTATGCCGTTTTTGTTCGATTTTTAGAGGCTGCGGGTAGCGGAATCATTACCACGTTCGGTCAAGCCGAAGATCCAGAAGCACTATACATGGCTAGCTACATCGCTGGGGTTGTTATTATGTTCTGTGGTTTTTGTTTGCTCGGGCTAGTCAAACCATGGGGAAAAATCGTTCCGCAGTGGATTCCATTGATTGGCGGAAGACACATCCATCCGCTCGTCTTACTCATCCCTACTCTTTTCGGTACCGCCTTTTTACTAGCCCATGCTATTAGTGGAATGCTGACAAAGTCACTCTTTTTGGCTGGGATTATTACGATTAACTTCCCAGGCTGGGCAGAATTGAATGCCCACAGCTTAGCGCTATGGGATCTTTTCTTTTACGAACCGTGGTTTCTCATAATGGGCGTGCTCGCCGGATTAGCTGCTATCCATTATGCGCTTACTTCTACCATTCGGCTTATCATAATTAGGAGATTTACAATCTACTATTTGTTGTTTATTTTACTTTTAACTATCCTTTTTGTTATTGGGACAATTATTAATTTTAAGTAAGCTAGTATATGTTAAAAAATCGACGAACAGTCACAAGGGATGTGGCCTGTTCGTCGATTAACCTTTATTCAACTCCAAGTGCCTTCCCTTTTCCAGCTACAACGCTTTTTGCCATTTCGCGATTTAGCTGTTCAAGATCGACTTCAAAGCCGATATCCTCCGCAAATCTTTCCTGAACACCTATCTCGATCTTTTCACAATCTTTCGCATTCTATGTGCGAACATCCCTGCCAATACAGCCAGAAAGATATCTTTTGGGAATGGTACAGCCATCCACATCCAGGCCACCTTATAAGAAAATGCAGCTGGAGCTGCCACCCACACTTTATAAGCTACATACATCAAATTCGTACCGATTAAATAGCTTACGATTGTTCCGATTAAAGCCGCGATAATATAAGAATAGAGCTTGTTATTTTTTTCAATGATTTTCCCAGTTACGTACGCCGTTACAATAAAAGATAAAATGAATCCGAAAGTCGGGCTAAGAATTTGTGTCGGTCCACCCATAAACTTTGCAAATACCGGCGCACCCGCAAGCCCGATAAACATATAAACAGCCATGGAAATGGCCCCGAGACGACTTCCTAAAAACGCCCCTGCCAACACAGCGAAGAAAGCTTGCAATGTAATTGGCACTCCCCCAATTGTCATGAATGGAATAAAGGATGTAATATTTGCTCCTATCATCATTAGTGCTGAGAACATACTCACATAGACCATATCGAGCGTTCTTAGCTTATTTTTTGTTTTTACTGTTGCTGTACTCATTTTTTCACCTCAAATTTTTACTATAATATGAGAATAGTGGTAAGAACATTATATGTCAACCTAAAATATTTTATGGTTAACATATATTTTTTTGTAACGAATTCGTTTTTCATGGTACTAATGTATTGAAGAGCTTAGGGGGGAGGGCAACATGAACGAGCTTGAAAGGCTATATACAGAGATTCAGCCAAAAATATATGCTTTTTTCTATATAAAAACGTCTGATAAATCTGCTGCAGAAGATTTAACACATGATGTTTTTTATGAGGCAATTAAAGGAATTCATTCTTTCTCTGGAAAATCCACGCTGCAAACTTGGATATTTTCCATTGCTAAAAATGTATTAAGAAAACATTATCGTTCAAAAAAATATGTGTCTAGCCTTCATGAAAAGCTTACCCTTGATGTCCCCGAACATCCGAGTTCCCCCGAGGATGTATATATGACCAAGGAAGGACATGTAAATTTATTGCAAAGAATTAGCAACTTAGATGAAGCCCAGCAAGAAATCGTAACGCTACGCCTATATGGAGATCTATCTTTTAAAGAAATTGGTGAGTTCATAAATAAAAGTGAAAATTACGTTCGAGTCACATTTCATCGAGCGAAACTGCGACTTCAAAAAGAAATGGGGTTGAACCATGAATAAAGAATGCTCGATAGTAGAAGATCTGCTACCCCTGTATAACGAAGGATTGCTTCAAGATGAAACAACAGAATGGGTGGAGGCGCATCTTGAACATTGTGAGAGCTGCCGGGAACTCGCACTTCTATCAAAAGAACCAATTGAAACAGAGAACATTACTTCTACGATTGATACAGAAAGCATGATTAAAAAAATAAATTTAAAGCTATCTATTTATCAAATTATTTTTGTTGCGATTTCGTTTATTATTGCGATAAAAACTTCATTGTTGCATGAAAGCTTTGGGTTTATTCTTACCTACCCTATTCTAGGTTTGATTACATTTTTGTTTTACAAACGATTTTTAATCGTAGCAGTAATCGCTTTTTTGCCGAATTTTATTTGGTCATTGATTGATATAGCATCAATGTCGGTTAACGCAAACATCGGCTCCATCTTCCTTGCTGGTATACATCTAATTCTAGCTTTAGTTGGCAGTGTAATCGGCTTACTCATTTTAAAACTGAGAGAAAGAGGTCCAGCATCATGACTATGAAAAAGTGGATTTATTTAATTTTAATTATGATTCTCGTCGTCCCGATTTTATTTTTCTACAACGCATTTAATGGGAATCCAGTGTGGAAGTATTTTTCAGAAAGGTCAGTAAAGCAGTACCTAGAAGAAAAATATCCTGGAGATGAGTTCGTTATTCGTGATGCTATCTATAATTTTAAAGTAAGTGGCTATTCCTATACCATAAGGAAAGTTGGGGATGAACAGCAAAAAGACTACGAGTTTACCGTTACTGGTTTTTGGAAGCCAACTGTTACGTATGACGGAATTTATTACGACAACCTAGATCTCCCTCTCATGGAAAAGTTGGAAAAAGAGGCTGTTGCAGAGATAACAGAGCTTTTAAAAGATCAGATCAAGATTGTGGATTTAAGTATACAAATTGAGGTTTTACAAGGAACATATAGTTCTGATACTCATTGGAGCAAGGATTTGAAACTGGAAGAGCCAATTTATATCCATATGATTGCCGACGCTACAAATATGAGTAAGGGAGATGTATTAAAAGCTGTTCAAGCTATTCAACAGACACTTAATTCTAAACACTATTCTTACGATGGTGTCAGCTTTAACGGTAATTTATTTGATAATGAAATGATTCAAAAAGATAATCTTGGTTATGTCAAATATTCGGTTAGTTTTGATAAAGATTCAAAAATTAAGTTAAGCGATATTGAAGAATACAATCAATAACATTTTGAGGAGATGAGTTTTATGTGGGAAATTCCATTTTACGCAATTATAATGCCAATCATCACAATAGCACTTTCATTATTTGGTGCGATTAAGTTAAAAAATTATTATTTGGCCCCATTGATCATTTTTGTTGGACTAAACGTATTGACCATCGTTTTGCCTTTGGTCCAAAACGTTGGTTGGACAGCATTATTCGGTTGGGCAGCCTTTTATACGGTTGTATCCCTACTTATTTCTATAATTGTAAAATTTGCAAAAGCAAAAGCAGCTGCATAAGAAAAAGGCATTGGTCCGAAAACCAATGCCTTTTTCTCTTATCTTAAGAATTTCACACAAACTACTTCAGGAACAGAAACTTCAGAATCAAGCTTCGTCAATCTTCCAGTTTCTTTATCTCTTGCAAAAAGAACAAGATTTCCCGTATGTTGATTAGATGCAATTAAGAACGCTTCGCTTGGGTCCAGTACGAAATCACGCGGCCACTCCCCGCCTGATGGTGTATGTTCAACGAAAGTCAGTTCCCCTGAATCGGCGTCGACGCTAAAGACAGCAATGCTATTATGTCCGCGATTTCCCGTATAAACGAAGCGGCCGTCGGATGAAATATGGATGGCACTTGCATCGTTTGTCTCCGTAAAATCAGATGGAATTGCTTTAATGTATTGTTTTTCAGCGAAGCTTCCGTCCTCCGCATTATAATCTAGAACAACTACTTCGGAGCTTAACTCAGTAAGTAAATATGCTATTTTACCATTTGGGTGAAAAGTAAGATGGCGCGGGCCGCTCCCAGCTCGTACTACTAACGTATTCACTTTTTCGAGAGAGCCATTATTAACTTTATAAGTAACGACTTCGTCCGTACCGAGATCAGCAACAACAACAAATTTTTTGTCTGGAGTAAAAGCTGTATAATGGACGTGTGGTTTTTCTTGGCGTGCGTGCGGACCTGTTCCTTCATGCTTATAAACAGAGGATACTGGATTTACACCATCATTTTTCGTTTTGTATAATTCAACAGTTCCCTCATGATAATTCCCAGTTACTAAGTCATTTTGATACACATCTAAATGACATGGTGGTGCCCCTTCTTGAACCTCAGCATTTAAAGAACTCAATTCCCCTGTTTCCGAATCAATAGAAAATGCTGCTACCCCACCTAACTTGTCTTGTTGAGCTACAGAATATAAATAACGATTTCCTTCGCTGATGGCTAAATATGTAGGACTGCCCACTTTTGCAGCTACTTCTACATTCGTCAACTCAAATTTTTCAGCATCTAATACGAAGCGATAAATACCTTCGCTCGTTTGCCTAGTGTAAGTACCGGCATAGCCTATGTATTTTTTTCCCATGACCAGACTCCCTTTCAAATCAAAATTAACTGTTCCTATTATAACATTGAAAATACATGGGTGCCCTTTTTAAGAAACCAGTTCATTTTACATATTAAGGTTTTTTCCAAACCTAAATGAACATAAAAGAAAATAGAAAAACATCAAAAAACAAGAACGTATGTTCACTTTTCTGCTGATAAATGTTATTCTTAATATAGTATATAGAAAACGTATCCAATTGGAGGAAGAGCTATGAAAAAAGTATTAAAGCAATTCGAAGAAACAATTGATGTGATTCTTACATTAAAACAAGTACAAGAATCTCTACTACTTGAACCTATTCGTGAAGGAAAATGGTCGATTAGGGAGATTGTAGGACATTTATATTATTGGGATAAGTATAATCTCGAAAAAATGCTGCCAGAAATGGCTGATGGCGCAAACTTACCACCGTTTCCCGACCATGACGAATATAATGAGGAAGCCATATCTTATCTTAAAGACCAACCAATAGAGTCAATTATAAATTCATTTATAGCAACACGTAAGGAACTTATTAGAAGTATTTCAAATATTGGGGAAGATGTGAGGTTTACGATTGGAAAAGGCAAACGACAGCTCTCAGTTGAAAGTTTTATAAAAATCTTTTTAAAGCATGATATCCACCATTTGCAGCAAATAAATGAAAAACTAAATAAATAGTTTGATCCTTATTTTACTGAGGTGCTTAATACAACAAAGAAAAAAACAGAACTGTCCCCTATCAAATGGGGGCACAGTTCCGTTTCAAATTTTTTCATCATCTACCTAACTATTTTTAGGCTATTCCTTATTTAAAAACCTTCATTCTTTCTTCAATGCTATTATATTGTTTTTCACGTGGACCTGCAGTCGGTTTTCCAAATGGCATTTGTGAAATAAGCTTCCAACTTTCAGGTATGTCCCAGATTTTTTGTACAGCTTCATCAATAATTGGATTATAATGCTGCAAAGATACCCCGAATCCTTCCAATTCTAATGCTGTCCATACGATATATTGAAGCATCCCTGATGATTGCATTGAGTATTCAGGCATTTTATCTGCATAGGTTGGAAATTTTTCTTGCAGTGATTTCACAACCGTTTGATCTTCAAAAAATAAAATGGTGCCATAACCATTCCGAAAACCTGCCATTCTTTCTGCAGTCGGTTTAAATTTATCGGCATCAACTTTTTCCCTTAAAGCGGCCTCCGTAATATTCCATAACTTATCGTGATTCTCACCAAGTAAAATTACAGCTCGTCCACTTTGCGAATTATATGCTGATGGAGCATGTTTAATCGCATTTCCTACGATTTCCTCTAAACGTTCGTCTGAAACGACTGTTTCTTTACTTATCCCATATATAGAACGTCTATTTTCAACTGCTGAATAAAAATCTTGCTTTGTTTGAATCATAATCATTTCTCTCCCTTTACACTTCTAAAACAATGTTTATTCCAGATGGGTCTTTCGTTATAATTTTCCCATGTCCCTCTGAAAATGAAGCATTTATTTTTTGTAATTGCTGGATGATCTTTTCTTTTTCATCATTATTAGGCAACCCAATCGTAAAATACTTTAAACCAGTACTATTTTCTGATGGTGCTGGGACCCCTCTACTGTTCCAAGTATTTAACCCGATATGATGGTGGTATTTATTTTTTGACATAAAAAGTGCCTGCGAGCCGTAACGAAGAATGAGATCAAACCCAAGTCCATCATAATAAAACTCTTGAGTTTTTTGCAATTCCGCAACTTGGAGATGGATATGCCCAATGATTGTTTTTTCCGGCATGCCTTTCCAACCAGCTTCAGTCGCTTCCCGCAAAAGATTTTCAACATCGAGCGGCTCTGTAGTCATATATACTTGTTGTCCTTGCCATTCCCATTTTTCTGAATCTCGATCCGTATATATTTCGATTCCATTGCCTTCTGGATCCGCTAAATAAAGCGCCTCGCTTACATGATGGTCAGAAGCCCCTTGCAAAGGGTAACGTGTTTGAATGAAATATTGAACAATATCCGCAAGATCTGAACGATAGGGCAATAAAAATGCAATATGATATAGCCCTGCAGCCCTTGGATTCCGAGGTGTTGCATCTTTACGTTGTTCCAGTAACAATAATGCTGTTTCACCATCAGCTGACATTGATGCTTTTTCATTTGTTCGCTCAATCACTTTAAACCCAAGAACTTTTTCATAAAAGTCAACTATTCTCTCAAGATTTTGGACGGTTAACACAGCTTGTTTTATAACAGAAGGTTGTGTCATTTTCACTCCTCCTAACACTTACTTTATGTAAGAAACTTTATATTAATTATGATATAATGTCAAGTAAGGATAAAAATAAAAGATAGGTATTTATTATACCTAATGTTATAATTTAACTAGCGAGGTGAGTATATTGAATAATTCATTATGCCCAAGATTTGAAAAAGCAATGAGTATATTGGGTCAACGCTGGACGGGATTAATTATTCACCAGCTTTTAAACGGACCCCAGCGTTTTTGTACAGTCGAAGCAGCAATGCCCATTAGTGCTCGAGTTTTATCTGAAAGATTAAAGGACTTAGAGCAAGAAGGTATTGTCAAACGCCAAGTATATCCTGAAACCCCAGTGAGGATTGAATATTCCTTAACGGATAAAGGAATGGCCCTTGCTCCTTTGATGAAGGAAATAGAAAAATGGGGAGAGAACTGGTTAGAAATTGATAATGAAGAACAGATTAACTCATAAAGCCGCCTTCCCAAAACGGGAATGCCGGCTTCTTTATTTTCACTTTAAATTTGCGTAATATGTAATTATTAACTATGGGAGGTAATAAAGTGAAAAACGATATCATAGAACGCTTTGTTTCATACGTAAAAATGAACACCCAATCAGATGAAAATAGTCCTACATGCCCTTCAACCCCTGGTCAGCTGACTTTGGCTAACAAGCTTGTTGAAGAGCTAGAGATGATTGGAATGGATGGGGTCTCTATTGATGAAAATGGCTATGTAATGGCGACTCTTCTAGCAAATACAGAGAAAAAAGTACCGACAATCGGCTTTCTTGCTCACGTAGATACGGCGACTGATTTTACTGGTGACGGTGTAAACCCACAAATTGTTGAACATTACGATGGAAGCGATCTTATGTTAAATGAAGCGACGAATGTTGTTCTTTCAAACAAAGACTTTCCAGCACTTGCCAATTATAAGGGTCACACGCTTATTACAACAGATGGAACGACTCTTTTAGGTGCTGACAACAAAGCAGGAATTGCTGAAATTATGACAGCAATGGATTATTTGATCAAGCATCCTGAAATCAAGCACGGAAACATTCGTGTTGCTTTTACACCTGATGAAGAAATTGGACGTGGACCACACAAATTCGACGTTAAAAAATTCAATGCTGATTTTGCATATACGATGGATGGCGGACCAATTGGTGAATTGCAATATGAAAGCTTTAATGCGGCTGGGTTAAAGCTTACCTTTCGTGGAACGAATATCCACCCAGGAACAGCAAAAGGAACTATGGTGAATGCAGCAAAAATTGCAATGGAATTCCATAACGCATTGCCTGCGGACGAAGCTCCTGAATTGACTGAAGGCTATGAAGGCTTCTATCACTTGCTTTCATTTCACGGAGATGTAGAAGAAACGAAGCTCGCCTATATTATTAGAGATTTTGACCGTAAAAATTTTGAAGCCAGAAAAACACTTGTTGAAAAAATCGTTGCTGATCTTCGCGACAAATATGGACAAGATCGAATTTCGATTGACATGAATGATCAATATTACAACATGAGAGAAAAGATTGAACCTGTGAAGGAAATTGTCGACATTGCATCTGACGCGATGAAAAATCTCGACATTGAACCGATTGTCTCCCCTATTCGCGGCGGTACGGACGGTTCGCAATTATCATATATGGGGCTCCCAACTCCAAATATTTTTACTGGAGGAGAGAACTTCCATGGACCTTATGAGTTTATCTCTGTTGAAAATATGGAGAAGGCGGTTCAGGTCATTGTGGAAATATGTAAATTATTCGAGGAACGTACAGAATAGAAAATATTTTTGCAAAATTATTGTAGATAAATGGAGAAAAGTATTGACTTATCATTTCTCTCCTGCAATAATACATAAGACAAAAGAATCAGATTGCCTTTAAATCAGTCCCGTGAGGCTGTCAAGGTTGCATGCGCATATACTATGCGTAATTTCTGCATACAGATGATGTTGTCATCCGATTATTATGCACCTTGCCAGCTGTTGGACAAGGTGCTTTTTATTTTGTCCAACAGCATAAGCAACTGATCAAAGATTAATAAAAAGGGAGAGATATCGGATGAAAAACAGAGAAATCCAAGTAGACGAGCGCTTACCATTATTACAAAGTTTACCTTTAAGCTTACAGCACTTATTCGCTATGTTCGGTTCTACAGTATTAGTTCCATTATTATTCGGAATAAATCCCGCAATTTGTTTGTTGATGAATGGGATTGGAACATTAATCTACATTTTTATTACGAAAGGGAAAATCCCGGCTTATTTAGGTTCAAGCTTTGCTTTCATTTCACCAGTAGGAGTAGTTTTGCTGCATTATAATGGCACTGAAGGCTATAGCTATGCACTTGGTGGATTCCTACTCGTTGGTATTGTATTACTTCTTGTTGGTCTTATCATAAAAGTGGCCGGAACAAAATGGATTGATGTTATTTTCCCTCCAGCTGCCATGGGTGCAATTGTGGCCGTTATTGGATTGGAGTTAGTTCCGGTAGCTGCAGACATGTCTGGATTACTTAAACCAGCTAGTGCACCTGATACATGGTCGCCAGACCCAAAGGTAATCACGGTTTCCTTACTTACGTTGGGACTTACAATCGTATATTGGGTGACATTAAGAGGTTTCTTAAAAATCATCCCAATCTTACTTGGTATTGTTTCGGGTTACATCATTGCAGGTTTTGTAGGACTGGTAGACTTTTCTGGAGTTAAAGATGCAAGCATGATTGCTCTTCCTACTTTTTATCAAATTAAGTTTAATTGGTCTGATATGTTAATCATCTTACCTGCCGCACTCGTCCTGCTGCCAGAGCATATTGGGCACCTAATCGTAACAGGCAATATTGTTAAAAAAGACCTTGTCAAAGATCCTGGTCTTGACCGTTCCTTTATGGGAAATGGTATTTCAACCATCATTTCCAGCTTTGCAGGTTCAACACCGAATACAACGTACGGAGAAAACATCGGAGTTCTTGCGATTACTAGAGTATACTCTACTTGGATTATTGGAGGAGCTGCAGTTATTGCAATTTTCCTTTCCTTCTTCGGAAAACTAGCAGCATTAATTCAAGCAATCCCAACACCGGTTATGGGTGGAATTTCCTTATTGCTATTCGGAATCATCGCGGTTAGTGGTCTTCGCATGTTAGTTGAAGCGAAAGTAGACTTCAGCCTTTCACATAACATTATCTTAACTTGTGTTGTGTTAGCAATTGGTATCAGTGGTGCTACCATTCATATCGGTTCTGTAGAACTAAAAGGAATGGGTCTTGCAACCATTGTTGCGATTCTACTAAGTTTGTTCTTCAAACTTCTTGAAAAACTAAAATTAACAAATGACTAATAAAGATACCCCTGAAGTGAATTTTTCAAGCTTCAGGGGTTTTTGTTTTGGAGTTTTGTTTAGGTATAAAAAAGTTGGAATCATAAATCCTCGGTTGTTCTTTCATTTACTTTCACCTTTAATTTCTTGGTCATGTGGAATAATGGTTCCATCTGGATATTCTCTTACCCAACCCTTTTTAGTTTTATAAATAATATATGTGTTATTTGCCTTGGCATCTATTTTCGCTCGTTCACCTGTCATCTTTACCCATTTATCAATCCACTCAAATTTTCTCTCTCTTGATTCTTCGTTATGGTCTAACACGATATTCACCGCCTATTCCACCTCATTTTCTTATATTTTATCACAAAAAAAATTAAAACATCTCTTTGTTATTTTTCCTTATCAAAATGAAGATGCAACCCTCTTATCCACAAATTCCATCTTCATTATTCTAATTCCATCTTTTTTTGTTCAATTCCAACTTTAATTGTTCTATACAAGATTAAAATTGTAACTAGATTCCTATTCCTTAGGAGACTTTCAGGCATAGTTTCGAAATCATCATTTTTTCCCCGCGCGGATCAATTCGCTGTAAGAGTATTTCTATTGGCCGTCAGAGCGTGCCTATTCGCTATTGGAGCTGTTCTATTCGCCGTCATGTCGAGTCTATTCGCTGTCGGAGCTGTTCTATTCCTGTCGTGGCGTATCTCCCCTATTACTTTATTAAATAAATTATATTAAATCCTATAAAGACCTTATATGATTCTATTCAAGAAAATGAGTTTACAGTAGTTACTTTCCATCATATAATTTACTCATGAAATTAATTGTAAAAGGGAGGAAAAATCATGCTAGCTGCAAATGGCGGCACTCCAGTTCGAACGAAGCCATGGGCTCCGGAATTTATTAGTTCTGAGGAATTTGATGAGTTAGAAAAAGAATATGTCCTTCGAGTGTTGGATAAGAAAAGAGTGTTCCGTTTTTATCATGAGCAACTGAAGGATTCAGAAACAAAGCAATTGGAAGATTTATATAAAGAGCGTACAAACGTGAAGCATGCTCTTGCCGTGAATTCAGGTACCTCCGCTCTTGTATCTGCGATTGTAGGTGCGGGAATTGGGCCAGGCGATGAAGTAATTATTCCTGCCTATACGTATATCGCAACGGCATCTGCTGTGTTAATCGCACGAGCGGTTCCCGTTATTGTAGAGGTCGATGATAGTTTAACGATGGATCCGAGCGCATTTGAAGCGGCAATTACAGAACATACAAAAGCAGTCATTCCTGTTCACATGAAAGGGATACCGTGTGATATGGACAAGATTTTACAGATTGCTAAAAAACATGATCTCATCGTCATTGAAGATGTGGCTCAAGCAAATGGCGGTTTTTATAAAGGAAAACCATTAGGTTCTATGGGTGATGCAGGGTGCTTTAGTTTCCAACAGTATAAGGTCGTTACTGCTGGTGAAGGTGGACTCGTTACGACAAACGATGATGTGATCTATACGCGTGCTAGTATTTATCATGACTCAGCCTTAAGCTACTGGGGAACAAAACTTTTTGAAAATGTAGAATCCTTTCCAGGTGAAAACTACCGAATGAGCGAACTAAATGGAGCACTTGCTCTCGCTCAATCACAAAAACTTGATACCATTATTTCAAAGCTTCGCCAAGTTAAAAGAACGATAGTCGATGGAATAAAAGATATTCCAACTATTCAATTGCAAAGGGTTCCGGATCCCGAAGGCGATGTTTCATATAGCCTAATCTTTTATTTATCTGACACTGAAGAGGCAAAAACCTTCGCAGATCTACTGAATGCGGAGGGAATTCCGAACGGAACGATCTATAACAACGGAATTGCCGATCGCCATATTTACGTCAACTGGGATTATGTGTTGGACAAACGAGGAGCAACTGAAAAAGGCAATCCATGGACATGTGGAAGTTATAAAGGAAACGTTCAGTATTCGAAAGATATGTGCCCAAATACGTTGGATTTGCTAGCTCGCTCCATCAGTATTTCATTACATCAAAATTTAACCCACGAAGATTGTCTGGATGCGATCGCAGCTATAAAAAAGGTCGCGAAGCATATGAGCGAAAGGATGAAAATTCATCAATAAAATCTTTAACCTCAGTGGCTTAGTCTATCACTGAGGTTATTTTATCGTGCAGCACAAGCAGCCCTCAGCACTTAATATAAGCAAGGCACTTCCCTTCTTCATTTGGTATAATCAGAGAAAGCAAAGATCGAAAGGATTTCTAATCATGAAATACACTCCATCTGAAAAAGAAATTCTCAGCCTTTTAACTTCGTATAATGGAATTTCTAGAAAACATCTCGCTGACATTTCCGGTTTATCTCAAGCGAGCATGACAAAAATCACAAAAAAATTAATAGATGATCACTTTATTATAGAGGGTGAACGAATTAGCAGCGGCCTAGGAAGAAAAGAAGTTTTACTATACTCCAACCCTCAAAAGTTCACCTTTTTAGGTATTGATATTGGCGGCTATCTTGTAAGATTTTCTTTATCAAACAATAGTATGGAAGTTTTACATAAAGAAGAGTTTTTCATGGCCGAATTAGATGAAAGCCAAAATAAAGGTGAAGCCTTACTAGAGAGACTTGTGCATTTTTTAAAAAGCTCCAATACTCCCCTTTCAACTATTAGTGCAATAGGTATAGGAGTAACCGGCTTAGTTGATATCGAACAACAAACGATTTTAAATATCCCTAATCGCAAAGGCTGGGATAATATTCGGCTCATTGATATTTTCCAACAATCATTCTCATGCCCTATTTATCTCGATGAAGGCGGACGTACGATGGCAATCGCTGAAAAAACATTAGGAAAAGCAAAAAAAATCAGGGACTTTATCGTCGTACAAATTGGGTTTGGAATTGTCTCTGGTATTATGATTAATGACCAATTGCTAAGAGGATCCAGTAATGTCTCAAGCCTGCTTGGTCATATTACCGCTGATGAAAATGCGGGTCGATGTTTATGCGGGAATTATGGCTGCTTGGAAAATATCATTACGTTTCCAATGCTGGAAATCGAATACAAGAAACGTAATGGTCAATATGCTTCTATCGTGGAGGCGTATGAGCGTAATGATAAAATCGCCATCGAAGTATGCATGGATACAGGAAAAGCTCTAGGAATTGCCCTAAGTAATGTCGTCAATTTATTTAATCCAAGTGCCATTTATATTGGCGGACCGATCTTTGACTCCCTTCCGATGCTTTTGGAAGAAACGAAGCGGACAATTATTTTACGCGCCAACCGCTTTGCCACTCTCGCCCTAAGCTTAGAGGAAAATAGTTTTGGACAGCAGCAAGGCGTCATGGGTGCGTTAACCTTCGCTAAAACTAACTTAATAGCAGAACTCTAAAGCCGCATCCAGTTAGATGCGGCTTCTTTCCATATATTCCTTATATATTTCCTGATATATCCTATGTGTCTCTTCATTCGGTACAATCGGTGCCCCTAATTGGATGTTTTCTTTAATTTCCTCAAATGAATGGACCTTTCCAATCGCGACCAATGCTGTCCATGCCGCTCCCCATGCTGAACTATGATGAGTTTCCGCTACATACACTTCTTTTCCAAATATATCAGCTAGCATTTGCAGCCATAAATTGGATCGAGCCAAGCCGCCATTCACATATATTCTGGAAGGCTCTCCAGCAAGCCTGCAAAGCGCCCTTTCAATTTGATATAGATTAAACGTAATTCCTTCAAGGACAGCGCGAATGAAATGCTCCTGCTTATGAGTGATGGATAACCCTGAAAAATTCCCAGTCGCACGCTGATCCCAGATTGGCGCTCTTTCTCCGTTAATATACGGATGAAAAATAATCCCTTCAGCCCCAGGCGCAACCTTCCCGGCTTTCTCGATAAAATCTCTATAGCTGTCCTCATTATTTAACAGCTCCTTCAACCACTGCAACGCGATGCCACCATTGTTGGACGGCCCTCCAATAATGCTATATTCGTCAGTAAACGCATAGCTAAACGTTTCCCGCTTTTCATTAATTCGAACTCCCTTAGAAAATTGGCGAACCGCCCCACTCGTTCCTACTGTTATCGCTACTTCCCCTGGCAAAATCGCTCCAATGCCTAAATTGGCAAGCTGGCCATCAGCAGCACCAATTATAACTGGAACGTCTACTGGCAGACCCATTTCATCTGCCACTCTTTTATTTAAATCTTTCAAAATATATGTTGGAGGAACAACTTTAGATAATTGCTTTTCTTCAATTTGGGCAAGCTGCAACGCCGCTTCTTCCCATCCTAATATACTAGGATTAAATAGACCTGTTGCTGAAGCCATTGAATAGTCGACAACCCTCTCACCAAACCATTTAAAGAGCAGAAATTCTTTTACAGACATAAAATAAGCTGCTTTTTTGTAGGGGTCAAACTCTGTCTCCTTCATCCATACTAATTTTGTAAAAGGAGTCATTGGATGAATGGGCACGCCTGTTTTTAAAAACAAATCTTGCCTTTCCTCTTCCGAAAAACGATCCGCCTGTTGGCTGCTCCTACCATCTGACCAAATGACAGCATTCGACAAAGACTTTCCGTCTTGATCGACACAAATAAGGGAATGCATTGCACAAGAAATACCTATTGCGACAGTTTCTTCTTTTTGAATTCCTGCTTGATTTATAGCATCCTTGATTGCTTTTATCGCACATCGTTCAATTTCATTCGGATTCTGCTCTACCCAGCCAGATTCAGGATAATACGTTGTAATTAAGCGCTCCGCTTCTGATTTTACCTTACCATTCAAATGAAAAATAACTGCTTTTGCGCTTGTCGTGCCTAGATCTAGTCCAATGACGTAGTTGCCTGACATGATTAACATCTTCCTTTTCACTTTATGTATTGCAATATTTCTCTTATATCCATACGACAACAAAGGTCAAAAATCGACATTTTTTTTCGAAATATGATGGTAATGATGCAAAGCTGTGGTATGATAAGAGAAATTATGTCCCATAACATTCTCATAATCTATTAAAAAGGTAATGAAACCACTTACATCCCTTTGCAACACATTTGTTTATGAGCCAAATTATTACAAATAGAATATCATTACCATCACCAAACCGTCAATTAATAATAGATTAAGAGGTTAATTATAAATATAGAGAAGAATAGCTTTACCTTTATTAATTAGGGGGATCAAAATGATTACCGGTGATGCAGCTTATATTAAGAAATTAAATAGAGGATTAATTTTAAGTCAGATTATCGAACATAATAAAATTTCTCGAGCCGATTTATCCAAAGTAACTGGGCTTAATAAAGCAACCGTCTCTGTTCAAGTGGCTGACTTATTGGAAGAAAATTTACTTATTGAGGAACAACTGGAACATAATAATTTAGGGAGGAGACCTATCCTTCTTTCATTAAACCGAAAAGCGGGATATGCTCTAGGAATTGACCTTGATAAGAATCAAATTATGTTTACATTATCAGATTTGCTCGGCTTTCCTACCCATATCGAAATCGTCCAATTACAAACAAAAGATTACGATGAGATACTCGATATTATGATTGAATACATAATTGACATTAAAAAGAAATGCCAAGGAAGTACATTCGGATTAATCGGCGTAACAGTCGGCATACACGGACTCGTGTCGAAGGATGAAAAAATTCTCTTTTTCCCGCAACTTCAATGGCGTAATAAAAATATGAAAGAAGACCTTGAGAATAAGGCGGATGTCACAGTTTTCATCGAAAACAACGCAAACTTGACTGCCTTTGCAGAAAGCGTGTTTAAGCATAATAAAAGCAATAATTTAATCAGTATTTCGATGCACTCTGGAATTGGCTTAGGCATGATGATGAATGGTGAAATACATAGAGGATTCCATGGTTATGCTGGTGAGGTTGGACATATGATTGTCGTACCTGATGGAAAATTATGTGCATGCGGCAATCAAGGGTGTTGGGAATTATATGCATCGGAATCAAGTTTTTTTAATAAACTAGACCGCTCACATGCGGATTATTATGATATCCACTCGTGGTTAAAACTTGGGGATCAACATGTCACGAATCAAATGGATGAACTCATCAAATACATTGCTCTAGGTCTAAATAATATTATTAATATGTATAATCCTGAAATTATCGTCCTAAATTCCGAGCTTTTGCGTTTAAATCGAGATGCCATCAAACAAATTGAAAGTCGACTCAATTCAAATATAAGCCACTACGGCAAACTGCTTGTTTCTGAACTTGGCAAACAAGCTTGTGTCATGGGAGCTTGCGCATTCTCGATAATTAAATTTTTGCAAATATCAGAGCTGAATTTGCAAGTCACAATGAAAAGGACATTATAAAACCCGGTTGATATAAAATCTCCCGGGTTTTACTAATTTAATTCTTATTCATCCATTCAGTATGGAATATACCTTCTTTGTCAAGGCGCTCATAAGTATGGGCACCAAAATAGTCACGCTGTGCTTGCAATAAATTCGCAGGCAGTGTTTCCGTACGATAACTGTCGTAATAAGCAATCGCGCTCGAGAAGCAAGGAACTGCAATTCCTCGTTCAACTGCGATGGCAATTACTTTACGAAGTGCTGACTGATAGCTTTCAACGATTTCTTTAAAATATGGATCAAGCATTAAGTTCGCTAAGTTTGGATCGCGATCATATGCATCCTTAATTTTTTGCAAGAATTGTGCACGAATGATACATCCGCCTCTAAAGATCATGGCGATATCGCCGTACCTTAAATCCCATCCATATTCTTCTGATGCAGCCTTCATTTGCGCAAACCCTTGTGCATAAGAACAAATTTTACTCATATATAAAGCTTTGCGAACTGCTTCGATTAGTTCTTTTTTATCCCCTTCAAAAGCGGATACTTCAGGACCGTTTAACACTTTGCTTGCCGCTACTCGTTCTTCCTTCATGGCAGAAATAAAGCGAGCAAACACGGACTCTGTAATAAGTGGAAGTGGAACGCCTAAGTCTAATGCATTTTGACTCGTCCATTTACCAGTACCCTTTTGACCAGCAGTATCTTTTATTACGTCTACTAGCGGCTTTCCAGTTTCTTCATCAACTTTAGCAAAAATATCAGCTGTAATTTCAATGAGATAGCTATCAAGCTCTCCTTTATTCCATTCAGAGAATACTTCATGCAATTCCTCTGCATTTAGGCCTAGAATATGTTTCATAATAAAATAAGCTTCACAAATCAACTGCATGTCGCCATATTCAATCCCGTTATGAACCATTTTCACATAGTGACCCGCTCCATCTGGACCAATATATGTACTACACGCCTCTCCATTCACTTTTGCAGAAATTGCATCGAAGATAGGTTCAACCAAATCATATGCTTCCTTTTGTCCACCTGGCATAATCGAAGGACCTGTAAGCGCTCCTTCTTCACCACCGGAAACACCTGTACCAATAAAATGAAGACCTGCTTCACTTAGCTCTTTATTTCGACGAATGGTATCTTGGAAAAATGTATTTCCACCATCGATTAAAATATCGCCTTGTTCTAAGTATGGCTTTAAAGATTCGATTGTAGCATCAGTGGCAGCTCCCGCTTTTACCATTAACAAAATTTTACGCGGCTTTTCCAATGAATTTACAAACTCTTCTATCGTTAGGGCACCGACAAAATTTTTACCTTTCGCTTCGTTCCTCATAAATTCTTCCGTTTTTTCAGAAGAACGGTTAAAAACGGCAACGGAATAGCCACGGCTTTCAATATTCAAAGCGAGGTTCTTTCCCATAACTGCCAAACCAATGACGCCTATTTGTTGTTTCGACAATTTTACTTCCTCCTTAGAGACTGATTCATAAATATATTTTATCATACAATGTCTATATTGCGTTAACAACCTGAGTTGCTTATTAAAGGTAAACAATTTAATATTAGTGATAAAATAAATGAAAAAAAGGAGAAATACATGAGTGTATTAGTCGAATTACAGAGAAGTGGATTAGTTGCAGTTGTGAGAGAAGCCAATTTGGAGAATATCGTCCCAATTTGCGAGGCTTTGTACGAAGGTGGAATTTACGCATTGGAGATTACCGCTGAAACACCTAAGGTCACAGCATTAATTGAAAAAGCAGCGGAAGAAGTTGGGGACAAAATTTTAGTTGGTGCAGGCACAGTTCTAGATCCGGAAACAGCAAGAGCCGTCATTGCCGCGGGGGCTAAATTCGTTGTCTCCCCTACTCTTAATATTGATACCATTAAAACTGTAAAACGATACGGAATCACCAGTATCCCAGGCGCCTTGACACCGACCGAGATTCTTACAGCGTATGAACATGGCGCAGATATGATTAAAGTTTTTCCAGCAAACGTATTTGGCCCAAGCTATGTAAAAAGTATTCACGGTCCATTGCCACAAATTCCTTTAATGGTAACAGGCGGTATCACTCATCAAAATATAGAGGACTATGTAAAAAGTGGAGCAGCGGCCATTGGAATAGGCAGTAATTTAGTAAATCCGAAAAAATTAAAAACGGAAGCTGACTTTGAGGAATTAGTTCAGCAAGCAAAGAAATACCGTGTTATATATGAAGAATCGAAGGCTTAAGAAGATGAAGGTTTTCCTTTTATAAAGGGAAGCCTTTTTCTTTTTATATAAAAACTTACTTAATATATATAGCAAAATTATAATTAGTCTGTTATAATAATTATTGTAAGTTACATACCAATATATCGGAGGTGCACGTTTCGTGAGTGAGAATGAGAAGAAGCAAATGAAAAAACTAACGACTGCTGCAGGTGCTCCAGTCATTGACAACCAGAACTCTATGACGGCAGGTCCAAGAGGTCCCGTATTACTTCAAGATGTTTGGTTGATCGAAAAACTAGCTCATTTTGACAGAGAGGTCATCCCTGAAAGACGTATGCATGCTAAAGGGTCTGGCGCATATGGTACATTTACAGTCACAAATGACATTACAAAATATACAAAAGCAAGAATTTTCTCAGAAGTTGGTAAACAAACTGAAATGTTCGCTCGTTTTTCAACTGTTGCGGGTGAGCGTGGTGCAGCTGATGCTGAGCGTGACATTCGTGGATTTGCTTTAAAGTTTTATACGGAACAAGGAAACTGGGATCTTGTAGGTAATAATACACCTGTATTCTTCTTCAGAGATCCTTTAAATTTCCCGGATTTAAATCACGCGGTAAAACGTGATCCTAGAACAAATATGCGAAGTGCAAAAAATAACTGGGATTTCTGGACTTCATTGCCTGAAGCTCTTCATCAAGTAACCATTGTTATGAGTGATCGAGGAATTCCAAAATCATATCGCCATATGCATGGATTTGGAAGCCATACGTACAGCATGATCAATGCTCAGAACGAACGATATTGGGTGAAATTCCATTTCCGTACTCAACAAGGAATTGAGAATTTAACAGATGCAGAAGCTGAAGCTTTGATTGGTAAGGATCGCGAATCTCATCAAAGAGATTTATATGAAGCAATAGAAAATGGCGACTTCCCGAAATGGAAAATGTATATCCAAGTGATGACGGAAGAACAGGCTGAAAACATGCCATATAACCCATTTGACCTTACAAAAGTATGGTATAAAAAAGACTTCCCTCTTATTGAGGTTGGAGAGTTTGTGCTAAATCGAAATCCTGAAAACTATTTTGCTGAAGTCGAGCAAGCTGCATTTACTCCAGCTAATGTTGTGCCAGGGATTGGCTTCTCACCTGACAAAATGCTGCAAGGAAGATTGTTCTCTTATGGGGATGCTCAGCGATATCGTTTAGGTGTAAACCACCACCAAATTCCAGTCAATGCTCCAAAGTGTCCATTCCACAGTTTCCATCGTGATGGACAAATGAGAGTGGATGGCAATTTAGGAAGCACGATGCACTATGAGCCTAACAGCTATGGTGAATGGGAATCGCAACCTGACTTCACAGAGCCACCGCTAAAAATAAGCGGCGACGCAGCCAACTGGAATTTTCGCGATGATGACGATCAATATTTCACACAACCTGGTCTCCTCTTTAATAAAATGGATGATGAGCAGAAGGAAGCTCTTTTTGGAAATACTGCCCGTGCAATGGGAGATGCTCCGAAGGAAATTAAAATTAGACATATCGTCCATTGCTACAAAGCTGATCCAGCCTATGGTGAAGGTGTAGCAAAAGCACTCGGCATTCCAATGAGTGACGCTGGCATTGCTGTTACGGAAGTTTAATCGTTTTAGATAAGAGAGACGGATTTTAAAGCTGTCTCTTTTTTGATTTACGGATTGGTCACTTCCATGCGGAATACTGAATTGAAATGATTATTGGATTAGTGACCTTCATTGATTAAATAGACTTGACCAAGGGTACCAATACGAGGATTGATGACCTTCATCGATGAATTAGACCTGGCCAAGGGCATCAATACGGGGATTGGTGACCTTCACAGATGAATTTGACTTGGCCAAGGGCATCAATACGGGGATTGGTGACCTTCACAGATGAATTTGACTTGGCCAAGGGCATCAATACGGGGATTGGTGACCTTCACAGATGAATTTGACTTGACCAAGGGCACCAATACGGAGATTGGTGACCTTCAACGATGAATTGGATTTGACCAAGGGCACCAATACGGAGATTGGTGACCTTCAACGATGAATTGGATTTGACCAAGGGCACTAATCCAAGTACCATTAGATTTTTTGGATAAAAATCATCAGCCTTACAAAAAAAAGACTCCCAAAATAATCACCATTTTGAGAGTCTCGTTGTTATTATTTATGTTAAAAAATCAGTAGGTTGATTCATTGGTAGAGCTTCTGGTCTGCTGCAGCCACTTGTAATTTCGATGTGCTGTCCTTTTTCTGCTGCATCGATAAAGGCATGCATAACGTCAAGTACGTGGAATGCTAATGCTCCACTTGCGCGGTTTGCACGGCCTGTTCGAATGGCGTTTGCCATGTCAGCCGCTCCGATTCCCCTACTATTTTCCCTAAAGCTATGTGTTAATGGGATTTCAGTCCACTGTGCTTCCCCTTGTCTTTTAACATAGATTGGACCGCCAAATGTATTTGGATCAGGAACAATTAGAGTTCCGGTCGTTCCGTAAATTTCAATTCTTGGAAGCTGTGAACCCCAGACATCGAAACTAGTTGTAATGGAACCAATTGCTCCATTTTCAAATTCAAAGACACCTGAAATATGAGTTGGAATTTCAACAGGTACTTTTTCGCCGGCTCTTGGTCCAGCCTTAATCGTTCTTTCGGGATAAGTCGCCCTTGCAGAACCAGTCACGCGTGTGATCGGTCCAATTAAATTAATGAGTGCCGTTAAATAGTATGGTCCCATATCAAACATTGGGCCGCCACCCTCAACGTAGAAAAAGTCAGGGTTTGGATGGAAACTTTCAGGGCCGCTTCCCATCATAAAGGCACTTGCCGCAATCGGTTCGCCAATCCAGCCATCATCGATTAGCTTCCTGCATGTTTGCAATCCGCCACCCAAAAATGTATCAGGTGCAGATCCTACATAAAGGCCTTTATTTTTAGCTAATTCTAATATTTTCTTTCCATCTTCACGAGTAACGGCAAGTGGTTTTTCAACAAAAACGTGTTTTCCTGCCTCAAGTGCCTGTAAACAAATTGGAGCATGGGCAGTTGGGATCGTTAGATTAATGACCATTTCAATTTCACCATCAGCCAATAGCTCTTCAGGTGAGTATGCTTTTGAAATCCCAAATTGTTCAGCACGTGCTTGCGCTCTCTCAAGATCAATGTCCGCCACTGCAATTACATCAAGATTTTGAAAAACTTCCTTCGTGTTTTTTATGTATATTTCACTGATCATCCCACAACCGATGATTCCAATTTTTACTTTCTCCATTTTGTATCCTCCACATGATGACTTATAACCGTGCCCCAGATTTCCCAGGGCACAAGTTCATTATACATTTTCTACTAAACGCATTTGCTTTACATTTACCCAGCCACGCGTTTCAACGGATTTTTCGATTGCAGCTAAAATTTCCTGATTTCTGATGCCATCTTCAAAATTAGGCGATGGGCTACTTCCTTCCGAAACACCCTTCATTAATTCAGTCATAAGGTTAATAAAAGTATGCTCGTAGCCAATAATATGACCTGCTGGCCAGTATGCACCCGCAAATGGGTGGTGCTCTTCAGTACAAGTGATATTTCTGAAGCCTTGAAGTCCATCTTCATCATCTGCAAAATAAACTTCCAAATTGTTCATCTGTTCCATATCCCAACGGATAGAACCTTTTGATCCGTTAATTTCAAAGCGGTTTCCATTTCGATTACCACCTGCAAATCTTGTCGCTTCAAAAACTCCCATTGCTCCGTTTTCAAAACGAACTAAGAATGCAGAAGCATCGTCAACATCGACTTCTTCCATCACTGTACTTGCAGATTTAGCACTTAATCCGCCACTTGAATCGGCGACAGGACGCTCCTTAATAAAGGTTTCCATCATTCCCGTCACTTCTTCAAATTCACCGACTAAAAATCTCGCCATATCAATGCTATGAGCAGCGATGTCACCTAGCGCTCCTGATCCAGTGACTTCTTTTTTCAGACGCCATACACTCGGAAATTGCGGATCCATGATCCAATCTTGCAAATACGTCGCACGCATATGATAGATTTTACCCAATCTACCTTCTTGAATCAATTTTTTCGCGAATTGAACAGCAGGTGCAAAACGATAATTATGGCAGATCATATGCACGACGTTATTCTTTTTAACAGCATTATACATACGCTGTGCATCTTCTAGTGTCAAAGCAAGCGGTTTTTCACAAAGAATATGTTTTCCTGCTTCCGCTGCGGCAATCGCAATCTCTGCATGTGTATTGTTCGGAGTGACAATATCGATTAAATCTATGTCATCTCGCTCAATTAATCTTCTCCAATCTGTTTCATATGTAGCGAAGCCCAGTTTTTCAGCAGCTTCTTTAACCCCTTCTTCGTCACGACCTGCTACAGCTTGAAGGACAGGCTCCACTTCGCAATCAAAATAAAACGGCAGATCGCGATATGCGTGCGAATGTGCCTTCCCCATAAACTTATAGCCAACCATTCCAATTCTAACCTTCTTTTTTCCTCCCACTAAATCTCACCAATCCTTTCATTAATAAGCAGATTTTGCAGAAAAAAGTTTCCTATTTCACTCCTTCTTTTACTAGTTTCCAAGACTTTGAATACCGAATAGACAAAGTGTGTCCAACCTCCGATAGCTATTATGTATAAAGATACCATATAAAAAGCCATCTGAAAACCTTTTCAAAATCAATATTTTTACTTTGATATCGGAAAACTATTTAATGCTGTAAATGCTTGGACCATCTTCCTAGCAAATTGTAAAGGTGGCTCGACTGATTGAATATGCATATACAGAATATTGGGTTTTACGAAGAGCCAATGGTTGTGCAAAGCGCTCACAATGAGACCTTGCTGAACAATCGAGTGCATGAACGCTGGCACTTCTTCCTCAAGAACTGCTATTTCCGCGAGATTAAGAGCATACCCATACTGATCTAAGGCTTCAAAAGAAACACCCGCGGGTACAACCGATTTGCTTGTCCGCCCTTGAACCATAACTGAAAAATTACGATGCAGCGAAACGGAACAAACACCTTGGTCGATTGTACTTTTCGCATTAAAAATAGCGGCAAATTGATCACAAAGACTAGAAAAACCGTTCATGTACCTCTTCCCCTTCCAATAGGCTCCTTCTAATCTATGTAATCTATTCAAACAATATGAAGGAGATTCTCATATTAAAAGGGTAAGCAGGTACCCACCAATAGCACCAGTTACCACAATAATCCAAGGTGGGAGCTTCCAATAAACGAGCATACTAAATAATACTGCTGCAAAAGCAAAATCAATCGGTTTTAAGATAGAACTCGTCCAGATTGGCTCATAAAATGCAGCTATCAAAATCCCAACTACTGCAGCATTTACTCCCATCAAGGCTCCCTTTATTTTCGGGTTGCGACGAAGTTGATCCCAAAATGGAAGAGTACCCAAAATAAGTAGAAAAGCGGGTAAAAAGATGGCAATTGTTGCGATCACGCCTCCTGACCAACCATTCATAACTGCTCCTAAATAAGCCGCAAATGTAAATAAAGGTCCCGGTACAGCTTGAGCCGCTCCATAACCAGCAAGAAAAGATTCTTCACTTAACCACCCGGTTGGTACAAATTCACGTTCCAGTAAAGGCAACACTACATGCCCTCCTCCAAACACAAGTGAACCGGAACGATAAAAACTATCGAACATCGCAACCCAATCTAATGAACTAATTTCTCTTAAAATAGGTAATAGAATTAGGAATCCAAAAAATAAAGATAAACATATGATTCCGATTTTACGAGAAATGGGAAAATGAATGTTAGAGTTTTCTTCATCACTATGATTTTTATAAAGAACAAAACCAATAAAAGCTGACAGCAATATGACTCCAACTTGTGTGAAAGTAGTCTGCCATAATAGGATAAGCACTAATGCCATTAACGCTATCGCTTTTCTTTTTAAATCAGGAGTCAGCTTTTGCGCCATACCTAAAATCGCATGTCCCACGACTGCAACAGCAACCAGTTTTAATCCATGTATCCAACCTGCATTTCCAATGTCAAAGCCTTTTAGAATAAGCGCAAATACGATTAGAGCAATCACCGAAGGAAGCGTAAATCCAAGAAATGAGATCATTCCTCCTAAAATCCCTGCACGCATTACCCCAATCCCTATCCCCACTTGGCTGCTTGCAGGACCGGGAAGAAATTGACATAAGGCCACTAAATCCGCGTAACTTTTTTCATCCATCCATTTTCTTCTTCGTATGTATTCTTCATGGAAATATCCTAGATGGGCGATTGGACCACCGAAAGAGGTTAATCCGAGCTTTGTTGAAACGAATAATATTTCCAATAATGTTTTTAAATCTTTCTTCGCCATCCAAACCTTCTCCCTTAAACGAT
>NZ_JAIAZY010000040.1 GCF_019459225.1 Bacillus sp. IITD106
GGATGTTTTGTTGAATTTGGGCTTGCCTTTGACAAACGATTTTTTTATTTTACGAAGCGTTGTCAAATGCCTCTTGGTTGTTTTGATTTTCCTTTTTATAGATTGCATCTGTTCCTCTTTATTCGCAATGTACATGTTATTCAGTTCATTCAATGACTTTATATGGGCATTGGCTTCTTGTACAGCTGAATTTGCATAATAATCGTTTAATCCAAATCGGTTCTTCACGGTTTGGTGAAGGGATTCCGAACGTCTCGATGTACCCGAGCGTTTTTCAAGAATCTGGGTTTGAAAGGCGAAGTGTTTGGAGCGATTGAACAAAAGAAGTGCATGAGAAATAGACTCTACCTCAACGTTGGATAGTGTTTGTTTATAGACTCTATTGGAAAAGTACGTTTTCTTCATTGCACTCACCACACAAACATATGTTCTAATTTCATTATAGCATGGGTACAATGGTTTGACAATACCTGCCAATCAACCTTTCATCAAAAACAGGCGATTCATCTCCCACCTAAACTTTATAGGTTTTGAGGAAGGAGCCTTCTCGCTAAATTAAGATAAAGTGATTCCAATATAAAAATAGATTTTCATATAGGGGTATCGGAAATAAATAAACCTCCATTAGCACATAATTGTTTAACGAAGATTTGTATCTATTGAGTTTCAATCAGACAGGGAACGGCGATATCCAGCATAAACGGGTTCTTTGAACGCTCCATTCGGACAATTCACAGGAATTGGATAATTCAACCAACATAAATCGCTCTTGATCAGAAGTAGCTCTTGGAAACCCGTTAAATACCAAAAAGCCAATTCTCCAACTAAAACAGAGAATTGGCTTTTCACTTTAATTTTTCACTAAACGATCGACAAGCGCCATCACTTCATTTTCAAGTCCGGCAATCTTCTTAGAACTATCTTCCATCGATTCGCCTTTTACCGCAAAATAGAATTTGGCTTTCGGCTCGGTTCCGGAAGGTCTTACGCAGAACCAAGAACCGTCCACAAGTTGGAATTTCAGTACGTTCGATTTCGGCAGCTCGATAGGGGTCTTCGCGCCGCTTGCGACATCTACACTTTCGCTCGCCTCATAATCCTCAATCGCCGCAATGGCAATCCCATTTACTTCCTTCGGAGGATCTTGTCGGAACGATTCTAATATCCCAGCAATTTGCTCCGCTCCATCTTTTCCTTTTAATGTGAGCGAGCGCAGCGATTCTTTGTAGTATCCATATTTTTCGAAAAGCTCGAGCAAGCCGTCATAGAGAGATTTTCCTTGCATTTTATAATAAGCCGCAACCTCTGCAGCAAAAACGGCAGCCTGAACAGCATCCTTATCGCGAACGAAATCACCAATCAAATAACCATAGCTTTCTTCGTATCCGAATAAAAAGGAATGGTCCCCTGTTTCTTCGAACTCTTTTATTTTTTCACCAATGAATTTAAAACCTGTCAACACATCCATCGTTTCGATGCCGTAGCTTTCGGCAATGGCACGCCCAATTTCAGACGTGACGATTGTTTTCAACACAACCCCATTTTCAGGCAGTGTTCCATTTACACGTTTTTGTTCCAAAATGTAGTGCACCATCAATGCGCCAACTTGGTTACCTGTCAGTACGACGTATTCACCGCTCTCATTTTTCACAGCCACGCCTAAACGGTCTGCATCTGGATCAGTTCCCAATAATACATCGGCGTTTATTTCTTTTCCATAGCGAATCGCCAGCTCAAAGGCTGCATGTTCTTCTGGATTTGGTGATGCAACTGTTGAAAAATCCGCATCCGGAAGCTCCTGCTCTTTTACAACTGTTACATTTTCAAATCCGAACGCTCGCAATCCGTCACGAACTGGATGATTGGCTGTCCCGTGAAGCGGTGTGAATACGATGCCTAAATCCTTGCCAATACGCTCTACGGCTTCTTCGTTTAGATGGATGGATTTCATCGCTTCAATATAAGCACGATCAACTTTTTCTCCAATATATGTAAGCAATTCTTTTTGTAAAAGTTCTTCTTCATCCGCAACTTCAATTTTCAACTCACTGCCAGCATTCTGCACATAACGAGTAATCGTATCAGCTTCCAAAGGAGGCAGCTGTCCACCATCCTTGCCGTACATTTTTAATCCGTTATACTCAGGCGGATTATGACTTGCAGTAATGACGACACCAGCATACGCATGTAAATAACGAACAGCAAAGGAAAGAAGCGGGGTTGGACGTAACTCCTCAAAAAGATATGCCTTCACTCCATGTTTTCCTACTGTTTTTGCGACTTCAAGCGCAAACTCAGGAGACATATGACGTGAATCATAAGCGATCACGACTCCACGAGCCATTTTTTCCTCGCCTTGCTCCACTATAAAACGAGCCAAGCCTTCAGCCGCTTTTCGAACCGTATATATATTCATTCGATTGGTACCTGGGCCAATTTCACCGCGCATACCACCCGTTCCAAACTCTAGTTCCTTATAAAAACAATCCTCCAGAAGCTTCTCATTCCCCTGATTGGCTGCCAATGTTGCTCTCAAATTTTGATCAAGCGACTCAAATTCAAGCCACTCATTCAGCTTAGTCTTCCAAGACATCTTGCCTGTCATCCTCCTTAAATGCTAAGTTCAAATCTTTTTTGTTCTATTATACCTTTTACAATTTCAGCTGGTTCTTTGTCAGTCGTATCATATAAAAATGGCTCATTAAATGGCTCGTTTTCCAACTGATTCAGTAAAAATAGCGAACGATCAATCATATATGTATCCCCGCGATCTGTAATGCGTTCGACCAACGTTTCCTTGTCCGCTCGAAGAACAACATATTTAAACGTTATGTCCAAATGGGAAAAATATGTGCAAAACCACTCTAATTCATCCTCGACAACAAAGTCAATCACGACGTTAAGCTTATGCTGTAAAAGATTTTTCGTCACATCGACAAGGTTTTTCCAAGCGATCCACAACCGTTCCTCCCACGGAAGCATCGAATGATCATCATAAAAATGCAAAAGATGATCTCCTTCAACAAGGGCACACTTTGGAACAAGCTTTGCGACTTCCTTTGCAACTGTAGACTTCCCCACTCCGCAAGGACCGGAAATGATGTAAATGTATTGCATTTTTTGTCTCCTTAGAGATTGATAGAATATAAACACACTACCGATTATACCATTTTATATTTATGTTTGTTGTCGTTTCATGTTTTGTTTAATAGGACAAAAAATAAAAGGGTTATCTCGACACACATCGAATATTCACAAATACAACCATATGATTGGAGTGAAAGGTAAGATGTCAAAGGTTCTAAAATTTCCAATCCATACTCCGATTGAATTTATTTCTGGCGGGCATTTCATTTCTGAAAAACCTTGGATTCATACGAAACGAAATATTGATAGTTTTGAAGTGATTATCGGTACTAATAAAACTCTTTATATAGAGCAAAACGGAATAAAATATGAAGTAAATCCAGGGGATGTCCTTGTGATCCTACCTCATGCAGAGCATAAAGGATATGCGCTGGGGGAAGAAAATTTATCTTTTTACTGGTTCCACTTTTACTGTCCGGAGCATTATGAGATCGTCGACGAAGCGACAATGAAGAAAGAAATATCTATCAAATCACTTATAGAAAAAGAACATGAATCAGAATCATTTATTTACTTGCCTATTTTTTATTCTCCTAATAGCATTGAACGAATTAATATTATGTTCAGCCAGTTATTGCATATTTATCAATCAAACTATTATACAAACCACAGCGGTCATTATATGGCATCACTCATTCTCATTGAGTTAACCGAGCAAGCGATCAATCAGCATTCCACCGGAGATAAGAACTTAAATTCTTTGCTTGAATGGACAAGAATTCATGCGCTTGAAAACATTACCGTCTCATCGATTGCTAAAAAATTTAGTTATAACCGTGAATATTTATCCCGCTACTTCAAGAAAAAAACCGGTATGACTCTAATTGAATATATTCATCATATTAAAATATCAAAAGCGAAAGATTACCTCACGAGGACCAACAAAAGTATTAAAGAAATTGCTTACGGAGTCGGTTTTCAAGATGAAAAATATTTTATGAAACTATTTAAAAAGTACGAAAGAATGACGCCTACTGAATACAGAACATCGTATTTTCGTACTAAAATGAATAACCATTAAAAAAAGAGTAAGGCGCTAGGGGGTCAAGCGCCTACTCCTTTTTTACTCTATTCTTCTCTAATCCAGACAATCATTTCTCCAGGCTCTCGATTGCTCCAAGCAAAATAAGGAATAGCCTTTACCTCGACTGGAGCCTTGATGTTATGAGAGGTAAAATATAATTGTTCACTATCTGACGGTTTAATTTTAAAACCTTCCGCTGTAATGACAGGTACGCCTTCTAAAAGATTCTCTTCATATTTTACCGACATATTTGAATCTGATGGCAAACTAATGGATGGAAGATTTTCTCCATTATCGACTTCTTCAATACAATAAACAATCGGCCCGCGTTGTAAAGCTAGTTTTCCAATATTTTCTCTAACATTTGGATTTGCTCTTACGATTTCAACTGGCATTGGGAGGGTTAATTCTATTTTGTCATCCTGCTTCCACACGCGAGTTATTTTGGCGTATCCTTTTTCTGAAACGGATGACAGATCAACAATCTCATTATTTACTTTTAGCTTAGGCTCTTTACACCAACCTGGCAATCTAAGCGCAATCGTAAACTCCTGTTCTTCATCAATTGATAATGCTATATTTACCTTTTCATCCCAAGGATATTCTGTCTTTTGCTCAATGCCGACGTGTACCCCATCCATTTCAACCTTCGTACTTCCCCCAACAAATTGATGGATAAATATTTCTTTATCACTCTTATTGTATGAATAAATATATTGGCCCAAAGATGCGATTAACCGAGCTAAGTTAGGCGGACAACATGCACAGCCGAACCAAGGCTGTCTCGTATACTTTACTGAACTCATATCATTACGATGGTCCACTGTGGAAGGCCATACTTCTAAAGGATTTACATAAAAATAGCTCTTCCCATCTAACGACATCCCACTTAAGATACCATTATATAAAGCTCGTTCAATTATTTCCGCATATTCCCTATCTTCTTCAATTTGCAGCATGCGATCTGCCCAGAATACTAGTGCAATAGATGCGCACGTTTCCGTATAAGCCCGGTCATTCGGCAAATCGTAATTGACGGTAAACGATTCTCGATATTGCGACGAACCAATCCCGCCTGTAATATACATTTTTTTCTGCGTGACATTTTCCCATAGTGTCTTGCACGCCTCTATTAAACTTTCATCCCCTATCTCAACCGCCAAATCAACCATACCGCTATATAAATACACAGCTCTCACTGAATGGCCAACTGCTTCCGTTTGTTCTCTTACCGGCAAATGAGCCTGGGAGTAGCTCTTATTATGAAACTTTTCTCCCTTTACTTTTTCACCTCTAAGGTCAGCCTCGATATCGTAATAGTGAGGTTCAGCCCCTCTTTCATCGATAAAAAACCTGCACAATTCTAAATGCTTTTTATTCCCTGTAACTTTGTATAGTTTCATTAGAGCGAGCTCTATTTCAGGGTGGCCAGGGTATCCTCTTTTCTTCCCTGCCTCCGGTCCTAGCACGGAATCAATATGGTCGACTAATTTACAAACAATATCAATGATTTTTCGTTTTCCAGTCGCATGAAAATAAGCAACAGCTGCTTCTATTAAATGACCAGCACAGTACAATTCATGATCATCCCTCAGGTTTGTCCACCTTTTTTCAGGATGCGCCACTGTAAAGTACGTATTTAAATACCCATCTTCCTGCTGCGCACGTCCTATTAAATCAATGACATCATCTGCAATCTTCTCTAAGCTGTCATCCTTGCTAACCGCTAAACTATGTCCAACCGCTTCTAACCATTTCGCTAAATCACTGTCTTGAAAAACCATTCCATAATATTCTCCGTTTGATTCGCCTGCAGCGATTCGAAAATTTTCTATCGTATGGCTCGGTTCAGCCCCAGGGATGGCATCATTTAACGCCGCCCATTGATAAGGAATAACTATTTCTTTAATCAATTTCTGTCTTTTTGACCAAAACGAGTCATCAATGATTACATCCTTCAAATCAACCTTTTCCAAACTCTTCAACCTTACTTTTTCCAAATTCAATTCCTCCTTTTTTACTCTCCTTTAATACCTGATAAAGTAACACCTTTTATAAAAGCATCCTGTGCTAGTAAAAAGACAATGATCACAGGTAAAACACTAATAACCGTTCCTGCCATCAACACGGGCCAGTCGGTTGAATACATACCTTGCATCGATGCCAGCCCTAAAGGCAGAGTCATTTTACTTTGCGTATTGATGTATATAAGTGGACTGAAAAAGTCATTCCACGTTCCCATGAAAACAAATATCCCTAAGGTTGCCATAGCTGGCATCGTCAACGGAACAAAAATTCTCCAATAAATTCCGAACGGAGTGCACCCATCTATTTTGGCTGCATCCTCCAATGATTTCGGGATGGTCAGAAAAAATTGCCTCATTAAAAATGTTCCGAAGGCGCTTACTAATCCCGGCAAAATGAGAGCTGCATGTGTATCCACTAAACCGTAAAATCGCATAATCACAAAGTTCGGAATCATCGTCACTTGCATGGGAATCATCAAAGTAGCTAAATACAATCCGAAAATTAAATCTCTACCTTTAAAATGTAATCTCGCAAATACATAACCTGCCATGGAACTTGTCAGCAGCTGGGAAATAACAACGATCCCCGTCACTTTTAAACTATTAAAAAAATACGTCAAAAAAGGAAAGCGATCGGATATTTTTAAATAGTTATCGAAGCGCAATGATTCACCCATGAGCGTCGGTGGAAAGACGAATACTTCACTCAACTGCTTTAATGACGTACTTACCATCCAAACAAACGGAAACAGCATGGTAATCGCTCCGATGGCAAGGAATATATGAGCGATTATATTTTTGATACTAACTTTCTTCTTTCTTTTATGAGAAATCATCTTTACATTTTCAACATCTATATTACTTGTATTTATCGCCAATTTACTCACGAATGCACCTCCTTCTACTAAACTTCTCCTCTTTTCTTCTGCAGTGAAAATTGTATGACTGTAAAGGTGAGGACGAGAAAGAATAAAATATATGCCATCGCACTCGCATAGCCCATTTTGAAATATTGAAAACCATTTTGATATAAGTAATGGACGAGCACTGATGTGGAACGCGCTGGCCCCCCTTGTGTCATTAAGAAAACAGCATCGAATACTTGAAATGACCCAATAATCGCCATGACTGTAACAAAAAAGGTAGTCGGTCTTAATAAAGGAACGGTTATATAAAGAAACTTTTTAAACCATGTTGCACCATCCATATCCGCTGCTTCATAATAGTTTTCTGAAATTCCTTGGATGCCCGCGAGAAAAATAAGCATATTGAATCCTAAGCCCTTCCAAATGCTCGTAATCATAACAGCTGGCATTGCCCATTTCGTATCACTCAGCCAACTTGGACCACCGATTCCAAAAAGGCTCAGTATATAGTTCAACAAACCGTATTCAGGGTTATAGATCCACTGCCAAACAACAGCAACCGCAACCATTGAAGAGATGACTGGAAGAAAATAGGCAGCTCGATAAAATTTTATAAATCGTATTTTTTGATTTAGAGCGACTGCTAAAAAGAGGGAAATGATAATCCCTATAGGTACTGTCACGACTGTAAAATAAATCGTATTCCAGAATACTTTTATAAACGTTTCATCTTGAAATAGACTAATATAATTTTCAAATCCTACCCATTTGATTGGAGTAAGGAGATCCCAGCTCGTAAAGCTTAGTAAAAAAGAGGCGATGACAGGGAAAAGAACAAATATTAGAAATCCTAAAATGCTAGGCAGTAATAAGATAAATGCCCATGGACCATCCCTATATAATAATGCAGACTTGTTCAAACTCTCCCTCCTCATAGAATAATAGTGGACTATTTTGCTAATTCTTTATTCACTCTATCTTCAATATTCGCGAGAACTGAATCTGCAGGCTGACCGTCATACCAGAATTTGTCCAATTCCTCTACCATGATGTCACGGACTTCTATCTTCTCGTTTATCGCGAATGGGTCAACCGTCGCATCTTGAAAATATGGAACTAGTTCCTTAAATCCATCAGGATGCACGGACTCATTAAACCATCTAGTTATGCCATCTTCGCTATAAAGTGATGCTCTATTCGGCATCCAGAGTCCTGCACTAATTAAATCAATTTGATATTCCTCAGAGGATAGAAAACGGATAAACTCCCACGCTTCCTCCGGATGTTTTGTTTTTGCAGCTGCTGAATGGACATGAGCTTGACCAGTCGTAACGGCTTTTTCAAATTTCGGAAGAGCTGCCACTCCAACTGGAAAACCCATTTTACTTAATTCCTGCAACGCCCAAGATCCATCTACTAACATGGCAATCTTTCCAGTTTGCAGCATTTGCGAAGCACTCATTCCGGACTCTTCTAGTAATTTAGCTTCTGGACTTAATCCATTTTTCTTAAGGGATAGTATTGATTCCAGCACCTTCTTCGTCTCATTGGAATTAATTTTTGTTTCAGAATAATCGTCGTTAAAGACGACAGCATTGTTTTCCATAATAGCCGTAATCGTATTTGCAAAATTTTCAAATCCGTACGCTCCAAATTGAGTTACTTTATCTCCCTCTTTTTTCGTTAGCTTATTAGCAGCTTCCTCAAATTCCTCCCATGTCCAAGCCTTGCTAGGGTCACTTGGAGGGTAAGGAACCCCTGCTTCATCAAATATATTTCTGTTGTAATAAAGAACTGGAGAAACCGTACAGCTACTGACACCGTAAACGCTTCCATCTATTTGCATAATCCCAGCGGAAGATGGTATAAAATCGTCGATGCTTAAATCATTTTCGAAGTATTTTGTTAAATCTAGCAACACGCCGCGTTTTTGAAATGAACGATAATCTGCGGATCCTAAGAAGAAAACATCTGGAGGAGCATCACCGGCCATCATCGTTAACAGTTTTGATGCATACTGATCGCCAGGTACAGGTGTATATTCCACTTTAATATTGGGGTGATCCTCTTCGAATTTCTGTATACCTTTTTTAACACTCTCTGTTTCGAGAGGACTCGCTTCCCACCCCATAAATTTCAGCGTCACAACACCGTCTTTACCGCCGTCCGTTGAAGAATCCTTACTCGCACACCCAGTCAATGCTAGAGAAAAAATCATGATGGTTACAAGAAAAAGAGCAAATCGACTTTTCATTTTTCCTTCCCCCGTTTGCTTAAATTTTTCCTTCTGCCTTAACCTCTAGTTACAATCGCACTTAATTGTTGGGTATTATCTTATCACCCTCAATTTTCCTTGTCAGTGGACTTAAAAAAACAATAGGTGGACAAAAATGACTACCTTTTGGAAAAGGGATTTAAAAGATGATAGTCTATTAGAGGAAATTTTATCGTTGGGGTTTTTGTAAAGGTTTGTAATTACATGCAGATTTTGTCACAATAATTAATTTTGAAAACACAATAAAATTATTGAGGACATTAATCAGCGAAAAGCCTACAGCCAAGGACCTCTATCCTATTATTGGTAATCTTTAACAGAGCTTGTCCCACGACGAAGGGCATCAATACAAGGATTGGGTACTTTCAGCATGGGATTTCCTTCAACGAAGGGCACCTATACGAGGATTGGTTACCTTCAGAAGGGGATTTCCTCCAACGAAGGGCACCTATACGAGGATTCGTTACCTTCAGAAGGGGATTTCCTCCAACGAAGGGCACCTATACGAGGATTGGTTACCTTCAGAAGAGGATTTCCTCCAACGAAGGGCACCTATATGAGGATTGGTTACCTTCAGAAGGGGATTTCCTCCAACGAAGGGCACCTATACGAGGATTGGTTACCTTCAGAAGGGGATTTTCTCCAACGAAGGGTACCTATACGAGGATTGATTACCTCCAGATGGGGATTTCCTCCGACGAAGGGCACCAATACCATAATTGCTTTCCTTCATTCGTTTTTTCTGCAATGTTTTATTTAGAGATCTTATTCATCGTAATTCCGCATACTTAGAACCCTCACCATAATTCCATTAATATCGCATTTCTATCCCGATAATTTCAAATCTTTTTCGCAAACGGCTATATTAAAAAACTCGAATCCCTATAAGAATTCGAGTTTTTCAAAAGATTAAACCTCTGGAATTTCAATCTCCACTTCTCTACCAAGCTCAGAAGATCTTAATATACCATCAATAACCGCTTGATTGATTAAGATTTCTTCACCAGGGATTGGAGCAGGTTTTCCTTCCATAATCGCTACGACAAAGGCGCGTACTTTTTCGTAGAAAATATTTAAGTTGTGATGTTGTACAGGGATTGGACTCTCCGTATGATGTCCTTGAACATCATGGAATAATGTGATTGAACCGATTCCACCGTCCCAGACGCCGCTCCACGGTCCACTTCCAGCTGGAGTCAATCTCAATCCCGCATCTGTTCCTAAGAATAATGTAGGTCCAAGTGTGTCCATATGCATCGCCCATGAGATTTTAAAATTAAGAACCTTTCCACCTTCTAATCTTACGAGCGCCACTCCGAAGTCTTCCACTTCAAATCTATCAGCTTCCGGATGATATGTAGGATTTGTTCCAAAATGGTTGGACGTAAAAGCCGATACGCTTAACGGTTTTGGATAGCCTAGAGCATTCAAAGCTAAATCTAGTGAGTAGCAGCCGATGTCCGCCATCGCACCAGCACCCGCCAGTTCTTTATTAATGAATGTTCCGCCCGGCATCCCGCGTCTTCGTCCCCCACCAGTTTGCACATAATACACGTTCCCAAGCTGACCTGATTGTACGATTTTTTTGACAGCTTGCATATTAGGATCGTATCTTGGCTGGAATCCAACGGTTAAAATTTTTCCAGCCTTTTTACCAGCTTGCACCATTTCAATACCTTGCTCCAACGTGACGGCAAGCGGTTTTTCCACTAATACGTGCTTGCCGGCGTTAAGCGCGTCGATGCTCGTCCGATGATGTGCCACGTTCGGCGTACAAACGCTCACACCATCCAAATCCAATTCCAATAATTCTAGATGACTATCAAATGCCTTTGCAGTAGTCAAACCGAGCTTCTCAATAAACTCCGCAGCTTTTCCAGGAATGACATCTGCTACAGCAATAATTTCCACTTCTGGCATTTGCAGATAAGATCTAGCATGTGCTTGGGCAATTCCCCCACTGCCGATAATTCCGATTTTCAGCGTTTTCGACATAAAATCCTCCGTTCTATAACCTATTTAAAAATTCTCTCCAAGTTTTCACGTGCTTTTATAATGCCTTGCTGTTCTTTTTCAAGGGTTCCCCAATAACGATGATCCTCTAGCTCAATACTAATTGGTCCATTATATCCGAGTTTATCTAAGCGAACAGCGACTTTTTCCCACTCAACCGCCCCATGACCAGGAATTGTGTATCTCCATGAACCTTCAGAGAAGCCGTATTTCGCTCCAAATGTGGCTGGTAGAATACCAACGTTATAGAGTTCATCTGTTAAAATTTCTGTATCTTTTCCGTGAGCATAGTTTACTTTCTCGCCAAACTCTGTTAAAAAACGCAAGTAATCAATGCCTAAACGAACTAGATGCGATGGATCGTAGTTCAAGCCAAAGTGTTTCGACGGAATCACTTCAAACATGGCACGGAGCATTTCCGGTGTACATCCGATTGTTGGATAATGCGGTGCTGGCCCCGGCCAACCTTCCAACGCAAAGTAAACTCCTGCTTCTTCCGCATGCTTCACAATTTCAGGAAATGTTTCTTTCCAAATATCAAAGCTTTTTTCCCTTGTTTGCGTGACATCTGTAGGTCCGAGGCAAATAAAAATCGTTTTGCCGCCGATTTGAGAGATTTCACTAATTTGATTTTTCAATGCATCTACAGCTTCTCCACGCACAGCTTCATCCGTATTCAATAAATTCGTCAAGCCCACTGCTCCAACACCATCAATCGAACCGACTGACAATCCAGCATTTTTTAATGCACTTTTAACTTCTTCGTTATAATATGGGACATCAATAACATCTATTCCGGCACTTTTGGCCCAATCTGCCAGTTTTTCCATCCCTAATGCGCCAAGCTTTGGCGGGATACGCATACCTATTTGAAAAGTCATTCAACAAACCTCCAGTTTTAAAAAAATCTAAACCTACGTATTCTATTACTCTCTATTTCAACAATTTCACCAATTCTTCCAAAGGTTTCATCAATGAAACTAATTAACTAAAAATCTTTTACATCAAAATTCAATTACATAAATCATTTAATCCCACTAAACGTAATCCCTTGAATAAACGTCTTCTGCATAAAGAAGAACATGACGATAATTGGGAGGGTCATCATCGTTGAAACAGCCATCATCATTCCCCACTCCGTTCCCATTTGGTTCTGGAATTGCTGAAGTCCTAATGATAATGTGTACTGTGTTTCATCTGTCAAATAAAGCAACGGCCCGAGGAAGTCTGTCCAGCTTCCCATGAATTGGAAGAGTCCAACCGCAAGAAGTGCAGGTCTCGCTAACGGCAGCATAATTTGCAAATAAATCCGTAGTTCCGATGCTCCGTCAATTTTCGCCGAGTCCCTTAACGTATCCGGGAGCCCTAAGAAAAATTGACGTAATAAGAATATGTAAAATGGTGCTCCAAAAAACGCAGGAACAATTAAAGGAAGCGGGGTTCCAACCCATCCAATTTTATTGAATAACAAGAACAATGGGATCATTGTTACTTGTCCCGGGATCATCATGACAGCGATTGTAATGATGAAGAATACATTTCGTCCTTTCCAGCGCAGTTTCGCGAAACTATACGCTACTAATGGACAAGAAATAATGATACCTATTGTACTAAAAATCGTAATAACAACCGTATTTTTCAAATAAGTAAAAAACGGTATATATGACATGGCTTCGATGTAATTTTGAAAGCGAAATGGTTTTGGAATCCATTCAGGTGGAAATGTATAAATTTGTGTGATCGGTTTCAAAGAAGTCGACACAAGCCAAATGAATGGAATAATGAAAAATATAGACGCAAGGATAAGAATTAGATGCGCTAATGAATATTGAATTCGTTTTTTGACAATCGGTTGCATTCGACACACTCCTTTCTACTCACCCTGATAGTGAACCCAACGTTTTGAAGTTATGAAAATCAATGCAGTCAAGCCCATGATAATGACAAATAAAATCCAAGCCATCGCAGAAGCATAACCCATTTTGAAGAACTTAAATCCGTTATCATATAAATACATGACATAAAAGGTTAAAGAGTTTGCTGGCGTCCCTTGTCCTTGTGTCATCGTATAAGGTAAGGTAAATTGCTGGAAAGCTCCGATAATTCCCATAACTAAGTTAAAAAATATTACCGGCGTAAGCAATGGAAGCGTGATATGTCTCGTTCTTTGCAGCCAGTTCGCTCCATCTACTTCAGCTGCTTCGTAAAACTCTTCCGGGATATCTCCTAGACCAGCTAAATAAATAATGACTGCTTGCCCAATACCCCAAAGTGACATTAAGATCAACGACGGTTTAGACCATTTAACACTACCTAGCCAGTTTGGCCCTTCAATCCCAAAAAAGTCCAATGTTCCGTTAATCAATCCAAACCCTGGGTTTAAAAGCCACATCCATAAAACGGCAAGCGCAACATGTGGAACAAGTGTCGGCAAGAAATAAATAGTCCGATAAATCGCCAGCCCTTTTACTTTCATATTGAGCATCATTGCAAGGGCAACTCCGAAGATTATGCTGAGGGGAACAAAAAACACAGCAAAATAAACCGTATTATAAACTGACTTCCAAAACAGATCATCGTGAAATAGCTCTTTATAGTTATCCAATCCAACAAAATCTCCAGGCTGTAACACGCTATATGTCGTAAAACTAAAATAAATGGATGAAAATAATGGGATAGCAAAGAATACTAGCAACCCAATAACCCATGGAGATGCAAATAACCAGCCCGTAATATTTGCTTTTACAGTTATGGAACTTTTCTTTTTCGGTTGGACTACGACACTTGAAGTTTCAACTTTCGCCAAATTAGACAGCCCCCTTCATAAATAAAAGGGAGGTATGATCCTCCCCATTTATTATTTTTTCAACGCTTTATTAACAGTCTCAGTTGCTTTATCTAGATTTTCCTTAGGTGTTCCTTTGCCTCTTGTTGCGTTCTCAGTAGCAGTTGCAAGTTCGTTCCAAAGCAATTGTCCTTCTGAAATAACTGGGCGATGGTGTGAATTTGGAAGGATATCAACAAATTCCTTTAAAATTGGATCATTCGCACGCCCAAGTTCTTCGTTTACAGCAGGTTGAACGGAAAAGTCTCCTTCAAGCTTCGAATAATAAGCTTTTGCACCTTCAGGACCACCGAAGTATTTCAAGAATTCCCAAGCCGCCTCAGTATTTTTTGCACCTTTAGGAATAATAAAGCAGTGACCACCAGACCAAGTAGTGAAGTCCGTTCCTGTTGGTGTTGGAATTGGAGTAACCCCAAAATTTAAATCCGGCTTAAACTTTTTAATCCCAGTGACTGTCCAGTTTCCGTCTATTTTCATACTAAGTTGTCCAGAAATAAACGGATCCAAAGCATCACTGCCTGCGGAACTTTCAAATCCAGAAATGTCTTCAACATTATATTTATTTCCGAAGTCAACCATCCATTGCAATGCTTCTACAATTTTAGGGTCATTAGCCGTTACTTCTCCTGTACTTTCGTTGTAGAATTCACCGCCGAATGACCAACCCCAGCTATACAACCAACCTTGACCATACCAAGGAATAAAACCAATTCGCTTAAAACGGTTACCTTCTTTGATTGTTAATTTTTCAGCCGCAGCTTCTAATTCTGCAATCGTTTTAGGTGGATTCTCGGGATCCAGCCCAACTTCTTTAAAATGATCTTTATTGTAATACAGCAATCGCGAGTCAGTAGAATATGGAATCGCATAAAGTTTACCTTCGTAACTCGCTTCATCCCATGCATATTGATAATAACGATCCTGGGAAATACCATCTGCAGCAGCCATATCTGTTAAATCAGTCAACGCACCTTGAGATGCCCAAGATCCAACTTTGAATCTATCAAATGTTGCTACATCAGGAGGATTGCCACCAGTTACTGAAGTTAAGAGCTTTTGGTCCGCTCCCTCATTAGCCTCTGTATAAACCATTTTTACTTTTATATCAGGATGAGATTCTTCGAAGCTTTTAACTAGTGCGTTCATAGCTTCTAACCCAATACCAGTACTACCATGCCAAAAAGTAATTTCTGTCTTTCCGCCGTCGCCGCCTTTTCCGCCGCTGCCTCCACTACCACCTGAAGACTTCTGATTCGATGTACAACCAGCTAGAAAAACAGACAGAGCAAGTAGACCAACAATCATTAATTGACCGAATTTCTTTACTCTCTTGTTCACTTTTACACCCCCGGATTTTTATAAATATTACTAAACTACTAAACTCTTTCCTTTCGCACCTCCTATGAACCGCTTACATTTGCAATCTATGTAATTTTCTAAGATGTCTGCATATTCGATGTAATCAACATAATATATTATCTTATATCAATATGTCAATCGAATTTCACAAAAAAAAAGAAGAATTTTCTCAATTCTTCACTGGGTCCTTTAATGGCGCGGTTGATAGGCCTTCGACCAAATCAAACGGGAGCAATTCGGTTTTAATATTTTCATCGCCATAAATTTGAGCTATTAATTTTTTTACAGTTTTTCGCCCCATTTCATCCTCCCGTTGCTTAATATGTGAAAAAGCGGGCTTACCGATAATTGGATGAACCGAGTCGAAGCAAATTATAGAGTAGTCTTCGGGAACTCTTTTACCAATTGATTGGATTACGTGTACAAGTATTGCGGAAAAAGCATTTCTACATGCTACAAAGGCTGTAATCTCAGGATGATTTAAAATAAATGATTTCAAATTCTCAATTTCCAATTCAAATTCTTTTCTCTTATTTTCATCGAACGCATAATCAGACCCACCGTTCGTAAAAATGTATTCAGCATGTATTTGTTTATGTTGTTCTGTATGTGCAAGCTGATATCCCTTCATACGGTCTTCCAGAACGGTCGTACCATCATACGGTGGCGTGATATAAGCGATATTCTCATGTCCAAGTGACATTAAGTACTCTGTCGCTGCTTTGGCTGCACTAGTATTATCAGTTAATACCGCACTAGCTTGGATTCCGCGCAGGTAGCGGTCAACAAGGACAATCGGGAACTTTTTCAAAACAAGCTCAAGAATTTTAGGATTATAGTGTTCCCCGTGTATCGGCAACACGATAATACCATCGACCCCTGCTTCCACAAGCTCTCCAATCGCATTTTCTTCTTCCTCGATTTTATCTCGAGTCAGCTTCATCAAGAGGTTTGCACCGGATATAGCTGCATGTTGCTCAATTGATTGTACTAACTTTGTACCGTAACTATCGGAGAACCCAGGAATCACTAAGCCAATTGTTAATTCTTTTTTTGTTTTAAAAGATTGATTACTACTGAGCATGTTATCCGACTCTTCAACAGAATAAATGACAAAAGAGCCTTTCCCTTGAACCCGCTCTATTATTTGATCTTGCGCAAGTAAGTCCAAAGCATTTTTAGAAGTAATTCTACTCACTTGAAATTCCTCGGCTAATTCTTTTTCAGATGGGATTTTGTCCCCATGCTTCAATTCACCGATTTGGACTTTTTGCAAAATATTCTCATAAATTTGTTTGTACAATGGCACTTTCATTCTCGCATCACCCTAAAAGTTGTTATAATCACTATATCAACTCTTTCTGAAATAGCAAATATAAATTTTAAATTTTTTCATACTTTTCTTACACAAGTTGAATATTGAAAAAGACCAATTCGACACTTTCTGTCATCCTACGACTATTATACTAATTATTTCCACAAAAAAAACCTCCGAACTTTAAAATCGGAGGTTTTTCGATAAATATATTAAGCAAATACTTCTTCTAGATATACAGCTTTACCTGTTTTAGCTGATTCGTAAATCGCTTCAAGGATTTGTGTAACAACAAATGCTTCTTCAGGTTTTACTAATGGCTCAGTATCGTTGATGATACTTTCAATCCATTGGCGAGCTTCAATGTCAGCATCAGATTCAACACTTCCATCATAGAAAGCTACTCCGCCTGGTCCTAGATCAACTTTAGTTGTGTAGAGCTTGCTGTTATCTTCACCATTAATGCGAAGGCCATCTTTCATGTCAGCTCCAGCTTCCGTTCCGCTTAGAGAAACTTTTGCTTCATCAACATCTAAAGTATTAAGTGCCCAGCTTGATTCTAGAACGATGGTTGCACCGTTTTCCATTGTGATGAAACCAAATGCAGAATCTTCTACAGTGAATTTAGCTGGATCCCAAGATCCAAATGCGTTAGCTGCATTTTCTTTTTGACCTAATTTATGGTAAGTCGTTCCAAGAACCGCTTTTGGCTTGTAGTTATTCATCATCCAAAGTGTTAAGTCAAGTGCGTGTGTACCGATATCGATTAGCGGACCGCCACCTTGTTTTTCTTCATCAAGGAATACTCCCCAAGTAGGAACAGCACGACGGCGAATCGCATGAGCTTTCGCGTAGTAAATTTCACCTAGGTCACCGCGCTCACATAATTTATGTAAGTGTAGGCTATCTGGACGGAAACGGTTGTTATAACCGATTGTTAATTTTTTTCCTGTACGCTTGGAAGCTTCAACCATTTGGCGAGCTTCTTCTGTTGTTTTCGCCATTGGCTTTTCACACATAACATGCTTTCCAGCTTCCATGGCAGCGATGGAAATTTCGGCATGAGAGCTGTTTGGAGTACAAACATGCACAACGTCAAAAGATCCGTCTGCTAGTAATTCTTTATAGTCAGAATAAACTTTTGCACCTTCAACGCCATATTGAGCTGCAGCTTTTTCTGCCCTATCAACTTCGATATCGCAGAATGCTACCATTTCTGCTTGTTTAACTTTGGACAAGCTTGGCATATGCTTACCATTCGCAATACCACCGCAGCCAACAATTGCTACTCTTACTTTCTCTGTCATTTCAGCATCCCCTTTTTCTAGAACTTCGCTTTTAATTTAAACGTTTTCAGCTAAATAGTCAATATAAAAGTTGGGACATATTTTGCCCGTCTCTTTGGATTAGGATTTTGAATGCCAAGAACTATATCATTTTTTTGAGATGTATAGATTTGTTATTAAAATTCCTCAAAGTCATTGCTTCTTCAAGAGCTTGATTCGTTATATAGTCATCCCCCTCCAAATCGGAAATCGTTCTGGCAAGACGAATAACTTTTAATTGTGCTCTATTACTCCAATCTTGTTCAACAGAAATTTGTGTTAACATTTTTTTCTGCTCTTGTGAAAGTGGAGTATGTTCGATTAATTGTTCATATGGTACTTTTGCATTACTAATTTCTTTTTTATAGCGCAAATATTGTCTATTTCGAGCTTTCGTCACCCTCTCTCTAATGTCATTGGAGGTATCCTTATGATGTTCTTTTTGATCTAGGTTTTCCGATTTCATAGAAAGCAATATATCAATCCGATCGTATACAGGACCAGATATACGATTATGATAATGTAGAATTTGCTTACGCGAACAAGAGCAATAATAACGATGTGACCCATAATAACCACAAGGACATGGGTTAGTAGCTCCAATAAGAATGAACGAAGTGGGATACGTGACCTTTGAATGAACACGACTTATCGTAACAGTTCCTGTCTCCATTGGCTGTCTTAGCATTTCAAGCGTCTTTTTAGGGAACTCGGCCATCTCATCTAAAAATAGGATTCCTTTATGAGCTAATGATATTTCTCCGGGTTTGGGCTGTGATCCACCTCCAATCAATGCTATGGAGGAAGAGGAGTGATGCGGCGAACGAAATGGTGGTAAAGGATATTGTGAGTATTGTAGACCTGCTAATTGGTGTAAGCTCATAACTTCTAAGAGAGAGGAATTTGTCAAAGAAGGTAATATCGAGGGAAAGCTTTCAGCCATAAGGCTTTTACCACAACCTGGTGGTCCACTCATCAAAACATTATGCTCTCCTGCTGCTGCAATTTCTAAAGCACGTTTTGCTTGCGACTGCCCAATGATATGGTAGAAATCTTTTACGAATGTAGAATGATCTTTTTCCTGTTCCATATGATTCAATACCTTTTGCGGGGCTACTTTCTCTCCATTTAAATGCTGTACAACCTCATTTAGATGTTCGATTAAAATCAGTTCAATTCCTTGGATCATACGGAAAGGGATGGCAGGATCGTAAGGAAGAAATAATCTTTTAATTCCCAACTTCTTTGCGGCAATTACAGCTGGAAGTAACCCCTCGGCGTTAAGTACCGTACCATCAAGAGATAAAGCGCCTAGAAAAGCAACATCTTCCGGAATTTCTTTTTTAATAAAACGTAACTTTTTCAGAATTCCTATTGCGATGGCCAAGTCAAATAGAGGTCCATTTTTTCTTTGCTCTGATGGAATTAAATTCACAATGATTCTTTGAGCGCTAATGCTATAGTCTAATAATTGCAGTGCAGACATAACTCGTTCTTTTGATTCTTTAATGGACGCGTCTGGTAAACCAATTATCGTCATAGTCGGCGGCCCATTTGATGTATGTACTTCTACTTGTAATTTATATCCTTCCAGGCCCATCAATCCAACGCTTGATACCTTTACGGACAATCTGAAAACCTCCTAAGTTATTTTTGATAAATGGATAGGGAAAACATTTTATTGAGAGGAAGAAAAAGAGGAACGTTTGTTTCGTATTATACCCTTTTCAAACTTCTAAATCAAATGTCTTAATTAAAATTCTAGGCATAACAGACCGCCTCGAAATAGCTATTTTTGAAAAGAAAAAAGAAACCTCTCCTTTGGAAGAGGCTTTCACGAAAAAACTTGTTTGATACTTTCTACTTTTTCCCGCTCAATCTGTTTCATAAAACTATTTTCCTCTCGAACACCCGAACCAAAATGGATTTCCTTAGGACGAACTTCATCATAAAATTCCTTAAACGTCTCGACGCGAAGTCCATATCCAGGCATAATGTTTAAATGTGTGTGTTCCGCAAGCTCCATAAGGCGTTTGATCATCGGAACCGATTCCGTCGCCGGCTTTCTTCCACCAGCAGTTAGAATTCGTTTCACTTGCTTGAACTGCGTTAAAGTCTCTAACGTTTCTTCAAGATCCCTTGAGAAATCCATCGCACGGTGGAACGTGACATCGAGTCCATCCGCTTCTTCAAGAAGCCTTTTCATTACTTCTACATCAACTTGTCCATCTTCTGTAAGTGCTCCAATGACTATTCCATTCGCACCTAACTTTCGAACCATACGAATATCCCGAATCATTGTATCCACTTCCGAAGATTCATAGAAAAAAGATTGGCTATGGGAACGAATAATGACATTGATCGGTATAGTAGCCATCTCTAACGCTGACTCGATTAAACCGTAGCTCGGCGTGAAACCTTCCTCTTTCATCCCCGTGCACAATTCAATTCGATCCGCACCATAATCGCATGCCGCTTTGACATCTCGAATATTAGTAGCAATGATTTCTAGTAGCACTAAAAAGATCCCCCTTTAAAAAATGGCTTACCAACATTGTAAGCCATTTTGATAGATAGTTCGATCATAACCCCTTCGTTAATAGCGGGATTCTTGTTTCGTATTTCGAGACTAGAGATTTATTGTGCTCATCAGAACCCTCAATATTTCCACTTAAGAAAATCGGAGGGGTGTAGTTAGCCTCGGCCATCAAAGCAATGGACTCAGCAAAAATAGCATTCAAAATAGTCGCACCTACTACAGTAGAAGTAGGGGAAAATGGCACATCCACTTTTTTATGATTCAAAACAGCGTCGCCAATCGGTGAATGATTATCAATTGCTAGGTCCACTGCATCGTACAATCGTTTTCCCGAAACGTGGCGCGAAGGTTGACTATTGGAATATTCAAATGAAGTGATTCCAATAACGAAAGCCCCTTTTTCTTTGGCAATTAAGGCGGCATCTACCGGAACCGGATTTCTGCCTGAAGTAGATAAAACAATCATAATATCATTTTCCTGAATGTCCTGCCCCTCCATAAATGATTCGGCATAATGATTCTTTCTTTCTAATTGCGATGAAAGCATAGCACCTTCATGCAACATAAGCAATTCGTGGAAAATGGGCTTGATTGGCACTAAACCACCTGCCCTATAAAAAACCTCCTCCGTTAAAATGTGAGAATGCCCACAGCCAAAAAGCTGTACAATCCCACCTTTTTCAATCGCCGACGCAACTTTCGAGGCGGCTTCCTTCATTTTTTCTTTCTCTGAGTCCAAGACCATCATCAATTTTTCATTGATCTTTCCGAAATACGAATCAATCATTCGTCTCTCCTCCAATCAACATTTTCACCATTTTTTCTAAGGCAGTTTCAACGATTTTCTTCCCTTTTTCCTTCGTAGCAAGTGTTGCATCCCCTAGAACAGCACTTTTCGTAAAAGATTCCCACGGAGTTGGTGTAAAATCTGCCTCTTCACCAATTTGCGGAGCGTCTTGAATGGCACGATTCATGTCCACGAACTCCTCAGCCAAATAAAGCATGATACTCGTTTCAATTTCACACGCATGAAAATAAGAACTATGGACTGACTTCGTTTCACGAATTTCTTTTACTACAGCATTCATTCCTGGATAGAAAAAATAAAACACTTTTAAATCAGGAATTTCATCATATAAAACTCTAGCTGCTTCTTTCATCGCAACTTGATTCCCAAGATGTCCATTCACCATCGCCCAAGTTCGAAAGCCTTGATCATACAGGCTTAATCCTAAATCGACCAAAAAAGAAATCAATGAATCGTTTGAAATATTGATGCTCCCTGGAAAATTTCGCAAGCTCCATACTTGCCCATAAGGAAGACTCGGCAATACAAACGCTCCAACTTTTTCAGCGAGCATTTTCGAGAGCCTTTCCGCTAAAATAGTATCCGTACTAAGTGGAAGATGAGGACCATGCGCTTCCACCGCCCCAATCGGTAAAATCGCAATTTTTGACTGTAAAATTTTCTCCTTTACATCAAAGGAATTTTCCATACCAAATTTCATTGTCATCACCTATCCTTTGAACGTAAAACAGCGTTTTGGATTTTCTACAAAGAAGAGTTCCACTAATTTTTCACCATCGAAACCAGCTTTATTCGCTTCATCAATGAAACGAGGTATCCACTTAGCGATAATATATTCAAGTCCTAAACCGTAGTCATAATGCTTATAATATGTTTTGCGTGCTGTATCTCCGCTCACTAAAATTTGTTTTTCGTATCCTTTTTTAACGAGTTCTAAAATACACGCAATCCTTGTACTTTCAGGAGCATATTTTATTTTTGCGATTCCATCGAAGCATAGAAAGCTTCCCATTGAAGCAATTTTTTCATGATAATAAGGATCGGGATTTCGGTCCATATGTCCGAAGCTGACATACGAAAGATCCACATTTTCACTTTTTAAAATCTCAATTTGTTCAAGAGCCATCGTTCCAACTTCTGTATGAGAATGGATTGGAGCTTTCGTTTCGTGGTGGGCTCTCGCGATAGCACGAATGGTTTTTTCCTCTAAAGGCGTAATTCTATTATAGGCCGTACCAAACTTCACCTGTCCGCCCTTAAAGTTTGTACCTTCAAGACCTTCCTCTACTTCCCTCACAACATAGTCAGTCAACTCATTTATCGAAGATCCTTCAATCCAATCTTTGTACGTGCGAAAGTTACCGCCTATGACTTCATGAAGATGAGGAGTAATGGCCGCATCCCATAGAAAACTTTTATTAAAACCAGCAGTTCCGACAATATGAATGCCTGCTTCCGTCGCAATGTCCGCAACAGCTTGAACATCCCTGCCATAATCCACCGCGGTTGCATCTACGATTGCCTGCCCTCCATGATGAACAAAATCAAGAACATCCTTCAATGATGCCTCTTTATCGTCCAAAAGCAGATCATCTTCGCCTTTTTCCACCCAAAAAGGCGGACGGCAAACGATATGTTCATGTGAATACGTAAATCCTAATTGCTCCGGTTTAATGTCTCCGTGTAACGTACGAATAAAACTCATAGTTGTCACCTCAAGATAAAATATTGAAAAAGGCCAGTTTCCCGACCTTTTTAAAATTAAATTTTGAATTAAAATAATAATGCAGCAAGTGCTCTAATGATTGGTCCTAAAACAAACATATCAGAGTCCGCAGCCCACATCGCTGTATCAGGAATCGTATTAGGGAGTAAAAGTTTTACAGTAATAAATTGCCCCCATGCAACGACTGTAGAAGTGATAAAACCACCCAATAGCGCACCCCTTACACCACCTGTCGCATTTCCGAAAACTCCAGCAGTAGCACCATGGAAAAACAAGACAATCATCGTCGGAACGAATACATATGAGACTGTATTTCCGATGACGACGAGCCATAAAAGAGCGCCGATAAAACCACCAAGGAATCCAAGAACAACCGCATTTGGCGCAAATGGGAATACGACTGGCGCATCTAACGCTGGTTTTGCCCCTGGGACAATTTTTGTGGCAATTCCATTAAAAGCTGGGACGATTTCACCGATAAACATCCGTACCCCCATTAATACAACGGCAATTCCACCTGCAAACGTAAAGGATTGGATGATTGAGTAAATGATGAAGTTTTGATCCCCCGATGACGCTACAAGTTCTGTAGCCCCCGGTGTATTTTTAAGAGAAACAATGATCGCTCCAACGAGGAACAGAATTCCCATTGTTAAAGCAGTGATTACGTTTGAGTCCCTTAAAAATTCCAGTCCCTTCGGCAATTTGATTTTCTCCGAATCATTTTCTTTATTTCCAAGCAGTTTTCCTAGCCCTGCTCCGAGAAGGGCTACAGAGGCCGAAGTATGCCCAAGTGCGATGTTATCATTGCCCATAATTTTTCTCATAATCGGTTGTGTAAGGGCTGGTTGGAAAGTCCAATAGATCCCCATAATGATGGATAAAAAGATCACCAATTTCCAAAACGATACATCTCCTGCTGTTTGTACAACAATTCCGGCAAAAATCGTCGTTGTCCAGAACATCATATGCCCTGTTAAATAGATATATTTAAATTTCGTAAACCTTGCTAGTAACACGTTGATTAAAAACCCAAGCGTCATGGCCAATGTGACAGCGCTTCCGAATTTTGCATTGAATTTATCTTGCCCCATAAAGTTACTTAACGTCTCACCTTGAAGATTAAACACTTCTTTCCATAACGGTTCAAATACCGTTAAAGCTCCTACAATAATGTTGGCTCCTGCACTTATAATCAAAAATCCTATAATTGCCTTAAACGTACCACTAATGACTTGACTCGAATTCTTTTTCTGTAAAAGCAAGCCAACTAACACGATAATTCCGAGCAATATTGCTGGAGTTCCAAAAAAGTTAGTGGCTAGCCATTGGATTACTGCCATCGTGTTCCACCCCTCTTATTATTGTAAATTTTCTTCTATTGCAGCCTTGATCTCTCCTTGGTCAAAATAATTATTCACAACGATGATTTTGGCACTCACTCCCCCTAAAGATTGTGCAAGCTCATTACTCGTAATAATATAATCTGCTGAAGTTCCTGATGCTGTTGAAACGTCCATATGCTCCACATCTGCATTAATCCCTAGTTCACGCAAGACTGTTTCAACATTCATGCGTAAAATCAAACTTGTCCCTTGTCCTAGACCACATACACATAAAATTTTCATGCAAAGCCACTCCTTTTATTTTTAAATTGATTTACTTATCACACTAACAATTCCTTGATATTTTCATACGACGAAGCAGCAAACAATTGCTCAACCGTTTCCTTATTTCCAAGCAGATTCATTAATTTTTTCAATACTTCCAAGTGTTCATCGCTATCAGACGCTCCTAAAGCAAAGACAAGCTTTACTGGATCATTCGGTGTACTCCCAAAAGAAATAGGCTTCTCGAGTTGAATCATCGATGTGCAAGCTTCTCTCACCCCATCCTCAGGTCTTGCATGCGGCATCGCAATTTGAGGGGCGATCACAATATAAGGACCGTTCGTATTAAAGGAATCCACCATCGCTTCCACATAACTTTTTTCAACATAGCCGTTATCCGCCAAAAGATTACCCGCTATTCGAATCGCTTCCTCTGGAGTAGTTGCCTGTACGTTAAATGCTGTCATGTTCTCTTCAATAAACTTCATCTTAACGCTCCTTATTTTCTGTGTTTACTTTTTGTAGTATAGACCATACCTCGTCATTAGATTCGCAAGCTTTAATTTTGGCCAAATTTTGATCCTTTGATAAAAGAATCGTCAGCTCGGACATAGCACGCAAATGGGTGACTTGGTCGATTGATGATAATATAATGATTATTTTCACTTGATGTATAGGATCCGCCGAAAAAGCTACTGGATTTTTTAAAATTAACATACTCATTCCTATGCCTAGTGAGCCTTCTTCCGGTTTGGCATGTGGCAATGCCACTTCTGGAGCAATAACGATGTAAGGGCCTTTCGCATCCACATGAGAAATCATGGCATCAATGTATGCTGTTGAAATGATTTTTTGCTCAAGTAGTGGGCTGGCAGCTAGTTTAATTGCTGCTTGCCAGTTTTCGGACTCTTCTTTTACCTGGATATTCTTTTTTGTTAATACTTGTAATAACCCCGGTCGATAATCGATATGTTTTTCTTCATTTCCAGTCATCAATAAATTTCTTAGCCCAATTTCAAGTCCTTTTTCATCATGGATGTGGGCGAATTTCTTGACCGTGTCTAAAATCGATTTTATGGTGGGATTCTTCAGATTTTCTGGTTGTTTTCCTATAATTGAATATACTTTATTCAAAAGCGAAATCTTTTCAGGCTCTGATAAAATCGGGTTCACAACAAAAAGTGGATGATTCTTTTTATATATTGGGACTGTTGAGACAGCAAAATCTACGTCCAATTGAGCGCCCTGCTCGTTATATTCCCTCACCGACATTGTCCTAATAAAATCAATGGAAGGAAATAAATTTTCCAATTGCTTTCTTAAAATAGCAGAAGTTCCAATTCCACTATTGCAAATGATTAACCCTTTCTTCCTTATGACAGGCTCCACACCTTCTTTGCGCAGCCAGCCACCAAAATGAATGGCAATAAAGGCAATTTCATCGTCCTCTAAGGGTGTTTCAGTCAATTTTTCAAAATGGTGGATTACTTTTTTTGTTAATAGATAAATATCCTCGTACTTTTCTTTAATTAAATCTGTAAGTGGATTATGCATTTTTAGACCGTACTTACTTCTATAATACGCAGGTTGTAAGTGAATCAATAAATTCTCTGTAATCTCGTGATTATTTTGAAAAAAGACTCCAGCAAAGGTTTGGAAATCAGAAACCATATGCTCAATGGCCACTTCCAACGAATGGAGAGAATCTGCCTCAATCCGATATTTATGATGAAGCTTAGCGCTTAACAACAGAGTCGTAATATAATAAATTTCATCTTCTGGATAAGTAATTGAAAATAGTTCGCCTAATTTACGTGCCGCTTTTTCAGCAGCAAAATATTCTGGTGTTTCAGCAATTACATTTTTTTCAACAGTATCAATGCGGCAGTGCAGGCCCCTCTTCACTCGCCTACCTATTAAAAATAAGTGCAAAGCCAACTGATAGTAATCATTATCCGTAAATCGGACCTCAAGTTCTTGTTCACATTCTTGGAGAACAGATAACATTGGATCCAGATTTAATTCATGTAAACGAAGGAGAACTCCAATTTTTTGAAATACAGGTTGTCTATCCTCTTGAATCGATAATAAGGCAAATACGTAAAATATAATTGCTTTTCTCTTATCGACCTCATTTCCGACAAGTATGTAACCATCTTTTTTCTGGAATTGAACCATGAGATGAAACTGTTTAAAGCCATCTTTCACCTTTTTCAAATCTTCAATGGTCGTATTTCTACTTACATCCGTACATTCAGATAAGTCCTTTAACATAAGAGGTTCTTCACTAATCAGTAACTGGAGAGCATTCCAAGCAACCCGCTCTTCAACCGAATATTCAATATAATGCAGCCTATCTAACGGATAATCTTGCAATAAAACATCCTTTGTAGACGGATGCAAATAAAATCCTCGTGAACGCTGATACAATACAGGAGTTAATTCTCTTTTTTTCAACCAGTAATTGATTTTATCCATTTCATTGTAGACGGTTCTGCGCGACACATTAAAACGCTGCGTCAATTCCTCAATCGTTACATTGTCATTTTGTAAAATCAATTCCTGTAAAATGGCATGACTGCGCTTATCCAGAAACATTTTCTCACTCCTGCCAATAGAGAAGTCCTTACTTCCATCATAAAATAAAGGTACTTAATATCACAGACCAAAAGCCCCACATCGATTTGTGCAAAATTGGATTGTACTATTCGTTTTAAAGTTTGCCTTGAATTTTTTGATTTTATTATGGTTCTTGAAATTTAGGAAAGGTTACAAAAATCATATTTCAGTCCTTATTGTCCGGAAGGCTACCATTGTTCTGCAAAGATTTGCTATAGTTCTATTTAAGACTGAGTATCCCGGCTCTCAGATGTTACATTAATAATTTTTTTCAAATTTAGTACTTGCGTTTTTTTTCGCCCAAGCTTATAATCAATTTCAATCACATATGCTTTACTTTTTTTAAAGACGATGAAGAGAAAAAGTAGGATTATTGGTTTTACACAGAGAGCTTCGGTAGCTGAAAAGAAGCAAAAATCACGATCTGAACAATGGCCTCTGAGTTGCGAGCTGAACGTCCGATTGCGGATCAGTAGGTGTCGACGAGATTTGGTACTCGTTACAAATACCACAGTATTTCGAGCAAAGACGTATTTATGCTCCAGTACTTGCTGAGGCTGTTTTGTGTGAACAAACAGTAAAATAAGGTGGTACCACGTGAATTCAACCACGTCCTTATCTTTTGTATAAAGATACGGGCGTGGTTTTTTCGTTTTCTAAAACTTTTTACTCAGATGGAGGAATTTATAATGACAAACAGTTTAGTGATTCAAACAGATTTCGGTTTAAGTGACGGTGCTGTGAGCGCTATGTACGGTGTGGCGATTTCAGTCGACCCGACACTTAGAATCTTTGACCTAACTCATGACATTCCGCAATATAATATATGGGAAGGCTCTTATCGCCTCTATCAAACAATTTCGTATTGGCCTGAAGGAACCGTATTTGTTTCAGTTGTCGATCCTGGAGTTGGCTCGGATCGCCGCAGTATCGTTGCAAAAACCGCAGAAAATCAATACATTGTGACACCAGATAACGGGACACTCACACACATTAAAGATGAAATAGGAATAGTGGAAGTGAGAATCATTGATGAATCAGTCAATCGCTTGCCAAAATCAGGGGAATCTTATACTTTCCACGGACGAGACGTATATGCATATACAGGAGCGCGACTTGCATCGGGCGTCATCTCTTTTGAAGAAGTCGGTCCTGAAATTCCAGTCGATTCCGTCGTTGAACTTGCAAAATTTGATCCAAGTATAGATGAAGCTTCCGTCACTGGAAATATCGATATTCTTGACATCCGATTCGGAAACTTATGGACAAATATCGCAAGAACGCTTTTCCTGCAATTAAATGTTGAATACGGCGATAACTTTGAAGTGACCATCCATAACGATACACGCCAAGTATATAAAAACATCATGACATACGGCCGTTCCTTTGCCGATAGTCATTTAGGCGAACCGTTGATTTATGTAAATTCACTCGATAATCTTGGAATAGCCCTCAACCAAGGCTCATTCGCAAAAGCATATCATATCGAAACAGGTGCAAATTGGAAAATATCTTTCCGCAAAGTGCCAAAAGTCATATATAATTGAATTGACATAATGAGAAAAGCGAAGGCGCCTTGCTCATCGACGTACAGGCCCGCAGGACGCGGGTCCGTCGACGAAGACATAAGGACGTGGCGATTTTAGTCGACGTTCCTCCTTTGGCCTTTGACTGAGATAAAGGAAACACAATGAGCCTTTGGCGAATTGATGTTGACTTACGCAAAAGAAAAGGACGGGAAGTTTGCTAGTCGATAGGCGCTGGAGCTAGACATATAAAATAAATATTTCAAAAAGGGAGATGGATCTAAATGGGGAAAAACTTAGCAATTAAAACAATCGTAGCGATTGGGATTGGAGCAGCGGTATTTGTCATCTTAGGGAGATTTGCTGCCATTCCTACAGGAGTACCAAATACTAATTTTAATACGAATTATGCATTTTTAGCTTTAATGGCCGTTGTGTTCGGACCAGTTGCGGGCGGACTTATCGGGTTGATTGGTCATGCATTGCTTGACTCGATTATGTGGGGTTCTATTTGGTGGAGCTGGGTAATCATTTCAGCATTAGTCGGATTTTTCTTCGGTCTTGCCGGAAAACGAATCAATATTGAATCAGGAGAGTTTGGAAAAAAACAAATTATTCCATTTAATATACTTCAGATTTTAATCCAAATTATTGGATGGGGCCTTCTTGCTCCAACGCTTGACATACTTATTTACGCAGAGCCTGCAAACAAAGTATGGACACAAGGGATTGTAGCCGGACTCTTTAACATTGTTACAGTTGCTGTGCTTGGTACTATTTTACTAGCAGCTTATGCAAAAACGAGAGTGAAGAGTGGAAGTTTGAAAGCAGAATAAGGAATTTTATTATAAAATATAATGTGAATCATAGTGAGGAAATCGTACTTCGGTTTCCTCGTTTTAAATGTATTTGAGGAGATCAAAATGAAAAAGCCCGTTATTCAATTTGAACACTTTAATTTTAAATATCGCACCCAAGTTGATCCCACCCTTCATGACATTAATTTAACTATTTATGAAGGGGAAAAAGTGCTGATTGTTGGGCCTTCCGGTTCAGGTAAAAGCACGATTGGTCACTGCCTCAACGGGTTAATTCCGTTTTCTTATAAAGGTGAGATAACTGGCAGTCTAAAAATTATGAGTCAAGAGACAAAAAATCTTGATATTTTTTCACTCTCCAAAATGGTTGGGACGGTTTTACAGGATCCCGATGGACAATTCATAGGACTAACAGTTGGAGAGGATATAGCATTCGCCCTTGAAAATGATGTGCGGCCGCAAGACGAAATGTTCTCAATCGTAAAAGACGTTTCCAAAATGGTCGATATGGATGAATATTTACAATCTTCGCTTCATCAATTATCAGGAGGTCAAAAGCAACGTGTGTCTTTAGCAGGAGTAATGGTGGACGATGTCGATATTTTACTATTTGACGAACCGCTCGCCAACCTTGATCCAGCAACAGGTAAACATGCGATTCACCTCATCGACCGCATTCAAAAAGAAACAAATACAACCGTCATCATCATTGAGCATCGTCTCGAAGATGTACTTGAATGCCATGTTGATCGAATTATTGTCGTGGATAAAGGCAGAATTGTGGCCGACCTTACACCTGATGAATTGCTGGCTTCCTCTATCCTTGAAGAATGTAATATTCGCGAACCGCTATATGTAAAAGCCGCAAAATACGCAGGATCCGAAGTAACAGCAGAATCAAAACCATCCCATATCCATACATTTTCCGTTGATAAGGACAAGCTGCTTACCTGGTTCGAAGCAACGAATCCACCTGAAAGGAAAAAGAAAACAGATCCAATTTTGGAGCTGGAAAACATTCATTTCAGCTATTCGCCAGGACGCGAAATTATTCACGGAGTTTCTTTTACCATTGAAAAAGGCGAAATGGTCAGTATTGCTGGTAAAAATGGAGCTGGTAAATCAACACTAGCTAGTCTAATTTGTGGATTTGTGAAGCCAGAATCCGGACATATCCGTTTTAAAGGTGAAGACATCACGAACGATACGATTAAAGAACGAGCCGAGCGGATTGGACTTGTCATGCAAAATCCGAATCAAATGATTTCAAAGCATATGATTTTTGAAGAAGTCGCGTTAGGATTAGTATTGCGAGGCGTTCCTGAAAATGAAATAAAAGAACGTGTAGAAAAAACGTTGCGAATATGCGGTCTCTATCCATTTAGAAACTGGCCGATTTCCGCCCTTAGCTTCGGACAGAAAAAACGAGTCACCATTGCTTCTATATTTGTGTTGGAACCTGAGCTCATTATTTTAGATGAACCGACGGCAGGACAAGATTTTAAGCATTATACAGAAATCATGGAATTTTTATCAAAACTAAATGACCAAGGCATCACAATTTTAATGATTACACATGATATGCACTTAATGCTCGAATACACACCGCGAGCGATCGTCATTGCCGGTGGGGAAAAAATTGCGGATGATACTTCAGCAAATATCCTTACAGATCGAGATGTAATCGAAAAAGCCAATTTGAAGGAAACGTCATTATTCGATCTTGCCCTTAAAGCTGGTATCGAAAAACCGAGGGAATTCGTCGGAAGATTTATCGCCTTCGATAAGGAGGTTAGAACATGGCAGTAGAAATGCTCGCTTATATTGACCGTTCTTCGCCGATTCATCGGCTGACTGGCGCAACGAAACTCATTTGCTTTATATTGTGGTCAACCGCCGCGATGCTTACGTACGATACACGAGTGCTGCTATTTTTATTTGTGGCGGGAATCGCTATTTTTATCGCATCCCAAGTAAAGGTAAGCGAAATTTCCTTTATATTAATTTTCATTTTGGTATTCTTGTTGCTTAATAATATTGCCATCTATATATTTTCACCACAAGAAGGTGTAAAAATTTACGGGACAAGCCATGTGTTGTTCGAGATAGCCGGGAGATATAACGTAACGTGGGAGCAGCTATTTTACCAATTTAATATAACGCTTAAATATTTTACCATTATTCCAACAGCACTTTTATTTATTGTAACAACACACCCAAGTGAGTTCGCAGCATCGTTGAATAGGATTGGCGTCAGCTATAAAATTTCGTATGCCGTGGCTTTGGCCTTACGATATATCCCGGACATCCAACGTGACTTCCGCAACATTGCCATTACGCAGCAAGCACGCGGAATCGACATGTCGAGAAAAGAAAAAATAGGAAAACGAATTAAAAACATCGCATCTATCATTATCCCATTAATACTCTCAAGCTTAGATCGAATCGAAGTCATCAGTAACGCCATGGAACTGCGCGGTTTCGGAAAAAATAAAAAGCGTTCCTGGTACAGTGCCCGTCCGTTTAAACGGATTGATTACATCGCACTTATTTTAGTAGGAATCGCGTTCGTTCTTTCGCTCATTATTACTTTTTATGATGGAAGTAGATTTTATAATCCGTTCGGGGCGTGATTTGATTGAGATCATTCACGGATAGCCTTTCACACATAACTGTCTCTATATCCGGATTGAGACTATTCAAATCTAGCTTTTTGCCGATGAAACGTCTCAATATTGCGAATAAGACCATTCGCAATCGCTACTGGTCGGATGAACTGTCTCAATATCGAGATTGAGACCTTTCACGTATAGCTTTTGATCGATGAACTGCAACAATATCGAGATTGAGACCTTTCACGTATAGCTTCTCGTCGATGAACTGCCTCAATATCGAGATTGAGACCTTTCACGAATAGCTTCTCGTCGATGAACAGTCTCAATATCGGGATTGAGTCCTTTCGCGAATAGCTATTGATCGATGAACTGTCTTAATATAGCTTTTGAGTCTATCAAGGCAAGCAATGATTAAAAATAGGCTAAATCAGATCTTTAGCCTATTTTTTTTCTTGCAAATAATTGTCAAAGAAGTGCTTAAATCATTCCGCACTATTTAACGTAATACTTTTCAATTTCTTGCAATCATGTAATAATCAAAAATCCCCATTCTTTTTCTAAATTCAATCCTAAAACAACCTCATTTGCTCAGAAGTATTTTTTTCATCACTAGTTACATACCCCATCGCTTTATAACCCACTAACCTTTTTTCAAACATTGACTTCAACATTGGAACGTTGTTATCCACATAATCATACACTTGAACTTCCTGTTTCTGATCATGTTCGCGATGAAGACGTCCAACATATTGTTGCAAAGTGCCTTTCCATGAAATCGGCATTGTTAAAAATAATGTATCAAGCCGGGCATCGTCGAAACCTTCTCCAATATACTTTCCTGTCGCGATTACAAGCCGCTCCTCGTTTTCAGGAATGTTTGACAATCTTTCAAGTTCTCTTTTTTGATCCTTTTTCTTCATGTTTCCGGATAAGATAATAATGTTTTTAGCAAATCCACGGAATTGATTTTTCAACAATTCCAAGTGTTCCAATCGCTCAGTTAAGATAATTGGTGACCTTCCCTTTTCTAGCACTTTCAATACATCGTCAAAAATCATATGATTTCTTTTCGAATCTTGAACAATTTCCTCATAAATATTCTGAAATTCTGTTTGTTTTGTGCTGAAACCCGTTTTCCTCGTAATTAATTTATGATGAAACGGCCTTACTTTAGCCTGCATTTTCGCATCAATTTTATAGCGAATCGGTCCACATTGCATTGTAATAATTGGATCCATTCCGTCTTTTCTTTTCGGAGTTGCCGTCAAGCCCAAAACATATTTGGCTCTTATCTGTTTTAGCACCTGTTCGAACGTAATTGCAGAAATAATATGGCATTCATCGATGATAATTTGTCCATATTGTGTGATAAATGATTTTAATTGGCCGCCATAATTCAAACTTTGGATGGTAGCAACGTCGATTTTGCCTGTAATATTATTTTTCCCTCCACCGATTTGTCCAATTTCCTTGGGAGGTATTTTTAAAAATGTAGCGAGTTTCTCGACCCATTGCTTCATCAGTTGTGTTCTGTGAACGATGATTAATGTATTTACTTTTCTGCTTGCTAAAATCGCGGTAGCTACAACTGTTTTGCCAAATCTAGTAGTAGCGGACAGTGTACCATGAGGGTATTCAAGCATCGTCCTTACAACATCATCTTGTTGAGATGTTAACGTTCCTTGAAAATTCGCTTCAATCTTTTCACCATCATATCTGGAATCTATGATTTCTATTTCTATAGAATGTTTTTTTAGTAAATCTAGTAATTCCTGTAAGCAACCGCGTGGCAATATTAGACTTTCCCGTTCATCGCTAGCGCAATTAATCGTTCTAGGAATTCCGTATGTAGAAAATCTTTTTCTTTGCGCTCGATAAAACTCAGGATTGGCAAATGATGCAATAGCTGTAATATGAGATATCAATGAAGGGGGAATGCCAATTTTGTTGATATGAATTCCATTTTTCAATTCAATTTTAATCTTATTTGGTTGATAAATAGTATCTTTCTCATCAAAAACATGCTTACTTTCACTCGAATATACGATTTCGTTAACATCATGAATTGTTATTTTTCGAACAGAAGATAGATAAAGCCATTGATCTGGATATGGGATAAAATCTTCATCAACAAATAAACTATTACCTAGTTTCCCTGGTTTCTTTTGAAGAGGCAGGGCAATAAGATTTCCGAACCCCTTACTCGCTAGATAATCCTGGCTTGGAAATAAACGATCAAAAGAATCCAAATGGAAACTTGCATTTCGTTCCTTCGTTTTCCTTAAAAGGGTCATTCCTAATTTTCTAGCTGTTGATGCTGGTATAGGAGAGGAGAAAAAAATCCACACATGTGCCCCGTTTCCCGATCTTGACCTTTCCGTATGAAAAGGAATATTTAACTTTTTACAAGTTTTTGAGAAAGCCAATACATCAGACTTCCAATTTTGTTTGTCAAAATCAACCGCTAAGAACCAACAGGTATTGTCCTTTAACAATGGGTAGATTCCAATTGTTTTTTTGCCTTCTAAATGGTCAATAAGCACCTGATCTGACAATGGTAGTAATTTTCTATGCTGGCAGTCCCTACATTTAATAATCGGTTTTTGGCAAATGGGCCTTTGCCATTCAATCGCACAAGCCGGAGTATATCCACGATTACCATCCTCAGTTTCCCATCGAATGGCATACATATCTGTACGACCTCTAAATAAATCCTGTAACAGCTCTATTTTATTATTCATTTGGGAATGTTTAGTTAATATGTTTATAGGGGTGCCTGGAGATTGGTGATGCATCATTTTAATCAACAACTGTTTAAGATAACGATTTTCAGTTTTAAGTTGTTCATACTCTTTCATTCTATATCCCTCTACAGAAACATGTTAATAATAACAGTATAGCCAATAATTTATACAAAATATAATGGTAATGTCTGTGATGCTAAAAGTAACAAAATTAATAAAATAGGAAATTAGGTTGACCATAACTTTGTGCTTCTGAATGAATAGAATATCACATTCCATACACCTTAGTGCTAGGTCAAGTTATAAAAAGAAATCCCCATAGAAATTATTCCTAAGGGGAAAGAGTTAAAATTAACTTGATGGCTATGGTGCAGACACTATCATTTTTTGTCTAATAATCTATTTAACTACTCTTTTAGCACCTATATATTTAGAGCTCCAAGTAGTGTTTGTTTTGATGTTGGTTATTCTTACTCCGTCTGTCATCGTTACATGAACGACTTGGTCGTTGCCGATATAGATGGATGGGTTGATCGTTGTTAGTTTAAAAAATACGATATCACCCGGTTGCAGTTCGCTTCTTGCTACGCTATCACCTATTAACATTTGTTGGTCACCCCAGCGTGGGATGTCAATGTTTGCTGCATGTTTGTATACGTATTGAACAAAGCCGGAAACATCAAAACCTGTGTTTGGATCTGTTCCCCCATTTACGTAAGGAACTTCTCCAATAAATTTTGTTGCTTCTGAAACAATTGGGTTTTCTTTCGGTATAGTTAAGCCGGAAAATTTTAGGATTAAATGGTTTTAATGTAGAACAAATTAATAGTTGAGACCAATTGACTACAAGGAAGTAGGGGCTATTTTAAAACAGAAAAAGCGCCGAGACTTTAATAGTCCTGACGCTTTACTTTTACTTCAACTCTAAATGCTCTTTTAATTTATCTTGTACTTTAATTCTTTCCTCGTCTGGCACAACATAATACCAAAGACCATCAATCGTTGCACCGCTTCCCTCGATTTGGATTTGCTCAATATTATGACGAGCATCCGCATAATTTTTTTGAATAGATTTCATTTCATCGAAAGAAATGTTTGTTTCAACATTTTTACTCAATGCTTTCAGAACATCATCATACTTCCAAAGGGCAGAAATATTAGCACCTTTGTTAATGACTCCTTGAATGACTTGACGTTGACGCATTTGGCGTCCGAAGTCACCACGAGCATCTTCTTTACGCATCCGCGCATATGCAAGTGCTTCTTTCCCATTGAGTGATAATTCTCCTTTTGGAAAATGATTTCCTTCAAGGGAAAAATCAAGATCGTTATTTACATTTACTCCGCCAACTGCATCGACAATTTCTTTAAAGCCTTCCATATTCATCTTTACATAATAATCAATTGGAATATCGAGGAACTTTTCGACCGTATTCATCGACATTTCTACGCCGCCGCGAGCATAGGCATGGTTAATTTTTTCCACTGTTCGATTTCCTACAATTTCGACTCGGGTATCACGTGGAATACTTAGCATGTCCATTGACTTCAATTTAGGATTTATAGTTAAAACAATCATCGTATCGGAACGGCCTTTATCCCCAGCGCGCTCGTCTACTCCGAGCATTAAGACTGAAAAAGGCTCTTTCTTACTAAGTTCCAAATCCGAAGGCCTTTTAACTTCTGGATTTCTATCAATCGGGCTGTGAACCGCATTGGCCGCTTTAGAAAGATTATGATAGATCGAGTAACCATAAGCAACAATTCCAGCAACAAGTACAAGTAAAACAATAAGGAATATTTTTAATCCTTTTCTTTTCTTTTTCGGTTTATGACGACCCATTTTTTTACCCTCTCCCTAATACACTTTAGATGCCATACTATAATAGACGTTGGATATACTAAAAAGTTACAAAATACTTTACTATTCAACATAGCATAATCTATATTATACTCATTCAACCTACCTTTTTACAATATCCATAAAATAGAAACTTTTAAAAAATATTCTCTTTACGTAAAAATTCGTTCCCCTTAACTAAGTAAAGACTATTAATGAAATGTATCCTCTGAAAAAATTAATTTTTTACATAACAAAGAGGGGCTAATCCAATATTAGCACGCCCCTCTAATTATATATAAGTTTTCAAGTACGATCTTTGAGAGAAGCATTAACTCGACTCCCTAACGTTCATATTTTTTAGATAGTAATTGATGTTAAATTCAGTTACCAATCTTGATAATTCATTATATAGATCCGAATCATCATAGAATTCATTATTTATTAATTCTTTCCTCACTTAAAGATAGGTAGTCCTGCTTTATAAAGTCATTCTCTATATGAAATATACTATCAGGTATCAAATTAGATACTTTTTCAACTGAATCCTGTAATATTTCTAATCCTCTAGCTTTTATATGTTCCGGCACTTCTAGATTTAAAAGGATATTCAATGAAATGACGTCCGAAAGTAATTGATCTGCTTTTCTTCTCAATAAAACATTAGATTGTTCCAATAAAATCACCCTTTTCCTAAAGATAAAAGAGAGTTGAATGTCTAGTGTTGTTATTGTGTCGTTTTTTAAGTAAAAATTGAATGATGATACAACAGAATCCCTAGGATTTTTTTACTAGTGCTTTTATATTAATATATCATTTTCCTTTTATCAACATTAAATTGTATATTTATCCAAATACCATTACCATAAGAATAGGTAATTTTTTTCTGTAATTGTGGAATTTGGATGCAAAATACACATAATTATTAAGAATTAATAACAACTTGAAAAGGAGCATGTGAAGAAGGTGTCACCCCTTTCACATGCTCCTTTTGAGTGAATAGTAGAATCGTTAACTAGCTTGCATATAATGAAAATCTATTTTAATCTCCTCCGGGCTTCGCGATTTAACCCAGCCGTTTTTTCCTCAAATAAATCAGTCCATCTTTCCTTATATCGACGGTATATAACGGGATATTTCTTTTGTACTCGTTTTATTCCGATCGCATACTCTTCATCCATCAGTTCCATCTGCTGCATTAAGGGTTGAGGGAGCATGTCTATTTGGTCGGCAGCGACTTCAGGTAAATCGCGTTCTTCATAAAACCACGTTAACGCTTGAATGGCAACCAATGGGAATAATTCGTCATCTTTTAAAAGGCGATGCAGTTCTTTCTCAACATTTGATAGTTCCCGTGCTTTAGCCCTATTCTCAAGAACAAAAGGATGCTTTGGATCCAAAGAATGAAGTAAGTCAATATAAAACAAAGCCGCTCGAAAATCTCCCTCAGCATAATATTCATATTCATCAATTAACGCACTTGCAATCATAAATCGGTCCGTTTCATCGTGAATCAGCCTAAAAAATTTCCTTACTCTTTTTTTAATTTTATCGGAAAGATCCCATTTTTCCGCTTCAAACATCGTATCAATCCAGGCAATAAAAAAGAAAATATGATCCGGATCTGAATCGTCCTCTTGCGGAGCCTCTAATTCAAAAAGCTGAAGAGCTTCATCAGCACGATCTTGTTCTATATAAACTTCAATTTGTAACATTCTGTAAGTATCTGCATATTTAGCGTAGTCCCTTTTTAATAAATCGAGTACATCCGCGGCCTCATCTGGATGACCAGACTCGATCAGCATTTTTGCTTTTATCGCAAGGACCCCTACTTGTTCTTCTTCCGCTTTCGTTTTTTCTAATAGAATTTGCATCTGATTTTCGAAACGATCCAAATCATCCTGCATAACATATAATTGTGCTAGTCCAAAATAGGCAGCTGGAAGATCAGGAGCCACCTTCAACATATCGGTCAATAATTTTTCGGCTTGATCATACTTACCGGAATCCACATATTCTGCAAATGTATTCATCGTTTCTTCCAGCGAATCTCCATATTTTCTCATTAAGTCATATTCTTGGCGCTTGATTGGATCCTTAAGGGTTTCATATGCTTTTCTGATCTGCTCAAATTCATCGGGATGCTGTTCCGGTGGATATTGTTTTACCATTTCGATATATTTTTGTTTAATTTTTTCCGGTCGAGAATTGGAGCGCAACCCTAAAACCTTATAGTGGTTCTCTATTTTCGGTTTGCTGCCCCGCCGTTTCCTTTTCTTTTTGACCGTTTCCATATAAAATCACCTACCCTTTGTTAAAGTTCCAAATCAATCAAGGTATCTGTCATCTCATCAATCGCATCCTGCAACTGCACTTGATCATTCGCCTCCAGCGCATCATCCAATTCAGCAATCATCATCTGCAATCTACCTCGATCACTATGTTCGAGTTCCTCCAATAGTTTTTGTGCCCGCTCCCGTAATTCCATTGCTTCCTCCTGAAGATCCGTTATCGAAAGATCCTCGTCTTCATCATCCAGTATATCCAATACTTCTTCCCACTCATCTTCATCAGAATCCGCATTTTCCCAAAGTTGTTGCAGCTTTTCGTAACTTTCTTGAAACGCTTCATCTGTATCCCTTTTGAGTGCATCTTGAACAACGACACTCATTTCCTTTCCAGTAGAAACGCACGCTGCCGAAACTTCAAGGATACCGTTTAAATTGTAGCGGAAAGTCACTTCCACCTCTTCTTGCTGCTCGAAGTTTTCCGGTATTCCTTCTAAAAGAAATTCCCCTAAGCGATGATTATGTTTTACCCATTCATGTTCCCCTTGAAAAATTTCAATCTCGACGGCGGTTTGACCGGGTGCAGATGTATAAAACTTTTCACTTCTCGTTACTGGAATGGTTGTATTTCTAGGAATAATCGGTGCGAAACCACCAGGACGTCCGGAAAGACCTTTCCAATTTTTTAATACAGCAATTCCCATGGAGAACGGAGCTACATCTGTTGCGACAAGCCCGCTTTCAGATAAAGCACCTGATTTTAATCCTGCCTGGACTGCGGCACCTAGTGCAACGGCTTCATCCGGGTTTACATCTGTTCGCGGCTTTTTGCCAAATATTTCACTAATCAATTCGATTACTCTTGGTATACGTGTCGAACCACCCACCAACAAGACTTCATCTACATCCCTTGGATTCAGAAGAGAATCATTTAAAACAGATCGTATGCTTTCGACCGTCTCCTGTAAAAGCGGATCGATTAACTCAATAAATTGTTGACGACTGAATACAGTGGAAACCCCGACTGGTTTTTGATCTTTCACTGTCACCAATGGAAGGTTTATCGAAATAGAATCCATTTCGCTCAAAGCGATTTTAATCTTTTCCGCCTCATCTTTTAATAAAGCTTTTGCCCTAATATCTTCGCGCGGATCAACACCACTCTCAGCTAGTATTTTTTCAGATAAAAAGTCAACAATTTTCCAGTCGAAGTCCTCCCCGCCAAGCTGATGATTACCAGTGGAGGCTTTCACTTCAAGCAATCCGTTCATCATCTCGACAACGGAAACATCAAATGTCCCGCCACCTAAATCATAGACAAGATACACACCATCCTCATTCATATGATTGAGCCCAAAAGCCAATGCAGCGGCAGTAGGTTCATTGATAATCCGCTCTACAATAAAGCCTGCCAATTCACCTGCCTGTTTCGTAGCGCGGCGTTGTTCATCGGTAAAATAGGCTGGAACTGTAATGACCGCTTCCTTTTCTCCCTCTCCATATAAGCTATCTACATACGTTTTGAGTTCTTTTAATATAAGGGCGGAAATTTCTTGAGGAAGCAAGGCTTGTCCTGCAATTGAAATAGGCTTTTCCGAACCCATTTGTCGTTTTACCGCGCCGATGGAACGATCGGGCATCGCCACAAGTGCAGATCGAGCATCTTCACCCACAATCACTTCACCCTTAAGATCAATCAAAACAACTGAAGGAATAAGCTTTCTCCCTTCAGGTGATGGAATGATTTGTGGTTTTCCATTATGTATATAAGCAACCGCTGAATTCGTTGTGCCAAGATCGATGCCGACAATTGGGCGAAAATCATGATTATTCATATTCATTCCCCATTTCTAAAGTGATGACGTGCGCTTTTCTTAATAAAGTGCCATTTTTCCAAATAAAACCTCTTTTTAAAACTTCAACAACCTGATATGGAATGTCTTGAGATACTATCTCTTTGTATTTCATTTCTGCCTCTTTTTTAGAAATCGTTCCAAGGGATTCTGCCAATGTTGGATCGAAAGTTGATCCAATCACCTGCAGCTCATTAATTCCCAGGCCCTCCAATTGGACTAAAATCTGATTGATCCACTTTTTTATGATGCTTTTCCATTCTTCCTGATCATTGGTTGTAAAATTTGAATAGAGCAAATCTAAATCATCTAACCAATCAATCAAGAAATATGCCAATTCCTCCAGTTTTGTTTCCGCTCTTATGATGCGTAACTCTTTATTGCTGCTTTCTTGTTCCTGTTTTTGTATAGAATCATAGATTTCGTTTACTTTTCCTTGTAAATCTTTGCTTGTCTTATACTGCAGACGGCTTAGCCTCGTCACTTGCTCCGCCAATTCCCGATACTGTTCCACCAACAGGTTATTTTGTTCCAGTACTTGCTGTATGGCTTCCAGCTCAGGAGAAGGTTCTTCTCTTTTCTTCCAAAACCACCTCATAGATTGCACTCCTCAATATATAAATCTAAAAATATTCTATCATAAGTAGTTTGAGTTAAATTGTATCATTTTGAAAAATTATATCATGTCCAGACAAATTATATTAATATGGGTGAATTAAATGTAAGATATGACAAAAGTGGCTTTGTACCAGAGGGTGAAAGGCAAGTAAGGGCCAGTTATAAAATTTGACCCTAAATTCGAATTTTATTAAAATTTTAATACCGTATAGCTTTCTTCGATATGTTTTCGAAAATCTTCTGTGATCCTATACCAATCGAGGACATCCACACGGAATGGCAGCGTAGATTCCTCAAATGCTTCTTTAAGCATGGCTAATTGGAATAGGTCAATTTTCTTATCGTTTATAATAACCAAATCTAAATCGGATGTATCTTTTATATTTCCCTTATGGCGGGACCCAAAAACCCTCACTTCCGCATTTGGTACATATTGGCGCAATATTTCTTGAATGATTAGCAGTTCCTCCGAATTTATCTTAATCATTTCTCTCCTCCAGAGCGGAGATCAGTTTCTTGACAT
>NZ_JAIAZY010000041.1 GCF_019459225.1 Bacillus sp. IITD106
AAGTGCAATAGCTGGTTCAATGATTCTCTCAGGTAAAGTAAAAATCCCTAATGTAGCAATTCCAAGCGTAATACTGTGACCAAGCGTAAATGCCGTAATGATTTCTACCATTCTTCCTAATGAAATAGTAGCTGGAATAATAAGACAGAGAACAAAAAGTATATGATCATAACCAGTAACAATGTGCTCCATCCCAAGTACGGTAAAGTTCCAAGCTTGTCTAATCCAATTTCGTTCTCCAATAACCCATTCTCTTTCTGCTATCGTATACGTAAATTCCTGATTTTCCTTACTGTTTCCGATTAGAGTGGCAAAATTTATATGGGAGCGATTTATGTCATCTACAAAAAGGTCATAGGCTATTCGGGTGGATTTTCCCTCACAAGGATATTGAATGTTAAATTTGGCAAGAGGATGGTTATCCATTATGCTGACTTTTGAAGAAGTAAATTGAGGCTTACATATTAATTCATCCCTATAAAGCCTAATCCCTGTTGATAGGTAATCTTTTATTTCATCCTTCTTGGTAGTAAGTTCAGCTTCCAACCCTTCTACTGATGTAGATTCAATATTAATTGGCAGATCGACTGCTTTTGCAAGTTCATCATAATCAAGAGTTAGGTCTATTTGGATTTCTGCTGGGCTTTCATGAATGTCCATATAACCATAGCTATTCGTATGAGCACTGGTATGGAGTGGTAAAAAATTATTAAGTAAAAAGATAAATACCAATGCTATAAAACTTATAGATAGTAATCTAGTTCCAAACATTAATGAACCACTCCCTTCACAAGTTGACAATAATAGAGATGGAACAGTTGCTCCATCTCTATTGAGTGATTTTTAAAAACTTACTTACCTTTCTTTTCTTTTTCCCATTGCGTGTTTTTCATTTCTTTAATTTGTTTTTCACCACTTGGCGTTTTATTAATTTCAAATCCATCGAATAAGTTGCCAGTAGCAGTGCGTGCTTCATATGAAAGCTTATTTCCATCCACACGAATTAATTGGTAGAGTTGGGTATCTTTTATGGAGTTACGAACTTGAGCACCATTTTCATCCCAATTTTTCGTCGTAAAATCATACATTTTGGGACCTGAAACAGAAACAACGAACACAGTGTCACTCTTTGTACTCATTGCATTCTTTCCCGAAGGTTTGTTGCTTACATATCCACGTGCATAACTGTGATCATGGCCTTGAAGAACTAAATCGACACTATATTTTTCGATTAACGGTAGTACTTTGTTTCTAATTTCAACATTATCTCGTCCAGGTGAATTGGCATAAATCGGATGATGGAACGTCATGACCGTCCACTTATTCGGATTATTTGAGAGTGTTTCTTCCAACCATTCCACCTGTTTATCCAAATCTTTCCCTTTGACATTCGTATCGAGTGAAATAATTCTCATGCCTTGGTAATCCGTGTAATATACTGTTTCCTCAAAACTCTCCAGGCCCTCCAACGGATAACACGATTCCTAGATTTTTTGGATTTTTGGATGAAAGGCAATGCACAGGAACGCTTCTTCCATCTCTAGAAACGACTTCATATTCTTTTACTTGGAAATAAGGCAAGGACTCTTCCTCTTTTTTAAGGATTAAATCCATATTTCCATTTAAATCCAAACGATACAAACACGAGTCCGTGTTTAATAGATAAATATCATTAGTGTGAGGATCAATCACGGCAGCAGGTCCTCTTAAGGTAGGCTGAATGGATATGGATTCTGGCAAAGGCAGCTTTTCCAATATGTTTGCATCAGGAAAAGAAAGAACCAATAATTCTTTCTCGCAAATAATTAGGATTTTATCGCTATTAGGAAAAAATAATCCGCCATGAATATCCAGCAAAGAGATTGTTTGAATAATTGCTTTAGAATTCACATTCACGATGTGTAATCTTATGGTTTCATCCGATATTTCCTTTACCAAGAGATGTGAAGAGTCAAATGACCAACAATACCTGCCAATTTCATGACGCGTATCAAGTAAAGAAGGTAGTTGAAAAATTTCTTTTGTATGTATATTGACGATAAAAATATGCTGTGGCGCATGTGGTTCATTTAGATTCATTCTAGAGAAAGCGATGAAATTTCCACAAGGAGACCATTGCGGAAAACGGTCGACTTCATCGCCTTCTGTAAGTTGGATAACATTCTGATTATCCAGATCCATATAATAAATATTTGGAGGATTTTCAGAATGAATGCTAAAACAAATCTTTTTCCCATCCTTTGACCATTCACAAAAACCCGCCTCAAAACCGTTTCGATCATATAAAGGGGTAATCGTTTCATTACTTAAGTTTTTTACATACATTCTTCCATCATTACTGCAGAAAGCCAGTTGATTTCCTCTCGATGATAATCTCGGACTGAGTGAAATAAAGCTACTATCAACGATGCTAGTTTGCTTCTTCCTCTCAGGGTCATATATTTTAATTACACTTGTCCCGTCTGAAGCAAACTCTAGAACAGCTATCTCTTTCGAATGAACGCAAATATCAAAATCAGCAAACATAATGTCCTCCCACGAAGATTATTTTAAATATCTGTTGTACCAATTCTTGATAACTTTTGCATTTTCTTTTATTTCTTCCGGATTAATGACACTAGAGTGAGTGAATTTAGGGGCATCTTTATAAAACTTTTGTAAATATAATTTCACCGATAATCGAAGATCTGTGCTTTGCTCATCAATCAATGGAATCCATTTATGTATATCGGAAGGATCAGCATGTTCAAATAAGGCATATGCAATTACTTCTCTTACACCATTCTTATCTTTTTCATTGTGAAAAAGTATCCATAGTTTTTCTTTTTCAGAGTTAGTCAATGACTTTCCTAGAGCCCATATCGCATTCTTTTTGACGATTGGAGACTTATCCTCATATAGCAGATTCCAAAGCATTTCTCGGGAACATTTTCCTTCTACTATATATTGCGTTAGAGATAGTGCCCTTTTTACAGGATCTTTCGATTTTATGGAAATGTCGGGATTGGAACTTCTAATCTTTACATTATTTGTACTGCCTGGGAATATCTTTTTTTCATTTAATGCTTCAATCGCAGAATCAACCTGGACAATCTTCGCTGGAATCTCTTCCTCTTCTAATGCTAATCCAGTTTTAATTAATGTATGTCTCAACGTATCAGAATCAATCTCTGGAAATTTTGAAAATAGATATGCGGATACACCTGCGACAAGTGAAGAAGAACCACAAGAACCTTCAAAAAAAGTAAGTTCATTATTTACTAGTTTTACAGGAAGATTGGAAAAAGGAGCCAAAATATCCGGACGCATATGTCCGTCTCCGTTTCTTCCCCAGGGTACAGATGGATGTGCCACATATTCATCCTTGTCAGTTCTTCCTTTATCGTCATATCCACCTATTACAAAAAATTCGATTGGATGTAAATTATTATGTGCACGCGAGTTGCCATTAGCAGCCACAACAAGTAAATTTGCATCTACGGCTGGTTGAAAAGCTTTTACAAAAGGATCAACTGAGGTATTTTGAAATAACTCCACTCGAGGAACTAACAAGTTTAATATGATTTTAATATTCCATTCTTTTCTTCTCTCTACTAGCCATTCTACTCCCCTTCTAAGCTTTTGAGGATCATATTCAGATAGGATAAAGAAGGTTGCAGCAGGCGCTAATCCCACGTATGTATGATTTTTATAGGAAAAAGGCGGATGCGCTAAAAGCCTCAACACATTCGCCCCATGCTCCGAATTATCGTGATAATCATTTTGATAATTTTGGAATGAACTACAAGTAACAGATAGGTCATCATGTACAGAAACTTGATGCAATCTGTCTCCTAAATAATGAAATTCTCCGTCAGTATTTACATGATCAATAATAACAATTCCTACGTTTTTACCAGATGTTTCAGGATTAGGAGGAGTTTTAAAGCCTAATCTTGTCCACGTTGGTTCAGGTATTCTATTATTCACTAATATCCTCCATACGGTGTTTTTATTTTATGTTATATATCATAGTCACAGATGTTCCAGAAAAACCGCATTCCTCAAATCCGAGTTTTTTGTATACGTGAACCGCCTGCTCATTATTCGGGTCTACACTAAGAGATATTGATTTAAAACCGTCTTCCTTCGCCTGATTAATTAATGCCTTCATTAGTAACGAGCCTATTCCCATCCCTCTTGCTTCAGGAGATATTGCAATTCCTAATTCTGGTGTAAAACTATCAATATACCCATAGCCCTTATTTTGTTCGTCGAATAATCGATACCAGGCTGCCCCCAAAGCATTGCCATCACTATCTTCAGCCAACAAGGCTCGATCCCCCGCTCTTCCCCAATTTTCATTATATTTTTTCAAATGAGGAAGATTTAATAATTCTTCTTTAGACGGCTTATTTTCTGGAATGTGGATAGACTCGTACATCATGTCTTTTAAAAATTCCATCTCGTTTTCTTTTATGTTTCTAATTTTTATCATGGATGTCACCCCTTTGGATTCTCTACTATTTATTCCATAGAAACGGGGATTTCCCTTCTTTTTTATCCGTATAATTCAAGGCAATTGTTCGGAAATAAGATTACATTATACAGCTTGATAATCTTAATACCGCATTTCATTACAACTAGGGGTATCAATAACGTGATTAGTAACCTTCGTATCACATTTTTGAACGATTAAGGACTCAAATACGTGAACTGGTAATCTTCGTATTTTATTTTAATTGGTTCCTGCATATTTCCAATGCGAGAACGAATTCGTGGTTTTGTCACAATTCGTTCTTGCATTTATACAAATTCGTATATTTCAAAGATTACCAAAAACAAACTAATAGCTTCCTAGACTTTTCCCGCCCCAAGAGGAGCTTTATAAAAAATATCCCGGGAGAAATGCATTTCCCCCAGGATTTTTGGTCCACATTATTCAAATCTAACAACCAACTGCGAATCCACTTTAGCATGCTTTTTTGAATGAATGAATGTCACACCATCAACTAGTTCTACCTCATATTCTGCACTATCCAAAACTGTTCTCTCTGTTCGAAGGGCTATTACATCTTGTGCTTGAGTTAAATGGAATTCAATTTCATTTTTACCAACTTGCATAATTTCCGCCGTCGAATAAACAATGTCTCCAATTCCATTTAGCTTCACATTCACAGGCAGCATAGCCCCTTCTTTGCTTTGGAGGAGCAATTCTCTTCCACCAAACAATGCCTCTCCATCATGATACACTCTCAACGTTTTATCTAATCCGTCAAGATTCAGTAGATGGATAAAGCGTTCGCCAGCTGCATTTGCTGTTGATGTGCTGAAAATGCCATGATCCTCATAATCATGAGTAAGCCTAGCTACTGCACCCAATTGCGCAAACACTTTTTTATAAAAAGCTAGATCGCATGGATACGCCGCGGCTACCACAACCGCTCGTCCCTTGCCTACTACAGTATCATACGCGCACACTTCATCCGTACCGTAAACACTAAGAAGTGGTGTCGCGGAATCCGACTCCAGGACTTCGGCAAAATGGGTTCTTGTTTCTGGACGAGGAGCAGCCCAGCTCAAAGTGTTCAGTGACAAATAATATTCCGAGCTATCACGCTTTTCACCAACCGCTTTAATCCGAAGAGCATCCGCTAAAATCGTACAAGGAGTGCCCTCCATATCAAATTGCGGCAGTTCTCCATATAAAAGAACCCTTCCGCCAGCTGCTAAAAAGTCGACTAGCTTACGTTGAATATTCGCTGCCATATACTTTGCAGAAGGCAATGCGAGTACTTCGGTATCATCAACAGAAAGCGGTTTGTTTTGAATATCTATAGCCCCAAATCGGTAGCCTAATAATAACAACGCCCGCCCCATACTTTCCCATGAGCTGTATGCACGGTTAGCCTCAATGTTTGACAGCACTTGCCTCATCTTTTCACTCGCCGGATAGTAATATTCCGTCATATAGTAATCTGGAATGAAAGCGAAAGATATATTATCACGTTCTTCGTCCATCGCCGCTAGCTTATCAGAAACAGCCATCATCGTTTTAATGGATCTCGCCATCCTTGGGAACGTATAGTTCAACTTCCCTTCTGGACCAACTGGTGCAGCAAATCCATGGTGCTCACCTGTAAAAGCAATCCGATCATTACCATCGCCTCTTGACGAATCAAAACGATAATTCCGACCACCGGCAAATAAATAATAATTGATCAGTCGATTTCCTTGAGCAATGCACATTCTTGTTTTAAAATCAGCAGCTGAAGGATCGTAGCGCCCGCTCAAGTTGTTCCCAAAGTTCCCATCGCCACAATTAAATTCAACGGAAGTGAGCGGCTGATCGGGAAGATGGACAGAATCCATAAACCCATTAATCAAATACAAATCTTGGAATGTTTCTACTGTCAAATCGCCAAAATAAATATCGGAGCCGGATAAATATCCTGGACCTTGAGTGTACGTTTCGTATAGCTGACTAATTCCAATTGGGAATGTGAATCCGCGTCCACCGCCCGTTCCGTGAATATTAACAACGAAAGGAATATCCTTCGCTCCAAATTCTTCCGCATAATCACGAAGTACAGCGATATATCTCGCAAAACGGTTTCTCATAAAATAACCGAGATCTTTCATTAATTCCAGGGAATATGATTCATGAGGTGAACGAATCGCATCGTTACGAACTTCTTTTTCTACTATATTAAACGGATAGCGTTTCGCCAACGTTTCTTCGTCATAAGAACTCAATAACCATGCCGCAAAATCATCCAACACAAAATCCGTTAAGTCTGGACAATTGCTGACCCAAGATAGCATGCCAATTTCATTATCAAGCTGAAATGCAATAACGTTTCCATTTGGATACAGCTTAGGCTCTACAATCTCCATGACGGCACGATACCAATTTTTCACATCACGTAAAAACCCAGGATGCAAATAATCGATCGTTTTTGTCGTCGCTGGCTGCTTGTCCCATCCAGTTGGAATGATTTCTGGGTGTTTTTCGTACACCCAGAAAGGCAATCCTTCATTTTTCATTTCGGCCATAATGAACGGGCCTGGACGAACAAAAAAGTAAAGGCCATTTTCTTCGCATAGATCCACAAACGCTTTAAAGTCCAGTTCAGGACGAGTTTCTCCGGTTAAATCAATCTTCCCTTCCTCAAACTCGTGTATGACCCATGGCACATACGTAGCGACCGCATTGCATCCAGAAAGCTTTAACTTATCGATTCGGTCCTGCCAATCCGCTCGGTCGAGGCGAAAATAGTGGATTTCACCACACATAATTAATTGAGGTTTGCCGTCGATTAAAATTTGCTTGTTTTTAATTTCGATCATACGGATTCCCTTTTCCTCCAGCCCAGCATTTCAATTCCACGCTGAACATATTTGTTTTTCATATATAAATCCCACACAAGACCGGATCTGTAGTTTTCAAGCATAAGAAGCGTAATCCCCTTGTCGATTCCGATGACATGCTCCGCATACCATGCTGGCTCTACATCCAAATTATACGCATCCCAGAAACCATATTCTCCCCATAATTGTGGGTGGTTTTCATAGTAATATTCCATCGCCGCGATTGATTCTTCAGGAGTAAAAACAATCGATCCTGCCGCTCCACATGGAGGAACCGTTCCTTCATTATTTGGATTCACGTTCGGATAAAAAGGTGGAGTACCCGGAACGATATAGCCATTTGGCGAAGCACATGCTGTTAATCCCCATGCATTTTCGTGATATGTTTTTCGGCCATTTGGATTTTCAATGCTGTAATGGCGGCTTGCGAGTGTTGCTTGCACGGAATTCTCGAACCAATCCGTTCCGTCCTTGTCCACAACCTTTTTAAAGTCGATAAATGCATGTGAAAATTGGTGAACAAATAAAGCTCCGCCTGGCGAATTGATATATTCATAAGGACCATATTTTGCTATTTTCCGTTCAAAACCATCATATATTTTTACAGGAACAGGCTTTGTCGGTGAAGCAACACCAAGGACATACTGTGTCATTTGTTCCGCATACGTTTCCCAGTGATGGAAGCCTCCCCTTTCTGGGTCATACCCCATATAATACTGATTTACATCTTCGTCGTAATAAATCGTCCAGTCAATACGCTCGTAAATTTTTTCAAAAAGCTCTTTGATTTCACCTTCGAAATACTCCGCAGAAGTGATGGCACCATTTAAAAAAAGTGTCGTATCAATAATGGAGGCACAATCATTGAATTTCTCATATTTCTTACCTGTTTTCATATTCAAAAAGTGATAAAAGAAGCCTTCTTCGTGTTCGACATGATTGAGAAAGGTTTCAAGCGTTCCTTTTGTACGCTCATATCCTTCTTCACGTGTAATCCAGCCTCTCTCTATCCCGATTACAATCGCTGTTAATCCGAAACCAACTGCAGCAATACTCGCTACTTCCTTATTAGCGGACTGATCAAGAATCAATCCATATCCATCAGAGTTTTTATCCGTATTTGCTTCGTTCCAAAAGAAGTCGAAGCAACCTTTTGCTTCTAAGTCTAAAATATTTGGCTTTTCCATGATGCCCTTCCCTTCAACCTGTTATTCTCCGGTAATTCCTGTTCGGTCTACCCCTTCGACAAACCATTTTTGCGTAATAAAATAAACAATCAATAGCGGCAAGATAGAAAGCAACGTACCCGCCATCCTAATTCCTTCATTAATTTGATTAGCACTTCCCTCCATACCAGCCGGGAACATTTTTTGATAGGCTGCAACAAACTTTTGAAGTTGCAATGGAAGTGTCGTCAATTCTTTTCCGAAATAAATCGATGCTAAATATGTTTCATTCCAGTACCATACGAAAGAAAATAGAAATGAAATGATGATTGCTGGAACGGCCATTGGGATTGCAATCGTAAAGAAAATTCGCAGGTGGCCAGCTCCATCAATTTGCGCTGCTTCTTCTAATGATTTTGGCATCATTCTAAAAAACTGATAGAAAATTAGAATGAAAATGGCGCTATTGATTCCTTGTCCCGAGATAGCAGGAAGGAGAAATGCGTTCAAACTGCCCAAAATATTCAGCTCATTGAAAAATATATATCTAGGAATGAGCGTTACTTGAGGGGGAATAATAAAAGTTGCCAAGACAAGGACGAATAATATATTTTTGCCACGAAAAGAAAACCGTGCCAACCCGTATCCAACAACCGCAGCGACAGCGGTTTGCGCGACAGATGGTAAAACTGTTACATACAACGTCTCAAGTAATACTGGGAAAAAGTTCAATACTTGATTCGCTTTCGTATAATTCCCTAAGTAAAAGTGAGTCGGAATCCAATTCACGAGTGGATTTAATATGTCATCCAAGCTTTTAATACTGTATACTCCCATGTGTAAAAGCGGGTATAAATAAACAAAACCGATTCCAACTAACAAACCATATATAAGAATTTTCAAAAGGAAACCATCATTTCCGCGCATACCTAAGAGCCATTTTTTTGCTTTTAAATAATGATTTTCTATTTTTTGCACATTGAACCCTTCCTTTTTAGAGGTTGTTCAAAAGCCGAACTTCTCAATGATTTACTTTGCATAACTTTTTTTCCTTTTCAATGTCATGGCGCCAACTGTGAGTGCAAGTGCAATAGTAATAATAACGAAATAGATCCACGATAATGCTGACGCGTAACCGAAACCAGTATCTACCCTAAACATGTTCTTTTGTATATGGTCGATGACAGGATTCAACGAAAAGATTGAATACGTCACAATCGTGTAAATGATGTTTACGAGAATCATAGGGGCCAGACTAGGTAAAGTCAGTTCCCAAAATGATTCCCATGGTGATGCACCATCAATCGCTGCTGCCTCATACGTCTGGCTGTCCATTTTTTGCAAAGCAGCAAGGAAGATTAAAATCTGCACTCCGGAAAACCAGAGAATGACAATTAAATTTTTAATCAAATAGAGTAATATTCCATTTATAAAACCATCTGGATTGGCATTTAGCGCTTCGTAAATGGCGTATTGTTCAATAGATGGAATGGTTGTAACCCCTTGATCGATTAATTCCTTAATGACAGGTCCGCTTGATATGATAACCGGGAGAAAGAAAATCGTCCGGAACATTCCTCGTAATTTCACTTTCTGGTTTAGCAGCAAAGCAATGATTAAGGAGAATACGATGATAATTGGGACTGAAATGATTAGTTCCTTTAAATATCTTGTTAGATTATCAACGAAAGTGGCATCTACTCCAAATGCATATTTATAGTTTTCAAACTTAACAAATGTCGTTTGAACCCCACTCGTCGTAATTTTTACTTTTTGAAAACTTAAATACAAAGAATAAAACAAAGGAACAGCAGTGAAGATCAAAAATCCGATGATCCAAGGTGAAACAAATAACCATCCAGTCATACTATGTCTAGCTCTAAGTCCCCTTAGTTTCACTGCTCTCCCCCCTTATCCACTACAGAAAAACCTTTAGCACCAACTTCAACTCCGTCTTTCTTATAGACTGAATTTGTATAGTTCACTATTACCGTCTTGCCATTTGAATAGGTAACTTCAACGATACCGTTTTCTGGAACGTGTCGGCTTTCAATCGTTGCCGATTCTACTTGTCCAAGTGCTTCCCGTATTTGTTTATATTGTTTAATAATGTCGTCCTTCCAAACGGTAAACTCTGATGTATACACATTTTTAGAAGGTGTTTTTGCCAGCAAATGGGATGGCTCCTCTGTCAATAGGAAGGATGGATATGCCCCATATTCAATCATGCGAAGCAACTGATCTTCCTGATTGGAATTAAAGTTGGTAAACGGTGCGTAATATGGGATAGACCCTTTCAATACAATTTGCATAAATGGGACGGTGTCCGTTTCGAACACATAATTCGATGAATTCATCGGGATATCCAAATACTTTTCTGTATCCGACAATAAATATATATTCGGTTCATAAAGTGCCGTTTTTCCAACATTTTTATTTAAATATGAAAAGATTTCTTTATATGTTTCCATCGTTTCTAGGCGGGTTTGTTTTTTTGATTTACTAAAATCAGAAAATAACGTATATCCACTGGAGTCGACAGCTAGATTTTCCATTCCATAAGACTCATAGTTTTTACGATCTTTTTTCGCCATATCGAGCGCCTTTTTAGGTGATAAATAATACGAAGTAAGATCATTTTCTTTATGGGAAATCGTTTCTGAACTAATTTTTTTAGCGACATCCTTACTTCCAGAAAATCCTGATGCCCCTTCATATGCTTTTGTATAATCAGTGTAAAAATACATTGGGATATTGTCATTTTTCAATGTATCGATGGTCGATTTAGCATCTTTTTTGCTGCCTAATTTGCTTTCCATTGGGAATTTTTCAGGCAGCGATCCTGTTAAGCCGCCATCTGACCAGCCTTTATACACAACAAACATATCCTCGACGCCGTTTTTCCTTAATTCATTTGTAAAATCAGGAATACGGTCAATTGGCGTCATCGGAATAACAGAATTCCAAAGTAGCCCCTTTTTCATTTCCCCGCCTAAAAATTCTAAGCGGACATTTGCTTGATCCTCTTGCTTCGTTAACAAATCGTGATCGGCCAAATAATTCCGATATGATTTTGCCATTCCAACATAATCAGCATCTTTATCACTTAAAAAGATATACTTCAGTTTTACATCCATTTTATTCAGTTCTTTTTGATAGACGTTCATGCCAGTACTGCTTTTACTCGTTGGCTGAAAATACTCATATCGATAATTAAACTTCGACGATACGCGGTTGAAATCGGTTGATGCTCCTGCAGGATAAGCAACAATATCTCCATATGAATAACCGGCTTCTACAATTGCAATGAATCCATTTTGCTTAACCCCATGGACTGCTCCGAAAATGGGCATTTTGATTTGTTGAACAGGGACGACATCTTCAGTTGCCTTCGTTTTATTTTTTATTCCTTCATCTACTCCATATATAGATCCTACAAATGGAGTTCCGCTCGATTTTACACTTTTATCATAGCGAATGAGCGCCCCGCTCCCATCAGGAATAAACATATAGCCTTGGATGTCGTTTTCATTCACCGCACCTAAAAATGGGTAAATTTGCATCGACACGAGCTTATTGCGCTTATCTTCTTTCAGTTTCTCCTGAGGGATGGAAATATTTAATTCATTGCCTTTTAGCTGTACATCAAGCTGAAATTTAAGCTTCGATTGAAATAAAAATACGTCTGCACTAAAACCATTATCCGAAAGATTTACTGTTGGAGTGGAATCATTCGTTAAAATGCTCTCGGTTCTTAGTTTTCCTTGACGATCGGTGTAATCAACTGTAATCGCAGACTGAACTATTTGTTCCCATGTTTTGTTCAATCTATAGTTTTCCGGATGATCTAATCCTGATCCCCAAATATAACCTGTTTTTTTATTTTGCAGCTTAATCGCCAATGATTTTTTATTTACGAAAAGAACTAGGTCATCACTTTCAGCTGCTTTTGTATATCCTTCGAAAGAGGAGTCTTGCTTAATTTCTTGCTGTTCCGCAGGCTCAGGTTGAGTAAATTGAGCGGAAGAATACCTTATCGTATGATCGCTTAAATCCAGCTTTTCGACAGAATCGTCTGATTTAGCGCCAAATGAGTGATTTGCAATGATTAAAACCGGAAATAACACCACTACGACTGCAAACATCCATTTTTTATACACGCAGCAAGGCCTCCTTTACGATGGAATAGACAAAATCATACACTTGATCCATTAAGACGAAAATAATAAACACGACTAATAGTAAAATCGCCATTCCGAACAATGTTACTAAAATATTTCGGATCGTTTCCGAAATGGAATAGTTATGAATCTCTTTAATCATGATGAATAAAATCACTAAACACCAGGCGTAAATAATCCGTAATGAGAACAAATAGACAAAGTATTCATTTCCGCTCAGTACATTGGACAACAATGTAAGTGGAAGAATAAATACTAAGAAAGGTGCTAATGAATAAATCGTTCCCATGTATATATCTTTAAATCGTCCTTCACCGTCATTTATCGTACTGACTAAATAGTTGACGATGATAAAAGCAAGCAGAGGAACAAAGATAATCGCAAATTCAAATAATACATTTGTTTCATCACTTCGATAAGAAGAGAAGATGAAACCTGTTTGAAAGCGATGAATTAAATACGCAACAAATAAAAACACGTACAAAATGGTCGCTGATAAAACAGATGCTTTTCCCATCCTCTGTAAATCATAAAAACTATCAATTGGGTGCTTGAAGAAACGGAATAAAAAGAGTAGCTCAGATAGAAGTTTTCTCTTTTTAACATTGCTCCAAAAGCGGCGTAAACCACCGAATATATTTTTCTTTTTGTCTAAAAATTTGGCAACGTAATATAAAGCGATCAAAACGAATCCAGCGACAAGTATTTTTTCAAGATGCTTCTGCATCCACGCATGACGAACTTCCCAAAATGAATCAGAATATCCCCATACATCTTCAGCCAGTCTAAACTCCGTTAACGCTTCATCATATTGCTGCTGCTTGTAGTACGCTTTTCCCATCGCCGCATGAGCAAGGCCAAAGGAAGAATTTAATGAAAGCACAGACTCCCAATATTTCTGACTTTGGACATATAGACCGTCCTTGTAAAGAGCGATGCCTTCATGGACGAGGTTTGAGAAGGCAGTAGGTTCAAAAACCTGTATCATTCCCGTTTCTTTATCAGATACATAAATTCTACTGAATTGATCAACCGCTATCCCGCTTGGTTGTTTAAATAGCCCGAGACGATTCGTTCCATCGTCTTTCCCGCCAAAGAGGAATAATAAATTTCCGTAGCTATCAAATTCAAATATTTCCCCCGAGGCATCCAAGACGAACATATTGCCGTTCGCATCGACGGTAATATCCACTAGATTGGCAGCATCGAGAATATACGGGTACAACATATTTTGCCCAGCAACATTCAATTTTTTGATGACTTCCGTTTTTGTTCCTTGTGTGACGGAATAAATGAGACCTTCTTTATCAATCGCCAAATTGTCTGGCGCTGGCGGTGTTTTCATAAATAAAGAGGCCTTTTGTTTCTCGGAAGCGATTAGATTACGAAGAACTGCCCCGACGGAAACCTCCGTACGATTGACGCCATAGTATCCTAAAAATTCACCCTCATGGCTTAGCTGCATCATCCCATTCGTCGAGCCTTCTCCGATGACATAAATATTGCCTCTGCGGTCGACCGCTACTTTTTGAGGTTTATATGGCGATTTACTTCCGAATAAAGGAGAATCAGGTTTTCCGTATTCTTGTTTTAACTTACCATTACTTGAAAAGCGAAAGACCTTTTCCTTTTCATAATCAGCTACATATATATCTCCCAACTCGTCAGCAAATACCCCTTTTGGCACCCCCAGAATTCCAGCACCAATTTCGGCCACCACATCCCCTTTGGAATTCGCAACAAGGACTTTTTTCGTTCCTGAGTCCACTACATACATGAAGCCTTTATCATCTATGAAAATATCTTCTGGATTAACGATATCGACACCTGTAAATAGGCGTCCAAGCGGTTCATACGCTGTTTGTGTCTCTATCAAGTCCCCACTTGGTGATACTGTCATTGTTTTATATGGGGATGATGCTGAGGCAACGTTCAGAAAGGGAAAAAGGACGAATATCGCTGCACATATAAAGACTTTGAAAAATTGCTGCATTTGCCTCCCCCTTTCTTACTTGATTCCTGAGTGTGCCATTGTATTCATGACTTGACTTTGTAAAATAATAAAAATAATTAAATTTGGTACGAACATGATCAAAGAAGCTGCGGCTGCAATTCCTTGACCAGCTACGGTATTCCCACCTGTAACCTGTGAAGCGAGGGTCGACATATAAAACGAAAACGTCTTTAACCCTTCGTCATTCACATAAAGCGTCGAAGTTTCGATATTATTCCATACCGTCTGGAATGACAAAATCGCTACCGTGGCAATAGCCGGTTTGATTAGTGGGATGATGATGGTCGTATAAATCCTAAAATCCGATGCCCCATCCATCCTCGCCGCTTCTACTAATTCATTTGGAATTTGATCAATAAACTGTTTCACTAAAAACAACCCGATTGGCATCGCCAAAAGAGGCAATATATGAACCCAGAACGAATTAATCAACCCTAGTTTTTCTATTAATAAATATCTCGGAATAGCAACAGCTGCTGGTACGAACATTAATGCAAGTGTATTAATTTCAAAAATCGTTTTCTTCAATAAGAAATTTTTCTTCGATAACGCGTATCCAGCCATTGTGCTAAAAAGAATCGTTAAAAACACAACAATAATCGTAACAACGATACTATTAAATAAATAGCGTGAGATTGGAATGCCTGATGCATTCGTTTGTGCAAACAAGTCAACAAAGTTTTGGAATGTTGGCTTTTGAACAAAAAAACGAGGCGGGTAGGCAAACAACTCATCAATTGGTTTGAATGCGTGAAAAATAATATAGATGATCGGCAAAGCCATAAAAATCGCCAGTGGTACTAAAAATGCATAAAATTTCAACTGGCTCTTATGAAACTTTGTCGGGTTTATCTTTGTACCTTGAAAGGACGACATGTTGTTTCCTCCTTATTCAATGACGCCTTGACGGAAAACGTAAGAGTTTAATAGTTTGCTTGATATATTTTAGGATTTTTAAATATAATTGATTTCCACTCAAATTAACATAAAGCCCACTTAATCTTTTTCCCCAAACAACTTCCAAGCAAATTTCGAGAATGCATAAACAACAAGCAACAATACGACTGAAATGGCTGCTGCATATCCCATTTCATAACGGATAAATCCATAATCCTCCAAATGGTTTACCATGAGCTGTCCTGCGTATTGTGGTGTAGGGTTTGCACCTGAAAGGGCCACCCCAATGGCTCCTGCCTGGAAGGTTCCAACAACAGCCATAACTGCTCCGAATAACATCTGCGGTTTCATAGATGGAATCGTAATATAAATGACTTCTTGAAAACGATTTTTAATCCCATCAATATATCCAGCTTCATAAATTTCACTGTCAATGTTGAGAACACCTGATAACATCGCCAAGAACCCTACGCCCATACTTCCCCATAACGTTACGAAAATCATAATCTTCATTAAGAAATGAGGAGATTGCAGCCATTGAATAGGTTCAAAGAGTACTCCCATTGTGATTAAAATACTATTTAAATAACCCGTTTCGTCCCCGCTAAAAATGATCGTCCACACAACAGCCATTGCAACACCCGCTGTCATGGATGGAGAATAAATAACTAAAGCTAATATCGTTCTCATCGTTTTCGGCACTTGAGCAAGAGCCCAAGCGAGAATAAATGAAAGGAGATATCCACCAGGTCCCACAATCAACGCAAATGTCAATGTGTTTGGCAAAACAACCTGCATAAACACTTCATCCTGAGTAAGGAGGCTGATATAATTGCTCAAGCCAATAAACGATGGAGCCTCAATAGCGTTAAAATACGTAAACGATAAATAGATTGCCGCGACGACCGGAATAATAATGAACGCGGTAAATAAAATAATATACGGTGCAAGGAAGGCCCAATGTGACCAATCTTTTTTCTTATTAATTTTCATGTTCTTCGCCTGCCCAACTCTCTACTTGTTGAATGGAAGGAATTTGATACGGTTTAAGCATCTTTCCATTTTTCATATAGCCAAACTCTTCCATCTTCCGGCTGATTTCACGATTTATGGCAATGACGGAATCATCGACTGCGGATCGCGGATTTTCTCCATCAAAGACAATTCGGTTCCATATATTACTCAATTCCCTTTCCACCATATAAGCTCCCGGTGTTTTCGGTACTTCCTGCAAATACTCCCATTGCTTTAAAATGGTTTTTTTATGTTCTTCCGGCCAAGGAAGCTGTTTGAAAGCCTCTAAATTAGCGGAATTCCACATATATTCTGGACCATACAATGTCTGCAAGGTCGTAGCAAAGTCAACTTGAGTATCTGTCGACATCCACCATTTTAAAAACTCCCATGATTTATCCCGGTCTTTCGTGCCTTTAAAAATCATCGCTGACTGACCAGAGCCGGTTGCCCATCTTTCTACCGACCCATCTGATTGTTTAATGCCTGGATATGGAGAAATATCCCACCAACCTGCAATTTCTGGTGCTGCTGCAGTTAATTGAATGTATGTTGAAAAGTTGGAAATTCCTATTGGCAATGTTGAATAACGGAAATGATTATAAAAATTTGGAACTTGCATTGGCATACTGTAAATCGTATTTAACTTAGCCATGAATTCAATTGCTTTCAATGAATCTTCTTCACCAATAGCTGTCCGCATACCGTCTGCCTCATATAAATCCCCATGGAATTGGTAAATAAATGGGGCTGTCGTTTGAAACGACTTGAATCCTCCCGCTCCAGCAATCGGTGTATAATAATTCATCCCGAATCTTTGCAGCTCAGGCAAGATTTTGACTACGTCATCCCACGTGTCAGGAACAGGTACTTTTAGGGCATCTAAAATATCCTTCCGATAAAACTGCACATAAAAATCCTGTGTTTCCGGTAAAGCATATACCGAATCGTCAATCATGAGAGGTAAAAAAGCTCCAGGTGAAAACTGTTTACTGTATGCTTCAAAATCACTAAACTCATGCAAATCAACGGCCGCTCCACGGATCGACAATTCATAAGGCAGCCAGTTGCTTATTCCAATCGCTACATCCGGCTGATTATTTGCGGCACTTGCTAAAATTAGTTTCCCTTCGTCTGGCATAATCGAAAATTTCACTTTAATCCCCGTCTTCGGAGTGAAATTCTGATCTGCTAGATTTTGAAGAATGTCTACATATTGCCGTTGACGATTCACCCATATTTCAATCGTTTGATCATCAGCACTTGATGCAGAATAATTACCTGCAGAAAATGATTGTACAAATCGTTTCATCCCATACCAAGAGTTTTTAAAAACGCCCGAAGTTGGAGCAGGTAATTTATTTTCTCCATGTATATAAAAACGGTCTACTAGTAACGGTTGTTTTGGCAGTTCCAACAATAAATTTCCGAGTAATTGAGCGACAGACGATGATCCTTCTGTTAATTCTGTCAATCTGTTCGGAATTTCGTTCGGCTTTTTATTTAACGTCCGCAGCTTTTTAACCGCCATGTTCATGGACACAATATCTTTTGACTGATTTCCCTTGTTTAAGGAAGTAAGATATTTACTTTCTTCTTCAAGTCGATTCGCCCAATCTTTTAATTTATCTTCGGCATCAGGAAAATACTCGTTAATTTTCCACCCTCTTGAACGGTCATTTTGATTCCCTGTTAGTTTTTTTATCGAAAGGGCGAAATTCTGCATTTCCTTGATTACTTCATTTATCGTAAAAATAGATCTTTCTACTGGCGAGGCATCCGCTTCTAGAGAAATCTCGTGTTCACCTTTCGTAAAATAGAATAAGTAAGGATTACCTTTTTCATCCTTAAGTGTTGCATTCACCCACTTTTTATTAAACTCAAATGGGATTAATGCCGCTTCGCTAAAGGGAATTTCTCCATCAATCAACAGCTTTCTGAAAACAGGACCGCCTGTCTCTTTCTTTTGTAAAACTTTGAATGTAAGATGATAAAATCCTTCTTTTGCTATTGAAACGTTCCAATTGACACGTTGTCCACTCTCTCGCCAAGAGTCGCCGCCTATTGTATTCAATAATAAATATTTCGGGTTATTCGGAACAACGGAAGATCCAGTAGTAGCAACCGGACGTATATAAGAACTATTCTTTGTATATCCTTTTTCCGCTTCTTGGGTAATCAAGGATTGGACTTTTTTATTATCTTTATTGTTTTGTAAATAATCTTTATAAGTGATCAACTTAGTCGGAGAATGCACATATACATTTCCCATTAACATTTCACCATTTAAATGAGTAAATGTAATGGTATTCTTGCCTTTTTTTAAATGATATTTCAACGGTTCAGGTTGGAGGTTGCTTGCATCAAGCGCACTTATTTTACTCCATTCTGCAAAAGCTTCTTGATTCGGAATAATTTCATTTCCAAAACGATCCGAGTCAAATGTATCTTTCACACTTTTCCATTTTAGCGGAAATACAATTCTTCTACTCTCGTAAAACGGATATTCACCATTAACGAGGATTGAACCCTCTATTGGAACAACCTCTTTACTAATTGGATAATAGTCAAAAGAAATTTCATATAAACCATCTTCTGGAGCTATTACATCAAATGATAAGTCTTGATTATGCCAATAGAAGACACGATCCCCATAGCCCTTGCTATCTTCGGCTGCCAGCAGTTCATCCTCTTTAACACCTTTTAAATCAGATGGAGAGATAGACGCCTCAAAATTCGAGGCGTTCTCTACTCCAGCTTCTTTCCATTGTTCTAGGACGGTATGATAGCGTTGTTCAACGACATTTTCGACAGTCTGGTCCTCAGGATTTTCCTTTTCAGCCATTGCTATTCCGTTCGGAATTACTAATAGCCATATCAATACCAAACTTGTCATTATTTTCGTCTTCATACTATTTACCTCCTAGTAATATGGCTTTATTTTAAAGCCTCTGCTGCTTCCTTACTTTTTTCATTTGCTAATTGATTTAATTGTGCTGCATAGTCTTCAACTTTTAAGTCGCCTTTTACAAAGCTATCGATCATTTGAGCGATTGTAGCATTCTCATGTTCCCCGACTTTAACGCCTGTTGGAGCTTCCCATCTAGATTGTGCAAAGCCCGGAACTGTTTTAACTGGCTCTAAGATAGCTTCACTTAGATTATCATAAGCTTTACGCACACCAGGTACATCAAGTTGAGAGAAGTACTCATCCAAAATTTCTGGGTCAGCGTTAATAGGTAATGTGTTAACCGTTTTGCCTTCCTTATCAGCAATTTCCAAACGCTTCATGAATCCTTCTTTACCAAATGACATATACTTGGCAAACAAATATGCTTCTTCTGCATGTTTCGTAGATTTAGAGATTCCAAGCAAGTCATTTGTAATAACAGTTCTTCCACCAGGGATGCCGATGAAATCAAATTCGAATTTAGCATTTTCGGTTAGACTTGAAATCGCCCAAGAACCATCCCAATGCAAAGCTGTTCCACCATTTAACCAAACTTGAGTAGGATCTTCACCATCGAAATTCGCTTTTTGCTCATCGGTCAATACTTCATATGCATAACCATTTGTTGTAATTTCTTTTGCCAAATTGACGCCAGCAATGAACTCTTTACTATCAAGCGCATATTGGCCATCTTTATATGTGTACCATCCCATATCAGGGTTTGCAGCTCCTGGGTACCAATCAGGGATTGTGAATGGATTTGTTAGTCCAACTGCTCCTTCATTAACGTTCGTTACATCTTTTACTGCTTTCGTAAATTCCTCGATAGATGCTCCCATTTCAGGGTAATCAAGATTCGCTTTATTAAATAAATCCTTGTTTACAAAATAACCTAAAAAGTGTTGTGCGTTTGGTATAGCAACGACTTTGTCATTAAACTTTGCTGATTGACGAACCACTTCAGGAACATTTTCAAAATCCGTATCAGCCGCTGTTAATTCAGTTAAATCTAATAGCCAATCGTTAGAAAGTGCTAGTGGCAATTGTGAAAGGCTAAATACATCTGGCATTTCCCCTGCACTTGCAGCAGTCGATAAAGCTTCATTCCAATCTCCTGCTATTTCAAAAACCTCAATCTTAATATTTGGATGTTCCTCTTCGAACGCTTTAAGCATTAGGCGCTCTAAATTTTGCTCTTCTTCTGTTCCAAGAGCCCAGTTTGCATAAGAAAGCGTTACGTTTTCTTGTTTTTCAGCATTCTTATTTGATTTGTTTTCTTTCTCTTTTCCAGTTTCTTTCGTGTTTGAGCAAGCAGCCATTGTAAAAACAAGTGCCAACACTGCTAAAATCGAAAACAGTTTCTTCATGGTAATCTCTCCTAATGTAAATTTTTTAGTGAAAATAGCTTCTTATAAAATTCAACATTAATCAGCCTGAATGCCGACTCATTAATTCGACTTTTAACGGTTCTGCCTCGTAATCAAAATTTTGTTCCAGCATTTTAAATAATGTGTTGGCGGCTGTTATTCCCCATTTTTTTCGAGGGACCTTAATCGTCGTCAAAGATGGAGTGAAGAAATGTGACATGTAAATATCATCAAAGCCAACTACAGCTATATCTTCTGGAACCTTAAACTTACTTTCTTGAATGGCTTTGACGGCACCAATCGCCATCTCGTCGTTTGCACATATAATTGCTGTCGGGTAGTCGCCATTTGCTTTTGCCAAATAGCTTCTCATCTCGGTATAACCGCTCATTTCCGTGAAATCAGCTCGAATTAAATCTTTCTCTAAAAACGTTAATCCTTGGTTAGCGATTTCTTTTCTAAATCCTTTTAAGCGCGTTTCCCCGTCATAAGATGCTTGCGATCCAGCGATAAAACCAATACGCCTATGTCCTTTTCCCAACAAATATTGAACTGCAATTGAAGAGCCTTCTTCATTTGGCAGGAGAACATTTTTTATGTATGGGTTTTTTAGCTCGCGGTCGAGCACTACGCAAGGTAGTTTATCATTTGCCAGGGATGCAAGCAGTTCGTCTTCCATGCGGTAATTTAATATGATGGCACCATCCACATACCTTTCCACAAGAAGTCTGTGTGTATCTGCCGTGGCGCATACGACCAGTTCATACTTATTCTCCATGACAACATCTTGTATACCTTCTACCATGTCATTAAAGAATGGGCCGGTAAAACCACTTAAAAATAATCCGATAATATTTGTTTTCTGCTCTTTTAAATTTTTGGCGAGACCATTCGGACGATAGCCTATTTCTTTCGCCGCATGTAGTACTTTTTCTTTCGTATCGTTTGTAATGAGCGGACTGTTATTTATGGAATAAGATGCCGTCGAAACACTGACTCCAGCGCGTTTCGCTACATCTTTTAAAGTAACCAAATACCCTCCCCCTTTTAATTGAAACGTTTCAAATACAACACAAAAATCTTTCTTTCGAAACGTTTCTATTTAGCGCCAAGAAAAAAGAAGCGCCTTACCTTTTACAGTTGAAACGTTTCGATTCTATTATAAAACGAGCTGTTATCGTTTACAACTATAAATATAAAAATTTTTTGTGACGATTCTTTTTTTATTATAATTGGTTAATTTTCTGATAGATACAGGAATAATCAACCAATAGTTCATATGAAAATACAAAAAGCCCCAAATAGAGACTTAAAATTATTTTGTTACACACCATTTAATCGAGTCTGCAACTAAGTTTAATGTTGTTGGATGGAGCAGAGCTTCCAAAGTATGTGCCGGAGTGAAGCAAAGAACTCGCCCTTTTCCGTAACGATGGTGCCAGCCTGCTACAGATTTCCCATCCTTGGACTCAGAACGAAGGAAAACATTTGTATTGTTGACATCGCAATCGATAAAGTAGTGCTCATCGACGATTTCATATGACAGATTCGGATTGGTAACTTCGTTTTGTGGATTAGCAATATATGTAATAGAAGACATCTCTGGGTGATATTGAAAATAACCTTTTAGCATGTTTATATATGTTTTCACTTCATAGGATGCCATACCGGAATGCCATGCGAACCATGTTCCTCCTTTTTCCACATATGTGGAAATAATAGAAGCTTCTTCTTCCCCCATCCATACAGGAGTTTGTGGATCTGTAGGATTAAGCTTATTTAATTTATACAAAATAACTAAATCTGGATTCTCTTGAAGACGATTGATTAAATCATTTTCATGAATATATTCTACCAGTATGTCCTGATCTAATTTTTTCACCACAGTGTTTAAAGCTTGGCGGCACATTGCTTCATCATGATAAAAATCACCTAAAACCGCAAAAATTTTTATCGTCATTCAAGTCCCTCCTTATATTGGCTTAAAACCTTCTTCCTTAAGATAAGTCTCAGCATCAGATTTCGATCCAAAGCTATCTACTAAGTTAAGACCTGCGTAGATATTCCAAAGCATGTCCTCATTTGCTAATATGAGCGTCTGCCCTTCCTCATTGCGCCATTCAAATTCAGTTGTATGTATTTCTTCTCTTTCTACTATTTCTTCAGATAAATATTGAATGGAATCCGCTATTATTTTTCGCAATTCCTCATCAGTAGCTTCTCTTATATTTACGAGTCCCTTTTTATCAGCTTGATATTCAGGTAAATCTCCAACATAGACGAAGCCGTTACCGTTTGGATGAAGATGATAAACAACAACTGTTTTATCGTACAAACTATCTTTATAATGATAATTCAACCTTTTCATTGAAACTTCCTTCTTAGCAAGTTCAGGAAATGATTCTATAATCGCTTGTTTCTCTTCAAAAGTGAGCATTTTTTGATTCCTCTCTTTTTGATGATTTTTTCTCTACTCTATTTTATTTACAATTATTTTTTCTAAATACTCGAACGTATGTTCCGTTTGTGTTAAGATAAAAATAGTAATTGCATATGCAGGGCGGGCGGTTGGCCACTTTCCTTTAGGAGGTGATGCCAATGACGATTTTCGAATCCATGAGTCTTATGATACAGCTTTGTGTCGGGATGATTACGTTCCTTACATTTATAGTCACGATGGTCGTCATGATTTCTAAAAAGAAATGACCGTCCCCCTAGACCAAAGGATTGGACGGCCATTCTTGTTCTTTCTGAGGTCAACCGCTCTTCTTGCGGTGTGCGATTACTTGACCAGGTGCTGGCACACCTGGTCACCCTCATATTATGCTTTACTATCTCCATTATACATTTGGAATTTCTACAATTCAATGAAAGACATGTGACTTTAGCCATATATCTGTAAATCTATCAATTTACTGTTTTTATTAATCAGCTTTTAATATGGTGAAATCATATTGTATGATATAGTTGAATAAGTTGTCACACACTTAAAGTTTTTCCTCATAGCAACATTTTAATAATTGCGCATAGATTAGAAAATAGAAGGCGTTTGACATATAAAATATAGGGAGTAAAAGAATAATGACAGAAAATGTACTACTTGCTTTTGGATTAACACTCTTTGCTGGTTTAGCGACGGGAATCGGAAGCCTATTCGCCCTTTTTACATCAACGACCAATACAAAATTTTTATCTTTCTCTTTAGGCTTTTCAGCTGGGGTCATGATTTATGTATCCATGATTGAAATTTTTGTAAAAGCGAAAGATTCTTTAGTGTTTGCCCTTGGGGTTGAAAAAGGGAATTGGGCAACGGTTGGCGGATTTTTTGGAGGTATGCTATTAATTGCATTAATTGATCAGTTTGTCCCAAAGCAAGGAAATCCACATGAACTTAAAAAAGTTGAGGAAATGGATAAACAAGGCAATGGCCTTAAGGATCCCACGTTATTGAAAATGGGTGCATTTACAGCATTAGCCATTGGGATTCATAATTTTCCCGAAGGAATTGCAACTTTTACAGCAGCATTACAGGACCCCGCACTTGGAGTCGCTATCGCAATTGCGATCGCCATTCATAATATACCAGAGGGAATTGCCGTTGCGGTACCGGTATATTTTGCAACAGGAAGCCGGAAAAAAGCCTTTAAACTATCATTTCTATCGGGGCTGTCCGAACCCATTGGCGCTATAGTCGCGTTCCTTATATTAATGCCTTTTCTGAATGAAGTAATGTTTGGAGTTATATTTTCTGCTGTGGCCGGCATTATGGTCTTTATCTCTCTTGATGGTTTGTTGCCTGCAGCTAAAAAATATGACGAAGCCCATACGTCTATTTTTGGATTAGTGAGCGGCATGGCTGTCATGGCTTTAAGTTTATTGCTAATTATTTAAGAAAGGGGACAATCCCTTTCTTTTTTATGTTATGCTTGTAAAAAAATGGGAGAGTGAGTAAATCATGAACATGGGAATACAAAAAATTGGACAAATTGGAGTTCCTGCTAAAGATTTAGAAAGAGCACTGTCGTTTTACAAAGATTCTCTAGGGTTACCGTTGCTTTTTAACACAGATACAATGGCTTTTTTTGAGTGTAATGGAATTAGACTTTTGCTAGGCCTCCCTGAAAAGGAAGAATTCGCACATCCAAGTTCGGTTATTTATTTCCAGGTTGCCAACATTTATGATACATATGAGGAATTGAAGGCAAAGGGGGTTACTTTTATAGATGAACCTCATTTAGTTGCTAAAATGGATAATAGGGAGACATGGATGGCGTTTTTTAAAGATACTGAAGACAATGTACATGCGCTTATGAGTGAAGTACAGGTTTGAAATTAAGAATAATTGATGGATGGGCTTTGTGATTTTTCTTTATGATTGTGATTACAAGACTGATTCGCGATTAAAATAAGCGTTTCTTTGATTTCGTCGCGAATTTCACCTCAATTCTCGATGAAAGACCACTTCTTTTCTTTTTCATCGAGAATAACGCATTAATTATCGATGAAAATCCGCTTCTTTGCTTTTTCATCGAGAATAACGTACTAATTCTCGAGCAAAATCCACTTCTTTGCTTTTTCGTCGAGAATACCACTTTGAGTAACACAATCGAACAAGGACGCGGTCCACAATACGAAAAAACGCCATCACGGTTTACCCGTAATGGCGCAACATTTTATTGTTCTAACTCAATGACCGAATCCCAGCCAAGTTGGTTGCACATTTTCTCTAGTCTACGCATTTCACGATTGGTTGAAATTTTGGTGCAGCCTAGTTCTAACGCTTTCTTTGCTACCCAACGCAGTATATAAACCATCGCATCTGCTTGGGCTTCTCTTGTTGCAAAATCCAGTAAAATGAGTTCGTTATCCTTTCTTGCAATTCGTACATAGCCCCAATATTCACCTGCCATAACCCAGCCAAAGAATAAGTTGCGGTCCTCAGTTATTCCATTTACTGTAAGTGGTTCTGACAATTGTTTAAACCATTTATTTTCTGAATCCATGCCTGTTGGAGCCTGGCTGATTCCCCATTCCATTGATTGTTCTGCTAAAATTTGAAGTTCTTCTTTACTTTGTACTTTTTCCCAATTTTGTATTGTATGAGTAATCTTTTCTGGAGAAGGAACGTCTATGGAGATTTTCCAAGTTCTCTCAGAAGGTGGCATACCTAGACCATCTAATATTTCCGATACTTTTACAGGCTTCAACCCTTTTTCACGTCCAAGTCGGATTAGGGTTTTTAATGAACCTGGTGTCCCTTTCGCTGCATCATTTGCGTGGAAAACCACGACTGCTCCGTTCTTGAAAAAAGGTGTTACGTTTTCAACGATTTGTTGTGATGTCAATCCTGCCCAATCTCCGGAGTCATCACCTTCGATATCCACGTATCCTAGGTCGGACAACCAATCCAAGTTTTCCTCTCTAAAGCTTAAATACGGAAATCTCATAAATGTTGGACATGATTTTCCAGTTGCTTCTTGATACGCTAATTCAGTTAGCTTTATTTCATCTAAGAATACATCCTTTGGTATTTCCGCCATTCTTCTATGATGATACGAATGTGGAGCAAGCTCATGACCTCTTTCAAGGATTATTCTTGCTTTATCTGGATGTCTGTCAATCCATTCACCTGTAAAAAAGAATGTTCCTGCAGCACCGCATTGTTCCAACGCTTCCAACCAATTTTCCAACGGTACATGATGGGGACCATCATCAAAAGTAAATGCAAAATGCGGGTCATTCGTATTTCCTCTAAAAATTTGACTAACCATCTAAACTCCCCCTTTTCTAAAGCTGCTACATTATGCTTCTATTTCTTTATGATAATCTATTTTATAGGATTCAAACTTTTCGTAAACCTCGTCGCCGACTTCAATTCCGAGATGATCCATTGCAAGAAGTACGGAACCATATACCGGTTCGATTTCAGGAATGACTAGTGTAATATTTGCATTTTCCTTTTCAATCGTTGTTTTTAACGAATCTAACAAGTGCGGATCTCTTCCTTTTTGGAAAACAGAGCCAACTAAGACGATTGGAATATTTTCACCTTCAAAACCGCCCAACCTTTTGATGACGGAATTAGCTGCTATTCCTAGTTCTTTTCCTGTTTCTCTTAAAATTCGAATCGCTACTTCATCACCTTCGTTAGCAGCTTCATGAAGTACGAGGGTTAACCGTGCTTCTACTCGATAAATTTCACGGTCTAAAAAGTCATTTACAAGCTCTTCCATATTTTCAAAACCGAAAAACTCAGGTACTTTTTTCGTTAAAATGGTAGGACCTTCTCGGAATTCCCAAGATCTAACGGCCGCACGAAACGTTTCCTGTGCCATATCGGCTCCGCCAGCACCATCACCATATAGGTAACCCATTCCACCTGTTTGCACCATCATGCCCTCTTTATTTCTACCGGCGGCATTTGTTCCCGTTCCACAAACGAGTACGACACCTGTATTCGTCTTACTTCCAATTCTTAGTCCCTCATACGTGTCACACACTAAATCCCAAGACTTAAACGGCAAAGTCTCAAGCGCAGGTAAAAGAATAGAAAAATCATATGGACGGTCAGCTCCTGCAAGTCCAAATTGCGCAAAAGCAATATCGCTATATTGCAGTCCAGCCATCTCTAATGCCTGATCTATTGAATCTTTTATATTTTTCAACGTGCTTTCTATACTGTGACCTTGATGATTACCTCTACCAGATAACCCTTCACCTAGCTTGTTGCCGTTTTCATCGGTAATCACCGTATATGTTTTCGTTCCTCCCCCATCGACTCCCAATACATATCGCATAGCGTACCTATCCCCTTCTATTTTTCTATATATTAATCGCGAACTTCTACAATCAATTCAATTTCCACTGGTGTATGAAATGGAAGATCACTAGTCCCAATAGCTGAACGTGCATGCTTGCCATTTTCACCAAATACTTCTACTAATAAATCAGACGCACCATTCATAACGTATGGCTGATCAGCAAATCCAGGGGTACTATTAACAAATCCTAGTAGTTTTACAATTTTCACGACTCGATCCAAATCTCCTAAATGAGCCTTTAAAACGGCTAAACAATTAATAATCGTTTGGCGAGCTGCTTCCTGACCTTGTTCTATCGTCAATTCCTTACCAAGTTTACCAGTGTACATTAATTCCCCATCAATTCGGCAATCCTGCCCGGATGTATAGACTAAGTTTCCCGTTTGATTGCATGGGATGTACGAAAATTTCGGCTCACCTGGAACCGGCAATGTAATCCCTAATTCTTGTAATCTTTGTTCAATTTTTGACATATTTAAATCTCCTTTCAATAATGGTTACAACAACTGCTTGATGGTATGAAAACACCTTCCCTGGCATTCGTATGAACCCCGTTGTGAAGCGTCATTATTCCATTCACCCAAACATAATGAATCCCATTCGGATAGTTTTTAGGTTTTTCATACGTAGCTTCGTCTTGAATGGTGTCAGGATTAAAAACAACAATGTCAGCAGCATAGCCAGGAACAAGTAATCCACGTTTACCTAAATTAAAACGCTTTACTGGAAAAGAAGTGATTTTTCGGACAGCTTGTTCCAACGATAAAACGCCATCTTCTCGAACATACTTCGCGAAAACTCTTGGAAATGAACCATAAAGACGAGGATGAGGCTTACCTGTATCGCAGTGTAGACTGTCGGATGCGATCAATGAATTATCCCATCTCACGACTTGTCTCACATCATCGTCTGACATGAGAAAATAAACGATTGAAACGTTCCCATTTTCCTCTAACAATAGGTCTAGCATGCAGTCAACAGGATGAACTCCCCTCATCTCGCTAATCTCTGCCATATTCTTTCCTTCTAAACTACGATTCTTTTCAGTTTGAACGGAAGAAATCATGACATTGTTCCAGCCGGTCGAACAAACTAAGTTATCCCATTCATCTTGTTCTCTGCTTAATTCGTCTTTAATTTTTTCACGGATTGTTTTATCCTTAAAACGGTTTAGCGTTTGTTGGACCCCTCCTTCTAACACCCATGGAGGTAGAACTGTTAACAGCATCGTAGAGCTTGCCGAATACGGATACACATCACATGTGACATCAAGTCCTCTTTCCCTTGCGTCAGTGATGAGTTCCATGGCATCTTGCACTAATCCCCAATTCCTTTTTCCTGCCGCTTTCAAGTGACTGACGTGCAACGGAACTCCCGCTTTTTCAGCAATCCAAATGACCTCTTTAATAGAAGGAATTAAGTTGTTTCCTTCCCCTCTTATATGAGTGGAAAAAAGACCATTATACTTTGGAAGGACAGAACATAATTCCGCTATTTCTTCTTTGGAAGAATAACTTCCGGGTGCATATAAAAGTCCAATTGACAAGCCAATAGCTCCTGCCTTTAACCCTTCTTCAAGCAAGACTTTCATTCGCTCGATTTCTTCTTTTGTCGCCGCTCTTTTAGCAAAACCCATCACCAATATTCTTAAGGTTCCGTGGGCAACATAAGTAGTAATATTCTCAGCCGGCCGCGCCTTTCGAATCGCAGCGATATAATCCTCTACCGTATTCCAAGACCAATCATTTCGGGACGAGCCGATGACTGGCTGAACATATTCTTTCAGCAAATGCTTATATTCTCCGAAAAAAGGAGCGGGAGATAGTCCACAATTCCCTACCACCTCTGTCGTGACGCCTTGCTGCAGCTTAATTTCGCTATTTGGATAATTTAAAATCATTAAATCCGAATGGCAATGCCCGTCTATAAAGCCAGGGGATATTACCTGTCTTTTAGCGTCTACTACTTGACGCGCTTCTTGGTCGATGGAACCAACCTTTACAATTATTCCGTCTTTGATTCCAACATCACCATAAAACCAAGGATTACCAGAACCGTCCACCACTTTACCGTTCTTAATGACACAATCAAGCATCGTTTCACACACCTTTAGTAGAGTTTTCCACGAGCATAGACGATTTTTTCTTCAAATTGACCGTCATTTATTAAGAATACCTTCTCATGCAAATTAACAGTGCTACAAATATGATTTGGAATGACATGGACAATATCACCGACTTTAAACGGATCTTCTTTGTTGATTTTGACCATCCCATGTTCCTCTGACAATCGCTCAAGAACAGCATGGGGAGCTTCAATAACATGTCCGAACCCTTTTAAAAATAGTGGATCACTATTTGGACCTACATCCGTCGCAAACGTCTTGCTGCCGCCATCGATGATCATTAAATCTTCAGAAGGACGGCTAACAACTGTTGCCTTAATATAGGCTGCACATTCGTCAAGTGAACATGAACCTAATGCTGCTTGCATTCGATCATAGAAAACATACGTGCCCGGCCTTACTTCTGTAATCCCTTTCACCATTGCGGCATATGGAGCAGTCGGGGTGGATCCCACGCTTATATCCCGAACCTGGATTCCTTCACTCCGCATCCGCTCTGCAAGGTCCACCATTAACTGACCTTCTTCAATACCCGCCTTTTCAAGCTCAAGTGTTGGTTTGCCATTCATAAAAAATCCACGATACGTGTAAATTCCTTGGAACTCTATATTATCCATATTTTGCAAATCTGCAGCGAGCTTAATCGCATCATCATATGAGACGCCTGTTCTTCTAAAGCCGATATCCACTTCTAATCTTACTTGAATGGAAATTTGATGCCGTTTCGCTACTTTAGATATGTTGACAGCCCCTTCAAGACTATCAACACCAATAATGAGATTAATAGACTTGCTCAATTCAGCAACTCTTTCAATTTTTGCCTCAGTGACAATCGGATACGCAATAAAAATATCATTTATGCCATGCTCGGCCATAACTTCCGCTTCTCCGACCTTCGCCACTGTAATCCCTTTTGCACCGGCAGCTATTTGCCTTTTAGCAATGTCAGGAATTTTGTGCGTCTTTGTATGCGGCCGAAGCGTAACACCATGTTTCTTTGCAATTTCGGCCAACTTCTCAATATTACGTTTCATCTTTGCTTCATCAATCATTAAACTTGGAGTATCGAGCATATGGATTCTCCTATCATATTAATTTGAAATCGCTTAAATTTGTTATAACATATTTATTTTAGCATAATAATTGAAAAATTTTCGAGTAATAATTAAAAAAATCAAAAAAGAATGCTATCAAAAAATGACAGCATCTTGTAATAAAACTATACTTGCATTTATCCTTTAACAGATCCTGCAACCATACCTTTCATGATTTGCTCTTGAAAGATAAGATATATAATAATTGTTGGTACAACTGCAACCGCCATTGCTGCCATTGTTAAGCTATAGTCGGTTCCAAAACCATCAGAAAATATTGTAAGAGCCAATGGTAATGTTTTTAGAGCCTGATCGTTAATAAAGACTAATGCAAATGCAAATTCATTCCAATAACGCAGGAAAGCCAATATTGCAACGGTAGCCATAGCTGGAACTGATAATGGTAATATTATTCTGAAAAACGTCCCCCAATATCCAGTGCCATCAATTAAGGCTGCTTCTTCAATCTCCTTTGGAAGTGAAGTCATATAAGCTGCAATAATAAATATTGCTAGGGGCAATTCAAAAGCGGTATACGGTAGAATTAATGCCCAATAAGTATCCAGAATTCCAATTTTATTCATCATAATAAAAAGTGGAACTAATGTACTATGAATCGGAATTAGCATACCAAGAACAAAGAATGCCATTAATGGACCCTTAAGGCGAAAATTAAATCTAGAAAGTACAAATGCGGTTAGTGCGCCTAAAAATATTGTTAGGATTAAAGCCGTAAATGTTACAATCGCTGAATTAATCATAGCCTTTCCTAGTCCAGCCAACTCCCAGGCTCTTGTTATATTTTCTAACACCCAGTAAGTAGGAAATGAATATGGATTAGAAAAGAAATCTTGGTTTGTTTTGAATGCACTTATAAATAACCAGTACAAGGGATACAGCATCGCAAAGGCGAATACGAGCAGTATTATATTTGCAATTCCTATTTTAACTAGATTCATAACACTCTTTTTATCAGTGGATAAATCCGAGTGGGCAGTAGATTGTATATTTGTGTTCATTTGGCACCTCCTTGCTTCAATCTATTCCTTTCGTTTCATAGCAGCCTGGCTTGCCAAAATTAACAGCAAACTAATGATGATAATCATGGTAGAAATAGCGGATCCATACCCATATCGATACACATTGAAAGTATTATTGTACATATACGTGGCAAGGAGTTCTGTAGTTTGAGCTGGTCCCCCTCCGGTCATGACGAATACTTGATCGAAAGCTTTCAAACTTCCGGATATACATAAGACAATGACTACTTTAATTGTGTTCCATATCATAGGTAGTGTAACGTAAAATAATTTTTTATGAGCAACAGCTCCATCCAGTTTAGCTGCATCGTTGATTTCGGATGGAATATTCTGTAATGAAGCAATAAAGATGATAAGGTAGGGCCCAATAAAGTTCCAAATAATTGGAACTGAAACTGCATACATATTTACTTTTGGATCAGAGAGCCAGGCTCTTGTCCAAGACTCGAGCCCAATTTTCTCCAATACAAAATTAACTACACCGAATTGTGGGTGATACATATAGCCCCAAATTAAACCTACTACTACTGTCGATAGCACCATAGGCATAAAAACAGCAGATCGGACAAAGCGGTGAACAAAAGAATTTTTATAAAGTATTAAGGCTAGAACTAATGCAATCGGTACTTGTCCAAAAACTGATGCAGCAATAATAATAAAATTATTTTTTAATGCTTTCCAAAAGATAGGATCTTGAACAACCTCGATATAATTAGCTAGACCAAGATACTTCGCACTTCCCATACCTCTCCATTCAAAAAAACCATAGTAAGCTGACCAAAAGATAGGAAGTATTACAAAAGTCGTATAAATTAGCAGAGATGGTATCAATGCTATTAACATAAATCCTTTTAAACGTTTTGTTGTAGCTATGGTCAATTCCTCCTCTCTGCATTTATGAAGAGAACTAATAATCAAGTATCCTATTCAGCAACAGCTTTAGATTGGGCATCTTGAAGTTTTTTAGCAATATCCTCAGGCTTTCCACCCAACATCAATTCCTGTAATCCTTGATTAATAGCATCTCCACCAGCGGAGGATAAATAAAGATCGTAAACAGGCGCGAAATTAACATTTTTAACTAATTCAAATGCTTTATAATACAAATCTGATACTTTTGATTTATCAATATCAACATCATACATAACTAATGATTCACTTTCAGCGATTGCCTTTTGCCCCTCCGGACCAGCAATTTCATAAATTAATTCTTTAGCTAAATCACGTTGTTTTCCTTCTACTTTACTGCTCATCGCAAATCCAGCGCCTGGTCCGCCAGTCATCGTATTTGGCTTCCCTTTACCTCCTTCAATAAAAGGAACAACAGTCACTTCAATTTTTTCCAGTTCTTCTTTTGAAACAGAAGATGCTAAATTCGTTATTGCCCAAGAGCCGTTGATCATCATAGCAGCATTTCCTTGTACGAAATATTGCTCAGCTTGCGTATTGTCTATACTATTTGCACCATCTTGAAACGCTTTTTCATCAACTAGTTGTTTAAAATAACCTAAAGCTTCAACGAATTCAGGATCTGTGAAACTGGCTCCATCGTTGTTAACCGCTTTTAAAAACCAATCTGTTCCTGTTACGTGATCAGCGATTACACCAAAAACAGATGACTGGGCTGGCCAAGCTGCTTTATTACCTAACGAAATAGGAGTAATTCCATTTTCATTAAATACTTTTACTGCAGTCATAAGTTCATCCCAAGTCGTAGGAACTTTTACGTCATACTTTTCAAACAGTTCACGGTTATAATAGAGGAAAGATGTAGCTGACATTGCTACCGGAGCGGAGTAGATTTCACCATCATAAGTAAATATTTCTTTTGATCCCGGTAAAAACTTCTCTGCCCATTCTTTCTTTTCTTCCCACAGATCAGTAATCGGTTGAATTAAATCGCCGTCATAAAACTCCTCAGTAAAACTTCCAGAATAGGAGAAAAATACATCTGGCATTTCGTTAGCTGCAGCAACCGTTTTCAATCTTTGCCTAAATCCATCCACCGGAATTGCTTGTTTATCTAATTCCACTTCTGGATGATTCTTCTCGAACTTATCAATTTGAGCACGTACTGCTTTTGCTCGTAGATCATCACCGGCAAAGTTATGCCATATTGAAAGTTTTATCTTTTCATTGCCCTTATCTTTGCTATTTCCAGCTTTCTTATCCCCACCACAAGCAGCTAGAATTGATAAAACAAGCATAAATACTAAACCAAAAATCAGATTTTTTCTCAAAATTAATCCCCCTTTTTGTTATTCTTGCTAGTAATTATATTAAATACATGTTGTATAGCTAAGGGGACAATAATCAGTTCATGGGGGGACAGATTTCAGATTTATGAACTTAGCGTGTTAAAATAATTAACATTTTATCATGAAAGGTTCTTTTTCTTTCGATAGTCTGATGGTGTATACCCAGTGTATTTCCTAAACTGCTTACTAAAATATTTGATATCCTCATACCCTACTTGCCTAGCAACCTCACTAACTTTTGCTGGTGTTTCTATTAAAATGGATAAGGCTTTTTCCATTCTTGCATCCTTAACATATTCAATATAACTTTTACCTACTTCACGCTTGAACACTTCGCTCAAATAATTGGGATTTACATGAACGTAATTAGCCACTTCTTGTAATGTTATATTTTTGTCTATATGTTCGTGAATGTACATAATCGCTCTTTTCGAATAATGTTTATTTCCCATAGTTAATTGCTGGAAGCTGTCCATTATTTTTTCAACATATATACTCATCACTTCTTTAGGAGCGTTTAGCCATGCTTCAGTATCAATTGACTTCCATCCTTGATTTTGCTGTACATTACCTAAAGATGTTTCTACCCTGTTTAGCCACCTGTATCCAGCAATTATTAGCGACTTTAAATATAATTCTAATGACTCTGGGGTAAGTTCCTTATCTTTTTTTATTCGTACAAAAAGTTGGGTTATCCACTCTTTTGCCTTTTCTCTATCACCAGATTTTAATATCGTTATAAATTCTGCCTCTTCTTCAAGCGTACATGCCCTTCTAATCCCTTTTCGATTCTTGATTTCGTTGTATGAAACATATCCTTTAAAATCCATAATCCATTTGAATTTTGCAGCCTGCATAGCCTCCTTATATGATTGATGAATCTGTTCAAATTTTTCTACACTGGAGCCTGCAGCAATAAATACATTGCTGCCTAATTCACGTTCTAAAATGTTTAACTTATTTTTCAACCATACTTCTTCACTATGTATTTGTTTGTGTTTCCTTATAAGCAAAACACTGTCGTTCCATTCCATTGATTCAAATGTATGAATATCTTTAAGTTCCTTTTCCAAGATGGAATGCAATAATTGATAATCTAATCTACTATCATTTTCTATAGTAAATATCAAAGATACCTCAATTCTTTCTTCACTATTTTCTATCCTTAAACTTGGAAATAATTCGTTTATATTTGTAGGGATTTCCAAGGTGTTTAAAATCAATCTTTCTAGTAGATTTTTTTTTATCACTTCCTCCCCTTTTAAATTTTGCTTAGTTTTTTCCCTTTTTTTTAAAATTCTTTCTTTTGCCTGAAGGGCTGATTGCATAATTTCTTCCGGGCCACTTGTTTTTAGCAAATATTCGTTTACTCCCTCACGGATGGCTGTTTGTGCATAAGTGAAATCATCGTATCCTGAAAGAATGATGATTTCAATTTCAGGAAATTCCTTCTTTACGATGCCAGCCATTTCTAAGCCGCTCATTCCATTCATTTTAATATCCGTGAAGATGATATCCGGTTTATCCCGTCTAATTATTTCCAAACCTTCTTCTGCAGACGCAGCCGGCTTTAACAATTGAAATCCGTACACATCCCACTCAATAACTGTACTTATCCCGTCTCGAATAATTACTTCATCATCGATGATTAACACTTTCATGCTTTTCATTCCTCCAGAAATGGTATTGAGAATGTTATGTTTGTTCCTTCACCTTTTTTACTACTTATTCTCAATCCTGCTGATTGACCATAATGAAGAAGAAGTCTTTTATGAACATTTTTTAATCCATAGCTCTCCTTTTGGATGGCAATCTGTTTCAATGATTCCTCATATAATTGTTTATTTAGCTTTTTTACTGAATCTTCATCCATGCCAATCCCATTATCTGTCACTGAAAACTGCATATTGGATTCTCTTAATTTAACACTAACTGATATTTTTCCTTTTTCATTCATTTTAAGAATCCCATGAATAATAGCGTTTTCAATAAGCGGTTGCAAAAGAAGTTTTAACATTATTTTATCTTCCAGGTAAGAATCAATAGAGATTTCAAATTCAAATTTATCTGGGTATCTCATTGACTGGATATTCACATAGTTTCTAACATGAGCGATTTCATTGGAGACCGTACAGAATTCTTCCCCTTTATTTAAACTAAATCTTAGAAACTCACTTAATGAACTCACCATTTTTGCTGTTTTTTGGTCTTTGTTCATCAGGGCCATCCATTGAATGGAGGACAACGTATTGTATAAAAAGTGCGGGTTTATTTGTGCCTGTAAAGCAAGCATATCCATTTCTTTTTTTAATGCCTCATTCTGTTTTACACGATTCATTAATTTTTTGATCCGATTATGAAGCTTGTTATAACTTTTAATCAACTGCCCTACCTCATCTTCTGAAGTAACTTGAAGTTTTGAAACTTGTAATTCCGGATCAGGATTGCTAAGTGCCCTTGTCAACGCTATCAAAGGTCCAATAATTTTCTGAGAAAGAAATAGCACTAGCCCTGCCGCCAATAAAAGTGCAAAAACAACTGCAATGGATGATAAAACTAAGAAGTAACGATTTTGGTCTAAATATCCCTTTGCTGGAATCACACCAACGATACTCCAATTTACATCAGAAATTTTCGAATATAATATCGTCTTTAGGTCTTCACCTTCATCTACTTTTATAACTCCAGATTCAGAGTCCATATTTCCTATACTCGGATACAATTCATTAATATTACGATTTAGCCATTTTTTTGGTGTCCCCGCAATGATTTGATTATTTTCGTTTAATAGTAAAACGGTTCCATTTTCAGCAAGATCCGTTTTCTGCAAAAGTTTTGAAATATAATCCATATCAAGACTAATAGAAATATAGCCGACATTTTCAAATTTATGGAGTGTACGGACTGGCCTCGAAAGCGTAATGACCCTTTGAAACCCTACTGGAGTCATACCTTCATCAAGAGAAGACCACCATTTTGACCTATCAGGATAAGACTCCATATATCTTTCAATCAATTTTTGGTCAACATTTTGTATTTTCGCAGTTGCCGTTATGACTGGGCCACCATTAATTGATTTTAAATAT
>NZ_JAIAZY010000042.1 GCF_019459225.1 Bacillus sp. IITD106
TCAGAAAAGTGTAATCTATTACATTTATTTTATAAATCTAAATGTAATCCATTACATTTCCTGTAAACATTTTCAAAAGGAGGAATTTTTCATGAGTTTATCTTTAGGGTTACAGTTATATTCTGTAAGGGATGAATTAGAAAAAGACTACTTAGGAACTTTAGAAAGGTTAGCGGAAATTGGTTACAAGAATCTTGAAGTCGCGATTCACAATGCTGACGAAGGTTTAAAAGTAGGCGGTATGAATGCGGCTGAAATTAAAAAGCAATTAGACCGACTTGGGATGCAGGTCGTTTCAAGCCATATTGGGCCTCTTGATAAAGTGGATTGGGACGAAGTAGCAGATTTTAGTCATACACTTGGAAGTAAGTCCGTTGGTTGTTCGATTGCCTTTTTTACAAACTATCAAGAAATTCTCGATTTTAGCGCGGAATTAAATAAATATGGGGAAGAATGTCGTAAACGTGATCTCCAATTCTATTTCCACAACCATTTCCAAGAATTCCAAAAGTTTAATGGGAAATATGCGATGGATATTGTACTAGAAAATACCGATAAGGATTTAGTGAAAATGGAATTTGATACGTACTGGGCTGTTCGAGGTGGAGTGGACCCTGTTGAATACCTCAAACAATTAGGTGATCGCTGTGGGTTGATCCATCAAAAAGATTTGCCAGCTACTGTAGAAAAACGGAACTTGTTTGATGTAATCGGTGAGGATGCTGAAATCACCTTTGAACGTTTTGTTAAAATGCCTAAACCAGAAGAGTTTACTGAAATTGGTGAAGGGGTCTTGGATATTGCAAGTATTATTACGGAAGCTAAGAAAATCGGTGCAGCTGAGTATATTTTCGTTGAGCAAGATCTCACAACGAGTAATCAGCTAGAGAGCGTTGAAATTAGTTATAAAAATATGACTGAATTATTAAAAACAAATGCGTAAATATCTACTTATAAAGAAATATAGAGTGGGGAGGAACATTCATGACGAATAAGAAATTAAAAATTGCGATCATTGGTTGCGGTGGAATTGCCAATCAAAAACATATGCCGGCTCTTTCTAAATTAAAAGATAAGGCTGAAATGGTTGCTTTTTGTGATGTCGAAGAGGAAAGAGCGGTTCAAGCGGCCGAACAATATGGTGCAGAGGGTGCAAAAGTTTATCAGGATTATAAAGAAGTATTAAAGGACTCTGAAATTGATGTAGTTCATGTCTGTACACCAAATGTTTCTCATGCGGTCATTACAGTCGATGCGCTTGAGGCAGGCAAGCATGTCATGTGTGAAAAACCGATGGCAATTAACTCAGAAGAAGCAAAATGGATGATCGAAACAGCAAAACGCACAGGTAAAAAACTTACAATTGGTTACCAAAATCGTTTTCGAGGAGATTCATTAGTATTAAAGGAAGCTTGTAAAAATGGAGATTTAGGTGAAGTATATTTTGCCAAGGCTCATGCAATCCGTCGTCGTGGTGTACCAACTTGGGGAGTTTTTATGGATATAGAAAAACAAGGTGGCGGCCCACTTATTGATATCGGAACACATGCATTAGACCTTGCATTATGGCTGATGGATAATTACAAGCCGAAATTGGTGGTAGGCTCTACTTTCCAAAAGCTAAAAGATAAATCTGAAGGAAATATTTTCGGGCCTTGGAATCCGGAAGAGTATAATGTTGAAGATTCTGCATTTGGTTATATCAAAATGGAAAATGGTGCGACCATTATGCTTGAATCATCATGGGCTTTAAATATGATCAATGGAAAAGAAGCTCAAGTCACATTGGCTGGAACGGAAGCAGGAGCTGAAATGTTCGGTGAAGCTTGGGAAGGAAAGGGCTATGTGACCTTTAACTCAACAAAATATGGTCAAATGGTAGAAACGGAAACATCCGCAGGTGGCGGGGTTGCCTATTTTGATGGAGAAGAGATTGGCGCGGGAGATCTGGAAGCAAGGCAATGGATTGATGCCATTCTCGAGGATAAAGAGCTTGTTGTAAAACCTGAAGAAGCGTATGTGGTGACTCAAATTCTTGAAGCTATATATAAATCCGCGGAAACAGGAAAAGCAATCGAACTATAAACACGAAAAGCTTGATTATGTTTAAAGAATAACTGATGGGCGCTATAAAACATGAGTACTCCCGCAGCTAGTGGTGGGGGTACTCCAAATAAAAATAGGGGAAGTGGGGTAGAGGAGATGTCAACGAAAGTTGAAAAAATTAGCCTAAAAGAAAAAATTAGCTACAGTTTTGGAGATTTAGCGTCCAACTTTGTTTGGGGAATGACAACGAGTTATTTGCTTTTCTTCTATACAGATATTTTTGGAATTACTGCTGCTGCTGTGGGAACACTCTTTCTCATTACTCGAATTTTTGATGCATTGAACGACCCAGTCATGGGAATTATCATTGATAAAACAAAGAGCAAGCATGGGAAAGCAAGACCTTATTTACTTTACCTACCCATACCTTTTGCGATTTTAAGTGTATTAACCTTTATAACTCCAGGCTTTTCCGATTCGGGAAAACTTGTTTACGCTTACGTCACTTACCTTTTGCTAGGGATGATTTACACAGCGATTAATATCCCTTACGGTGCATTAATGTCTATGATGACAAGGGATTCAAATGAAAAATCGCAATTAGGTAGTTTCCGGATGATGGGTCTTGCAGCAGGGTCGATTCTTGTTTCCGCCCTTACGCTCCCTTTAGTCAAATTATTCGGTGGCGGGAATCAGCAAATAGGATTTCCAATTACAATGGCCGTGTTTTCTGCTATTGGTGTTGTCCTGTTTTATATCACATTTAAGTACTGTAAAGAGCGTTATTCTGAACAAGAGGATCCGAATAATAAAATAAAAGTGACAGAATCAATTGGCAACCTCTTTAAAAATAAACCATGGACGGTAATTGCTACAAGCTCTGTCATTCAATTCCTGAGAATTGGAGCAATGTTCGGTGTTCTTATTTACTTTGTAACATATGTACTGGATCAACCAGCCTTAGTTCCTCTTTATTTAACATTAGCGAATGTAGCGAATTTCGCAGGTGGTGCAATAGCTCCCCCTATTTTAAAGCGTTTAAAAAACCGAAATGGAAGTCTTGTTGTTTTAGCAATTGCATTGGCATTATTTATTCTACTTATTTTCTTGGAAAATAGCTCGGTATACCTTTTTGCTAGCGTATTCTTTATAGCTAATACGTTAATTGGAGTGTCTGGTTCAGCCAACTTCGCACTATTGGCGGATACAGTCGATTACCAAGAATGGAAATTTGGGAAAAGAACGGAAGGATTACTTTATTCAGCATATAGCTTTGCGACGAAGTTTGGAATAGCGATTGGTTCAGCATTCATCGCTTACGCATTAGGTTGGGCGGGATATAATCCGAATGCGATAACGGGCGAAGCAGTAAGTATGATTCGCTTTCTAATGTATGCAGGTCCAATTCTATTTACGTTACTCCAAGTGATTGTGTTAGTATTCTATAAATTAGATCATAACCACGCACAAATTGTTAAAGAATTGAACGAACGAAATGCAAATACAGCTATTTGATAAGTAGAGGGGCGGTTCTAAAGCTTCTCTTTGGTTAAGTCATTCCCCGTTTTATGAAGGGAGTGACTTTTTTATTTGGGGTAGGATTTTTGCTTAGAAATTTCATAAAATTAATTATCGCTATTTGGGTGAAACTTTCTATAGATTTGAATAAATAATCAATATATTATATTCATAGGAGTCTGAATATGGTTTATATATTGAATAATCGAGCGGTTTTATGTGCGTTGTGTGTTACACTAAGTACAATATTTGTTGGATACTAGATAGACTTAATATGATATTTGAATAATTTGGAAAGCATGTGGTAGTTTTATATTTCAAATAAATTAAGGGGGGAGAAGCTATGATTAGGGAAGCACTCTCAAGTTTTCGTTTTAGAAGTGTATTCATTAAAATATCCCTTAGTTTATGTGCATTGGTTATAATCCCAATATTAATTGTTGGTTGGTTTGGGAATTGGTATAGTCAAAAAATAATTCAAAAAGAGGTCGATCAGTCTAGTTTGCAAATGTTGGATCAGACTAGAAGGTTGATGGATTATCAATTAAATAATATTGATTCCTTAACCGTTCAACTTGCTAATAATGATTCACTAATAGATGCACTCAAAATGAAAAATATAGAAGATATGGAACCACTGCTGAAAAATATTCAATATTATCTGCGTGATTTTTATACTTCATCCCCGTACATCGATTCCATTTTTATATACTACCAAAATATCCATATGGTACAATCCGCCATTACTGGACTTAATCCTGAATTGGAATTTGAACAAAAAGATATAATCAAAATTTTTAATGAGATGGATAAAAAAAGAAAGTGGGTGCTTCCGAATACAATTGATGGATTGCCGCAGGAAAATTCAACTGTCACGTTGATCAGACCAATCCCTCTCATTGGTGAAGAAAATGGTGGAGCCATCATTGTGAATTTGAATAAGGAAGTATTATTCCAAAATCACTCCGCAAGACTAATGAGAGATGGTGAACAAATATGGATGCTTCATCCTAGTGATAATTTTGGATTTGATACAAGGGAAGGAAAACCACTAGCGCTTGGCGAGCTGCGAAATGTAAAAGGGGAAATAAGCAGTGATATGAACACCTTTATTAAAAAATTCCGTGGTGAAAAATATAGTTTTACATCTGTAACCTCACCGCTTACAGGTTGGAAATATATTTATTTAGTTCCTATAAAAACTCTTTATTCGGGGAGTTACGTTATTAAAGTTTTTATGTTTTTATTATCGGCCATATCTATTATGTTCTCTATTATCATGGCTGTAATTATTGCAAAAAAAATGTACAACCCAATTCAGGCTTTAATAAATATTATTAACTCTCACAAAAATAAAAAAGAAAAAAGTATACAACCAACAGGCGAAGTTCCATACATTTTATCTTCATTTGAACAACTTTCTTTTGATCAGCAAATATTAAAGAGCGAATTAAAAAATAACTTAAGCGTCATCCGCGAAAGTTATTTAAAAACATTGCTTTATGAAAAATCGTCCCATGATAATGAGAGGTTATTAAAATTAGAAGACTATGGAATCCATTTCACCGCTAATGGTTATTTTGTAGGGATTTTAAGAATAGATGATTATGATGACTTCGAAAAAAGAAATACTGATTTAGACATGGAGTTATATAAAAAATTTATTGAAAAGGTCAGTGAAGAGGTTGCCGAAGATGTATTTAATACAATAACAATCAGTATGGACGGCAGTGATGTCATTTTGATCTGTAATCTAAAGAATACTACAGCCATAGATAAAATATATGAAGATGCTATGAACACTTTTAAAACAATCGGACATCAAATTACACATTATTTAGATATAACGATCTCGATTGGTATCGGAGAAATTGTTTCCGCTATTGGATTGTTGTCCGGTTCTTATGAAAAGGCGATGCAATCTCTTAAGTTAACAACCTATAAAGGCAATGGTTCAATCCTGGCTTATTGGCAAATAGAGTCCAACAAAAATATTTATAATAATATTTTTGTTAAAGCTAAAAAAGCGGAAGAGGCAATAATTTCCGCTATTAAAAGTAAAGATACAAATAAAATTGAACAAAGTGTATTTGATTTTTTTTCATTATTCAAAAGCTCTAATGATTATCCTTTTACTCTTATACACCATATAGTTCTATCTTTAGTCAATTCACTAATTGAAAAGATATCCAAGCTGGGATTACCAATAAATGCAGAGAAGGAGATTTCAGCAGTCTATATCAAGGTGACCCATTTTGATTCAATCGACCCATTGGAAAGTTGGGTATCCAAATATTTAATAGAGCTGAATAGTCTAATAGAAAAAGAATTCGCCCAAGATGAGTATGATGTAATCGAACATATATTAGGTTATATCCAAGCAAATTTTGACAAGGAAATTTCACTAAATGGGATTGCGGATAAACTTGCTTTGGATCCATCCCATATTAGTCGAATATTTAAACAAAAGTTTGGTACTAATTTTATGGAGTATATTATTTCATTGCGATTAAACAAGGCGAAGGAATTGTTAACGACTTCCGATGTTACGGTGGGAGAAATAGGTCAATTGGTTGGATATACAAATATTCACAGTTTTATTCGCATCTTTAAAAAATACGAAGGAACAACACCCGGGAAATATCGGGATCATCATAATCGGAAACAACTAGATATTAATAAAGTTTATTAATATGAAAATTTCGTATTAAAATGCAAGTCCTAAAATGAATGACATATGCCGACATCAAAAACCCCTTTTTAGGGGTTTTTGTGTTTACAGAATAAAGATAAATGTACAGAAATAATGAAATCGAACTTTATTTAACAAGATTGGCAAAATAGGTATAACATATCAAAAAAGGATTATCCGCCATGCAGATGCTATGGAGAGTTATAGATTGACTAAAAAATAACATGTTACATGACATCAAAAATAATCCATTGATTAAATATTCAATTTATTCTAGGGTTTTAATAGACTCCAAAAAAGGGGGAATAAAAAAACGGGGAAATGTAAGGGGTATCAAAAAATATAAATTAGTAGGAGGAATTTTTGAGAATGAAAGGAAAAAAGGTTCTTTTATTGCTTGTTTCAATCTTGATGCTTGCTCTAATCGTTGGATGTAATAATGATCAAAGTGCAACAGGTAATAACAAAGAGAAAAAGAGTTCAAATGGAAAAGTGCAATTTCATTTAGGAGAGACTATTAATCCTGAGCAAGTATCAAATTTTAATCCTTTGCTTGCTACAGGAAATTGGTCCAACTTATTCGATTATATTTATGACTCTTTATTTTATTTTAACCCGGTTAAGGGAGAATTAATGCCTATCCTTGCGGCTGATCTGGGAACGTGGTCTGAGGATCAAAAAACCTATACGATTGAACTGCAAAATGGGGTTAAATGGCATGATGGAGAGGAATTCACTGCTGAAGATGTCCTTTTTACATTTAATGCGTTAAAAGAAAATAAAGCTTTAGATCGTTACCAAATTTGGGGCGAAAAGCGATTACAAGATGTGGTCGTGGATGGAAATAAGGTTAATTTTAAGTTAGATGATAAATTCCCTTCATTGCCTTACTATCTATCTACTGTTTATATTGTGGCAAAACATGCATTCGGTAATGAAGATCCATCGACTTACTTGAATAAAGAACCAATCGGTACAGGCCCATTTATATTTAAGGGTGTGAATGAAAGCGCTATTACATTAGACCGGAATGCTGATTATTTTAATGATGCTCCGAAAATAGATCAGTTAATCATTGATCGTTATAATAATTCTTCCACCCTTACATTAGCTTTGGAAAAAGGTGAAGTACACGCTTCCACGGGTACTGTTGCCATGCCAAGTGTTCCGAAATTATTAGAGAACCCTGTCAATAAAATGCAAGTATATCCAGGATTAACTGTATTTAGTGTAATTATGAATAACGAGAAGCCAGGATTAAATGATCCGGCAGTTCGTAAGGCAATACAATTAGCCATTGATAGGAAGTCATTGATTGAGAAGGGCGAAATGAATGCAGTGTTTCCTGCAAATCCTGGTTTTCTTCCTAAAGTATTCGGGGATATGGCAGTCGATGATCTCTTCGACGATCCTAGTTATAGCTATAACACCGAAGAGGCTAAGAATGTCTTGGAAGGTGCTGGTTATAAATTAAATTCAAAAGGGATCTATGAAAAAGACGGAAAAGAACTTTCTTTTGTCTATAATATGGCTGCAAATGCTCCCGCGCAAAACAAGGAAGGAACGATGATCACCCAATGGTTAGAGGAAGCTGGTATTAAGACTTCTGTTAAATTGGTGACATGGCCGGAATTAACTAAGTTAGCAATGGCGGGTGACTTTGATTTACTGCAAAATGGTTTATCGTTTCCACCAGATCCACAAGCTTCTTTAGAGGTGTTCCATAGTAAAATGACAGCACCTATTGGAGAAAACACAAGTGGTTTAAATTATATGCGCTTTAAAGATAGTGAAGTAGATCAATGGTTGGATGAGGCGTTCGGAGCGGAACCCGAGATCAGAAAGGAATTGTACGCAAAGATTCAACAACGTATCGCAGAATTAGCCCCAATAGCGGTTATGTATAATGTTGGTGGTCATATTCCATATCGAACAGATGAATTTACTAATTTTGATGAGGATGTTCCGGTATATTCTGCACTGTCTTTATCTAAAGTTGAAAAAAAATAAAGATATATTTTATGGAGGTAGTGTAAAGGCTACCTCCCTGAATGGAGGAATAGTGGTTTGCGATTAAATTATGTTTATGTCTTGAAAAGAATCGGGTTTGCGTTAATAACACTTTTTGTTGCAATCACTGTGAATTTCTTGCTGCCACGTTTAATGGGGGGGAACCCAGCGGATACATTAGCATCTGAAATGGCACTCGGTTCACCTGAAGTAGCGGAAGCATTAAAGAAACAATTTGGTTTGGAAAGTTCGAATATATTTTTTCAATATAAGCAATATCTTATCCAGCTCTTTCAAGGAAACATGGGGATCTCATATGTGAACTACCCTGCACCAGTCATTGAAGTTGTATTGAAGGCTTTACCTTGGACGTTAGGAACAGTTTTGATTGCTACTATATTAAGTTATGCGATTGGCTGGATGATTGGGATTAAAGGGGCATGGAAATCCGGATCATGGTTTGATAATACTTCCTTATTTACTTCATTTTTTCTTAATTCGGTACCTTACTTTTGGATAGGTATTATTATGATTATGATTTTCTCATTTCATTTAGGTTGGCTCCCATTGGGAAAAGCGATACCGTCTGATTATGACACGTTAACATTTATGGGAAAGGTTGCTGCTATTATAAAACATGCCATTTTACCAGTTGTTACGATGGTTATTGCTTCATTGGCGGGACATATTCTCGTATTAAGGAACAATCTAATGAGTGTATTATCTGAGGATTACATGCTCCTTGCGAAAGCGAAAGGTTTATCGACAAGGAGACGTAAATATATTTATGGTGCCAGAAATGCTCTATTACCATCTTTCACAGGTTTAATGATTACTCTTGGTCATGTTATTGGTGGGGCTTTAACGATGGAAATCGTTTTTTCATATCCGGGTGTTGGATTACTTACTTTTAATGCAATCCTCAATCACGATTTTCCATTAATACAAGGATCATTTTTATTTATAGCCATCTCGGTTATTATTGCAAATCTAATAGCGGATATCATGTATCCGTTTATTGACCCACGTGTAGCATTGGAATAGGAGGCAAATAAATGAAAAGATTTTTCTCTTTACTAAAAGCTTTTTGGAACCTATTTCCTGGTGTGAAAGGGAAGTTAGGATTTTCAATCATTTTAGTTTTTGTTATGATTGCCAATTTTGGTTCTAGTATAGCACCATATAAGAAAAACTATATTGCATTTGAATCATGGTTAGCACCATCGGGAAAACATTGGTTAGGGACTGATAGTTATGGTCAAGATGTTCTTTCTCAAATGATTTATGGTACCCAGACATCCCTGCTTGTAGGAATAGTAGCCGGTTTTATAACGACAGTAATTGGTATTTTAGTAGGGCTTGTTGCAGGGTATAAAGGTGGATGGATCGGTGGAGGATTGATGAGAGTTGTTGATTTATTTCTAATCATTCCAACACTTGCCTTAATGATCATCCTTGCCTCATTTCTTCCATCTATAGGTGTCATGAGTACGATTCTTATTATTGGACTATTAAGCTGGCTTTACATGGCAAGAAGTATTCGTAGTCAAACAATGTCCGAAAGAGAAAGCGGATACGTCGAGGCCGCTCGGATGGCGGGAATGAGTGATTTCGAAATCATGTTTCGGGAAATAATGCCAAACATTATTCCTGTTATTTTAGCTAATTTAGTATTAGTTACAACGCAGGCCGTGCTTGCGGAAGCAGGCTTGAGCTTTTTGGGCTTGGGGGACCCTACGGCAGTAAGTTGGGGGACAATCCTCTCACTGGCACATGCGAATAACGCTATCATGTTCAATGCTTGGTGGTGGCTATTACCGCCCGGTTTAGCTATAGCTGGTCTGTGCTTTGGATTTATTTTAATAGGAAATGGCATACTCGACCGTTATCAATCCACTAGAGGAAATGCTGCTTTGTAAATACTAGTAAAAGGAGAGTCTACCTATGAATGACCTTCTTAAGGTGAAGAATTTAAATATTGAATATGACTCCCCAAGAGGCGGAGTCAAAGCTGTACGTAATGTAAGTTTTTCAATTAAAAAAGGTGAGATTTTTGGCTTAGTCGGCGAGTCTGGATGTGGAAAATCAACAACGGCTTTTGGTATTAGCCGTCTATTGCGCCCCCCTGCCATGATTACAGGTGGAAGTATTGCATTAGAGGGTCTTGAACTTACTAACCTCTCTGACCAGGAGTTTGATAGAGTACGATGGTCTGAAATGTCGATTGTTCTGCAAAGTGCCATGAATAACTTAAATCCGGTAATTAAAATTCAAGATCAATTAATTGATGCTATTTTGGCACATAAAAAAATGACTATAAAAGATGCGCTAAATCATGCTAAATACTTATTGTCATTAGTAGATATTCAAGAAGATAGACTAAGAAGTTTTCCACATGAATTATCTGGTGGCATGCGCCAAAGGGTAGTGATCGCGATGGCATTAGCTCTGAATCCGAAACTAATCATTATGGACGAGCCGACAACGGCATTAGATGTAGTCATTCAAAGCGGTATTATAAAAAAAATAATTGAGTTACAAAACGAATTTGGATTTTCCATTCTTTTTATTACCCATGATTTGCCACTAATGTTGGAAATATGTGATCGTGTTGGTGTGATGTATGCGGGTGAACTTGTGGAAGTAATGGAAAGGGAAGAATTATTAAAAGGTGCACGACATCCTTATACGCAGGGGTTATTAAACTCATTTCCGCCTTTAAGAGGAGAAAAAAGAAGGTTGAAGGGTATCCCGGGTACTCCACCCGATTTAGTTACTCCGCCTCAAGGGTGTAGTTTTCACCCTAGATGCCCACATGCCATGCCTGAATGTAAAATCAATGAACCAAGAATGATTAGCGATAAAAAAGGATTAGTTGCATGTCATTTATATAGTATGGGAGGGGAAAAGATTGACGACAACGTATCGGTTACGAGTTGAGGATATTAATAAAATCTTTACCTCCCGTAAAAGTTTCAAGAAAACGCATTTCCAGGCGGTTCAAGACGTTAGCTTTAATTTGAAAGATAAAGAGGTCCTTGCTATTGTCGGTGAGTCAGGGAGTGGTAAAAGCACTACTGCTAGAATTTTAACAAATTTGATTAAACCAACCTCGGGTGAAATTTACTATGATGGTATAAGTATAAAAGATAAAAAGTTTCAAAAGGTTCTTCCGGAAAGGGTTCAAATGATCTTTCAAGATCCTTTTGCCGCTTTAAATCCACATCATTCCATTGGTTATGCAATTGGAAGACCATTGCAATTAAGAGGTAAATCAGAAGGATCAGTTCGGGAAAAAGTGTTGGAATTGTTAACGCAAGTAGGTTTAACACCTGCTGAAGATTTTATTGATAAGTATCCTTACCAAATCTCTGGGGGACAGAAACAACGTGTGATTATCGCACGTGTGCTAGGATTAGAGCCCGAAATTATTGTGGCGGATGAACCTACTTCTATGTTGGATGTGTCGATTGGAATAGAAATTATGAACCTATTGTTAGATTTAAGAGACAATAGAAACCTATCATTTATATTAATTACCCATAATCTTGGTAGTGCACGGTATATGGCCGATCGTATTATGGTGATGTATGCTGGAGAAATTGTAGAAATAGGAGATTCAGAGGAAATCATAAATGATCCGAAACATCCTTATACAAAGCTGCTTCTTCAGTCATCGCCAGATCCGTGGAAAGAAAATAACGAATTAATAGAGGCTATCGAACCTTCAAAAACAGCACCGCCAAAAGTGGGTTGTAAATTTCAAAATAGATGCCCATTCGCAACAGAAGAGTGTAAAAAGTCTTCAATACCTTTTTACTCATTATCAAATGAACGTCAAGTAAGATGTAATCTTTATAACTAAGGTTGGTGATAAAAAATGAAAAAGCCGAATGTTGTTGTAATTTATGCTGATGACTTGGGATATGGGGATTTGAGTTGTTATGGGTCAGAGGAGATTAAGACGCCGAATCTGGACCTATTGGCTGCAGAGGGAGTTAGGTTTACGGATTGGTATTCGAATTCTCCGGTTTGCTCGCCATCGCGGGCATCGCTTTTGACGGGGCGTTATCCGGCAAATGCGGGAATTAGTGAAATTCTTGGGAGTAAAAGAGGAACATCGGGATTAGCAGAAAGTCAAATCACGATTGCAAATATATTAAAGTTAAATGGGTATCGAACAGGAATATTTGGCAAGTGGCATTTGGGCACGACGAGTGAAAACAGCCCAAATGCACATGGATTTGATGAGTTTTTTGGATTTCATGGAGGGTGTGTGGACTATTATTCTCATATTTATTATTGGGGGCAAGGTGATGGAGTAAACCCGGTTCACGATTTATGGAATAATAGCGAAGAGGTCTGGCGTAATGGGGAGTATTTAACGGAAGTCATTGCGCAAAAAGCTGTTGATTTTATAAAAAAAGATCAAGATCAGCCATTTTTTCTCTATTTACCATTTAATGCCCCGCATTATCCAATGCATGCACCACAAAAATACTTGGACATGTATTCCCATTTATCCCCTGAACGTCAAATCATGGCAGCGATGATTACGGCGATGGATGATGGAATTGGATTGGTTATAGATACTTTAAAAGAAATGAATAAATACGAAGAAACGATTATTTTCTTTTCAAGTGATAACGGGCCTTCCACGGAATCGAGAAATTATCTAGATGGGACAGAAGATTTGTATTACGGTGGATCTGCTGGAATATTCCGCGGGCATAAAGCTAGTCTTTTTGAGGGGGGAGTACGGGAACCAGCTATTATAAGCTATCCGTCTATACTACCAAAGGGTAGGGTCTGTAATGAAGTAGGAGCTATGATGGATATACTACCCACCATTCTCGAATTAACGGATATTCCATTGCCGGAAAATCACTTAATAGATGGAAAAAGTATTGTGGACATGGTAAAAAACGATACAGGGAGCCCGCATGATCATCTTTTTTGGGAATATAGCGGACAGTTAGCGATACGTAAAGGTAATTGGAAATTGGTTCTCGATGGGAAGTTAGATTTTAGTCGAAAACAAGCAGATACTGTTCATTTATCTAATTTGGATCATGATCCTGGTGAAAGGGAGAACCTCTCGGAAAAGCATCCGGAAATTGTTAAAGAACTCAAGGAAAACATTGAAAAATGGAAAAAGGAACTGATTGGAGTGGCTAATAGATGAAAGCGATCATGCTGATGTTTGATTCTTTAAATCGTCATATGCTCCCGCCTTATGGATGCGATTGGGTTCAGGCCCCAAATTTTGTACGCTTAGCAGAACAAACCGTGAAATTTGCTAAATGTTATGCTGGGAGTCTACCATGTATGCCGGCAAGAAGGGAACTACATACGGGGAGATATAATTTTTTGCATAGAAGCTGGGGACCTCTTGAACCTTTTGATGATTCGATGCCGCAAATTTTGAAGGAAAATGGAGTTTATACGCATTTAGTAACCGATCATTACCACTACTGGGAGGATAATGCATCCACTTACCATACGAAATTTAATACATGGGAAAGTGTTCGTGGTCAAGAAGGTGATGCATGGAAAGGCGAGGTTGGTGATCCCGAAACAATAGATACCTTAAATAATAGAAATCCAGAAAGATGCCGTCAAGATTGGATTAATCGCAAGTATATGCAAGAAGAAGACCAGCACCCTCTTAAGTGTACAGTTGATTTAGGACTTGAATTCATTCGAACAAATAAAAATGAAACGAATTGGTTCCTGCAGTTAGAATGTTTTAGCCCACATGAGCCGTTTTTCAGCCCGCAAAAATACAAGGATTTATATCCACATGAATATGATGGCCCGCATTTTGATTGGCCTGATTATCAAAAAGCAGATGAAAATCCTGCAATAAACGAACATATCCGTATGGAATATGCTGCCGTCGTAAGTATGTGTGATAACTATCTTGGTAAAGTTCTAGACGTAATGGACGAGCTCAATTTATGGGAAGATACATTGCTAATTGTAAATACAGACCATGGGTTTTTATTGGGCGAGCATGGATGGTGGGGGAAAAATATTATGCCTCACTACAACGAAATTGCAAATATTCCCCTGTTTATTTGGGACCCTAGAAGCGGGAAAAAGAATGTGGAAAATGAATGTTTAGTGCAAACAATCGATATTGCACCGACACTATTAGACTATTTTCAAGTCGACATCCCTGAGCATATGCAGGGGCGTCCTTTAAGGGATGTAATATCAAAGGATGAACCCATCCGCGAAGCTGCATTATTTGGAATTCATGGTGAACACGTGAATTGCACGGATGGCCGATATGTATATATGAGAGCCCCTGTAAATGAGTCAGGTGGCCCGCTTTACAACTATACATTAGTTCCGTTATTTGGCTTTAATTCAACACCAATTCAGATATTTAAAGATTGAATTAGTAGAACCTTTTACATTCACTAAAGAATGTAAAGTATTAAAAATAAAAGGATTGCGCTTTTTTGGAGGACGAAAATACTCTCATCTATTATTTGATCTTGAAAATGATCCAAGTCAGCAGGAACTATTAGATAACGACGAAATAGAACAGAAAATGACTGAACACCTCATTACATTAATGAAAGAAAATGATGCACCTGTAGAACAGTACGAAAGGCTAGGACTAGTTTCGGAGGGAGTATATTAATTCCAATGCTGGGTAAATAAATACAAGTTAGAATTGGTGAACTCTTAAAGTTAATTGATGAAAATCGAGCATGAATTGATGATATTTTTAACGTTAATTGATTTAATTGAGAGCAGATGAGATTTGAACATCTGCTCTTAATTATTTTTACACATGACTGAAAGTATTGGACCTCTAGATATCTTGGATTAGGTTTAAGTGTTTCCATTAAAGGTTACTTCAAGCATAGGAAAAAAACTTAATACATGGGTTTTTAAAGAATGGGATAACTTTGCAACGGTCTGGCTGATCGATGTCATTTTACAAACCATTCCCTACGTTGTCTGTCCTTCAATTAATTCTACATCCACAACTGTATTGTTGATTGTATCTTCATCATTATTTTCAATCATGTTAATTATTGTAGAGCTAAGAACTTTTCCAATTCTTTTTATAGGTTGTGCAATGGTGGTGATTTTAGGAGTTTGAAGCATCTTTGTAAAACTATGATAATCATAGCCAATTATTTTTAGCTGCTCCGGTACTTTAATGCCATTTTCGATTGCATAAAGATATAAAGCATAGGCCAATATATCGTTACTGCAAAAAACGCCATCATATTCAGATAGTTTTTCAGAAATAACTTCTTTAACGAAGTCTCTAAAATATTCATAAGTTAACGAGTCTTGAGAGCCTTCTATTATTTCATATCGTATATTTTTCTTCATGCAAGTGAGTTTAAAGGCATCTGCACGTCTATTAGATAGCATATCTAGCTTTAAGGGTCCGGAAATGTGCAGTAAACTTTTACAGCCTAATTCTATTAAATGTTCTGTTGCCAATTCTCCACCACGAAAATTGTCGGAAGCAACATAAGGTATTTGGTTTGAGATTATTCGGTCAAAGGTTACGATTGGTGAGTTTACCTTTTTATATTCTTCTACCTCTAATGTGTGACTACACATAATAATACCGTCAACCCTATTTTCTTTAAGCATATTAATATAATTTGCTTCTTTTTCAGGCTGTCCTAATGAATTGCAAATAAGAATTTTATAATTTCTTTCATTTGCATATACTTCAACATACTTAATGAGTTCTGAGAAAAATGGATGTTGAGAATCAGGAACAATCATACCTAAAATATATGATTGACTTTTCTGTAATGAGCGAGCAATTTGATTTGGAGTATAATTAATCTGAGCCATAGCATCTTCGACTTTTTTTCTTGTTTCTTCACCTATATAACCACGGTTATTTAATACTCGTGAAACAGTAGTGACGGAAACCCCGGCAAGGGTAGCTACATCTTTGATATTTGCCACTACAATACCCCCTATCTATTTTAAATACATGCATGTTTTTAATTTTCAAAGTAAATAATAATTAGATATAAAGTTATTATAGCTCATCTATTATAGTTTATGTTAACAGCATAGGGTAACGTTACCACAATTATTGAGGAAATTGAACTTAAAATACCATTTTTTTATTATAAAAATCGTATATTCACGGCTATTTTAACGACTTTTTCACCATACTTCGACAAAAAACTACTAAAAACTTCAAAGAAAAATATATGAAAACGTTTGACATATATTTAGTGCGATAGTAACATGAGAATACAAATAGTTATAAGGAATGTAACTATTCTCAAAAACATCAGGGGGGATTTTCTGTGAAGAGATTATTTTCACTTTTGGCCATCGTTGCACTGCTAACGCTTTCTGCATGTGGCGGATCAAATGATGGTTCATCGTCTAATAATGGTGGGAAAAAAGGTAAACAAACTGAGATTTCTATTTTGTTCGGTAAAGAAGTCATGAAAGAATTTGAGGCTGCAACAAAAGAATTCGGTGCCGAAAATAATGTAAAGGTAAACATTATACCGCTAGCAGGTGCGAATGCATACGAAAAAATGACCTCTCTTTATTCATCCGGAAATGCTCCAACAATCATGCTGGTCGCACAAGAATTCGCGGAATTTAAAGATCGTTTATTAGACTTGTCAAATGAGCCGTGGATAGATCATGTACAAGAAGGTATGACTGATTTTGTTACAGTCGATGGAAAAGTATATGGTCAGCCTGCCACAGTTGAAGCGTTTGGTTTTATTTATAACAAGGCTGTATTAGATAAAGCGGTTGGGGGAGACTTCGATCCGAAAACAGTTAAAACACAAGATGACTTGAAAAATCTATTAGACAAGTTAGATGCTTTAGATGGAGTAGAACCAATTCATGTTTCACCAATGGATTGGTCATTAGGAGCTCATGTAACGAATCCTTTATTTGCTGCACAATCTAGTGATCGTGATGAACGTCATCAATTTATGCAAGATATGCTGGATGGTAAAGTCTCTCTTAGTGAGAATAAAGTATTTGATGGTTGGATAAAAACATTCGATTTGATGAAAGAGTATAACCAGGCTAAGAAATCACCACTTGCCCCTCAATATGATGATGGTCCTTTAGCATTAGCAGGTGGCCAAGTCGGATTATGGTTTATGGGTAACTGGGCCTATCCACAATTAGCGGAAATTGATCCAGATGGTGAGTATGGATTCTTACCAGTACCAATCAGTAACGATGCTTCCGATTATGGTAATAGCCAAATTTCTGTAGGGGTTCCATCGTACTGGGTTATCGATGCTTCACAATCGAGTAAAGAACAACAAGAGGTAGCGAAAAAATTCCTTGACTGGTTAGTATCTACGGAAAAGGGTCAAGAACATTATGTGAAGAATTTCAACTTTATTCCTGTGTTTGACAACTTTAAGGTTAACCCAGAAGATTCATTATCTTTATCCGTCATGGATTATATGAAAGATAATAACACATTAGAGTGGATGAACTCTTACTACCCAGCTGATGGATTCCCAGCTATGGGTGCTTCCTTGCAAAAATATCTATCAAACGAGATCGATCGTGAAGGATTAGCCAAAGAATTTGAAGATTATTGGAAAAATGCGGGGAAATAATGAAATAAGGATAAGCGGTTTTCGCTTATCCTGTTTTTTTGATAGGTCTTATCACAAAACGTTTTTTACGAATAAGGTGTCAGATTTGAATCAATCAAACAAACTTCAGGTGGAGGTACTCAAATGTATAATGAGAAGAGACTGATTGATAAGCTAAAAGTGTTTGGGATGTTTGCTTTTATCCCTCTTTTTGCCTTTACTGTCGTCATGTTATTGCCTCTCGTTTTAGGGGTTATTATGACATTTACGACGTGGACGGGTTATTCGGGTTCGCTATTTGAATTTACTGGTATTAAAAATTATGCAACAGCTTTTACAGATAAAGCATTTTGGGAATCGATGGGAATGACATTTAAATATGTCATTGTCACAATTGTTCTTACGAATGTAATCGCCTTTGGATTAGCCATGCTTGTGACGAACGGGTTGAAAGGTCAAAACTTCTTCCGAATGGGCTTTTTTACGCCTAACTTAATTGGTGGGATCATTCTCGGTTTTATTTGGCAGTTTATTTTTACACGAGTGATTGTCTATTTTGGAAATAGTTTAGATTTACCGATTTTCCAAGCTTCATGGTTAGCGGAAACGGATAAAGCATTTTGGACGTTAGTCATTGTGAGTGTTTGGCAAAGTTCAGGTTATATGATGTTAATTTATATTGCTGGATTAATGGGAATTGATCGCTCTTTACTAGAAGCAGCCGATATTGATGGTGCTAATGGATGGGTGAAACTACTCAAAATCAAAATGCCATTAATGGTTCCTGCTTTTACCATCAGTTTATTTTTAACATTGCAGCGCAGCTTCCTCGTTTATGATGTGAACCTATCTTTAACAAAGGGTGGGCCGTTCAGATCAACGGAGTTAATTGCCATGCATGTATATAATGAAGCATTTTTATATCAAAACTTCGGTCCCGGCCAAGCAAAAGCATTTATTTTATTTATCATTGTAGCAATTATTGCTATTACGCAAGTTAGCATCATGAAGAAGCTGGAGGTGGAGTCATAATGCGGAAAAAGAAAAGAATTGCAGCGATCGTCCTATTTATTCTGTCCGTTGTTTTATTCATCCTATACTTTTTTCCATTTATTTTAGTATTGATGAACTCTTTTAAAGAACGAATGGATATTGTTGCCAACCCTTTAGCTCTTCCTTCAAAACTATCATTTCATAATTATATAGATGCTTTTGAGACGATGAACTTTATGTCTGCACTTTGGAATTCGTTATTAGTAACCGTATTGTCCGTCGTTGTCATTCTAGTCTTTTCTTCATTACTTGCATACTTTCTCGTTCGCTGGAAATGGAAGATGAACGGGGTTATTTTAATGGTGCTGGTTGCATCGATGATTGTTCCGTTCCAAGCGTTAATGATTCCTTTTGTTTCAATATACGGAAGCCTCGGGATTTTGAATAGCAAGTGGATGTTGATATTTTGTTATTTAGGTTTTGGGTTGAGTTTAGCCACCTTTATGTATCATGGCTTTATTAAACAAATTCCTGTTGAATTGGAAGAAGCAGCCATTATCGATGGAGCTTCAAAATTCCAGGTGTTTACAAAAGTTGTACTTCCGATGTTAAAACCGATTACGTCCACGATTGCCATTCTTGATGTTCTTTGGATCTGGAATGATTTCCTATTGCCATCACTTGTATTAGTCAATGAAGGTTCACGAACCATACCACTCTCAACCTTTTATTTCTTTGGTCAATATACATCTAATTACGGAGCTGCAATGGCAGGGTTAACACTCGCCATCATTCCAGTGGTTATTTTCTTTATTCTTTTACAAAAGCAAATCATTAAGGGTGTTATAGAAGGGGCAATTAAATAAGCATAGTGCTTAGAATCATCGGAGATAGAAGAGTATCTTATGGTACTCTTTTATCGTGAAGAAACATACCTGGAGGCTTATAGATGTATAATTTTGAAGAAAAGATAACGTTTCAAGATAAAAATAATGATATTTTAACGGTCGGTGAACTTTTGATCGATATGATATCTAAGGATTATAGTGATCAAAGTGATTGTGATACTTATAAAAGGTATTTCGGTGGGTCCCCATCCAATATTGCCATCAATGCAAAGAAATTAGGCATTCATTCTCAGGTTGCTTCGGCAGTTGGAGATGATCGATTAGGAAGGTTTTTAATAGAACAATTGCAGGTTGCCGATATCGACGTCCGCGGTGTTCAAAAAGTAGATTATCCAACAAGCATGGTCTTGGTTAATAAAAGTCAGAGTACGCCTATCCCCATTTTTTATCGAGGGGCGGATTACCATTTAGCGTATACACCTTACCTTGAGGAAGTATTGATAAATTCTAAAATCGTACATTTTTCTTGTTGGCCCATTTCCCAATTTCCTGTAAGAAATACGATTGAAAAAGTGATAGAGATGGCAAAGAAGAATGGTATTCTTGTAGGTTTCGACCCTAATTATCATCCGATGATTTGGCAAAAAGGAGAAGAGGGAATTGAATATATAAAAAACATTATTTCTAAAGCAGATATTGTAAAACCATCTGAAGATGATGCAGAAAGACTGTTTGGAAAAGATACCCATGAAAATCAAATAAATAAGTTCTTGCTACTAGGGGCTAAGCTTGTCATTTTGACGATGGGAAAAGATGGCGCCATTGTTTCTAATGGGGCAGAAACCATAACATTTGATACGTTGGCAACAGAAGTAGTCGATACGACAGGGGCAGGAGATGCTTTTTGGTCGGGATTTTATGCTGGATTAATTAAAGGATATACCCTTAGAGAGTCATTGGATTTAGGTTTCGCCGTTAGTGCCTATAAATTGAAATATGTAGGGGCGGTTGTGGATTTACCAAGGCTAGAAGCCATTAAAAAATTATATGGTGTTTAGGGGGAATGCTGGATGTCTATAAAAAATCAAGTACAACTAATCACATATCCGGATTCAATGGGCGGTGATTTAAGGACCCTGAATCATCTACTGTTTAAATTTTTTTCGGATGTATTTAAAGGGGGCGTACATATTTTGCCTCCTTATCCTTCATCAGGTGATAGAGGATTTGCTCCTTTAACATATTTTGAAATAGAAGAGAAGTTTGGCACTTGGAAAGAGATTAACGACATGGCTGAACACTTTGATGTGATGTTAGACGTTATGGTGAACCATATATCAAGGAAATCAGAGTACTTTCAAGATTTTCTTAAAAAAGGGAGAAAATCAAAATACGCTGATTTGTTTATCACTTTAGATAAGATTTGGGAAGATGGAGTACCTGTACAAGAAGACATAGATAAAATGTTTTTGAGGAGACCATTGCCCTATTCAACATTTACCATAAAAGAGACGGGTGAGGAAGAAAAAGTCTGGACTACATTTGGAAAGACTGATCCGTCGGAACAAATTGATTTAGATATAAAATCTGATCAGGTTAAACAAATGTTGACGGATATCTTTGTAAACTTCAAAAAACATAACGTTAAGATGGTAAGGCTGGATGCTGTAGGGTATGTCATTAAAAAACTCGGAACTAGCTGCTTTTTCGTGGAGCCGGATATATATGAGTTCTTGGATTGGATGATGGATCTTGCTCGTTCTTTAGACATTGAAGTCCTTCCAGAAGTCCACTCTCATTATTCCATTCAATACAAATTAGCAGAACATGGGTGCTGGATATATGATTTTATTTTACCTTATCGAGTTCTTGATACGATGGTCAATAAAAACAGTGTAGAGCTTTGCGAGTATTTGAAAAATCGACCGGAAAAACAGTTTACGATGCTGGATTGTCATGATGGTATTCCTGTAAAACCTGATTTAGATGGTTTGTACGACTCGAAAAAAGCAAGGGAACTTGTGGATGTTTGTTTGGAGAGAGGATCTAATCTTAGTCTCATTTTATCAGATGAACATAAGGATGAAGATGGATTCGATGTACACCAAATCAGGTGCTCTTATTACTCAGTCCTTAATTGTGATGATGATGCATATATGGCTGCTAGAGCGATTCAATTTTTTGCGCCGGGAGTACCACAAGTTTATTATGTTGGATTATTGGCTGGGGAAAATGATGAAGAAAATATTCGGAAAACGGGCGATGGTCGCGAAATTAATCGACATAACTTTACGGAAGAAGAAGTAGAAAAAGCATTGGAAAAAAATGTCGTTCAGAGACTCTTATCTCTTATTCGATTTAGGAATGAATATGATGCTTTTAACGGAGAGTTTACTGTATGGGATGCTCCAGAGGATGAAGTTCGACTAGCTTGGAAAAAGGATCATCTTCAATGCACTTTGTTTATTAATCTACAAACATATGAGTCCGTCATTGAGTATACAGACCGTGATGGTAGCATGGCCCAATATATTATATAAAGAGAGGTGCTGGAAAGTTGAAACAAATTTATAAGGAAAGATATCGACCGCAGTATCATTTTTCTCCACAGGAAAATTGGATGAATGATCCGAATGGAATGGTGTATTTCGAAGGGGAATATCACTTATTCTATCAATACTATCCGGATGGAACGACATGGGGCCCGATGCATTGGGGACATGCGGTGAGTACAGATTTAGTGCACTGGGAGCATTTGCCCATTGCTTTAGCTCCCGATGAGAATGGAATGATTTTTTCCGGAAGTGCCGTAGTAGATTGGAATGATACCTCAGGATTTTTTAACGGAGAAGCAGGATTAGTCGCAATATACACATCTGCCGATACTTATCCTAATTCTGACAGACCGAGACAGCGCCAAAGTATTGCATATAGTACTGATTGCGGAAGAACGTGGACAACCTATGAAGAGAATCCAGTACTGTCAGATATCAATATTACAGATTTTAGGGATCCAAAAGTATTTTGGCATCATGAAACAGGTCGGTGGGTAATGGTATTAGCTGCAGGACAAACAGTAAGACTATATACCTCTCGTAATCTAAAAGATTGGGAATTCGCAAGTGAGTTTGGAGAAAATCAAGGTTCTCACCAAGGAGTTTGGGAGTGTCCAGACTTATTTGAATTACCTGTTCAAGGATCTGAAAATCTAAAAAAATGGGTGCTATTCGTAAGCATTGGAGACGACCCGGAAGAAAAAGAAGGATCCCGAACTCAATATTTCATAGGGGATTTTGATGGTAAAACGTTTAAAAATGATCATTCACCCGAAACGATTTTATGGCTAGATAATGGAAGAGATAATTATGCAGGTGTAAGTTGGTCGGATGTTCCACAAGAAGACGGAAGAAGAATATATATTGGCTGGATGAGTAATTGGAAGTACGCCATCCTCACACCAACGAAGGAATGGCGAAGTGCTATGACACTTCCAAGAGTGCTCTCGTTAAAGACGTGTGAAAATGGAATTCGACTCTTCCAATCACCTGTTAAAGAGTTGGAAAATATACGTTCAAATCCAATGCGTATTCAGGGTAAAACCTTTGAGCCTGGAGAACATCTTTTACACGAGCTTAATGGAAATGCCTTTGAAATAATAGCAGAGTGTGAAGTGAATGACGCGGAGGAATTAGGATTTAAAATACGTAACTCTGCCGAGGAAGAAACAATTATTGGCTATGACGCTGAGAAGAAGGAAGTCTTTGTGGATCGTACTCACTCGGGTGATGCAAGCTTCCATCAAGATTTTGCTGGCAAACATGGCGTTACCCTACATCCGAAAGGTAATAAAATTAAGTTTCATATTTATGTAGACTGGTCATCTATCGAAGTCTTTGTAAATGATGGAGAGAAAGTGATCACGGATTTAATTTTCCCTAAAGAGGACGGCAAGGAAATTGTGCTCTTTGCCAGCGGTTCGGATGTCACATTGAGTTCTTTTGAGTTTTTTCAATTGAAGTCGGTGTGGAGTTGATGGTTTTCTAGCGATATGTGTGAAGGTTCTTGTGTGCATGCATATGAAAGGATTTTATTTGAATAAAGATATTGGTCCCTCTTTAAGTAGCTAGATTTTAACTGTCTGCCTAAAGGGGGATTTTAGGTGGCTTAGGATTATGTTGATATGTAAACTTTGAGTCGATTGGCGAATGGGATTACTGATGGTGTTTTTAAGAAAAACATCAATAATTGAGAAGGAGGAACAGCCTTGACAGAACGAAAATGGTGGAAAGAGGCCGTTGTCTATCAAATTTATCCTAAGAGTTTCTACGATAGTGACCAAAATGGTGTAGGCGATATACGCGGAATAATAGAAAAGTTAGACTATCTGGAGGATTTGGGGATCGATGTCATTTGGATTTGCCCCGTATACGAATCTCCAATGGTCGATAATGGCTATGATATTTCTAATTATTATCATGTTGACCCACTTTTTGGAACGGATGAAGATTTAGACGAACTGATAAAGAAAGCAAAGGATAAAAATATCAAAATCATTATGGATTTGGTGATCAATCATTGTTCTGATCAACATGAGTGGTTTCAAAAAGCAATCAGCGATCCTCAAAGCGAGGAAAGAGACTATTTTATTATTAAAAATAAAGAAGAGATAAACAATTGGCGTTCCATATTTGGCGGCAGTGTGTGGACCCAGATTAAAGATACGGATGAATATTATATGCATGTCTTTGCTAAAGAGCAACCCGATTTAAATTGGGAAAATCCAAAGTTAAGACAAGAATTATATAAGATGGTTAATTATTGGCTTGATAAAGGTGTCGCTGGTTTTCGAGTTGATGCGATCACGTATATCAAAAAAAATCCGACATTTAGTCGTTTTCCTTCTGATGATATTGACGGACTTGTCCACGTTGATAAAGGAAGTTTGAATCAAAAGGGAATACAGGAGTTCCTATCTGAATTAAATAAAGAGACTTTTTCAAAATATGACTGCATGACTGTTGCAGAAGCCGTTGGTGTTCCTCATGAGGAATTAAATCAGTTCGCAGGCGATGATGGTTTCTTTTCGATGATATTTGAATTTTCGTATGCTGAAATGAGTATGCCTGAACAGGGGAACTGGTATGAGTTTAAGGAATGGAATGTCGAGGATCTAAAAAGATTAATATTTGCTGCGCAAGAAGAAGCTCAAAAAACTGCTTGGACACCCAGCCATTTAGAAAATCATGATGCGGCAAGATCGGTAAATCGATATTTACCAGAAGATGACATTAATCAAGACAGTTCGAAGATGCTGGCGACTATGTATTTTTTCCTAAGAGGAACGCCTTTTATTTTTCAGGGCCAGGAACTTGGGATGACAAACAGTACGATTACGAATATTGAAGATTTTGATGACCTGTCAACTAAGGATCAATACAAAAGAGCGTTGGCTGCAGGGTATGAACCTGAAGAAGCTTTCCAACTAATTAGTAAAAGAAGTAGGGATAACGCGAGAACGCCATTTTGCTGGGATGACACTGAAAACGCTGGATTTTCAAAGCATACACCTTGGTTAAAAGTGAATGATAACTATAAAAAAATAAATGTGGCAGCAGAGGAAAAAGACGAAAATTCGATCCTCCATTATTATAAGAAGCTCATTGCATTTAGAAAATCTGATAAGTATAAAGACGTCTTAGTCTATGGAACCTTTGCTCCTATTTATGAACAGGTAGAAAATGTCGTAGCCTATAAAAGAGAAAAAGACAATAAAGCCATTTTGATTTTCAATAATTTCCAAAATAAAGAAGTAACAATCGAGTTAAATGAAAGTAACCTTAATCCAATTCTCTCTAATCGGGAAAAAGTTGAACTAAGGAATAACGTCCTTCTATTAAAACCATACCAAAGTATTCTTTTTGAAGACGTTTCTGAAGTGAATGCATGATGAAGATTTATGGTATGAAACGTAGAATGATATAGGCGGCGCATGATTCTAGGGATAAATTCTGGGATCGTTTGCTTTGGTTGAGTGCCAGAACAATTTGTTGTCACTCAATTCACCAATTCCCGTACGAACATTACAGAAATAGTCTGTTTTCTATAAAAATTGCAGATGTATATGAACTTAAACTGCCCCCGGACAATTAAAAAGTCCGGGGGCAGTCCCTTTTTTAAATTCGAATGGCTTTAGGTGATACTAATAATAGATTGGCAATAACATCACTAATCCAAGAATAAAATTGTTACTGCTAGCTTTAAACTAGCAGAAAGTATCGTTGACAAGCTAGTATAGGGGTGATAAAAAAGAAGCGTGGACATAGAGATTCCCGTTTATTCTTGTTCAAAGGAAGCATTTTAATTTTTTTAATATTAAACTAAGACTTTTGAAATGAGACTTTCGTTATCTAACTTTAAGTGCCAACGGGTCAAAGTCATAAACCCGCGCCTGTGAAAGGCAATGAGTGTTTTTTTAGCTAAGAACATTTGCTTGTCGCAGGAGAGGCTTGCGCTTAGCGTTTTTTCACTACTCAAAACATAAATGTGCTAAACAGAAAGCAGGTGGCTATTATAAAAAAACTTTATCACTCTTTTAATAAATTTTGGTTTATCAAAAAATGATCATCATATTTACAGTCATGCTTTTATTCTTATATTTAATAAGTCTGGCTCTTACTAATAATGGAAAGAACATTATCGAAGAACAGTATAAAGATTCGCTTAAGTCAAATATCAGTTTTTATGGGGAAATACTAGATAATCATATTTTCTTTATTAGAACCCGACAATTACAACTCTTTTCTAATTCAAATGTTGAAAAGTTAAGTTTCTTGGGAAATTTAGCGACTGGCTATGAAGAAGTAGAGTTAGTAAATGGAGTTAGGCAGGAAGTTGGCATGATCAACGACTCCAGTAATTTTATTATACATAATGGCATCATCATTGAGTCCTATGATCGAGTTATAGATAATAGGAAAGGATTGATCGCAAAAAAAGATGGATTATGGGATGAAATAAAAGAATTCAGAAATCAAAATGAAAATAATATTTTATTTCAAATAAATGATGGTCTTTATCTTTTAACAGCGAATGAAGGCAATAATATTTTTTCCTATATTGAAATTTCAAAAGAACAATTATTAGAAACCGTTTCCAATATTGTGAAAGGTACAAATGATTCAGCAGTCTTTTTCGTTGATAATAAAACACACCAAATCATAAGTAAAGATATTGTGAACGAATCACTTATTCTAGATATATCTGAAAAAGGAACCGAATTACACATTGAGAAAGAGGAAAATGGCGATGCGGGACATTATCAATCTTTTACGATTTATTCTGAAAATGATGAATATCAAATAGGTTCTTATGCGTTAGATTCTTTGGATATGACCTTGTATACGTATATAAATAAAAAAGAAATGACGAAGAAACTATCTAGTTTAAGTAATGGATTTTTAATATTGACAATCATTTCCTTTCTTATTTTTATTTTATTTGCATGGCTTGTTAATAAAATGATTCATAAACCATTAAATAAGCTTGTTCTACTGTTTCAAAATCATCGTGAAGGCAGCCACGTGCACCTGAAAGGGATAGGAAGCAGTGCTGGTGAATTTTCCTATTTGTATCATAGTTTTAATGAAATGGCTGATCGATTGGATCAATCTATTAAAGAAAATTATCAACAAAAGTTAGCGATTCAAAACTCTGAATTGAAACAACTTCAATCACAGATTAACCCGCATTTCCTATATAACAGTTTTTATAATATCTATCGTTTAAGTAAAATGAACGATCTTGATCAAGTATCTCTGCTTTCTCAAAAACTGGCCAGTTACTACCAGTTTATTACGAAAAGTGGTAGTGATGAGGTTGAATTTGAAAAGGAGTACAAGCATGCTTTAGATTATTGCACTATTCAAAAAATTAGATTTTTTAATCGGATTGATTATAGCGCACCTGAGTTAAATGAAGAAGTTAAGCAAATAATGGTTCCACGATTAATCTTACAACCAGTTATTGAAAATGCATTTGAACATGCTTTTGAAAATATGGAGAGGGGAGTATTAAAAGTTCATGTTGCATATGAAAATAAGGAATTAACTATAACGGTAGAGGATAACGGCGACCAATTAACGGATGAAGCATTGGCTGATATTCAAAATAGGCTAGCCAATCCTGAAAGGGAAAAAGAGAAAACAGGCATATTTAATGTATCGTCTCGCTTGAAAATACGATATGGCATGGAAAGTGGTTTGTTTGCAAGCAGAAGCATGATGGGTGGAATGAAGATGGAAATAAAAATTAAGGAAGGTTGATAGAGTTGTATCGACTTCTCATTGTTGACGATGAACCAATTATTGTAGATGGATTAACTCAGTTATTTTCAGAACAGGAAATGGAATTTGATATTTATCCTGCATATTCAGTGTCAGAAGCGTTGGAGCGTGCCATTCAAACAAAAATTGATATTGTTATTGCGGATATGAGGATGCCTAATAAAAATGGCCTCCAGCTCATTGATGAAATACAATCACTTTGGCCGCAATGTCGAATTATTTTTTTGACAGGATATGACGACTTTGATTATGTATACAATGCGATAAAACGTAATATCGACAGCTATATTTTAAAAACGGAAGATGATGAGGTGCTACTTGAGGCGGTAAGGAATTCTATAAAAAAATTGGAGGAGGAAAGATCTTTTCAAGAAGAAATTGAATTAGGCAGGCGCAGATTTGAACAAATGATTCCATTTGTAAAAAGAGAAAAATTAGAGGAACTCCTAAAAGGTGAAATTATCAGCGAATTAACAAGGCAACCGATAGCTTGGGAACAAACTCTTGAAATCGATTTGAATGCTGAATGGCACATTGTTGCAGGAGTCATCGATTCCTCAAACACCAAAGATAAGATGCAAATGCTATACGAAGTACAGGAATTATTTGTTAAAAAATTACATTCTCATCTAGCTGCTGAGTACCTTATTTACGATCATACCTTTGCAGTGTGGTTTATTCAGCCAAAAAAGATTGATGGTATATTTTTTAAAGATGCCAAGCCTAAATGGGAAAGGATAAAGGAATACATTATTGGAAATATAGAAAGTGTACAGGAGAATTTCGATACATTTACGGATTCGAAATTTTCGTTTGTTATTGGAAGAAAGCCAGTCGAAAAAGCTTCTGTTAGTAAAGAATTCTATGAAATGTGTGAATGTCTAAAGGTTATGTCCTTCTTACCACAAGAGATGATGATTGTTGATTTAAGTAAAGGGGATCCCTTTTTCAAAGATAGCTTTACAAATCATAAGGATTGGAAGAAAGAATTGCCTAGATTAGAAGGGGCTATTTCTTCAGGAAATTTAAAAGAAGCTATGAAAATAGTTGATTCGTTATTTGAAGGAATATTTAGTATAGGTCATCCTTCAACGATTGAAATAGGAGAATTTTTATGCTCTATATCTCTCCTATTATGGTCTTTTATGCGAAATAAGGAATTGCATCATTATTTTGTGCGGGAAAATGACGTTCAGTTTGAGTTGCTTGAAGATTTTCCCGCCATTATCAATTCTAAAGAAAGAGCAATCTTTTTTGTGAAAAAAATTTGTCATTACCAAACCTTACTAAGAGAAGAAAGTAAAAATAATACCATAAGTCTCGTCAATGAATTTATTAAAAAGAATATATCTGGTGATCTTTCCCTTGTCACAATAGCCAAATCAGTCTATTTAAATCCATCTTATCTATCCCGTTTCTATAAGGAGCATACAGGGATGAATCTATCCGATTTTATTAATCAAGTTAAAATTGAACAAGCAAAATATTATTTAAGCGAAACAGATATGTTTATTCAAACGATTGCGAATAAACTTGGTTTTAATTCTCCTTCCTATTTTACTTTATTTTTTCGGAAACATGTAAATCAATCTCCACAAGAATATAGAGAACGGCATTTAAAGTGGTAAACAAAGTAAAAGGATGTAAATATATTCTTATAGAAAGCGCTCTCCGTTGATTTTAAACTATATGTAAGCGAATACAAAATGAAAAATGGGGAGTGAGAGGATCATGCGAAAAAGATTCATGTTAGTCTTTACCTTGATTTTATTAGCTGTTGGGTCTTCTTTAGCTGCTTGTAGTAAAGATAATAATCCAAGTAAATCCGTAGATGCAGGTAAATCGCAAACAGCGGATACAGGTAAAAAAGATCCCCTAGGTAAATACGAAAAAACAGTTACGGTTACTGAAGTGTTGGGTCACGGAAAACCAGAAGATCCAAAAACAAAACAAGGGGTAACACCTCAAACAAATGGATATGTAACAAAATTAAAAGAAATGCTCAATATTGATTTAAAGTATAACTTGACAGTCCCCACTGAACAATTCGAGCAAAAATTTTCATTATCGCTTGCTTCTGGTGATCTACCGGATCTCATGGCCATTGACATGCCGCAATTTGAAAAGTTCAAGAAACAAGGGATTTTAGCTGATTTGACTGACGCCTATAATGATTATGCTTCGGATGAGCTTAAAAGTTATATGGATTTTGACGGTGGAAAAACATTAAATCTTTTCAAACAAGATGGAAAGATATTAGGGATTCCAAGTTATGAAGATCCATATATGTCCGCTCAATTCATGTGGATACGAAAAGATTGGTTAGATAAGTTAAATCTTAACGTACCGGAAACGTTTGAAGATCTTGAAAAAGTTGCTCAAGCATTTGTTGACAAGGATCCCGATGGAAATGGAAAGAATGACACATATGGAATTGCGTTAAATAAAGAGCTGGTTTCATGGGGATTTGATGCCAGAGGATTATTCTACACAATGGGAGCTTATCCAAAGGCATGGATAAAAGGGGAAGATGGAAGCATCGTTCCTGGTGAAACCCAACCAGAAACGAAAGAAGCATTGAAATTAATGAATTCTTGGTATAAATCGGGAATCATTGATAAGGAATTTGCTTTAAAAGATACAGATAAAGTTGTAGAAGATATTGTGTCCGGTAAAGTGGGGATTTCATTTGGAGAATGGTGGTATCCAAATTGGCCGCTAAATACATCCAAGGAGAACAATCCGAAAGCGGAATGGATTCCAATGGAACTACCATCTTACAAAGGTGAAAAAGGAAAAACTCTCGTTCCTTCTTTAAGACTTGGTCGTGTCATTGTTGTGAAAAAAGATTTCGAACATCCAGAAGCGGCAATAAAAATGATGAATTTTTATCAAGAGTTGGCAAAGCCAGAATATGATGATGAAGTCAAAGCCGAAAATGGTTATGTATATAACTGGTTTCAAGCACGCATCTACAAACCAAATGATTTCCAAGAGGCTTTTGAAGATGTAAATAAGGCTTTAGACGAGAAGGCGGATAAGGTTGATTCTACTAGCACTACAACATTAGCAGTATTTAAAGCCGCCAAAGAATACCTTGATGGCGACGAATCAAAATGGGGAATGTATTATAGCCGAGCCGCAAAAGATGGCGGTTGGGGAACGGTCGAAAAAATTCGTAAAGAAGGAAATGTCGTCTTTGATGAATTTGCCGGAGGAACAACTCCAACAATGGTCTCGAAAGGAAGCTCACTGGCAAAATTAACAGATGAAACATTTGTGAAAATCATCATGGGCTCAGAATCCATCAACAAGTTTGACGATTATGTCAAGAGCTGGGAAAAGCTTGGTGGAGAGAGAATCACGAAAGAGGTAAATGATTGGTATAAAGAAAATCATTAAACAAGTGAAAAGGGGGAGACTATCCCTCTTTTTTTTACAACGTACCTTAAAGAAGGTGGGGTTTACCATGAAAAAGAATTACACCATTATGGATGAAGCAGATCCAAAAGTAATGATTACCACGAAGAAGAATTACTCTATTATGGGGCAGTTTAAAAAAGAGTTGCCGATGCATGTGATGTTAATTCCGGCAGTCATTTTAACGCTTATTTATGCATATGGACCGATGTTTGGAATTGTGATGGCATTTCAAGATTTTCAACCTTATTTAGGTTTTCTTAAATCACCATGGGTAGGATGGGAAAACTTTGAATATATATTTAATTTACCGGATTTCGGGCAGGTTTTCTATAATACTCTTTTTATTGCATCATCAAAGGTAGTTTTGGGTTTATTCGTTCCTTTGATTTTAGCACTTCTATTAAATGAAGTACGGAAGGTTCTTTTTTCAAGAGTTATTCAAACGAGTGTTTTTCTACCTTATTTTTTATCATGGGCTGTATTAGGCGGAGTTATTTTTGAACTCTTTTCATTAAATGGTCCTGTCAACGCGTTATTGGAATTATTCGGTATCGACCCTATTATGTTTATGGGGAGTAATGGTTGGTTTAGAGCTATCATCATTGGTTCCGATGTATGGAAAGGAATGGGCTATAATATGATCATCTTTTTAGCCGCCATTGTAGGGATTAACCCAAGTCTTTACGAAGCTGCTGAAGTGGATGGTGCTTCAAGGTTTAAACAAATGTGGCATATTACCCTTCCAGGTATGCTTCCTATCATTATTTTGCTTGCCACCTTAAGTATTGGCGGAATTTTAAACGCTGGATTTGATCAGATTTTAATATTATATAATCCGACTGTTTATGAAGGGGCGGATGTCATTGATACTTTTGTATATAGATTGGGATTATTTGACCAACAATATGCGCCTGCAGCTGCAGTTGGCCTTTTTAAATCTGTCATTTCATTAGGTTTAGTCGGACTTTCTTATTATTTAGCCTATAAATTTACGGATTATCGGATTTTTTAATTGGAATATGGGGGTGATAGAATGTTTTATAAGGAATCGATCGGACAGAAAGTTTTTAATATTGCTAATATGATATTTTTATCACTTGTCACGTTGTTTGGGATTCTTCCATTTGTCCATTTATTGGCAGTGAGTTTAAGTTCAAATAGTGCCGCAGTTGCTGGGGAAGTCTTTTTCCTTCCGAAACATTTCACACTTGTTTCCTACGAGTATTTAGCAAAAAATGCGGATTTTTTCATTGCCTTATGGGTTACCATAAAAAGGGTTGTGCTTGGAACATTTATTAACATGTTCTTAGTTATTATTACTGCTTATCCTTTATCCCGTGAAAACAAAGTATTTAAAGCCCGAACAGCCTATGTTTGGTTTTTTGCGATTACGATGTTTTTTGGCGGGGGATTAATTCCCACTTATATGGTCGTTAAGGATACAGGTATTCTTGATACGATTTGGGCGTTGATTTTACCCGGGGCAGTAAATGTCTTTTTTGTCGTGATGCTGTTAAACTTTTTCAGGGGGATTCCGAAAGATCTAGAGGAAGCGGCAATCATGGACGGTGCTAGTCATTGGACGTTGTTATTTAAAATTTATTTACCCATTTCTTTGCCTTCACTTGCAACGATTTTATTATTTACAGTCGTCGGGCATTGGAATTCTTGGTTTGATGGTATTTTATATATGAATTCCCCGGCAAATTATCCTTTACAGTCTTATCTTTCAACATTGATTACGTCGATTAATGTTCAAGCCATATCAGTAGAGGATTTAAGCAGACTGCAGGAAATGGGGGCAAAAACGTTAAGAACTGCACAAATCTTCATGGGGATTTTGCCAGTATTGCTCGTGTACCCATTTTTACAAAAATATTTTATTAAAGGGATTACGATTGGAAGTATAAAGGGATGATCTATTTAAAAGGAGTGGAAGCAAGTGGGAGCCTTTAAGAAAATTTCCATCATGGATAGGGAAAGAAATATGCCCCGTAGGATTCAGTTAACAATACCTCGTTCGGGCTATACGAGAAGGAGATTTGTAGCGAAAACTGATCAAAAGAGCTCGGCTTTTCATTCTGCTCATTGGTCGATTTCCCCTGAAGTGAAAGGAATCACCATAGATGAAGAAGGGTTATTGACGATTGCGTCTGATGCTGAAGCGGTAACCTTTCATGTTATTGCAATATGTAAAGAGGATCGTAAGGTGATGGACAAGTTAGAAGTTTCAGCTATTAAAACTGGCGGAAAAGACATGCCTCCCAACCCACTTGAAAAACCTGGCTGGAAGCTTCTTGTTCATGATGAGTTTGATTCACAAGTTTTGGATCGGTCTTTGTGGTCGGATCAATATTTACGAAATTGGTCGGATGATATGCGGTCCAGGACGAATTTTATGTTTGAAGACGGATGTATTGTGATTAAAGCAGATGTAGATTCGCAGAAATGGAGCCCATTGGATTCAGCAGAAAACTCGAGCATTGCTTCTTTTGAAAAATCATATCTTCATAGGTTCGGAAAAAATAAGAATGAATTTAGTAAAATCATTCCTGAATTTGACGGGTTTGCTACAAAGTATGGTTATTTTGAAATACGAGCCAAGTTACCGAATACAGGAGACGGCAGTCATGTTGCCTGGTGGATGATCGGTGTACAAGACGATCAAAACATTCATCCACTTCTAGAAGGGGATTCGATTGTTGATAAACGTTCATCGAATGAAACGGGGGAAGTGGATATTATCGAAATCGGATTAGATGACTTAAAATCTTGGAGACCTGTTATGCATCCGAATGGAAGTACTTGCTTGGAATATTTGCACGTACCTGAGACGAAACTTTCATTTGATCCTGGGAATGAATTTCATATTTACGGGTTTGAATGGGATGAAAATGGTACGAAATTTTACGTGGACAACAAGCTAGTGCAAAGTACAAATCGTACTTTCGATTATAGAATGATGACCTTTTTGGGACTCTATCCTCAAGGAGGAATGGGGAAAGCTAATAAGATTTTTCCGAAAGAATTTGTGATTGATTATTTCAGGGTGTATAAAAAGGATGAACCACCAAGACCGAACGATATTCGCTTTGAACAGGCGTATAGGCCGCACGCGGGAAAAAAACCGGTTGGATTGGATCAGACAAAATGTCAACTATATGCAACCGTATTGGACCAATTTGATCAGCCATTGGAAGATGTGCCTCTCATTTGGCAATTCTCGGAATCTATTTCAGGGGAAAAAGCGAAAACAACTCCGGGAGCATTGATTGACGGCGATTCCGGGGAAATTACGTTAACATCTGAAGTACCTAATCGGGCCGATTTGTTTGTCACAGCCAAGGTGAAATCAAATCTTAAAATTAAAAAAGTCTTTCATGTAAAGGTTTCCACTGATGCTCCAAAGCCTACATTTATTCAAATTGCCCAGTTTAGAAAATTAATGGAAATAAAGGTTCCGAGTGATGGGGAAATATACGAAACGCATTTCGAAGCAAAACTTTTGGACCAATATGCCGACGAAATACCTGGTTCGATCACTTGGAAACTGGCTGGCGGAACAACGATATTAGACAAAACATCTGTAGATGGCGTTGAAATTGACCCTGTGTCAGGTGTCTTAACCGTAACTTCCTCCGCCCAAAAAGAAACGTATTTTTTTGTTCAAGCAATATCATCATTCCAAGCAAAAGAGGAATGCGTTCACGGGTTAGACAATACGATCTATAATCATCAACTGATTAAGCTTGTAGAGAGTAAAGCAAAATCATCATCATTTTTTTAAAATAGTAATCAAAAAATAACGATTTCATTAATGAAGAGGTGCATTCATGACACAATTAAGAATAGGTGTTATCGGACTTGGAATAAGAACCGGGATTGCAACAGAAGGGGCTATCAAGGAGGGACAACATGCCAAAGTTAACGTATAATGAAAGATCCTTTTTGCTTGATGGAAAGGAAACATTAATTCTAAGTGGGGCTATGCATTACTTCAGAACAGTACCTGAATATTGGGAAGATCGACTTTTGAAATTAAAGGAGTGTGGTCTCAACACAGTAGAAACATATGTAGCGTGGAACAACCATGAACCAGAGGAAGGCCAATTTGTTTTTGATGAAATCGCTGATATTGAACGGTTCATCAAGACGGCTGAAAAAGTAGGGCTTCATGTTATTGTTAGACCTGGCCCTTATATTTGTGCTGAATGGGAATTCGGTGGGTTTCCATATTGGTTAATGACTGTACCAAATATTAAATTACGCTGCTTTAATAAGCCTTATTTAGAAAAAGTAGATGCTTATTTTGATGTATTATTTAAACGCTTAAATCCGCTTTTAAGTTCGAATGGCGGACCAATCATTGCTCTTCAGATTGAAAATGAATACGGCAGCTTTGGGAATGATCAAAAATATTTACAATATATGCGGAACAGCATCCAAAGAAGAGTTGGAGATGAACTTCTCTTTACTTCAGATGGTCCATTACCAAGTATGCTCCATGGCGGAATGATTGAAAACGTGCTCGAGACCGTGAATTTTGGATCAAGAACAGGTGAAGCATTTGATGAATTAAAGAAATTGCAGCCCAATGCTCCTTTTATGTGCATGGAGTTTTGGCATGGCTGGTTTGACCATTGGGGCGAGGAGCATCATACAAGAACAGCTGATAGTGTTGTAGAAACATTGAAAGAAATGTTAAAGCGTAAGGGCTCTGTCAATTTCTACATGGCGCATGGTGGAACGAATTTCGGTTTTTATAATGGAGCCAACCATAACGAAGAAATCTATCAACCTACGATTACAAGCTATGATTATGATGGATTGTTGACGGAATCTGGAGATGTAACGGATAAATTTTTTGAGGTTAGAAAAACTTTTCAAAAATATGTGGACCTTCCTGAAATGAATCTGCCAGCTCCAACTCCGAAAAAACAATACGGAGAAGTCCAATTAACAGATAGTGTTGCGCTACTTGACTCATTAGAGCAAATTTCCACACCTCAAAAAAGTGAAGCTCCTTTAACAATGGAGGAATACGGTCAAGGATACGGTTTTATTGTGTATGAAACTGTCATTAAAGGAGCTTACGGCAAGCAACAGTTAACTGTTCAAGATGTTCATGATCGCGGGCAAGTGTATGTAAATGGGGAATATATTGGATTGGTTGATAGAATAAGCGGAAAAGCTAGTTTAGAAGTGGATATTACTGAAAATGAAACAAAACTCCAAATCATTGTCGAGAATATGGGCAGGATTAATTACGGGCCATTGCTTGTTGATTTTAAAGGAATTACAGAAGGGGTTAGGTTGAACAATCAATTTTTATTTGATTGGACGGTGTACCCATTACCTTTAACTGATTTAAGCCGACTATCATTCTCTAAAATAGAATCAAAAGAAAATCATCCACATTTTCATCGTGGAACGTTAACAATTGAGGAAGTAGCCGATACGTTCATCGACATGTCCAAGTGGACGAAAGGAGTTGTCTTCGTGAATGGTCATAACCTTGGCCGTTATTGGGAAATTGGGCCTCAGCAGACACTATATGTCCCGGCGCCATTTTTACAAAAAGGTGGGAACGAAATTATTATTTTCGAACTTCATAACCATCAACAAACTGTAAGTTTTGTTGATGAACCTGTATTAGGGTGATGAACATTTTCGTGATAAGCAGGACATTTTGACCCAGATGCAAGATGAAATATTGTCGCACTAGTCACCAATAAAAAAAGTAACTACCCTCTGCTCACCAAAAGTAAGGGTATGTTACTTCTTTTTAAAATACTCTTAAAATTGGCCTTTGCCACCTTCATGCGGCTTGTAGTTGCACTGATCAGGTGTACCAGCACCTGATC
>NZ_JAIAZY010000043.1 GCF_019459225.1 Bacillus sp. IITD106
CAAGAAATTGATCCGTTGCAGAAAATATTTCTTCCGCGGTCTCTTGGTCATACGTGTGGGATGTTAAATTTCTAAGTTCGTGATATCTAATCCACGATTCGAAACCTTCAATCAACTTATTTTCTATAGCGTGGCGAAACAATTGTTTTCTAGTTAATCCACTTGTGAAATCTTCACTTATATTCAAGTCAAGCCATCTTTTCATAAACTTCCAACATAACTTATAAGTGAATTCAAAATTTTGTATGACGCCTGCTTTTAGTACTTCAAGTTCATCTCTATCAATTGTGTCGTCATTTAATCTTTTCTTTACTACACGTAGACTCCTTGCAAAAGAATCGTATGCCTTCTTAATACTTGTCAAATCTAGATCCACCGTTCTCCCACCTCTTCAATGTACTGGGTCTTCTTCGTATTCTACAACTACCGTTCTCTTCTTAATGATCATTATTATACGCCAAATTTTTATGTTCTAGGAATTCTCGGATTTGGTCGATATTGGGGACGTATTCCAAAGAGGCCAGAACATCTTAAATGATTCGGACATGTAGAATCTTAATCCAGCAAAAGAAATCCCCTTAAAAGACATCTCTCCTAATTATAGCTTTCGACAAAAACATTGAGATTCCTTCTAGAGTTGAATATGCATAAAAATGACAGGATGACAAAAGATAAACAAAAAATAAATAGGGAGTGAACGACGTGGAAGCAAATAGAGTAAAACAAATTATCTCATCATCAGCCGAAATTGATGTAAATTATCATGGTGTTCCGATCTGGATTGACAGCTTGAATGAGGACGGGAAAACAGCGATTGTTCAAACGATTGATAATCGAAAATTAGGGGAAAGAACAACTGTGGAAATAGCAGATCTGGAAGAATTGTAAATGAGAATACCATAAGTATTTAAATTTCCAATAAACACATCCTGATTGTTCAAAGTTGTTTGAGGCAATATCTTGTACTGTTGAAATATTAGAATACTTGCTTATAATAAGTATCGATCGAAAATACGTTCGACCAAAGGAACATTGATTTTTTACAACAACGTTTTTGTTTTATAACTATAATGGGGAGTCACACTGTTCCTCGACTCCCCATTCTTTGCTCTTCATGGTTAAATCAAGAAGTCTTCTCTTTCCTCTGCAACAGCACAGCTCCAATTACGATCAATCCTTTGAACGCTTCACGCAAAAACGGCGGCACTCCAAACAAATTCAAAAGATTGTTCATAACTGCGATAATGAGCATACCATACACGGTTCCAAGTATGAATCCTCTTCCCCCCATCATACTCGTACCACCAACGACAGCCGCGGCGATGGCGTCCATTTCCATTCCGCGTCCAGCGTTGGAAAAGTCCATGGAGCCGATTCGAGAAACTTGAATGATTGATGCGATCGAAACGAGCACTCCCATCAAGGCGTACACTCTCAATTTAACTTTATTTACGTTCACACCGGAAAGCTTTGCGGCCCTTTCATTCGATCCGACCGCGATGATATGCCGTCCAAAGGTAGTGCGTTTGGACACATAGTACAAAATATACGCAATGATTGCCCAATAAATAATCGGCATGATCATATAGTTTCCTATTTTAAAACTAGCAATCTGTAAAAATTCCATTGGCACTTTTGGATTGTACCCTTGCATGAAGTGCTGAGTGACACTTCTGAAAATCATCATCGCGCCTAAAGTAGCAATGAATGGAGGCACATTCCCTTTCGTAATCGTGACGCCGATCAACGACCCTAGCAAATATCCAAATAGCACGACCAATAAAATCGTCACAACAAATGCTGGAAATCCTGTCACTCCCAACATGCTTAAAATCCCTTTCGTTCCCGTGTCGAGAAGGATCATGGAAAAAGCACCTGTCGCAACTAATGTAGAACCGACCGCTAAATCGATGCCTCCAGTCATAATGACCAAAGTCATTCCTAAAGCAATAATTCCAACTCCAGCGTTATTTCGTAAAATATTGATCCAGTTATTAATCCAGGACTGAAACCATTCACCAAAAGAATTGTAATCAAATCCTAATACTAAAGTCTGTAAAATGATCATAATGATAAGTGCAATGGCTGTACTAAATATCGGATCGCTTATCCATTTATCTTTAAACCAAACAAAAAAGTTCTTATTATTTTTCACACCGGCATTTTCCATCATTGGCTTTCCTTTCTTATACATAAGTCAGTTGTCCACCCGTAGCAAGACTCATAATATTTTGCTCATTCATTTCCTCACCAGCCACTTCTCCCTGGATGACTCCATGATACATTACGAGAGCGCGGTCACATACTCGTATGATTTCAGACGCCTCACTTGATAGTACGACAATTGCAATATCACTATCCGCAAGCTGCAAAATAATATCATAAATATCTTCTTTTGCCCCTACATCCACACCTTGAGTAGGGTTGTCTAAAATAAGCAGCTTAGGGTCCGATGCCAACCACTTCGCCAACACGACCTTTTGCTGATTGCCACCAGATAAGCTCGTAATGCTATCCGTCAGCTTGCCCATCTTTAACCTCAATGCCTTTTTCTGTTTGTCAAACGTTTCCTCATGCTTTTTTGCATTGATAATTCCCCGCTTGGAAAACTTAGACCATGTAACGATTGACGCATTTTCAATAATATCCATATCTTTAATGATCGCATTTTCCTTCCGATTGCGTGGTAAATACGCAACCCCTGCTTCAATCGCTTGTGTCGTACTTTTGAATGACACTTCTTTTCCATTTAAAAATATTTTTCCAGAATCTATTTTATCCGCTCCGAATATCGCTTGAAAAAGTTCACTGCGGCCATCACCGAGAAGGCCGGTAACTCCAACGATTTCCCCGGCTTTTATCGAAAAAGCAATATCTCTAAATGAATGACTAGAAGTAAGTCCCTCGACCCGCAAAATCTCCGCTCCTAATTTTTTCTCCCTTAATAACGGCTCCGTCCTCACGTCAAATCCAACCATGAATCGCGCGAGATCATTTGTCGTTACATCATGAACATCGCCTTCCGCCACAAGGTTGCCATCGCGAAGAACAGTGTATCGATTGCAGATCTCCATTACTTCATTCAGCTTATGAGAGATAAAAATAATCCCAACATTATGATCCTGCAATGTTCGCATCATCGTAAAAACCCGCTCAATTTCTTGATCCGTAAGCGACGTGGTAGGCTCATCCATAATGATAATCGACGCTTTCGTCATCATCGCCCGGCAGATTTCAACGATTTGTTTATAGGAAGCATCAAGGTCGCGAACCATCGTATTCGGATCGAGATTCACGTTCATTTGCAGGAACATTTTTTTAGTTTCTTCATACATCCTTTCAAGATCAAGGCTGCCTCTTTTCGTCTTTAGCTCCCTGCCAAGAAACATGTTTTCATAAATTGGTAAATCGTTGATTAAATTCAGCTCCTGATGGATGAAGGCAATTCCAGCATCCTGCGACTCTGCCGGCGTATTAAATTCAACTTGCTTCCCATCTATTGTAATCTGTCCGGAATCCGCGGGCAAAACTCCACCCAAGATATTCATGAGCGTCGATTTTCCAGCACCGTTCTCACCAAGCAACGCACAAATTTCGCCGCCTTTTAGAGTAAGAGACACATTTTTAAGCACATCATTATTTCCAAATGATTTTCTGATGTTTTTCATCTCAATAATCATACAATCACTTCCGACATTTTATAAAAAGAGAGACCATAGCTAAGCCATAATCTCCCTTCCGTTTCATAATTTTCTATGACTTAATATGGTGAATTTTCGTCAAGGAAATCTTTATAATTATCGCGATCAACGATTGTTGTTGGAATCACCTTAACCTTTTCAACTTCTTCACCATTTAGTAGCTGAAGCGCAACATCTACTGCATCTTTAACCATTGCTGGGCTGTATAATGCAGACTCGATCCAAATATTCTCGTTTTCAGGCATCATTTTAAAATATTCCTGCATACCGCCGCCGCCAGTTACGACTTTAATATCGGTTCTTCCAGCTTCATCAATCGCCTGTAAGACACCGATAGAAGTTTCATCATCCATGGAATAAACGGCATCAATCTTTGGAGTGCTTGTTAAAATATCAGCAAAATCCTTCAATCCGTCTTCACGTGTAAACTTCGTAGCATACGTCTCAATTTTCATATCTGGCGCAATTTCTTTCATCGTATCAACAAAACCTTTTTTCCTTAACTCTGAAACTGAACCTGAAGTTGGGACTTCAAGCATGACAACATTTCCTTCCTTACCAATCTTATCAACGATATATTTCGCACCTTGAACACCCATGTCTTCGTTGTCCCCTGAAACACGGTATACACCTTCAGCATCGATTTCAATATCAAAGTTTACAACCTTAATACCCGCATCAAGAGCCTTTTGGATAGGAACTTCCATCCCTTCCCATTGTGGGAATGCCACAATCGCTTCTGCTCCCCATGTCATCAAGTCATCTAATTGTGAAGTCATTTCTTCCGCGTTGGAACTTGTTTGAATTTGATAATCAATGTCATTGGAAAGTTCCTTTGCACGAGCTTCAGCATTGTACGCAACCGCTGCAACCCAACCATGCGTAACAGCTGGTGCTAAAATACCAATCTTGTGCTTTTTACCACCTGAATCAGTACCACCTGAATCAGTGCCTGCATTATTATTATTATTATTTTCTTTTGAGTCCCCGCCACCACATGCAGTAAGAAGCGGAACCATGATCAATAGAAGTAAAGCAAATACACTTAAAACCTTTTTCATTGTGAGATCCTCCCCTTTTTATCAATCTGTAAATCTATTATAAAATATCATTGAAGCCAAATATACATGGGTAAAATTTCCCAATCGGAATATGTATGCTTGAGTTAATTATATGATATATAGGTGAGAGTGTAAATTGGATTAGGCAAATAAAAAAAATCGCGCTAGAACGGGTATTTTTCCACAATTCACGGCGATTTTCTACAATTATATTATAGTTTTCATCAATCGATTCTCTAAGTTCCCAAAAGTTTACACCAATTCCAGATTTATTTTCACCTATTCAAAGCCCTCACTGTTTCAATAAATTAACATGATCAGCTGTGCCACTAGCATCCATAACGAATTGTAGCTCGTATTGGCCAATTCGATAAATATAATTTTTTTCATCCGTCTTACTAATTTCCCTTATTTCATTCGGTTCTCCAATTTGATTCTTTAGATCATTGACAGTAATCCCCCCGAGATTCGTTTGCCTTTCAACATTTGTTCCTCTATATCGCGCCTCCTTTAAAACATCCTTATCGTCATATGCTAAATCGTATGACGCATTGCCCATTGATCCGTGATAGCGATCAAATTCACCCTTTTCCTCAGGTTCACCAATTAAGTCGTATACTTCATTTCGTTTCGTTTTTCCAACATAAATTCCATCGCCCAACTTGTACACTCGCCCGTCATTTGCGTTTTCAACCAAACCTTTTAACGTATCTATCGCCATTTGTTTTTGTTCGTCTTCAACAGAAGTGGATTCATTTTTCGATTTCTCTTCTTTTACTTGTTTATCAGGTTCATTGACGTGTTCTTTATCCTTTATATACTCTTTTTCAGAATCGGATTCTATTGAATCCCCTGGAGATTTCCCCTCATTTATATGACTAGCACTGTGTCCTTCCTCAACCTTTTTCTCACCGCACGCTACTAATCCTGATACTAACAAAATAGAGAAAATAATAAGTCTCAACTTCGCCATATTTCTCACCTTCTCGGGATGTATTATAGTTGAATTTACCCTTCCACCATTTTTAAAAACAATACCAAATCATGTCCATACCCTCATAATGTGTAGCCGTCAGTTTATTTACAAGTAAGAATTTTGCTTTACTATTTTATTCCTTTGAATAAAGAATAATCTTTTGTATAATGGTTATATAATAAAAATGACCGAGATAAAACTCGGTCGTAGTAGCAACTACATGCCTCTTCTAGAACGACCGGCCAGTTGCATAAATAGTTTTCATAAAAGAAGTAATGTGCTCAACACTGGTCAGAGCGTTGGGCAATTACTTCTTTTTTCTATTGGTGACTAGTGTGATGATAGCCACAACTGCAGCTAATGCTGAAGCTAAAAAATAGGAACTAATGTTTTCGTAAAAAGCATCACCAAATATCTACGACAAGATTGTGAGGAATTAACCATGAATTTAAATAACTTCACAAGTTTTATCAATAAAACAATTCTCGAAAGAGGATACGATTATTATATAGAAGGAAATATTATAGATACCTATATGGCTGGAAACAATGAATATATTTTTACTATAGAAGGAAGCGATGATTACGAGGTAATTGTAAAATTAGGTATGGATGATGACATAGTTTTTACAACCTGTGATTGTCCATACGATTTGGGACCTTTTTGCAAGCATCAGGTAGCAGCATTTTTTGAATTGCAAGAGCTGATCAATAGCAACGAAATCCATAAAATTGAAAAACAACCGTTATTAAAAGAAGTACTTAATCACCTTTCCAAAGAAGAATTAATAGATCTTATTGAAGAAATCGCTAAAAAAGATTCAGTTTTAAAAAACAATATTATTTTTAAGTACGGAAAAAGCAAGGACAATCAAGAATTAGAAAATTGTAATAAACTTATCAAGTCCATCGTAAATAAATATACTGGCAGGCAAGGATTTATTACATATAGAGAAACATATGGTTTTACAAATGAGCTGGCGGAAGTCTTAGAGAAGGCTAAAAATATTGATAATCCCCTGTTATCCTTAGATATTTCATTTTTACTATTAAATGAAGCAATTGCAGCCTTTCAATATGCGGATGATTCCGATGGAGAAATAGGTGCGTTAGTAACCGAAACGATTGAACAAATCAGAGAAACTGCTACATCTTGTGATCATTTGGATATTGCGAATAGAGAAAAAGCTTTTAATAAAATATTAATTCAAACAGATAACGATGTTTTTGACGGATGGGAAGAATTCATGATTGACTTATTAGGAATATGTACAGAATTCGCAGACCTTCCATTACTTAGAACGAACTTAAAAATGAAAATTGAGGATTTATTGGACAGTGGTTATACGAAATATTATAAAGAAAGCTTGCTTCACATATTATTCGAAATGACCGAAAAATATGGCACTAGGGAAGAAGCAGCACAATTTATTCAGGAAAATCTCATGTACACATCATTTAGAGAAACACTTATAAAAAAGCATCTTAAAGAACAAAACTATCAAAAAGTAATAGAACTTGCGTTAGACGGCGAAGATAAAGACAAGCACCTTCCTGGACTGATTTCAAAGTGGAAAAAATTGAGGTATACAGCGTATAAAAGACTCTCGCTTAAAGCAGAACAGGAAAAGTTGGCTAAAGATTTATTATTCAGTGGTGATTTTGAATACTACTTTGAGCTAAAAGAATTAGTTGAGGGAGATAAAAAAGCATTTTATCATGCTCTGATTCAAGAACTAAAAGAAGAAAAATCATGGCATGCTCAATCTATATACCTTCATCTTATAGAAGAGGAAAATGACTTGGAAGAGATGATGGAAGTTGTAAAGTTAAATCCACATAGGATTGAAGAATATGCTGATAAGTTGTTGAACACATATAAAGATGATGTAATCGACATTTATAAGAAGTATATACTGGGTACAGCTAGTTCTGCGTCAAATCGGAAAGAATATCAACGGGTTTGTAGTAAAATAAAGAAATACAAAAAGATAGCAGGGAATGAAAGAAAAGAAGAATTAAGAAACGAGTTAAAGTTATTGTATGGAAGAAAACCAGCATTTATAGATGAGTTGGGAAAAATTAAATAGAAAAAAGGATGCTAGGCTGCGAATCTTACTATCGTTTCTCTATAATACTTTTACAAAAGTCCCACCTCCACCTTTTATTGTCTTAAACACATGACAATTGTTACATTTTATTGTTTTAACACGATTTCTTGTACATTTTATGTATAATGAGAAAGTAATACTTTTTAGTTAAGGGAGGATACATACTGATGGAATGGGTATTAGCCATTTTATTTGGTGCAGCAGTGTTGCTGCTCATTTTGTCGTTTTTACAATCAATGAAATCATCATCAAAATTAGAACAACATATGGATCAGCTTTCATATTCTTTATTGGATGATATCCATCAGTTAGAACAGAAAATTAGAATTCTTGAGATAGATGCTGAAATTACTGCACAAGAAGCAGGTATATTACCGGTATCTTCGGAGCAGCGCCTCTTGTTGCGTGACATGCTCGACTTACATAAGCGTGGTTACTCATTTGATAGCATTGCAGCGAAAAAACAATTAAACAAGGATGAAGTAGAGGGTTTACTAGCACCCTACATTAAAGCAAAAGATGAAAGGAGCAAAGTTGCCCAATGACACATAAATCAATGCGCAGCTTTGCCGGTGGACTAATTGTCGCGGCAAGTATGTGTGGTGCGGTATACTATTTTGGTCCTAACGAAGCAGATAACGCAAAAGCAGTAGAAAAACCATCGATAGATGAGATGAAAAACATGCTAGTTTCTAAAGGCTATGTCATCCATTCAGAAGAAGAGTGGCGTGAGCAGGAAGCTGCCGCTAAAGCAGCTAGAGATAGCGCAGAAGAAAAAGCAGATGAAGTAAAAGATGAACAGAAAGATGAAGCAGCAGAAGTAAAAGAAAAGATTATATACCGCACGATCATAACCGTTACCCCAGGCATGAATAATGTTGATGTTGGTAAAGCTCTTGAAGGAGCAAACATTATTGATAGTAGCATGAAGTTTGTTAATGAAGTAGAAAAGATGGGCTTGTCGAAAAATTTGCGTCCCGGAACATATGAAGTAGAAAGCGGAAAATCATTGCAAGATATCATAGAGATTATCTTCAAATAACCTTATCTCATACGACTAAAAGCCACAAGAAATGGCCTTTAGTCGTTTATTATGATTGTCCTCACAAAGAGGACAGCACCAAACTATTCTGGTAAGTAAGAGTATTGATTCATTACTGAAAAATTCATGTTTTAAATCCCAAAATTCAACTATATAACGTCCTAGAATTCTCGAAAAATATTAATCTTACAAATGAATTAGCCCTTTTTATATACTGGCTGCATCAGAATCAATGTAGAAATCAATATAGGTATACCCGAGCAACTCTTGCGCAGGCAGCTTAGCCCCTTGATTCAAGAGTGTTTCTTTTACAGTTCCAGCCTTAAGCTTACCTCAAAGAATTTCCACCGGAATTCATTGCTACTTCACAATTATAACGAAAAAAAACAGGTTCATCGTGAATGCATGCTTCTTCACGATGAACCCTATAATTCCTGTTTCTTTCTAACCCACTTTAAATAAACAGGTTTAATTAAAACAATGGGTTTCTTCAAATATACGTTTAAACCGCTGAATATACTAGCTTTCCCGCTTTATAAGTTTGCACAATATCTACTTGGTCTCCATCCCACTGAAAAACAACGAAATCTGCTGGAGCATTCTCGCTTATCCCTTCCTTTGACAGAAGTCCCATAAAAGTTGAAGGCCGTATGGACGACATTTCCCAAGCTTCATGGAAAGTTGCGAGTCCACTTTTATACAGATGAACAATTCCATCCTTTAACATTTGTGCGGAGCCAGCCAACAAATTGGGATTGTCTTTTATATGCAGCTTGCCTTCAGGTGTTAAAATGACTTCCCCACCTATATGAGTTTTATACTCTCCGGGTGCTAGTCCGCTTAAATATACAGCATCGCTAACGAGCATGGAACGTTGTCCTTTTACTTTCATCGCAACCTTCAAAAACGATTCCGGCAAGTGAAACCCATCTGCAATAAGACATGTCCACAACTCATCCTGTGCCAATTGCTCCCAAAGATAATTGGGATGGCGAGACAGCATTAAGTGTGCACCATTTCCGAGATGGGTTGACATCCTAGCTCCAGCTGCCACGGCTTCCTTTATTTGTTCTGGAGTTGCTGCAGTATGTCCTATTGAAACAACAACTTCGGATTCCACACACTTCTCAATTAATTCAACCGAGCCTGGCCATTCCGGGGATATGGTAATGATTTTAATTTTCCCTTTTGCTGCTTCTTGCCATCTCTGAAAAAGCTCCCAATCCGGGGCTTTCACAAAATCTTTCCCGTGCGCTCCTCTAGGTCCGTCTTCAGGTGAAATAAATGGACCTTCAAGATGAATTCCCGGTATGCAAGTATCCATAAGGTGATTATTTTTACAAACTGAAGCGATCGTTTTTACAGCTTCTTCAATCGCCTCATCGCTATTCGTAATCACTGTAGGATAATAGGAAGTGATTCCTTCTTTCCATACTGCTTCCGTTATATGCCTAACGAGGTCTTTCGGAATCGGCAATGTATTAAAGTCATAACCTTTATATCCGTTTATTTGTAAATCAACGAGTCCTGGTGCAATGTAAAAAGGTGAATTGTTTTTTTCACTAGTAATTTGTTTAATCCTTTTTCCTTCAATCGTGACAGAAATTGGTTCACCAGTAGCAAAGTGAATACCTTTTATATTCATATGCCGTAAGATTCCTTATCTAAAAAAAGGATACAATTCGGATGATGACGTAAAATAGTAGCGGGATTTTCTGTAGATACCGGTCCCTCCAACACACCTCTTACTGCCTGCCTTTTTGTTGGACCAGGAACCATACAATATAAATAGTTCCCAGACATTAAAGCCGGAATCGTTAATGTAATCGCATGAGAGGGTACTTCTTCAATTGTAGGAAAACAACCATCGTTCACTTGTTGCTGCCGGCACACCTCATCCAACTCCACGACTTTTATCATTTCAGGGTCGTTGAAATCAGCAACAGGAGGGTCATTAAAGGCGAGATGACCATTTTCTCCTATCCCTAAGCAGATAATATCGATTTCATCTTCTTTAATAAGATTTTCATAGCGTAATAATTCATCGTTCACATCTTGTGAGCTATCGATAAGATGAACAGCTCCTGGTTTCACCTCATCAAAAAGCTGAGCCTTTAAAAAGCTAGCAAAACTTTGTGGGGCACCCGCCTCTAGACCAATATATTCGTCCATATGGAATGCGACTATACGATTCCAATCAATATCTGAATCTTTCTTTAACGATTCAAAAAATTCATTTTGGGAAGGAGCCGCCGCAAAAACCATTCGAACTATATCCTTCTCTTCCAAAAGTTCTTTAATCTTAGCAGAAACTTTAGTTGCTGCTGCTTTTCCTAATTCCGCACGAGTCTCATAAACCTGGACGACTAAGCTTTCCACCTGCTCCACCGCTATATTCATTTTTTTACCTCGACTCCCAATATTTTTTGCAAACCAACTAATGTCATTTGCGTCCCTTCTTTTGCTGTCCCACCTTCTGGGATATAATGAGTTTCAATCGTAAAAAGCCCCTCGTACCCATCGTTTCTTAGTGCTTGAAGCTGGTCCGCAAAAGGAACCGTTCCTTCCCCAATTGGCACACACTTATCAACGAAAGCATCCTTCAAATGAACATGACCAATCAGCCCTCTCACTTGATCATATCCTTCGGGAAACGCGGGATAGCCCCCGTAAGCTTCATTTCCTGGGTCCCACAAAACCTTTAAGTTAGGGGAGTCAACCTGACGAACAAAATTCGCAACTTCAACAGCGTAGCCACCATTACATGAGTTTTCATTCTCTAGTAACAATAGCACTTTATTTTCTTCTGCCATCCTTGCTGCTCTTGTTAAATGTGCAATAATCTCATCCTCGTGTGTTGAAGGATTTTCCTCCCGCCAAAAAGAAAAAATTCTAATTTTATCAGATTTTAGTTTCTGGCAGATTTTAATGACTCTTTCTAACTTTAAAAAATGATTTTCAACGCTTTCTTCCTCTTGTCCAAACGTATCTCCAGAAGCAACAACTCTTGAAGGATCAAGGGCACATTTAAAAATAGGGGAGGCGATTCCCGAAACGAATAAACCTCTTTTTTCAACTTCAAAAAGCAATTCATCTAATTCTTGATCCGAAAAATCAGCTATATTCTTCCCATTCACCATCCGAATCTCCACATGCTTTAAACCGTTATGCTCCGCCCAATCCAGCGCTTCTGTTATGTTTTGTGACACCTCGTCTGTCAACACTCCCAGTCGGTCAAAAATCAATTCATTCACTCCTGTCTAAAGTTTCACGGTTTTTCCAGTTTCACGACTTTCATTTGCAGCTTCTATAAATCTAGTGATTTCCAATGTTTCTAAGTCGTTGATTGGAGACTTTCCAGTTTTGAAAAATTGGATGATTTCTTCTAAAAGCGATGCATAAAAAGGCTTTTTATCAGCATCTACATCAACGAATTGCGTTCCTTTTTGACGATGAATCAATGCGCCAAATGAAGAATTACCAATCCGATTTCCACGTATACTTCCAATCCGTCCGTCCTTCCATTCACCAACAATCAAATCATGATTATCGTTTTTCATCACGGTTACTTTTTCACATCCCGGACCAAACGTACGATAAAGCATTTCTACCGTATGAATGCCATACCAAAACAGACCATGAGTTGCCTCCATTGCAAGCGGGCCATAGCAATCCACTCCATAAATGTTTCCACACTCATCTTCTTCAATGGCTGCCGTTAATCCTTCAGAATATCTAAGCGAAGAACAACTCATGACAGGAGTCCCGAATGCTTTAGCCAATTGAAAAATTTCCTTCGCATCCTGTGACGAAGTGGCAAATGGTTTATCAATAAACGTTGGCTTTCCGTATGGTGCAATTTTACGAAATTGTTCCAGATGTACACGACCGTCTACAGACTCTAGCAAAATAGCATCACAAACTTCTGCAACCTCTTCAGGAGTCTGAACGATTTTAATGCCAAAATGATCACGCATTTCTGAAGTAAACCCTTCCACACGAGTGTAGCTAAATTCCATATCATCTGAACCGCCCGGGAACGCGATGACCACCTCTCCTTCAGGAACATAGTGATCATGTTTCGAATCGTTCAGTAGTTTTGTAAAAGCGATAACATGTGATGTATCCAGTCCAATCATTCCGATTTTGATGTTGCCCACGAGAATCATCTCCTTCAAGGATTAACTTTTACTTCTTTACCTGTTTTTGAAGATTCATAGATTGCTAAAATTAAATCAACCGCTTTTCGGGCTTCTTCTCCCGGCACGAGTGGCTCACGTTTCTCCCTAACAGCCTGAATGATATCTTCAACAAAAACATAATGCCCCTCATCAGAAATGGCCTTCGGATCACTGCCTCCGCCTTCACTGCTCTCAACCTTCGGAATCGTTTCATCACCATCAAGAAACTTCCATTGCTGGAACCCGCTATCGGAAAAAATAATCGAACCGTTTTCCCCATGAATTTCAAACCGTGTCTCCTGTCCTGGATAAACGGAAGTAGTTCCTTGAATGACCCCAAACGCCCCGTTTTTATATTTGACTGCAATCACGGCGGTATCTTCCACTTCAATATCTCTAACTAAGGGAGCGGTATAGGCAAATACAGATTCAACATCACCAACCATCCATTGGATTAGGTCAATCCCGTGTACTCCTTGGTTCATCAAGGCCCCACCACCATCTAATTCCCAAGTTCCTCTCCAACCAGCACTCGCATAATATTCCGGACTGCGATAATACTTTAAATACGCATCCCCTAAAACTAGCTTCCCAAGTTTGCCTTCTTGAATCGCTTTCCGCGTTATGATGGCTGCATCTAACATCCTTCTTTGGAATACACACCCCAATTTCACATGATGTTCTCTACATGCCTTAATCATTGCAGTCATTTTTTCCCGAGTGATATCTAGAGGCTTTTCACAGAGCACGTGAATGCCTGCCTTCGCTGCCGCTATGGTTACCTCAGCATGAAGTCCACTTGGCACACAGACTGAAACGATATCAATCTCTTCTTTTTCAAACATTTCTTCATAATCTGTGTACGTTCTTGAAACCGAAAATTCCTCAGCAAGACGCTCTGCTTTTTCTTTTCCAGTATCACAAATGGCCACTAATTCAGCTCCTTTGTTGGCCGTGATCGCCTTTGCATGAAATGGGGCAATAACGCCAGCACCTACAATCGCGAATTTTATTTTGCTTGTCATCGGAAACACTCCTTCTGGTAAAATGTTTTTAAAGCGCTTTCTAATTTTTCAGGATAGAATTCCCTTCATATAAATAGAGAGATATTCGCTAATTTTCTAATCTGGAATCATTTAAATTACCTCTTTAAGACATTCTAGTTAAATTGATAAAAATCCTTTTAAAAATAATGTGGTATGTAGAAAAGGATAAAAAATGTTAATGAATGCTAAAGCGATAAAAATACCGCATTGCTTCTTAGTTTACTTTATTAACACCACCATTCTATCAGCGAGCGTCCACGCTCATATGCTATTAAAAAAATAATAAGGCTGAACAAAGAGTCATTTTTCGACTTTTGTTTAGCCTTGATTCGTTTTTAAAAATTTTGAGCTATTTTATATGTTACACTGCATCTCAGTTTAATTATACTTCTAAGCCGAAAAGATTTCAATTGGATTTATTTTTGTAATAGATGTCATATTCATGGCATCCATTATATTTTGAATACGCTCAATGGTTGCCCCATAGTATTCATTTCTTTCATCCCGAGAAACTTGAGATGGAGATACTCCTAATTTTTCCGCTAATTCTTGTTGTGACATCCCACAATATATTCTGTAGGCTATTAACGTTCTCCCAAGTGTTCTTAAATTAACCACCGGTTCAAATTCTCCCCGTTTTATCCGTTCATAATACTCAACTTCCTCTTTCAGTTGTTCATGAAACGATATATAGGGCTGTATGGCAAGTTCTATGTGATCATTTTCTAATCCCATATCTTTTAATCTTTTCTTTTCAAGTTCTATAAACTTCTTATCCTGTACTAATTTCTCGACGGCTTCTCTATAAGCACTTTCAGTTTTAATCATGATCATCCCTCACTTAAAAGTATCATTTTACCTTATAATTTTAATTATGCCTTTAGGTTTAAATGTATCTCTTGTTTGTCTAAATGCTGAAGGGAATAATAGATTATTTCCATGCTCATCAAGAATCCCCGTATTCGGTCCATAACCATAATGCGGATATAATTCAACTCTATATTTATGCCACATAGGAAGTTGCTTTTTAGTATAACCTTTATAAGGTCTACGCGCTTTACTGTCCCATGTCCATATTTTATCTAGGTCCATTATATTTAATTCACGCATTATCGTGGGAAGATCCCTGACATCACATTCAAAATACCCATCAATATCATTCGGATGTGCTTTATTTTCTACAAATGATCCATTTATATATATATCATAGACACCAACTGCCCATAGTTGTTTTACCATTATTTCCAATTGGTCAACTAAATAAGCTCTCCACTCTTTATCCCACAATGTCCCATCCTCTGGGCCAATAACTAATAAAGATTTTTTTAATTCATCAATGGTTAACTCGTAATCACCTACTGGCAATAGACCAAAATCATTAAACTGCATTATTTATCGCATCCTAGCAGAACATATTTGTTAAGTTAACTTATTAGTTAATTTAATTTTAACACAAAACTTTATTAAATCAACATTGCATCGGATATATCCATTAAGGTCATGAAAACAAGATCTACCTATTCCGTTTCTCCCATTTTTCTAACACCTGTAGTGTGCATATACAGGTAGAATGCACAACCATTTATTTGGAATGCCCGAATTTTAACACGTGTATTAAGGATGAGGCAAAAAATAAATAATGGCGAAATTACCATTTAAAATAAATAACCATTGAACTTTTGAATAAAAATTTTCTTATCACCGCATTTGTCCCATACATTGACGAATGTCCTACATACAATATATGGATGAACCATCATAAGGAAGTGAAAGTATGGTTATAGAAAATAAAATTCGTATGAATATTGACCCTTCAAATCCTGATACTATTCCAAAATTTATGGATGAACTTCCAATTCCACCGATAGCCAAGCCGAAAGCAAATATCAAGGGAACACCTTATTATGAAATTGAAATGAGACAAGCACAGCATCGATACCACCAACTATTTCCAACAACAACTGTATGGGGATATGATGGTATACAGCCAGGCCCAACAATCAAGGTTAAACAAAACGAAAAAATTTTCGTTAAATGGAAGAATAAACTCCCCAGAAAACATCTTTTTCCTATTGATCGAACACTTCATGAATCTGCAGGACCTCTGGACGTTAGAACCGTCACTCATTTGCATGGAGCAAATGTGAATTGGGAAAGCGATGGCCATCCTGAAGCTTGGTTTTCGAGAGACTTTGCAGAAACAGGGTCTAATTTTCGCCGTAAAGTGTATGAATATACGAACAAGCAAATGGGGGCTACCCTTTGGTACCACGATCACGCTGTCGGCATTACGCGATTAAATGTATACGCTGGTTTATCTGGATTTTATTTGATTGAAGACCCAATTGAAAAAAGCTTAAAACTTCCTAAAGGCCGCTATGATATTCCATTAATGATTCAGGACCGGTCATTCCATTCAGACGGTTCTTTATTTTATCCGGAAAACACCGATCCACCTGCACCAGTAAATCCTTCTGTTCAACCTTTTTTTAATGGAGATACGATCGCTGTCAACGGAAAGCTTTGGCCAAAGCTAAAAGTCGAGCCTCGAAAATATCGTTTTAGAATATTAAACTCTTCCAATACGAACGGCTATACTTTGAGATTAGAGGACGGCCGTACTTTTTATCAAATTGCCACAGATGGAGGATTGCTGACAGAACCTGTAGAGCTAACGACCCTTCCCTTGGAACCCGCTGAACGTGCAGAAATAATCATCGACTTTTCAAAATTAATAGGGAAACAGTTAATTTTGCAAAACACAAATGACGAAGGAAATACAGGAGTTATTATGAGATTTGATGTGGTCCTCCCCCTAAGAGCAAGGGATTCCAGTGAAATCCCTGCTATAATAATGAAAGATAAGGAAATATTGGATGAAAATCACGCTGATAAAACGAGGTTGTTAATGCTAGGGGCGACTACGGATGAATATGAAAGACCTGTGCTTTTATTGGATAACCGAATGTGGCATGATCCCGTAACTGAAAAACCTGTCATTGGCGATACTGAGGTTTGGAAATTAATCAATATCACACCTTTTGCCCATCCCATTCACATCCATCTGATTCAATTTAAAATTTTGCACAGGACACCTTTTGATTTGGATCGCTTTAATCAAGATGGATTTATTCAATATACGGGACCCCAGATTGAGCCTGAAATACATGAAAGAGGTTGGAAAGATACGGTAAAAGCAGAGCCCGGAATGGTGACAAGTGTCATCATGAAGTTTAAGGAAAATCCCGGAAATTACGTTTGGCACTGCCATATACTAGAACACGAGGATTATGACATGATGAGGCCAATGAAGGTCATTGAAAAAGAAGGTAACGATGAAGAGGAATAAGGCATGCTCAGCATGCCTTTATAAAATGTCGCACCCTATTCCAACATTGGAAACTCTCCAATTCTCAACCGTGCACATCCATATGGCACAAGTTCAATCATCTCAATCGGAGCATTTTCATATGGTTTTGGATCTTTTGGCGGGGCTGCGGCTGAATTTTTCTTCATCATCCAATTCGAAAGCAGTTTTCCTTTTGTCATTAACTTTATTGGGGTGTGCTCCGTTTTAAATGGTTGATAATGAATTTCTTCCATTTCCTCTACTTCGAAATCTGCACCATTGATTAACGCATAACGCCATGCGGAAGTCGGGTACACTTCCCAATCATGGAATCGTTCTCGCTCGTGTACTCGGACCCAATTTTCTCCAATCGGCAACGCATATAAAAGTGGACCACGATTTACACTTACAGCATAGTTGTTGCGTTCCTCTAAATGTACTTGCATTGGGAGCATAATCTTTACTTCATCACCTGGATTCCATTCTCTAACAAGACGTGCATAACCATTATCAATCTGAACATGTTGCACTTCCCCGTTTACACATACTTTCATCTCAGAGCACCAACCCGGAACTCTCAATAGAAGTGGAAATGTCGCATTTTCTTTAAGATTTACTTCAATCGTCACTTGATCACGGAACGGATAATCGCTTTTAACAACTAACTCAATATTCTTTCCGTCAGCCACTGTGGCTTGTAGTGAACAGGGTGCATACGAAACAGCGGCTAGCCCTCCATCATGTGTCGCCATCCATAAACTTGAAGTAAACTTTGGCCATCCTTGGTGCATGTTTGCTGTACAACATCCAAAGTTCGGTTCTAGCCCAAACATGTTGGCATCTGGACCATTAGACCATGGACGTTTAGCCAAATTACAAATGACTTGATTTACTTGTTGGTCATATTGGTGCGAATCCCACTCTGGAGAAATCGTTGCAGGCAGGGCATTAAAAGCTACTTTTTCTAAAATATCTCCAAACATTCCATCTCCTAATATGCGAGTTAAGTTTTCCATACTGAACATATATTCTACTACTGCGCATAACTCTACACCTTGACTTGGATGAGTTCCAGATAACCATTCATCGCCTGAAAACATGCCGTGTGCTTGGCCATGGTACGTCATAAGACTTTGAATCCCTCTATATACAGCTTCCTTATCCCCTTCATCGCCTGTTTGTCTATAAAAAACAGCGGGTGTTTTAATCCCCATCGCAACATTTACAACATGGGTTCTATGATTCCATTCTGTTTGTTTACGCCAATAAGGAAATTTTGTAAAAATTCGTGACCAATCAATCGTTTGTTTTTGAACCAGCCTAGCCAAATCAAGTAATTCAGAATTCAATGTCCTTTCATAAAGCCAATGAATCGATAATAATAAATCCGCTCCTCGAGCTTCATGCCACTCTCTTAACGGCAGATCAACAAGAGCTTTTTTCAAAAACGAAAAGTACTTCATCATAAAGGGAATGATTCTTTCGTCTTTCGTAGCCTCTTCATATTGGGTTAATACTTTTAGCATAATAAAATCTTGCCACCAGTCATGGTTGCCCACTTCAGTATTGACTGTTTTTACATAGGTAGGTCCAAATGAACCATCTGCTCTCTGACTAGAGATTGTCCATTCGATCCAAGGAGCCACCTTTTCTATTAATCTTTCATCTTCTAAAAGATATGCCAGGGGCAGTAGTCCATCTAAATAGTATGGCCCACGCTCCCAACTATCACCGTCTCCACCAAGCCAGCCATTGTTAGGTCCAACATCTTCCCAATGCTCGTCTAAGTGACCTGTGAAACCATTCGCTTGAATTTCCAATTGATTTCTTAACCACCCCGCAGGCTTTATACTCCCTAGTGGCAACGCTTTAAAAACTGTTTCTTTTAACCCTCGATAGGTTGTTTTAGTCAAGATCTCTCCCACCTTTATCTTTTTCTATTACATTTGTGTCTATTGTATTGCTATAATTGAAAGTAATTAATACAGAATTCAAACAATTTTTTGCACTATCGTAACCTTTCATATGGAGAAATGACAATATGCTACAAATAATCGCACCACCCTTACCGATCATGTTAGCCGCAGGTGAAGATACATATACAAATGGCCAATCCCATCCGAACCGCAATAAAATAGGGGTATTTGATTTACTTGTCGTAACACAAGGTTGTTTATTTATGGGAGAAAATAAAGAACAGTTTCCAGTTAAAGAAAAAGAAGCCCTCATCTTGTATCCAGATCGCCATCATTTTTCATTTAAGCCATGCGAATCTGAAACTCATTTTTATTGGATTCATTTTATACCGTCAAAGGAATGGATAGATATAAATGAGGATTCCTCTAAAAGAGGATTGGATTTTGCAACAAGAGAACAGAAAAATGCTTTCTCAGAACACCCATTTTGGATTACACTTCCAAAGCACGCTAAGATTCATAACTGGAATACGGTTGATTTTTTATGCAGACAACTGCTATCAATTGAGGAAAATACCAGCTATTCGTGGCAATGGAAAAGACAAATGCAATTTCAACAATTATTACAAGAAATGACAACAACACATTACTTGGCTAAATCTTCACCTGCGATGGCAGTAGCTGAAAAAGCAATTTCTTATTTGCAAAAGAACTTCGCCAATAAGATAAGCTATAGAGAGTTGGGGGAATCACTGAACTACCATCCTAACTATATTGCAAGATGCATGGTCAATACTATAGGATATAGCCCTGTGGAATACGTAAACCAGGTTCGCCTTGAACATTCAAAAATGCTCCTCGTCTCAACAAATTGGAGTATTGAAAAAATCGCCGAAAACAGTGGATTTCAACAAACAGCCTATTTCAGTCGCTTTTTCAAAAAGCGAGAAGGAATGAGTCCATATCATTTTCGGAGACAGTTTGAGGGATGATAAATGAATAATTTAATCTAGAAGCTTGTAAAATATGCATTTCTACAGATTTCCTTAACGATTTTTTGAAAGGTACGTTAACATGATAATAAAAGTATAGGATGATTTAGATCAGTAGAAATTTTTAATATAGCTAAAAAACTGAGCTGTCAAAAAGGAAAGATTTTTCTTTTTTGACAGCTTTGTTCCTATTATAAAATAGTCAAATCACTATCCTGATAAAGGTTACCGATTTATAGATTTTCTCACTCAAGGAAATAAACACCTTCATTAAGGAAGTGCCTTACTATACACGAAATTCTTCAATCACATTCCCAAGGGTTCTTGCTAAATCATCTAGTGATTCCGCTTCTTTTGCTACTTCGTCAATAGAAGCTATTTGTTCCTCTGTGGAAGCTGCAACCATTTCTGTACTTGCTGCAATTTGTTGGGAAATAGAAGTGATTTGTTCCATGTTCTCTGCCATATCGTTTGCTCTTTCACTTACGACACTCACAACGTTCACTACTTCTTTTGCTTCATTTAACACTTTTTCTATGGCGGCAGCGATGTCTTCAAATGCGATTTCTGACTTTTCGACCATGCCCATTCCTTCTGTTAAAACTTCTGCTCCTCTTGTCATCGATTGAACAGCTTGGTTCGTCTCTAGTAAAATGGTTTCAATAATATCCCGGATTTGAAAAGTAGATTCCGCTGTTTTTTCCGCAAGCTTCCTCACTTCGTTTGCAACAACAAGAAAGCCTCTTCCATGTTCTCCCGCTCGAGTAGCTTCAATCGTTGCATTCAAGGATAGCAAATTCGTTTGATTGGCAATTTCACTAATTAAGTTCACGATTTGATCAATCTGTGCTGACTTTTGCCCTAAGGAATAGATTTTTTCCGCAGCATCGTTTACGGCTGTTTGACAATAAATCATTTGCTCTACTGTCCTATTCACTAATTGGTGCCCGTTATTGGCTTTCTCATTTGCTTCGTTAGCCGATATTTCGACTGCACGAATAGAAGATTCAACACGATGGATGCCAGTAGATATTTCAGTCATATTTTCCGCACTTTCAATAGATGATTGAACCTGGTTATCCATACCAACAGCGACTTCCCCAACTGCTGCAGCAATTTGTTCCGTTACAAGCTTGGCATCATGTGAAGCAGATCGCAAATTTCCGGAGGTTGCTGTTACAGAGAGTGTACTCTTTTCTAAATGACCAATTAACGAATGGAGACTTCCAGTCATATGGTTAAAGCCCGAAAAGAGTGCTTCAATCTCCTTCGCAATAGAATTCTCTTGAAGCTTTCCTTGAAAATCTCCTTTAGCTACATTTTCCATTGATCGTTTTAATAATGAAATAGAAGAAAGCATTTTACGAATGATGAAAAACACTAAAATACTTGCGATAAAAATAGAGATCAACGTTATCAAAATAGTAATGTTTCGATACTCATGAACAGGCTGTAAATAATCTTGATCATAAAGTGCGATCACATATAACGAATCATCCAATTCAACTTGATAAGCTAAAGAAACCGTTAAGCCCTCAACATGATAAATCCCTTGTTTTTGTTTATACATTTTCTCGATTTCTGCTTGAGGTATAGTAGGAATTTCACTTTTAAAGCCCTTAAATGGAGCAATTTTCCCATCTTTTGTAATTTGAAATTGCATCGGTTTTCCATTGCTTTCTGTATAGGAGTTTACATTTTGTTGAAGTGCATACGCCAGCTTCCTGTCAAATTCTTTCTTTGAAGCCGATGATTTAAGCATTGTGATTTTTTCCGTCAAAACGTCTGCAGAAGAACGGAGCTGCTGCTCAATCGCATACTTCGTTAATTGCTTATTTTTTTCATAACTCACAAATGCGATGCACATAGAAGATAATGAAATGATTAGCATAATAGGAATAACCAACAAAGCTTGTAAACTCAATTTCCACTTGATTCTTTTCGTATGTAATTTTTTCAATAGGTTCACTCGTTTCTTCACATAATGAATGGTGTATGTAAAAGGACTTTATTCCTATTACCATTAAAGACTATTTAGATTAATATTATGTGAAGTGTATGTAAAGTTTGTGTGTAGAGTGTTTGATGACATTCTCTTCATAGCATAATGAGGATTACTTCTATAACTGATTATCCTTTCATTGCTTTATTAGCTTCTTTATGTTCTCTATTTTTTACTTTCCTAATATCTGATGACATTTCTTTGACAGGCTTTCACTTTTCCTTAATTACTTATATCCTCTGGAGCAAAAGCCACTAGTCTGGTTTTTCCACAGCTAAGTTATAGCCCCATGCAGAGGTGCACAATAAAAGCTCCAAAAAGTAACGGAACTTAACTTTTTGGAGCCCCCTATTTATTAACTCTTTTTCATCTTAGCAGTACTTTCTCTTTCAATGAGTTTGGTATTAATCGTAACAACCTTTGATATATCTCGCTTTGTATTAATCCGTTCCATTAACACTTCGTAAGCAGTCACACCCATAATTTCAGTGTATAGTTTGATCGTCGTAAGTGGTGGAACCATAAATTGGGCAGAGGCAATATCGTTAAATCCAACAATGCTTAGATCTTCAGGTATTTTAAGTCCAAATTCATTGGCAGCCTTATAGCAGCCAACCGCAATTGTATCATTTGCTACGAATAATGCCGTTGGTTTATCTTCATTTTGCAAAAGCTCTTTTAATAAGCTATAACCGTCTTCAGGATGATAACCGCCGATTTTTACATACTTCTCATTAAAAATGCCGCGTTCGATTAAATATTTTTCAAATACATCCTGCCTTAAATCTTTGAAGCGATTGCCATACATATCATTATCGCTGCCGCCAATAAAGGCAATTTTTCGATGCCCTAATCCGTACAAATGATCCAGTGCTTTTTTCGTCGCCGATTTAAAATCAATGCCCACTGAATCAAAATGTTCATCAGGATTGGAATCCACGATGACACAAGGCTTGCCAATTTGTTTAAAAAAATCAATATCAGCACGATTAAACATTCCGAGACAGATCAAACCGTCCAACTTTTTGAGTTTTTCCTTAGAAGCTTCTTTATTCACTCTATAAAGCTCCATTCCTTCACTCTTGACCTTCTTTTCAATCGCTACTCTGGTAGCCAAATAATAGGTGTCCGTAAGCTCTTCTTCTAAAGAATAGGATTGATAAAAACCGATAACCCGACTGTTTTTCTTATTTTGTTTTACAGGCATTTTATAATTTAAATCTTCAGCAGCCTCGAAAACCTTTTTTCTCGTTTCAGGCGTCACATTTAATGTCTCATCATAATTAAGAACTCGTGATACCGTCGTAATGGAAACCTGCGCTCTACTTGCAATATCTTTAATCGTCGCCATTAGCCATCCCCCAACTCAATAAACTTATTTCATGAATTACTTAATGGAACTTTCAGCTTCGTTAAGCCTAACTTCGTTTCCGATAAAATAATGGCAAATAGAATAATGACGGCCCCAAGCACCATTTTCGTCGTGACGATTTCATTGAGTATAATCACCGAGAAAATCATTCCAAACAGTGATTCAGTCGAAAGAAAAATAGCTGCTTTTGTTTCAGAAATGTACTTCTGAGCAGAGGTTTGTAGTAAATAAGCAATCGTCGTTGAGAAAATTCCGAGATATAAGACAGGTAAAAGAGCTTCACCGTCCATTGCCATCGTACCTTCACCTTTGAAAATAACCACAATGATGCCAATGACAGCTGCTGTTAATAGTTGTGCTAATGTTAGTAAAATCGGGTCCTCATTCTTTACATATTTGGCAGTATAAAAAATATGGAATGCAAAAGCTACCGCACATAATAAAGATAACGTATCCCCAATATTAATTTTAAAGGAATCCTGCAAGGACAGCAATCCTACACCGGTCATTGCTAAAAATGCTCCAACTAATTCAAAGCGATCCAATCGTTTTTTATACAACAAATAACCGATAAAAGGAACGATGACGACATTTACCGCCGTTAAAAAAGCATTTTTCGATGGTGTTGTAAATTGTAGTCCCACTGTTTGCAATGCAAAGGCGATATAAAGGATCGTTCCTAGGAACATGCCTTTTAGTACTATGCGACGATTTAATTGTTTAAGCTTCTTAAAAAAGAAAGCTGATAAAATTACGCCGCCGACCAAAAAGCGAATGGCCATCATTTGATAAGGACTATAATGATCTAGTGCAACAGCACTTGCAACGAATCCACTTCCCCAAATAATCGCCGTAATTAATAGTGCGATCTCCCCAAGATATTTTTTCATTTAAGCCTCCGTTATTTTTTCATGTAAAAATAGTAAAAACACACTTGACGTCCAAGCAAATGAGGTATCAACTAAGCCTTCCCCAGTCATCGGGTCGAAGTTCTCAGCCATTCCGCCTATTAATGTTACTTGCAAAAATTTATCTCGCAGGCGTTTCGCCATTTTCTCATAGCCAAAGGACGCTAACGAATCGATAAATAAATACGTAACAGGTGCCCAAATCGGACCGAGCCAGTAGCCATTTTCTTTATAATAAGGGCTATCCATCCTCTCCGTTGCCAGTCCATAATTTGCTTCAAAATGCTCCGCTAAATCACGAACAAGCTGCTGTTTCACTTTTTCCTCTAAACGATAGCCTATCATAATCGGCAATTTTAAAATTAAGCTTGAGCGTGCTTCAATCGGGTCCGCATTTTTACCGTAGCGTCCGAAAAAGCCGTTCTCATCATATAAACGTTTCATTAATAATGAAAATAAATGATCAGCTTGTTGCTTAAATAGCACGGACTCTTTTTCCTCTCCAAGTATTATAGCAAACGAAGCTAAAATATCGTATGAACGGATAAGAAAACTTGCAAGATCTGGCGCCTCAACAACCATACCTGAATGGAATAAAGATGAATTATCCCAACCCGAATCATTTCCGTGCTTATAATGAGGCAAACATCCAGTATTTGTGCGATAGTCAGCAAAGTAGCTCATTACTTTTTTACTTGATTCATAAATGGCTCGAAGACGTGTTTCTTCTTTAAAATAATCATTCATCGCCATCAGCTTTTCATACGTATAAAGGAAGATCGGTGGTTTTATACAATTATAGGAAGAAAATTTGTCATTGACGAAATCAGGATAAGCACCTGATTCATCTTGATGCTTGATAAAAATAGCGAGCTGATCATAGGCAAGCTCTGGATATTTTTCCGCTAAAAGTAATGCTCCGAAACAATTATCCCAAGACCAAATATTGTACATCCAAAGCTTAGACATGTACATAGCGTAGCCTGGAAGTACTCCTTCTGGCCGAACAAAATTTGCCCATGTAATATAGGAAGCTCTCTCTAGTGAAGGCATAAATTCCGAGCCATTATAGCCTTTGCTCATATGACTAAACCATTTTTCATATTCCACTCTCAACTTTTCCTTGCCAGTGGAGAAATCGTCATATTGCTTTTCCTTATACACGGTGCGATAATTGCGAAGGACAAAATGACCATCATGCAAATGAATGCGAATATAATGGTTGCCGATCGTATTCCACGGTGCATCGACATTCATTTCACCAGCAAGCTTCACGAGCATTAGCTTTAATTCTTTTGAGTAAATATGGTATTCGTAAAGATGATCAGCTAGCTCCATAAATGAATCATATTTTCCGTTTTCCGGCTCAAGAGAAAGAGTTACACCTTGAACTTGAATATGAAGCTCATCCTCTTCGGGAAGAATGATTTCCGCAAACCGAGAAGGATCCTCTTTTACAAAAAGCTTCACAGCGATTTCAGATGCCTCTACCTCCGCTTCATAAGGCTGACCATCTTTCAAAAGGCTAAGTTTAAAAAGACGAGACGGCGCTTCATCACCACCATGTACATCACGAATATAAATATCTTGATTATCTTTTTCCTGCGATACACAAAAATAAGAACCAAAACGTGAAAACGGTATTTCCCTAATATTTAACTTCAATTTCTATCCCTCGCTTTATTGTGAATCATAGTAAGGAAGGGTGTTTCGTATTTTTCTTGAAACACCCTAACCTTTCATTCATTTAGACTTATAAACTTTACTTTCTTCTACGATCTCACTGCGCTTAATATTACGAATTTCAAGGTCAATCGTGAAATCCTCAAAGCCGACACGGTATGGCGGAAGCTGATCTTCCCCACAGCTATTGCTGCCAAGTCCACTTTGCTTATAATCAATCGTCAGCACATTGTAAGGTGATTTTTTGATATTGCCGCGGTGTTTCGCTTGTTCGAGATCCTCTGTTGTATAGTCATGGATCGTGAAGTCGCGCTCCTCTTTCGATTGGATTAAAATTGACTTCTCCTCGTGAGACAATGCAAGGAATGATGTATCAGTTCTCGCACCATTTTCTTGAGGGTACACATAATCCGTATGCATATCAGCGACTGTTTTTTCATATAAACCGATGAGTTGACTGCGTTTGCTATCTTGATAGCTTTCTCCATCCCCACGGCCAAACCATGTAACATGGTCAAACATGCGGTTCATATGAAGCTCAATCGCAATTCTCGGAAGCATTGGCGGAATTTCTTCTCCACGAAGAACTTTTTCTCCAGCGAGCTGAATTCGCAAGCTTCCATTTTCATTTATGACATAGCGATAAGTAAGATCAAAGCCCCAAGCTTGGTTAACAGTTGAAAAATACTTTCTCACTTCAACTATAACTGCTCCATCAACTTGCTCATGTGAAAAGGATACAAGCACTTCCTTTGCTTGCTTCAAAAAGTACTTATTAACCCAATCATCCTTTTTGTACATATCATTATCAATGATTGCACGCCATACTGTGAGTTCTGGACCTTTTTCAATTAAGGTTTCTCCGTTAATTTCGAAAGTTTCAAGCATCCCTTTAAATTTCGAGAAGGCTGCCTTCATCGTTCCGTTTTGTAAAATCAACTCAAGCCGCGTTTCCGTTACTTTGATTGTATCTTGTACAGCTTCAACAACGGTTTGTTTCGTTAATTTTGTCGATGGGACGAGGAAGTTTTCCTTTGTAATTTCATGCCCTTTTTCCGCATATAGCAGATCTCTCGGCTCTACATATTGAACGTAAATATATACATCATCTTCTGATTGGATACGATCAAACGCGAGCGGCAGCTGGAATTCATGTACTTCTCCTGGTGCAATCTCCGGCAGCGATACAGTCACTTCGTCGATTACTTTATCATAAGAAACCGCCTTAGCTTTTAATAAAATTCCTGCAAGATTGCGGAAATCATAGCGATTTTCAATGCGAATACGCCCTTGATCGGCATCAATTACTTCCGTTACAATCGGCTCAATGACTTTTTTGTATTCAAACAAACCTGGCGACGGAGTACGATCTGGATAGACTAGTCCATCTATACAGAAGTTTCCGTTAGTTGGGAAATCGCCGAAATCGCCGCCATAACGATAATACACATCACCATTTTCATTGACTGTTTCAATTCCATGGTCACACCATTCCCAAATAAAACCACCTTGCAGACGCGGATATTTGCGCATTAACTGCTGATATTCCGTTAAACCACCAGGGCCATTCCCCATTGCATGGCCATATTCACATAAAATATGCGGCTTGCGTCCTTCTGCCCTCTTACCGATTTCCTCTAAACGATTCAATCTTGTGTACATGGTTGTGTATACATCACTATAAGCAGCAATACGATCGCCTTCATAATGAACAAGTCTTCTTTCATCAAGATTTTTGATTGCTTGATACATCGCAGCAAAATTACGGCCAGCACCCGACTCATTACCGAGCGACCACATGACAATACTTGGATGATTGCGATCACGCTTCACCATTCCAACTGCTCTCGCTACGTATTGCTTTTCCCAAAGCTCATTATCACTGATCCAGTTATAATCTCCACTATTTTCAAAGCCATGACATTCTAAATCAGCTTCATCAATGACATATAAGCCATATTCATCACATAGATCGTAAAACTCATCCATATTCGGATAATGCGCGGTACGTACTGAATTCATATTGTATTGCTTCATCATTTCTACATCTTTACGCATATGCTCAACCGTGACCGTACGCCCTGTTTTTGGATGAGAGTCATGTCGATTGACGCCATTAAAGAAAATGCGCTTGCCGTTCACACAAATTTGATTATCTATAATATCGATAGAACGGAAACCAAAACGAAGTGGGACGATTTCCTTCTCACCATCCATAAGCTCGTATTCTACTAATAATGTGTATAAATACGGTTCCTCAGCATTCCATAAATGCGGATTCTCAAAATGTTTTGACACAACAAATTCACCATTTGCCTCTGCATCAATAACAGCGACAACCTGCTTTTCACGATCAAGCACGGTCAATTGGACATTTTTACTCTCGTTTAAGAAAAATTCCCCTGTTACTTTAAGTGTGAAGCCGATAAAATCGTCATCCGCAATCGTATCGACATAAACGTCAGCTAGCGTATCGGTCGTAACGGTATACAGCTCAACACTTCTGAAAATACCAGATAGCCACCACATATCTTGATCTTCTAAATACGTACCGTCGGAAAATTGATAGACACGTACAGTAAGGCGGTTACTGCCGTTTTCGATAAGATTGGTAATATCAAATTCAGATGGGAGACGAGAAATTTTACTAAAACCAGCATGCTCGCCATTGACATATAAATCGAAGGCAGAATCGACACCGTTAAATTTTAAAATCGTCCGCTCCCCTGCTTTTTTCTCTAGCTCAATATCTTTAAAATAAATGCCCGTTGGATTTTCATCCGGCACATACGGCGGATTGAGCGGGAATGGATATAATACATCTGTATAGTGCATCTTGCCATAGCCTTGAAGCTGCCAGCATGAAGGCACTTCAATCGTCTTTAGTGATGAAATATCAAATTCCTTTTGCTCGAACCCTTCAGGTGAAAATTCAGGTGCCGGTAAAAATAAAAACGGCCATTCTCCATCGAGCAATCGGTACCCTTTACTATTTTTCTTATCGAATGTGAAAGCCTCTTCCTTATTTTCATAACGCCAAAAATTCGTATGAGCTGGAAGCTTATTAATGTGAGTGAGATGGACATCTTCCCATCTTTTTAACGCTCTTTGCATCTCGTACCTCCAAGTGATAAACGTAATAGAAGGGAAAACGCCAAGAGTTTTCCCGTTTGTTTGTTTTATTTAATCGAACCACTAACACCTTCCACAATATATTTCTGTGCAAAGAAGAAGACGAGCACAGGTGGAATAATCATGATGAGAGTGATCGACATGATTGGAATAATTTGCAAATCATGCACACCTTTAAAAGCAGCTAGCCCAAGAGCTAACGTATATTTTGATTGATCTTGCAAGAAGATTAGCGGTCCTAAGTAATCATTCCAAACTAGTAAAATATTTAGAACTGCAATCAAAATAAGGGGTGCCTTCATGATTGGAAGAAAAATTTTATAATAAATTTGAAATTCATTCGCACCATCAATACGCGCCGCATTTTCCAAGTCCTTTGGAATATTCATCAAAAATTGACGCAATAAAAAGATGTAATAGGCTGAACCGAAAAAGGCTGGTACGATTAATGGCTTTAACGTATTAATCCATCCGAATAAATTAAACTGCATATAGAGCGGGATCATCGTTACGTCCCACGGAATCATCATCGTTGATAATAAAATGACGAAAAGAATATTCTTATATTTAAAATCATAGCGAGCAAAGCCGTAAGCAACGAGCGAGCACGACAGCAGCTGCCCAAAGGTCGTTAATGTTGTAACGATAACTGAGTTTTTCAAGTAAGTGCCAAATGGCTGACTCATCCACGCATCGATAAAATTATGAAATTGCGGAACTGATGGAAAGATTTTAGGCGGAAAACTAAATACTTCCGCATCAGATTTTAAAGCCGTTAAAAGCACCCAAATAAACGGAAAGAGAAAGTACACGGAAAACAAAGTTAAAAACGTATAAATAACTACTTTATATGGTTTCGAGATCTTCATGCTTTCTTCCCCTTTCCTTTTTGGACTTCTGTTTCATAAAACACCCATGCAGAAGATGATTTAAAGATGATCATCGTTAAAATTAAGATGATAATAAACATGAACCAAGCATTGGCACTCGCATAACCGAGCTTATGATGCTTAAACGCATTGTTGTACACGAATAGTCCATAGAAATATGTTGATTTCAGCGGTCCACCGCCCGTTAAAAGCAGGACGAGCGTGAGCTGCTGCAAGGCATTAATGACCGAGGTAATTATGTTGAATAATAGAGTCGGTGTAATACTTGGTAGTGTAATATGGAAAAATTGTTTTACAGGTGATGCCCCATCGATCGCCGCTGCTTCATAAAGCTCTGGCGGAATCCCTTTAATATCTGTATAGAAAATGAGCATCATCGTACCTACACCCCAGGCACTTGCAATAACGATTGTAACAATGGCCCATTTCGGATCGATTAACCATTTTGGACCTTCAATGCCAATAAATGAAAGCAAATAGTTCATAATCCCATATTCAGAGTTGAAGATCCAGCCCCAAATAATCGAAATCGCCACACCAGAAACGACAGCTGGCAAATAGAAAATGGTTCGAAACACTTTAATCCCACGAACACGCTGACTAATTAATAATGCAAGAACAAGTGCAATGATTAGATTTAGAGGAACAAAGATAGCAGCGAATTTAAAGGTAATGGCTAATGATTTATAAAATTGCGGATCATCCGTGAACATTTTTGTATAGTTTCCGAGACCAATAAACTTCGGTGCACTCGTAATCGGCCAATCGTATAAACTCATAACAAGTGAAAAAATGAGTGGACCGAGTGTAAAAACGATAATTCCAATGATCCAAGGGCTAATGAATAAATATGGCACTCTTTTTTTCACTATTTGAAATGTTATTTGTTTTTCCTTTGTTTTTACCATGAAAATACCCTCTTATCATTATTTACTAAGGCTTAGTATCATTGTGGCAAAAGTTGCAATATCAATCTTTCGAAACAAAGTTGATTAAAAAATTGAAGGAAGTAACGAATAATCTTTTGTTACTTCCTCCATATTTATATTTTTTACTGAACAGCGTCATTTAGCGCTTTTTTCGGATCCATTAACGTGCTTGGATTGAAAATTTCTTCAAATACTAGGTTAAGATCGTCAGCAACTGAGCTCCAATCCTCGATTCGGAAGGAAGATGGTGTAAAGCCTTCACTATTCTCAAGCATGGAATAGAACACTCCTTTTACTGGATCATCATTAAGTTTTTCTTGTTCTACAACTGATTTCAATACAGGAAGTTCATAATTAATTCTCGCTTTATTTGCTTCTTCGTTTGTCCAGAATTTCATAAATTCAAAGGCAGCATCTTTATTTTTTGAGTCTTTAGACATGGCAAGTCCAGATGAACTGATAACACTTACACTTTTATGTCCTTCAAAATGCGGAACCTCTACAACACCGAAATTGATGCCAGCATTTTTAAATGTATCAATATACCAAGCTCCATTAATAAACATGCCAACTTTCCCAGTTTTCATTTCATCAGTACCTGATTTTTCAGAAGCAAGTGCAATTTTGTCTTTCTCCATTTTTTGGAACATATCAAAAACTTCTATTGATTTTGGAGAATTCAAATGACCTTCTAATTCACCATTTTTATCGGAGTAAGTTGCTCCATTGCCCCAAAGATACATTTCAAAGTCATACGGATCTGGCTTACCAGGAAAAACGAAGCCTGTTGTACCTATAGATGAATCTGTTAACTGTGCAGCAACCTTTTGGAAATCATCCCATGTCCAATCTCCTGTAGGATATGGAATCCCTTTAGCATCGAAGAGATCCTTATTGTAATACACAACATGTGTCGTATAACCAACTGGAAGCCCTAGAACCTTATCATCTGCTGAATTATAATTCCATAATGCTTCATAGAAATTATCTTTATATCCAGCCCCTGCGCCTTCGATATAAGAATCAAGCGGCTCGAGTGCATCTTTATATTGCGGATAGTTCCACATATACATTACATCTGGAGCATCTTTAGAGCCCATTCCTGCAGCGATTTTTGTATCATATTCGGAACCATATGCTTCTAATTTGACTTGGATATCAGAATGTTCCTTGTTGAATGTATCCACTAACTTTTTCTGCAAATCGAGGCTATCCTCAGAATCCCACGTTGCAAAACGAATCAACGTCTTTCCATCCTTCGTCTTGCCAGCATTACTATCTGAACCCGAACTACAAGCAGATAGTGTAAAGATTGAGAAAATTACAAGTAAAATAAACAAAGTCTTTGCGCGAAATTTACTTTTCATCTGATGTCCCCCTTCGTTTGATTCGATTATAAAACATGTTTTTACTAAATGTAAAGGTTTTATTTTAATATTTTACTAAAATAAAACCTTTACAATTTTAGTAATTTGATGTTGTTTTAACAAAACTCTAAACGCTTTCTTAGATTAGATGCTAGTATTTCTTACTTTAACAAGTCTTTTAGTGTAGGTGAATAAAGAACTGTTTTATGAAAAACAATGGAAATCATTCTATTTTTACTAAAAATTTCTAAAGGTTATTTGAGCATGTTTTATTAATGATTGATTAAGACTCATTATTAATCAATGAACATCACCAATTACCTTTGCGCTATCAATCCCTGTATGAACCTTATCCACATAACTCAAGAAGTTCATTCATGTAAAAAAATTAAGCCAATCAAAAAAAAAGCAACTTCCCATTATGGGCAGTTACTTTTATAGAATCCGCAATCATAATTCTTCCTATACATTTTTCGTTATTCATCAGCATTTAATTTGAAGGGAAGTTTGATTGATGATCCTATTCAAGACCCTCATAATTAACTAGACCTTATTAATCTACATCGCAAGCTGGAGTATGACCGTTCAACCGCATGTGTATTGGAATGAACGGTATCAATAACTCGATTGGGACCTTTCAGTGCTAAATTCACTAAAATGAACCGTCGCAATAGTCGGATTGGAACAGTTCAGCTACAAGTTCATCTTAATGAACAGTCGTGATAGCTGGATTGAGACTGTTCAACTGCTTGTTCACAAGTATGAACGGCCGCAATAGCCACATTGAGACCATTTAACACGATGATCATTGGGACGAACGCTATATAGTATCCTCTTTAGGATTGGAATCTTCTAGATTTATTTCAAGCAACTCCCAAATCGAGCATATAATAATTTTTGGCATATACTTTTCTTCAGGAATTAAATTTCCATAATCTTTTTTCTTAAAAAGAGTCTTTACATAATCTTTCTGTTCAACCCTTTTATTTGGTGATATTTGTCTTAACGCTTTGGGCATTTGATGATCAATTAGAATCGACAAAACACCTAACTCGTTAGCGAAGTACACATCATGATCCAATCGATCACCTACATGAGCGATGATTTTTCCTTTTCCCAATAACGAATCAGCCATATTAATTTCCGGTTTAGCGTACCCGGTATTACAAGGCGTAATAATTTTATCGATATACGGTGATAATTGAATCGTTTTCATGACAGGAAATTGGTACTTATAGAAGCCATTCGTTATAACACCAAGTAAATATCCTCTTTTCTTTAATTCTTCTAATACTGATAATGCATTTTTTTCCAATAAATAAACTTTTGGGTCTACTGCATGTTTTTGAACCAAATCTACGATATTGATTTTAAGCGGTATTTTTTTCTCTTCTAAAATTTGCTCCAAAATATTATCCCAGTCATAAGCAGCCACAGTATTTGTTTCCTTTAAACGCTTTCTATGTTCCTGTTTTATTTCTGGAATAATTCCCCCTCTTATTTCCAGATGGGAGGCTACAAGACTAGCAATCTCAGGTAATACCCATTTTGAAAAGGGATTTTGCATAAGGGTTTCGTCGAGATCAAATGTAATATATTTGTTCATCTAATGAACTCCCCCCCGAAACATTTATTCGTCAACCCCCACACTCTAAAAACTTCTTTTTTATACGACAATTCGTACTCCTTATAAAGGAATTGTAGCGGTTTATACCACAATAAAAACACGATATCGAGAATTAAAGTGATTTATACGAAAATAGAAACGCGTCATACAGGAATTGGAGTGCTACATAATATAACATATTGCATTACCTGCCTGCTTTCCAGATTCTAAAACGGAATCCAGTAGCGACTAAGGTTATATCACTAAGAAATACGCTAATCTACTTACCCTTCTTCAATAATCGCCAGACAATATTGCCCAATGTCATATCCTACTTTTGCTACTTGATCTTTTAAATAATCTGGCAGGCGATTTGTTTCTTTATGAGTTTCGTAAGTAAGGCAAGTAGACCACCGGAACCTCCCCGGTAGCCCCTCTCAGAACCGGACGTGAACCTCTCAGCTCATCCGATATTGGATTTGAACACGTATTATTATTACAGAACCCACTAAACATGCAAACTTCCGACATTTTTGATACGTATATTTATCGGACAGGTATATTAATGGGGAATTTCAGTTATACGACAGCGATTGGAATTTTTAAAGGGGTAATCGGTCTAATCCTGGTGGTGGGCGCTAATAAAGTGGTTAAAAAACTAGGGGAGGAGGGAATTTTTTAATGGCAAAGCACAACCCGCAAGGACGAAATATATTTTTTGAAATGGTTGTTTATGGCTTGCTCATTATTGGGGTAATCATAATTATCCTCCCGATTCTCTACGTTGTGATGACTTCTTTCGCGACGGAAAAGGAGTATTTAACCCGTGGATTTTTTATATTCCCTCGTGAATTTACATTGGAAGGCTACCGCTATTTATTGCAAAATAGTTCATTTTTAAAAGCATTTAGAAATGCAGTTGAAATTACGGTTATTGGAACATTCATCAACATTGTCCTTACTACCTTAATGGCTTACGGATTATCTAAAAAATTTATTAAAGTACGTGCCTTTCTAAATTTCATCGTTGTGTTCACATTGATCTTTTCGGGTGGGATGATTCCAACTTATTTAGTAGTCGATAGTTTGGGGCTTCTAAACACTTATGGGGCACTTTGGTTTTCCACAGCGATTGCGCCTTTTAATTTAATCGTGATGCGCAGCTTTTTCACTAGACTCCCTGATGAATTATTTGATTCCGCACGGATTGATGGGGCTGGGGAATGGCGCATCCTGTTCACCATTGTTCTTCCTGTTTCGAAGGCAGCGATTGCACTTTCACGTTATTTTACATGGTCTATAATTGGAACACGTATTTCCATGCCATTTTATATTTGCACGATAATACCAAATGGCCATTGCAGGTTTTCTTAAAACTAATGCTCGTTGAAGGCGATGCCGATTTTGGGCAGCAGGAAATCCAAGGCGTCCACTTCACCCACTCAGCCAGAATGGCAGCCATTCTCATAACCGCCATTCCCCTGTTATGTGTGTACCCTTTTTTCCAAAAACATTTTAACAAGGGAATGTTGCTCGGATCGATAAAGGATTAGACTTTGCCGAAATAAATTGCAGTAGGGGTTAGACAAAAGTAATATTGTCAGTGCGCCAATGAGATCGTGGTAGATGAAGCAGACGATTTTAATAAGATATTACGTTTTCACCCTGCTCTCTTTACCGAGTTAGCGCATACAATATTGCCAAATCCTTGTTCTATCTTTAATAGCCTAAAATCCTTATAATGCTTTATTTTAAGGGTTATTTCATGTATAATAAGAATATAATAAAAAGGAGAAGCGCCTGCGCGCCTCTCCCTGCAGCCTCTACCGTCAGGGTGGTGGTTGTCAAAACTTTTTATGTTTTTTGAGAACCACCCTTTTGCTTTCGACGGCGCGGGGTGGTTTTCTTGTGTTCTAGAATGTATTTCCGAAAGAAATGAGCGCTTAACGCACGCACAATCCCCTTCAGAATTTCTCGTAGAAAGTCAAGAAATGTTTCCATAATCATCACCTCCTTCCCTTGAAAAGGAAAGAAGAGCGACAACCAACCACCCTCACAATATTCGGTTGCTAGTTTTATAGTATCATATTAATCTTTAAATAACTCCCGCGAACCAAACATACATTCCCCTTAATTTCACAATTGCAAAGCTAGGGCAGTATTTTATATACATGCAATAAAATAATAAGTATTAGAATGAAAACCGATTGCTCCCTAACCTCAGCAGCTTCTATTAATATGAATACACTTTGTTATACGCTTCCAGTAAATGATTCCAACATTCCATTAATTGATCAGGATGATTTTCATCCTTTTTGACTTCGAACATAAAAGGACCTTTATAACCAAATTCGACTAGGCCATGTATCACTTCATTCCATTTAATAATACCTTTTCCTGGAAGCCAATGTTTTTCATCTAAACCATCATAGTCTGAGATGTGAACGGTAGCTATTTTCGTTCCGATTTCCCGCAAAAAGTGAACATGAGTTTCCAATAAAAGATGATTAACATCGAAACAGACCCTTAAATTTTCGTGGACCTCAATAAGAGTTTTTATTTCTTCGCTAGTATTACCAAGACAGGTGCGCGGCAG
>NZ_JAIAZY010000044.1 GCF_019459225.1 Bacillus sp. IITD106
ACTTGATCTTTATCCTTGCAGTAATGGTATTTTTAGGCAATGATATAAGTGTACATATTTTTTAAGGAGGAATGAAATATGGCAGCAGTTACGTTTAAAGGGAATCCAATGACACTTGTTGGGAATGAAGTAAAAGTAGGCGATAAAGCACCAGATTTCACTGTGTTAGCGAATGATTTATCTGAAGTTAAACTCAGTGATTACAAAGGTTCGATTCGTCTAATCAGCGTAGTCCCTTCAGTTGATACTGGAGTGTGTGCAGCACAAACAAAACGTTTTAATGAAGAAATAGCGAACTTAGGCAATGTTCAAGTGCTGACGATTTCAGCTGATTTACCATTTGCGCAAGCTCGTTGGGCAAATGAAAATGGTCTAAATGAAGCGAAAATCTTCTCTGACTATCGCGATCTTTCCTTTGGTGAAGCGTATGGTGTTGTAATGAAAGAACTCCGACTTTTGGCTCGCAGTGTGTTTGTAATTGATAGTGAAGATAATGTGGTGTATGCAGAATATGTGAGCGAAGTGACGAACCATCCGGATTATGATTCGGCATTGGCGGCAGCGAAACAAGCAAAATAATAACCTAACTAAACAGAGAGAGATTGGGCAATTTTCCAATCTCTCTCTGTATTTGATTTCGACATTGCAATAATAATTTTTGTAATCTATTTTCCACTCATTCAATATCATATCCGACTTCGTTTAGAATAACAGTGTTATAGATTTCATCCAGTCTAATCCAAAGCATATAACAATACATTTTACTTCCATCAATATAATTCGAAAAGGAAAAAACATCTTCCATCTCCACTTTCCATACCTTCCTTACGCTTAGTATGTGATTAAAATGGTCGTAGCTTCCTTGCTTTTTGTAATTGCAGAGTTTTATACTTATTTCTTGTTTGCAGAGTTAACGAAAGCTAAACTATAAGTATATAAGGTAGACGGGGGGAAGAAATTTGAAATTGACTCCAGTGGAAAGGCTGTTTAAATTATTTGATGAGACAGCCCAAATTTTACAAGAAGAATTGGACTGTACATATATAGAGGCTCTTGCTGAGACGGGAGAAAACCTTTTTCATGCTGATATTTTGCAAGAATCCCTTAGCGAAGTAACAAGAAAAAGGCTTAAGCGAAAATATGCTGATATTATTATACCGTCATTTGGAGCCGAAGATATACGTAAAGCGTTTCAATTGGCGATTTTAAAAGGTATGAAAGGTCATATTCAACCAAACCATCAAATGACTCCGGACACGATTGGATTTATCATTAGCTATTTAACTGAAAAATTTCTAGGAGCCAAAACAGATCTATCCATCCTGGATCCTGCAGTCGGTACTGGAAATTTACTATCAACGATTTTGAACAGGCAAGGAAATATCAGTCAAATCCGTTCATATGGAGTGGAAGTAGATGAACTATTAATTAAACTTGCTTATGTGGGAGCTAATCTTCAAAAGCAGCCAACTGAATTTTTTCATCAAGATGCGTTGGAGCCGCTCTTCATAGACCCGGTTGATTTAGTTATTTGTGATTTGCCGGTCGGTTATTATCCAAATGATATTCAAGCTGGACAATATGAGCTTAACGCTTCAAAAGGTCATGCTTATGCCCATCATTTATTTATAGAACAAAGTGTTAATCATACAAAACCTGGTGGCTATTTGTTTTTTCTGATACCTAATGGATTATTTGAATCAGCTGAGGCTTCCAAGCTCCATAACTATTTAAAAAGAACCGTATATATACAAGGTGTATTACAGCTTCCCTTGTCATTGTTTAAAGATAAAAATGCCGGGAAAAGCATTCTAATTCTTCAAAAGAAAAAGCCGGGAATTGAAGCGCCAAAAGAAGTATTGCTTGCGACTTTGCCAAAGCTATCTAATAAGGAAGCACTTGATAAAATGATGCTAGGTGTGGAAAAATGGTTCAAAGAAAATAAGTAAGGATTGCTAGAGATATTCATTACTTCAAAGAAAGGTGATTCTTATGCCAAAAATTTTTGCGGTAAATGCAGGAAGCTCATCATTGAAATTTCAATTATTTAACATGCCTGAGGAAAAGGTCATTACAAAAGGCATGATTGAACGAATAGGATTGAAAGATTCTGTTTTTACGATGAGTGTGGAAGGAAAGGTTAATAAGGAAACGATTGATATTCCAAATCACGAAACAGCAGTCGAATTATTATTAGATCGAATTATAAAAAATAAGGTCATTTCTTCTCTTGGTGAAATTGAAGGGGTCGGTCATCGCGTCGTACATGGAGGAGAAGTATTCAACGATTCAGCATTGATTACGCCAGAAGTTTTGCAACAAATTGAAGATCTTTCGGAATTAGCCCCACTCCATAATCCAGCAAATGTTACAGGTATAAAAGAATTTCAAAAAGCATTGCCAGGGGTTCCTGCAGTGGCGGTTTTTGATACAGCTTTTCATCAAACTATGCCAGAAAGCTCGTATTTGTACAGTCTTCCATACGATTATTATACAAACTATGGTATAAGAAAATATGGTTTCCATGGAACATCTCATAAATACGTTTCTCAAAGAGCTGCACAATTATTAGAGCGGCCTTTATCACAATTACGGCTTATTTCCTGCCATCTAGGGAATGGTGCGAGTATAGCTGCTATTAAAGGTGGAAAGTCGATAGATACTTCAATGGGCTTTACACCACTTGCAGGAGTGACGATGGGTACTAGATCAGGAAATATTGATCCAGCGCTCATTCCATTTTTAATGGAGAAGACAGGGAAGAACGCTGAAGAAGTACTCGATGTGTTAAATAAGAAATCCGGTATGTTAGGAGTATCCGGCTTTTCAAGCGATTTACGGGATATAGAAATTGAAGCTACCGCTGGAAATCATCGAGCTGAATTAGCTCTCGATATATTTGCAGATAGAATTCATAAATATTTAGGGTCTTATGCAGCAAAAATGTCTGGAGTAGATGCGATTATTTTTACAGCGGGAATTGGTGAAAATAGCAGTGCAATTCGAGCGAAGGTATTGAATGGACTTCAATTTATGGGTGTATACTGGGATGAGGATTTAAATAAAATTAGAGGCCAGGAAATTTTTCTCAATTATCCTCATTCGCCTGTTAAAGTGATTGTCATTCCGACAAATGAGGAAATTATGATTGCAAGAGATGTTGTCAAGCTTTCAAAAACTAGCAGTAATTTAATTTAGCCTTATTAATAAAGGGAGTGGTATCAATGACCTTAACACGTAGAGAAGAAACACTGCTGGAGGAACTCCACACATGGCGCCAAACTTTTTTGGAGTACGAAGCTACCGATTTGGAAAATTCCTATGATAAATGGGTAGATCAAGCATTCTCACTTCTCCCAGAGTCGTTGCAGATACAATTTTTTGAGAGGCTGGATGATTGGCTTTTTCAACTTAATTCCCTATTACGAGGAACGAAGCTTCAAAATGAAGCAAGTGAAAGAATATTAAATACAGCTAGATCCATGAATGAAGAAGTAGAATCCATTTCAGATATGAGGAATAAGATGTCGGTTGCACAATTAACCTTTATAGCCGAACAACAAGCCTCACGACATAGAATCTATTCATTAGTTCAAGGAGGAATGGTTGGATCGGGACAACCTTTATTTATTTCAAGTGATTTTATCGCCATGCTTGTTATAAATTTACGTGCGGTTCAGCTTACTGCTATGTCGTTTGGATACGATGTCCAGTCTCCAGCAGGCTTGCTTGAAACGTTAAAGGTATTTAACGTTGCGACGATGCCTGAACGAATGAAAATGTTTGGCTGGGAAGATTTAATGGAAGATTTGCAAAAGGACGATGAAGATTTTTATTTTGATATTCACGAACGGATCACAGACCCTTCATGGGTGGACGAACCGTTAAAAGAGCTTTTAAAAATAAGTCTAATAATGTTATTTTCTAGAAAAACGATTTCTGGCATTCCCCTTATATCAGTAGCAATTGGTGCTGGAATGAACTATCGGACAACGAGAAAGGTCACTCATTTTGCGATTAAATATTATCAATATAAACATTTACTCGAAAAAAGCGGAGAGCTGAAATGAGCGTTATAGAGCATAAAAGTGAAATGCCTCGTTCTGTGAATTGTGCCGTGATTACGGTTAGCGATACGAGAAGCGTTAATCATGATAAAAGCGGTAATCTCATTAAAAGGCTTTTAAATGAAGGTGGGCATCCTGTTACCTTATATAAAATCGTCAAAGATGATAAAACTTCAATTGAAGCGGTGATTGAAGAGGCAGCTGGGATGGAAAATGTACAAGTGATATTAATGACAGGTGGTACGGGAATTGCCAAACGTGATGTCACTATCGAAACAGTTTCAGCATTGTTTGAAAAGGAAATTGTCGGGTTTGGAGAAATTTTTCGGATGTTAAGTTATACGGAAGACATCGGATCCGCAGCAATTATGTCTAGGGCATGCGCTGGAACTTTTCGTAATAAAGCCATTTTTGTTATGCCAGGTTCTACAGGTGCCGTTAAGTTGGCGATGGAGAAATTGATCTTGAAAGAAATCGGACATGTTGTAAGGGAATTGAATAAATAAACCGTAGTGAAGGCAGACCATAAACTCCAATTTTGGATTTTTAGGTCGCCTTCTTTTTTGGCTGTGAAATATTTAAACTTTTGATTCGTCTAATCTATAAATAAAGATTTCTGAAAAGGGGATGGAGATGGGGAATCATGTAAAGGTGGAAGAGTGGTTTTTACAATATGGGGATGATGTATATAACTTTCTCGTTTACTATACTCGATCATATGACGTTGAGGATATTGTGCAAGAGGTTTTTCTTAAGGCTCTAAAATCAGCTGATCAATTCGAGAGTCGTGCAAATCCAAAGACATGGCTCCTCTCTATTGCACAGAGACTCGTAATCGATCGATACAGGAGAGAAAAAAGATACAAATTACTTCCATTTGAGCTTATAAGAAGCAATGCTAAATCAAAAAAATCAACGGAAGAACTTGTAGTCGGGGATGAAACACTTAACGAGATTTATAGTTATATAAATGGGATGAAGGAATCGTATCGAAATGTGATTATTTGCCGTTTAATTCTAGAATACACAGTTCAAGAAACCTCTGAAATTCTTGGCTGGCCAAAACCAAAGGTCAGTTTGACTTACCATCGTGCCTTAACTAGTTTAAAACAAATGATGGTGCATGTTCGTGAAGGAGGGATTGTAAATGAGTAACCAACTATTAAAGGGTAAAAAGTTTCCCCGTTTTGAACTAAGCGGCGAGCAGCGAAATAAAATATATCAGCAATTAAATTCTTATTCATATACAAGAAAACATCGTTTTTACAGACAACGTTTCATGCCAGTTATTAGTGGCTTCGCCTTACTTATTATATTTAGTGTCATAAGTGCTTACTCATATTCACTTATTTCAGGGGAGAATCTATTTCGATTTGGTGCAGGGAACGATCCATATAATAATTTTACGATTGACCTTCCTTCAAATGTTACGATGGAAAAGCAAAATGATGGAACAATATGGTTTTTTCGGGATGGAAAATATGTGGGTGGTCTTAAAGTAGTCACCGATCAAGAGGTAAACATGAATACAGTTTCCGTATTTGAAACCGAGGAGATGGATGGAATGCACCATCCAACCTTACGAAAGTTAAATCATGTAAAAACGGAAATCGCGGTTCAAATTAATCATTTTTATGTAACGATGGATGGGAAAGACGAAAAATATGATGTATATTTTCACTGGCCAGCATTTGATTTAAAGGATGCTATCGAGATTATGAGAACGTTTAAAATACATGAATAAGTCCTATGAACGTTGTTTAACTTATTTATATACATTTTTATGAATAAGTATTGAAAATAGTAATCTCTTATGTTAATATCCTATATATTGAATGATTAAAAATAAAATTTTATGTATAAGTATACATCAGTGATCAGGAGGAATTAACATGAATAAGAAAGTTGTTCTCGCCTATTCTGGAGGTTTGGACACATCAGTTGCGATAAAATGGTTTATTGATCAAGGCTATGAGGTTATAGCTTGCTGCCTAGATGTAGGTGAAGGAAAAGACCTAGCATTTATTCAATCAAAAGCATTGGATATGGGAGCATCAAAAAGTTATGTAATCGATGCGAAAGAAGAATTTGCGAATGAATATGCATTAATCGCGCTTCAAGCTCACACAATGTATGAAGATAAATATCCACTTGTTTCTGCTTTATCGAGACCACTCATTTCAAAAAAATTAGTTGAAGTCGCTGAGCAAGAAAATGCAGATGCTGTGGCACATGGTTGTACTGGAAAAGGAAATGACCAAGTTCGTTTTGAAGTATCGATTAAAGCATTGAATCCACACCTTGAGGTATTAGCACCTGTACGTGAATGGAGCTGGTCACGCGAAGAAGAGATTGCTTATGCAAAAGAAAAAGGAATTCCAATTCCGATCGATTTAGACAGTCCTTTTTCAGTCGATCAAAACTTATGGGGAAGAGCTAATGAATGTGGAATTTTAGAAGATCCTTGGGCTGCTCCTCCTGAAAATGCATATGAATTAACGGCTTCGTTGGAAGATACGCCTAATACTCCTGATGTGATTGAAATTGAATTTGTTAAAGGCGTTCCCGTAGCTATCGATGGAAAAAAATATCCTTTAAGTGACTTGATTCTAAAATTAAATGCACTTGCCGGTAAGCACGGTGTGGGAAGAATCGATCATGTTGAAAACAGATTAGTTGGTATTAAATCTCGTGAAGTATATGAGTGTCCGGGAGCTATGACTCTTTTAATTGCACATAAAGAATTAGAGGATTTGACGCTTGTTAAAGAATTGGCTCATTTTAAACCGGTTATATCAAAAAAATTAACAGAATTGATATATGATGGGTTATGGTTTTCACCTTTGAAGCCTGCTCTTATTGCGTTTTTAAAAGAATCACAACAATACGTAAATGGCACAGTAAGAGTGAAGTTATTTAAAGGTCATGCGATTGTAGAAGGAAGAAAATCTCCGAATTCGCTATACAATGAAAAACTTGCAACGTATACTGCGGATGATGAATTCGATCAATCAGCATCTGTTGGTTTTATTAAGCTTTGGGGTCTTCCAACTGAGGTTCACAGCATGATTCACAAAAAGGATGGGATTAAAGCATGAAAAAAGCATGGGGAGGGCGCTTTTCGAAGTCATCCGAACAATGGATCGAAGAATTCGGCGCCTCCATCTCCTTTGATCAGGAGCTAGTATTGGAAGATATTGAAGGCAGCATTGCCCATGTTAAAATGCTCGGAAAATCGAATATTATTTCACTTGATGAGAGTGAGCAAATCGCAGCAGGATTACTTAAGCTGAAACAAAAAGCCGAAGCTGGAGAATTGCAATACTCGATTTCAGAGGAAGATATTCATTTAAACCTTGAAAAAATGCTGATCGAGAAAATAGGTCCTGTTGGCGGAAAGCTTCATACAGGAAGAAGCAGAAATGACCAAGTTGCAACGGATATGCATCTGTATTTAAAAAAGCAAGTCTTAGCCATTATGGAACATATTAAAGAATTGCAAACTGCTCTTCTTGAGCAAGCGGAGAAAAACGTTGAAACGGTGTTTCCAGGCTATACCCACTTGCAGCGTGCACAACCTGTTTCTTTTGCCCACCATATGCTTGCGTATTTTTGGATGTTGAAGCGCGACTATGAACGTTTTCAAGATAGCTTGAAACGAATTGATATTTCTCCTCTAGGAGCAAGTGCCTTGGCAGGAACGACTTTCCCAATCGATCGTTTTTATACAGCTGAGCAATTAGGATTTTCTAGTGTATATGAAAATAGTATGGATGCTGTTAGTGATCGCGACTTTGTTGTCGAGTTTCTAAGCAATTCCGCTCTCACCATTACACATCTTTCCAGACTTGCGGAAGAAATTATTCTTTGGACAAGCAAAGAATTCAGCTTTATTGAATTAGATGACGCGTATGCAACTGGAAGCAGTATTATGCCTCAAAAGAAAAATCCGGATATGGCCGAGTTAATTAGAGGGAAGAGTGGAAGAGTTATCGGTAATCTTGTGGGAATGTTAACAGTGTTAAAAGGTTTGCCGCTTACTTATAATAAAGACATGCAAGAGGATAAAGAGGGCATGTTTGATACGGTCCATACAATGATTGGTTCATTAAAAATTTTCACGGGTATGATTAATACAATGACCGTGAAAAACGAGGAAATGGAAGTCGCAGTAAACCAAGATTTCTCTAATGCGACGGAACTTGCAGATTATTTAGCTGCAAAAGGAATCCCGTTCCGCGAGGCGCACGAAATCGTCGGTAAACTCGTATTAACATGCATTCAACAAAATTGCTATTTACTAGATTTACCGTTAGACCAACTTCAAGAAGCCTGTTCCAAAATTGAAGAAGACGTATTCGTCATTTTATCGCCTAGAGAAGCAGTTAAACGCAGAAACTCATACGGCGGAACGGGTTTTGACCAAGTGAAGGTACAATTGGAAAAAGCAAAACAATTTATTGAGACTTTGTAAATAAAGTTGAGATGATGGCTAGTAATATTGTGCTGACGGCCAGTAAACTGCTCGAGATGGCTAGTAAAATCGCATTGACGGCCAGTAAACATCCCGACATGGCTAGTAAGATGTGTTAACGGCCAGTAACTCCCTTCAAAGACAAAAATCTTTTAAAATTTTTAATAACAAAAATATATCCATAAAAAAGAGCATGTCCTGGTAAACAGGAGCATGCTCTTAACTTTATTCATTCTCAAGTTCTTCTGTCCTTACAATTAAAACATCGCATTCAGCTGAACGCATAATGTGTTCAGATACGCTTCCTATCAAAAGTCGTTCAACAGCGTTGAGACCGGTGGCACCGCATATGATTAAATCAGCATTCATTTTTTTAGCGACTTGTTTTGGGATGACCACCTTAGGTGAACCATATTCGACTATTGTTTCAAAATTAGTAAATTGCTGTGCTTCAGCTTCTTTTTTGTATTCTTCAAGCAGTTCTTTTGCATACGTTTCGGCTCTTTCCGCCATCGTTCCGTTGTATGCGTCTATCGTTGCAAAAGATCTTGTGTCAATGACATGAATAAGAGTAAGCTTGGCGTTATTGCGTTTTGCAATTTGTACGGCTTTCTTGAAGGCGCATTCTGCAGATTTAGAACCGTCCACTGCGACTAAAATGTTATGATACATAAGTGTCATGTTTACCAGCCTCCTAATACTCTTTCCACTATTTTAACATAATTAGGAAGGATTTTCTGTTTTTAAATAACGAATAATAGAAAAAACAGAAAAGGAGATGTCTTATGAAAAAGAAGAACGTTCAACCACAATATCAATATAACGAGGAAAATAATGAAGAAACGATAGAGCAAATTCAAGATGTTTATAGAAGTGGAGCTATTGAACAAAACGAAATAAATGATGAAATAATTGAAGATAGAATGAATGAATAATAAGGAAGGCTTTTCAAGATGAAAAGCCTTTCCTTCATCGTATAATCTTTTGAATTATTACACTAAAAAAGAAAAAAATGCTGTCATGATTCTGCCATAATGTTATGATGGAATGTGTAGAATCATCGAACAGGAGGACATGGTAATGCGAATTGGAATTCCAAAAGAGATAATTAATAATGAAAATAGAGTCGCGATGACCCCTGCGGGAGTTGTAACACTAACTACGGCTGGGCACGACGTTTATATCGAAACTGGTGCCGGTCTCGGTTCGGGATTCACGGACGAAGATTACATACAATCGGGAGCCAAAATTGTTAACTCTGCTGAAGAAGCCTGGGCTCATGAAATGGTTATGAAGGTAAAAGAACCGCTTGAAGAAGAATTTCAATTTTTGCGTGAAGAATTAATTCTATTCACATATTTGCATTTAGCAAATGAACAACAACTTGTGGATGTCATGATTGAAAAGAAAGTAACGGGGATAGCATATGAAACCGTTCAGCTTCCGAATAAAACCTTGCCGCTATTAACTCCAATGAGTGAAGTTGCTGGCCGAATGGCTGTCCAAATCGGTGCACAATTCCTTCAGAAAAAAAATGGAGGACAAGGGATACTTCTTTCTGGAGTTCCCGGAGTACCTAGAGGAAAAGTGACAATCATCGGAGGCGGTGTTGCAGGTACAAATGCTGCGAAAATTGCCATTGGCATTGGCGCAGATGTCACAATCATTGATTTAGTCCCAGATCGACTACGTCAGCTTGATGATTTATTTGGGCATGATGTCACTACATTAATATCAAATCCGTATAACATTGCACAAGCTGTTAAAGATTCCGATCTTGTCATCGGGGCGGTATTAATTCCTGGTGCGAAAGCGCCTAAACTCGTTACGGCTGATATGATTAAAACGATGAAGCAAGGTTCTGTTGTCGTCGATATCGCTATCGATCAAGGAGGAATTTTTGAAACGAGCGATCGTATTACGACCCATGATAATCCCACATATGAGAAATTTGGAGTTGTTCACTATGCGGTAGCTAATATGCCGGGAGCAGTTCCGCGTACTTCGACAATCGCTTTAACGAATGTCACGGTACCATATGCTCTGCAAATTGCAAATAAAGGGTATAAACAAGCATGTCTTGAAAATGAGACATTGCTTAAAGGTGTCAACACCCTCAAGGGACATATTACGTATAAAGCAGTAGCAGAAGCATTCCAATATCCTTATCAGGATGCGAGAGAGTTATTAGAGTGAATAGGGAATTAGAAGGGCTTGGATATCCAAGCCCTTCTTCAAAAGTAAAGAAGGTATTAGTTTGAAAATAATTATAGGGCAAGTGTTTTTGGAAACTTTGTTAACACTTCTACACCATTTTCTGTTACTAATACATCGTCTTCAATTCTTACGCCAGCCACTCCCGGTACATAAATTCCTGGTTCAATGGTGAAAACCATCCCCGGTTTTAGTTCTAGCTCATTCGTTGCAGTCATTGAAGGATATTCATGGACGCTGATTCCAAGTCCGTGGCCGAGTCGATGTGGGAAATAGTCACCATATCCAGCTTGATGGATTATTTCCCGTGCAATAGAATCAAGGTCTTTAGCAAGCACTCCTGGCTTAGTAGCATTCACTGCAGTTTCTTCAGCTTGCAATACAGTTTGATAAATTTTTTCTTGCTCTTTATTCATTTCACCATAAGCAACCGTTCTCGTTATATCTGAACAATAGCCTTCATAAATAACGCCTAAATCGAATAGTACGAAATCACCTTTTTGAATTTTCGTTTTTCCAGGTGTTCCATGAGGCGAAGCTGCGTTAGCTCCAGTAAGCACCATCGTGTCAAACGACATTCCGGATACACCATTTTTCTTTACTTCATATTCGATCGCTGCAATAATATCGAGTTCAGTCTTACCTTCCTTAATCTCATTTACTCCGACTTGGACTGCAAAGTCGGCAAGCTCACATGCTTTTCGTAGTAAAGATATTTCATTTTTATCTTTTATCATTCTTAATTGATGAAGGATAGCTTCAGCGTTGTGAAAGGATGCCCCATTAAAACGAGATAATAGTTCTTCATATCTTTCCACATTTAAATGTTCTTTTTCTATTGCCCATTTTTGAACATTATTTATTCGTGCTTTTACACGTTCCTCAACATGATCCCATGGCCTTTCTGTGTCATCATATCCTATGACTTCAAAGCTCCATCCTGAATTTTGAGCATCATTTACTTCCATTTTTGGACAGATTAAAAAAGGTTCCTGCTCTGGAAATACGGCAAGTCCAAGCAAACGCTCATGAGGGTCGCTTGAAAAACCGGATAAATAAAAAACATTATCAGGTGAAGTTATAAACGCAGCATCGATTTGTTCATTTTTAAGCCAATTTGCGAGTTTTATCAGTCTTTCATTCAAATGAATTCAGCTCCTTATGATTCTTAATGTTAAAAGATTATCAGTTTTTTTAGATTAAGAAAAGGAATTGAAGGGAAATGATTATAAAGAATCGAAGACATATAAGGAAGAATCTATGAAGGAGTGTTTTAATATGAAAGTTTCTTATCATGGTCATTCAGTTGTAAAAATTCAAACAGAAGGAAAAACAATTTTGTTTGATCCCTTTATTACTGGCAACGCACTTACCGACTTACATGCTGAAAAAGAGAAAGCGGATGTCATTATTTTAACTCACGGTCATGGAGATCATGTGGGGGATACTGAAGCAATAGCAAAGCGCTCCGATTCTCTTGTCATTGCACCAAATGAGCTTGCTGTATATTTGGGCTGGAAAGGGTTGAATACGCATGGAATGAATATCGGAGGTGCCTATGAATTTAATTTTGGAAAAGTAAAATATACACAAGCTTTTCATAGTTCCGCAGTGGTTACAGAGGATAAGCAAATTATTTATATGGGAATGCCGTCAGGGGTTCTTCTCACAGTTGAAGGAAAGACAATCTACCATGCAGGAGATACTGCTCTATTTTCTGATATGAAGTTGATTGGAGAGCGGCATCCAATTGACCTTGCTTTCTTGCCTATTGGAGATAATTTTACAATGGGTCCTGAGGATGCAGCAGAAGCAGCGAAACTTACTGGTGCGAAATTAGTTGTGCCGGTTCATTACAATACATTTCCTCCTATTAGACAAAATCCACAGAGGTTTATTGACTTGCTTGAAGATCCTTCAAAAGGAAAAATCATGGAAGTAGGAGAAACGATGGAATTTTAATATCGATATTGGTTTTTTACTACTGCCTCCTTGCATACAATAACAAAAAGTATGCAAGGAGGCTTTTCCATGAAAAATCGCTATTTGCTTTGTTTACTTCTATGTGTAGCTTTATTATATTTTGCTGTACCACGTCTGTCTATTAGTGCATCAGGATTAGAAGGGATGTTTGCCATTTCGTGGTTAATTTTTGCTTTTATTGTTATCGCTGGCAATTTATCAGCACTTCTGTTTTTGCCAAAAAGAAAGGATCCAGTAGGAAGAAAACACATCTCATCATCTGAAGTTAAGCGTTTACGTGCACGTTAAATTCCCGCAAATTGCTGATAGTGCCTTTTCTCGCTATAATAATGGTAATTGAATGGTAGGAGAAAAGGGTGAAAAGTTTGTCGACAAAGCATGAACAAATTATTCGCCATATTGATAGTCTCCCAGTCGGAGAAAAAATATCAGTACGGCAAATTGCTAAAGTTCTAAAAGTAAGTGAAGGAACTGCTTATAGAGCGATAAAAGACGCTGAAAATAAAGGATATGTCAGCACAATCGAACGAGTTGGGACAATACGAATAGAGCGGAAGAAAAAAGAAAATATTGAAAAACTGACATTCGCTGAAATTGTAAATATCATCGATGGACAAGTGCTAGGGGGAAAAGCTGGTCTCCACAAGACACTTACTAAGTTTGTCATTGGTGCGATGAAAATCGATGCGATCATGAGATATACTGGTGCCGGTAATTTATTGATAGTAGGGAATCGAACAGAAGTGCATGAACATGCATTACGAGCGGGTGCGGCGGTTCTCATTACGGGTGGTTTTGATACGAGCGATGTTGTTAAAAGGTTAGCGGATGAGTTGGAGCTCCCTATATTATCGACGAGTTATGATACGTTTACAGTAGCAACGATGATTAACAGAGCTATCTATGATCAATTAATCAAAAAAGAAATTATTTTAGTTGAAGATATATTAACTCCTCGTGCAGAAGCTGCATGTATGAACGTTAAAGAAACGGTTAGAGATTGGTATAATAAAAAGAAAGAGACGAATCATAGCCGTTTTCCAGTCATTGATTCCAATCAGAAAGTACTTGGAATAGTAACAGGAAAAGATGTTATTGGTCAGGATGAGTCGTTGTCGATTGAAAGAGTGATGACTAAAAATCCTTTAACTGTTGGATTAAAGACAAGCGTTGCTTCAGTTGCCCATATGATGATTTGGGAAGGAATAGAGGTATTGCCTGTTGTTAATGAACAGCAACGGTTTGAAGGGATCATTAGTAGGCAGGATGTTTTAAAAGCCTTACAAATGATTCAACGTCAGCCTCATGTGGGGGAGACGATGGATGACACGGTTTCAAAACAACTTTCGTCTTGGGAAAATACTGGGGATACATCATTTTTGTTTGAAGTCACACCGCAAATGACGAACCAGCTTGGAACGATTTCCTATGGAGTTTTTACGTCTATCGTGGTAGAAGCAGCAAGTCGGATTTTTAGGCAACAGAAAAAAGGTGAACTGGCAGTGGAAAATTTGACCATCTATTTTCTCAAACCAGCGCAAATGGAGAGTGTCCTCTCGGTTCAGCCTAAAATTCTCGAAGCTGGTCGAAAATTCGGAAAAGTAGATGTGGAAGTATTTAATGGGACAGAGTTAATTGGAAAAGCGCTTTTGATGTGTAAATTGATTGATAAATAATTTGGAAATAGGGCAAGCGCAGATGCTTTATAATAGTAGAGAGGCTTCTTAAGAAGCCTCTCGACATATTATGATTTTGACATTTCTTCTGCTTCCCTAATAACATAAGGTACATGATGACGATACACCTTAAAACCAACCCATGCACTAAATCCGCCCAATACAATAAAAACGGCTGCAATAATATATGTGAGTGGTGTGTCATATAGGAAAAGCTGGTTTATCCCGAATAATCCAACAAAAAGACCAAGTGCTACGCTAGATTTTCCGTTTAGCATTTTTTTCTCCATCGGTCTCCGGCTGCGTACATATTTTATTTTGTAAAAGATATAAAAAGAAAATGATAATATAATAAAGAAAACTAAAAGTGGCATTAAATAAATAGCCTCCATTTCATCTGAACGTTATTCTTTAATTGTAACGATAAAAAGGCTAAAATTCTACTTAAGAGAAATGAATATTGAATGACATTATATCTAATTTCAAAACGGAAGCACTGTAATAGTGTCTATTTAAATGGACTATAGAACTTGGTATACAAAATTTAAACTTATAAAAACCTAACTTTCTTTACTTTTTAGAAAAGGGGCACGTTATGAAAAAGAAAATTTTAGAAGCAATCAAACAGTATGACACTATTATTATTCACCGGCATGTAAGGCCAGATCCTGATGCATATGGATCTCAAGGTGGATTAGCTGAAATATTAAAAGCTTCTTTTCCGGAAAAGAAAATATATGTGGTTGGCAAGCGAGATCATACTCTTGATTATTTATTCGTTCCAAATACTATATCTGATGGTTGCTATGAAGGAGCTCTTGTGATTGTTTGCGACACAGCGAATCAAGAACGAGTATGTGATGAGCGTTATACTTTAGGGGACATGCTAATTAAAATCGACCATCACCCGAATGAAGATCAATATGGAGATCTGCTTTGGGTGGACACTTCCGCCTCTTCTACGAGCGAAATGATTTATGATTTTTATTTAGATGGTAAAAAAGAAGGGTTAAAAATGACGGATGAAGCGGCAAGATTGATTTTTTCCGGAATTGTTGGGGATACAGGCCGATTTATCTATCCAAGTACGACAAAAAAAACGTTTAATTACGCAGGTGAATTAATTGAATACCAATTTGATCGAACTTCTTTATTTAATGAAATGTACGAGATGGAGCCTAAATTAATAAAGCTCCAAGGATATGTATATGAAAATTTTAAAATGAATGAAGATGGTGCAGCGACCATTGTGCTGACAAAAGATACACTCAATTCATTTGATGTAACTGCATCCGAAGCATCGATCCTTGTCAGCTCGCTAAGTAGTATAAAAGGAATTAAAGCATGGTGCTTTTTCATTGAAGAAGAAAATGAAATCCGTGTTAGATTGCGTTCGAAAGGACCGATTATAAATACAATTGCTGTTGCATTCAATGGCGGTGGACACCCACTTGCTGCTGGTGCGTCGGTATATACTTGGGAAGAAGCGGAAAAAGTGAAGCGAGCGATTGTAGAGGTGTGTAAATAGTAAAATGGCCGGGCGTTATCCGGCCAATCTCAGCTCAACTGTAATATTAATGGTCGTATAAAAGTACATTTCCCTTACGATGAATTTATATCTTTTCCCGTTTACATTTTCTACCTTGTTTTCAATTGTTTTTTTAACAATGTCTTTATTTTTATGAACAGTACTTAAATCTTTTGCCAATAACGACTTTAAATCTTCTTGAATAGATGCTTCTACATCGAAAATACTTTGCCTATCTTTAATATTATATTTTTCATATCCTACTAAACGAATTTCAATCTTTTGAATCGTCAGCATTTCTTCATTTTTCTTATTAAGTTCCCGGTAGTCTTCTTGCCATATGTTGATTTGATCTTGTAATTTTCTTATCTCTTTAGCCTGCTCCTCAATTAAATAACCATTTCTTTCCTGCATGACTCCAAACATATATAAAAATATCATCCAACTAATACAGCCTCCAATAGCAGCACCTGCAAAAACACGCTGCCAAGCAGGCTTTCGGTAAAGAGGAGGAATTCTCATGATATATGTTCCTGCGTTAACCAACTAATGATGAGGGCTGCAGACTTTGCCCCGCCCATTGCAGATAATATCAGTAAAAATTGTTTAAAAATATCTTTAGTGCCTCCATCTAGAAATCCTCTTTCAAAGCTGTAGACCGTGTCAAATGTGCCACCGATGGCCGCAATAATGGCCCAAATTCTTATTCTACTGCCAATTCGAGATATTTCAGTCAAAAGTGGTTCGCCCGTAATAAATGCTGCTAGTCCCCCAATTAATGAACCCCCAAGGGTTACACCTAAGGCAATAAAAAAGCAGTTGAAAAACGTTGGAAAAAAAGCCTCATTCATAACACCATCTCCGATTTTCTAAAATTACCTTTAAAAGATTATATGGGACAAAGGGTAATTGTATGAAAAAAGAGAAAGCGAACATATTTTCTTTTTTTACTTGCTGGTCCATAATAGAAGAAGGTTAATAGATATTTATTAAAATAAAAAGTTAATATTATTGATGAACGAGGGAAAGGGTGTGGACAATGATTTTTTCCCATTTACAAATATCAACAGCGTACAGTCTGCTATCCAGTACAATTTCTATTCCATCGCTTGTAGAAAAGGCGAAGGAATATAATTATTCAGCACTTGCCATCACGGATCATCATGCTTTATATGGTGTGCTGCCATTTTATAAAGCATGTGTAAAAGCGAATATTAAGCCGATCATTGGAATGATTGCCGAGGTGAAATCAGAAGAAAGCAATGAAACGCATTCACTTGTATTGTTAGCGAAAACAAATCGGGGATATAAAAACTTATTGAAAATATCAAGTTATATTAAAACGTCCCATGAAGAGCATATTTCCTTGATTAAACTCCAATCTTTAACGAGCGGTTTAATTGGCATGACAGCTGGGCGAGAAGGGGAAATTGGACAACTAATTTACGAGGGGAAAATAAGTGAGGCAGCTGCCAAAATTAAATTATTTGGAGATCTATTTGAACAAGATTCCTTTTATATCACTCTACAACATTTTGGAATGGCCGAAGATGAATCACTTAATAAAACCATCCATTCCATTGCTGAAAAAATAAACATACCTATTGTGGCAACGAATAATGTTAGATTTTTAGAGAAACAGGATGCTTTTGCCTATACATGTTTGAAAGCCATTCGCGATGGAGAAAAACTGTCCAATTATGAAGAACCAACAGGAGAAGAAAGCGAGTATTACTTTAAAAGTCAGCAGGAAATGGCAGAATTATTTTCTAATATGCCTGAAGCATTGGAAAATACGCTGAAAATTGTAGAGCAATGTAACGTTATGATCGAGACAAATCAAGAGCTTCTTCCGAAGTATCCCATCTCAGAAGGTGAGAACGCGGAAGAACTTCTAAAAAGATTATGCTTCTCCGGTTTGAAAGCAAGAATAGCTCATTCAGATCAACGTTATATCGATCGATTAAATTACGAATTAAAAATTATTGGGAAAATGGGATTTAATGATTATTTCTTAATTGTTTGGGATTTTATGAAATTTTCAAGAGAACAATCCATACTAACGGGACCTGGTCGTGGTTCGGCCGCAGGATCATTAGTCGCATATGTTCTCGGGATAACAGATGTCGATCCGATTGAACATGGATTGTTATTTGAACGGTTTCTCAACCCAGAACGTGTAAGTATGCCAGATATTGATATTGATTTTCCTGACCATCGACGTGATGAAGTGATTGAATATGTCATGAATAAATATGGAAAATTACACGTAGCCCAGATCATTACATTTGGAACTTTCGCAACAAAAGCGGCAATTCGTGATACTGCGAGAGTTTTTGGGATGAACTCAAGGGAAATGGATCAGCTATCTAGACTCATTCCTTCGAGATTTGGGTCAAACCTTGAACAAGCTTTTAAAGAGTCTGAAGGGTTACAAGCTTTCGTAAATGAATCGGATTTAAATCGAAAACTATACGAGACAGCATTGAAAATAGAAGGTTTGCCGCGTCATACTTCCACTCATGCAGCTGGAGTAATTATTTCTGAAAAACCTCTAACAGACACCATTCCGATTCAGGGCGGCGAGACTGGAACTTATTTAACTCAGTTTCCGATGGAGGACTTAGAAGAAATTGGTCTGCTAAAAATGGACTTTCTAGGCCTGCGCAACTTGTCCTTGCTGGAAAGAGTCATAAAAAGTATTGATAGACAAACCGGAAAAAAAATATACCCTAAAGAGATTCCATTTCATGACGAGAAAACATTTAACATGTTGAAAAAAGGAGATACAACAGGAATTTTCCAGTTAGAATCAGAAGGGATGAGAAAGGTTCTCCGAGAACTTGGCCCAACAGAATTTGAAGATATTGTGGCTGTCAATGCGCTCTACAGGCCAGGACCAATGGAAAATATTCCTGAGTATATTGCCCGCAAACACGGAAAAAAACAAGTTCAGTTTCTTCACCCAGATTTAAAACCTATTTTGGAACTAACCTATGGAGTCATCGTATACCAAGAGCAAATTATGCAGATCGCTTCTGTTATGGCAGGTTTTACATTGGGTGAAGCTGATTTGCTGCGCAGAGCGGTAAGTAAGAAAAAGAAAGAAGTTTTGGACCGTGAGCGAAAGCATTTTGTAGAAGGAGCTTTAAAAAAAGGCTACGATGAAAAATTGGCCAACGCTACATACGATTTAATTGTTCGCTTTGCCAATTATGGATTTAATAGAAGTCACGCTGTTGCTTATAGTGTCATTTCATGGCAGCTAAGCTATTTAAAAGCAAACTTTCCGAAGGATTTTATGGCGGCATTACTCACTTCTGTCATTGGAAATGAGGATAAAATTGCTGAATACATTTCTGAAGTAAAGCATATGGGTATAAAGGTGCTCCCACCTTCTGTTAATCACAGTCATTATCCTTTTATTGCTGAAAAAGGAGGAATTAGATTTAGCCTTGCCGCGATAAGGGGGATAGGTGTTTCAACTTTAAAGGAAATGATAAAAGTCCGTAATGTAAAGCCTTTTAAAGATCTTTTTGATTTTTGCTTAAGAGTGCCGCAAAGGGCGGTAAATCGAAAAAATTTGGAAGCACTTGTTCATGCTGGCGCATTTGATGAATTTGGTTATGATCGCGCAGTTTTATTGGCTACTTTAGATGTGGCCATGGAGCATGCTGAATTAATGAGACCATCCGAAGAAAGTATGGATTTATTTGAAGAAGACGAGATGTTTCGTATTCAGCCAAAATACATTGAAGTTGAACCAATTAGTTCGACAGATAAGCTATTATTAGAAAAACTCGCGCTCGGACTATATATTTCTGATCATCCCGTTACGATGTATTCGGATCGTTTTCTTTCAGCAGGAACTATTCCGCTCATTGAATTAAAACCGAATCAAAGGAAAATATCAGTGGGAGTTTATATTACAAGCGTCAAAACAATTAGAACAAAAAAAGGTGACTTAATGGCATTTTTAAAGTTAAGTGATCCGACGGAGGATATCGAGGCGGTCGTATTCCCAGAAACATATAAACGTTTTGCATTAATTTGCAAAGAAGGAGAAATAGTTCTCGTTTCAGGGAATATAGAAAGTAGGGATGGAAATCTTCAATTCATTATCCAACAAATGCAGCTTGCAAAAGATTTGAAGGAACCCGCTACACTATATCTTAAAATTAGTGCCGAAATGCATTCGAAAGAAACCCTTCATTCTTTGCATGAAATTATTCGGAAGCATAAAGGTGAAACGGCCATTGTCCTTTATTATGAAACAACTAGAAAAACAATTAAATTATCAAAGAACGATTGGATTGAGCCAACAAGTACAGCATTAAATGAGATTAGAAATCTGCTTGGACATCATTGCGTCATCTTAAAATAGTTTTTTCAAATAGACAAAAATATGTTATATTGTTTTAGAAGCTTTTTGTGGTCAGACCACTTTTGACCTACGAATTGTAATTCGGCTGTTTAATGTAAAACTAGCTCCAACTCAAGTTATTTTGCCCTTTTAGGGTGTGCGTTGTAAAGATGGTTGTGATTTTTCTATGGACAAGTTACTTTCAGTGGATTCAGTAAAAGAAGGAGTGAAACTCTTTGACTTTGCGTGAAGAAGCACTGCATATGCACAAGATTCACAAAGGGAAGCTGGAATCAAAATCAAAGGTTGAAGTTAAAAATGCTAGGGACTTAAGTCTTGCCTATTCTCCTGGTGTAGCAGAGCCTTGCAAGGAAATTTATGAAAAGCCTGAAACAGTGTACGAATATACAATGAAAGGCAATATGGTAGCGGTTGTTTCTGACGGTACCGCCGTCCTGGGACTTGGAAATATTGGTCCTGAAGCAGCTCTTCCTGTTATGGAAGGAAAAGCAGTACTTTTTAAAAGCTTTGCCGGTGTGGATGCTTTTCCGATTTGTGTAAATACTCATAATATTGAAGAAATCATCCAAACTGTTAAGATTCTTGAACCGAATTTTGGGGGAGTGAATCTAGAAGATATCGCTGCTCCTAATTGTTTCGTGATTGAGGAAAGATTAAAGAAAGAGACGAATATTCCTATTTTTCATGATGACCAGCACGGAACAGCGATTGTTACAGTAGCAGGACTTGTGAATGCACTCAAAATTACCGGGCGAAGCATGTCCAGTATAAGGGTTGTTGCCAATGGAGCAGGTGCTGCAGGTATCGCCATTATTAAACTTTTATATAGCTATGGAGTCAGAGATATCATCATGTGTGACTCAAAGGGTGCAATCTATGAAGGGCGTACAGAAGGCATGAATGATGTAAAAGCAGCTGTTGCAAAATATACGAATCGCGATAAAGCGAGTGGAAGTTTAAAAGATGTTATACAAGGTGCAGATGTGTTTATCGGCGTATCTGTTGCAGGAGCATTGACAAAAGAGATGGTCCAATCGATGAATCCTGAGCCTATTATTTTTGCTATGGCAAATCCTGTGCCAGAAATTATGCCTGATGAAGCAATGGATGCAGGAGCAAAAGTAATTGGGACTGGACGTTCAGATTTTCCTAATCAAGTGAATAACGTCCTTGCGTTCCCAGGAATTTTTAGAGGGGCTCTCGACGTCAGGGCTACTCATATTAATGAAAAAATGAAGCAGGCAGCCGTTTCAGCGATAGCAGATCTAATTCCTGACGAAGAATTGACTGCCGAATATGTTATCCCGGGACCTTTTGACCCTCGTGTTGCTCCTCATGTTGCAGCTGCAGTAGCTAAAGCAGCGATGGAAACAGGAGTTGCTCGGATAAAAGTTGACCCGGAAGAAGTTAAGAAAAGGACGATGCGGCTCGCTGTGATAGGAAAAGGCGAGTGAGAGAAATGAGCCATTCCAAAGTATATCTTAGTATTGTGAAAGATATAAGAGAAATGATATCTAACGATGGTTTAAAACAAGGAGATAAAATTCCATCTGAGCGTGAATTATCTGAGCGACTAAAAGTAGGTCGCTCTTCAGTCCGTGAAGCCCTTAGATCGCTGGAACTTTTAGGTTTGATCGAGACACGGCGAGGAGAGGGAACTTTTTTAGGAGATTTTAGAAATAATCAACTGATTAAGTTGCTGGGCATGTTTATTTTAGAAGATCCAAATGTAAAAAATGATATAACGAAGACGAAGGAAATACTTGAAAAAAATATCATTCGAAATCTTTGTTTATTAGAGGACAAAGAGGAGTTTCAAAAATTAAAAAAAGATGCGATTCAAGAAAGTGATACTCTTTTTGATAAGATAATGGCTTTAGAAAGAAATTACCTTCTCTATAGGATTTGGGAAGTATTGAAAAGCTATTCCACAGAAATAGTGGACAATAAAGTCCAACTAAGGCAAAATAGTGTAATGCCTTTATTAGATGCCCTTATTGAAGGTAATTACGACAAAGCCATTGCTATTTATGAGAAAAAGGACTCTAGTCATTCTCTTATCTAGCAGATTAAAATACTAATTAGTTGATAAAAGTCGTTTTTAGGGGGACTCAGATTGCTTAAGGACCTTTTTTCTAAACCTAAAAAGAAAAAATATGCAGCTATTCCTTCGGAAGCAGCAAAACAAGATGTTCCAGAAGGAATTATGACAAAATGTCCAGAATGTAGAAAAATAATGTATACAAAGGACTTGCAAAAAAACTTAAAGGTGTGCCTCCACTGTGATCACCATATGAGGATGACAGCATATGAACGTGTCGAAAGCCTCCTTGATGAGGGGTCATTCGTTGCATTTGAAGAACAGATTGCGTCATCAAACCCACTTGGGTTCCCGGGTTATTTAGAGAAGCTTGAAAAAGATAAGAAAAGTACGAATTTGGATGAGGCCGTATTAACAGGCACTGGTAAAATAAATGGATTAAGCGTTGTAATCGCCATTATGGATTCGCATTTCCGAATGGGAAGTATGGGGTCTGTTGTCGGTGAAAAAATCGCCAGAGCCATTGAAGAAGCAGCTAGGCTAGGAGTTCCATTTTTAATCTTTACTGCATCAGGTGGGGCAAGAATGCAGGAAGGCGTTTTGTCACTCATGCAAATGGCTAAGACTAGCGCAGCATTGAAAATGTTTAGCGACAAGGGTGGGCTAATTATCTCGTTTATGACACATCCTACTACTGGCGGAGTGTCAGCAAGCTTTGCTTCATTGGGAGATTATAATTTTGCCGAGCCAAAAGCTTTGATTGGATTCGCTGGCAGAAGAGTCATTGAGCAAACAATACGTGAAGAGCTTCCAGATGATTTTCAAACCGCTGAGTTTCTTCTTGAGCACGGGCAGCTTGATGCTGTTATCCACCGTAAGGATATAAAAGACAAATTAACGATCGTACTCGAAATTCATCAGCAAGAAGGTGAACTCACATGGTAAATGGATTGGAATTTGAAAAGCCTGTTCTGGAACTTCGTAATAAAATTGCGGAACTAAGAGAATTCACGAAAAACTCCGAAGTTGATTTGTCTGAAGAAATTGACAAGCTAGAAGCACGATTAGAAAAACTTGAAAAAGATATATATGAAAATATGGCCCCTTGGGATCGTGTGCAAGTAGCCAGACATGCTAATAGGCCCACAACATTAGACTATATAGATTTACTTTTTACCGATTTTTTTGAACTTCATGGAGACAGAGTATTTGGAGATGATGCGGCATTAGTTGGTGGAATCGCAAAATATAAAGGGATTCCTGTCACGGTTGTCGGACACCAGCGCGGAAGAGATACGAAGGAAAATATCCGCCGTAATTTTGGAATGCCTCACCCCGAAGGATACCGAAAAGCTTTGCGTCTCATGAAACAAGCAGAAAAATTTAATCGTCCTGTGATTTGTTTTATTGATACGAAAGGTGCTTTTCCTGGAAAAGCTGCTGAAGAACGAGGACAAAGTGAAGCAATCGCGAGAAATCTTTTTGAAATGGCTGGACTTACTGTTCCTATTATTTGCATCGTAATTGGTGAAGGGGGAAGCGGAGGAGCTCTCGGACTAGGTGTGGGGGATCGGATCTTCATGCTTGAGAATTCTACTTACTCTGTTATTTCACCGGAAGGAGCCGCTTCTATATTATGGAAAGATGCTTCTTTAGCTAAGAAAGCTGCGGAAGCAATGAAAATAACGGCACCCGACTTAAAAGAACTTGGTATTATCGATGAAATCATTCCAGAAATAAAAGGCGGGGCTCATAGAGATGTAGAGGGGCAAGCGAAAGAAATTGATAGAGTTCTGTTAAAAGCTCTTCAGCAGCTTCAATCGATTCCTGTTGATACGCTCATAGAAGACCGCTATCAAAAGTTTAAAAATATGGGTAAATATTCGGAAACAAACGAATTAGAAAATATTCACTTTTAAAGGTATTGCCTATTTAGCGCAATGCCTTCTTTAATGATTTACTAGGAAATACCAATGAAAAGAGTTATGATATCTATGGTGAAAATCTCAACTTTAAAACTTCTGACCTTCTCCCAGTTGAAGGACTATAGGAAAGTCGACTAATAAACTACTACTTCCTTTTGTCTTAGCTGGCAGACCCAAAACGATGTGGTGCATCACACTTCCCATTGAAAATCAAGCCGATTCAGCTTTTCATATAGCTTTAGTATTTCTATGTAATATTTGAGAAACTGCTGATAAAATGGTATTTTTAAAGTAATTAATATCTATTTTATCCATAGTAGAAATAATTAAGGCATTTATATTAATTGAACATCGAGGTGGCAAAAGTGAAGAAAATAGGAATTTTAACAAGTGGCGGAGATGCTCCAGGCATGAACGCAGCTATAAGAGCCGTAGTAAGAAAGTCTATTTATAATGGACTGGAAGCGTACGGTATCTATCAAGGTTATAGTGGTTTGATTAATGGGAATATTAAACAATTGGAGCTTGGCTCGGTAGGGGACATCATCCATCGTGGTGGAACGATGCTTCGCTCTGCACGCTGTGACGAGTTTAAGACGAGAGAAGGGCAGCAAAAAGGGATCGAACAACTAAAAAAGTTTGGTATTGATGCGCTCGTAGTCATTGGTGGTGATGGTTCATTTATGGGGGCCAAAGCGTTGACTGAACAAGGTTTTCCATGCATTGGGGTGCCTGCCACTATCGACAATGATATTTCTGGAACTCAATTTACGATTGGATTCGATACGGCATTAAATACGGTTTTAGATGCAATCGATAGAATCCGTGACACAGCATCATCTCATGAGCGAACTTTTATTATAGAAGTAATGGGTCGAGATGCTGGAGATATTGCATTATGGTCCGGCCTTGCAGGTGGAGCTGAAACGATTCTCGTACCAGAAGAAAAATATGATATGGAAAATATTGCTGAACGTCTGCGCAGTGGACAAAAACGTGGTAAAAAGCATAGTATTATCATTGTTGCCGAAGGAGTAATGAGTGCAACAGAATTTGCAGAAGAACTTAAAAAATCAATCGATATCGAGACGAGAGTATCGGTTTTAGGACATATTCAAAGGGGAGGTACACCTACTGGATTCGATCGTGTATTGGCAAGTCGCCTTGGGGCAAGAGCGGTTGAATTGCTTATGGAAGGAAAAGGTGGCCGAACAGTTGGAATCGAGAAAGACCAAATCGTTGATAATGATATTTTAAGTGTTCTTGGACAGCCAAGGAATTTCTCAAGTGATATGTATGATTTGTCACAAATATTATCCATCTGACTTTTTACATATGCAGCATGCGTCTTTAGATCTTAGGAGGAAAAAAACATGAAGAAGACAAAAATTGTTTGTACGATCGGACCGGCAAGTGAAAATCCCGAAACATTGCTAAAACTTATCAATGCAGGAATGAATGTAGCACGATTAAACTTTTCGCATGGTGATCATCAAGAACATTTAAATAGAATCGTAAACATTCGAGAAGCTGCCAAAAAAGCTGGAAAAAATATCGGGATTTTATTAGATACAAAAGGTCCTGAAATAAGAACACATGATATGAAAAATGGAGCCATTGAACTTAAAGAAGGAAATACGATCATTGTTTCAATGGAAGAGGTTGAAGGGACTGAGGAGAAATTTTCTATTTCCTACTCTGGACTGATAAATGATGTTCATAAAGGTTCTAATATATTATTGGATGACGGTTTAATCGCTCTTGAAGTTGTAGAGATTAAGAGAGAGTCAAGTGAAATAGTAACGAAAGTGTTGAATAGCGGAACTCTAAAAAACAAAAAAGGTGTCAATGTTCCTGGTGTATCTGTCAATCTTCCAGGTATGACAGAAAAAGACGCGAAAGATATATTATTTGGAATTGAGCAAGGTGTTGATTTCATTGCAGCCTCATTTGTAAGAAGAGCAACGGATGTTTTAGAAATCAGACAGCTTCTCGAAGAAAACGGCGGTTCTTACATCAATATTATTCCTAAGATTGAAAATCAGGAAGGCGTAGACAATATCGATGAAATTTTAGCTGTTTCAGATGGACTAATGGTTGCGCGTGGGGATTTAGGTGTTGAAATTCCTACAGAGGCAGTTCCTCTCGTTCAAAAGCAGTTAATAAGAAAATGCAACGAAGTTGGTAAACCAGTTATAACCGCAACACAAATGCTTGATTCTATGCAACGCAACCCTAGACCGACTAGAGCAGAAGCGAGTGACGTAGCAAATGCTATTTTAGATGGATCTGATGCAGTCATGTTATCTGGAGAAACAGCAGCAGGATTATATCCAGTCGAAGCTGTACAAACGATGCATAATATTGCCGTTTCTACAGAAAAAGCACTTAACCATCAAGAAGTTTTGTCTTATTTAAGAAAAAATAGCGAACCGAATATGACAGATGCTATTTGCCAATCCGTTGCACATACAGCCATTAATTTAGAAGTTAATGCGATCGTTACACCTACTGACAGCGGTCATACAGCACGTATGATTTCAAAATATCGCCCTAAAGCTCCAATTATTGCCGTTACGTATAACGAAGCAATTGTACGGCGACTTTCCTTAAAATGGGGAGTGTATCCACAAATGGGACAAAAAGTCTCATCTACTGACGAAATGCTTGAGCGTGCAGTAGAGGAAAGTTTAAATACAGGCTTGGTTCAGCATGGAGATCTTATTATCATTACAGGTGGCGTCCCAGTAGGTGAAAAAGGGACAACCAATTTAATGAAGGTCCATGTCGTGGGGGATGTATTGGCGAAAGGACAAGGAATCGGACGGAAATCAGCATTCGGAAAAGCAGTAATTGTGAAAGACGCTGTGGAAGCAAAAGAAAAAATTGTTCCAGGGTCTGTCATGGTTGCAATCGGAACGGATAGAGAAATGGTCTCTCTATTAGAAAATTGTTCTGCATTAATAACCGAAGAAGGCGGATTAACAAGTCACGCTGCAGTAGTTGGCATCAACTTAGGAATTCCTGTAATTGTTGGTGTTGAAGATGCAACGAAGATCTTTAAAGACGGTCAAGATATTACTGTCGATTCTACACGCGGTGTGATTTACAACGGACATGCTAGTGTACTTTAAAGAAAATAAAGATGCCGGACTTTTATAAAGGTCGGCATCTTTTATTTTTCATTGTGAAAAATGTTATAATGATAAAAAATCAACGAGAGATGTGATTTCGTTTGAAATATATTATTTTAATCTTCATTGTTATTCCAGCGATTGAAATTGGTTTGTTTATTCTTTCAGGAAAGACGATTGGAGTACTTCCAACCGTTGGGGTAATCATCGCTACAGGTATACTAGGTGCATATCTAGCTAAAAAGCAAGGGTTGGAAGCATTGAGAAAAGTTCAGAACGACTTGCGTTCCGGCATCCCACCAGGAATCGCTATGCTGGATGGGGTATGCATTCTTGTTGGTGCAATCCTATTAATAACCCCGGGATTTTTGAGTGACATTATGGGATTATTCCTTCTTCTTCCCGTTACTAGAAAGATCATTAGACCATTTTTATTAAAAATGATTAAAAAATGGATTAGTAGAAAGCAAATATATATTTATAGATGAGAAAAGAGCCGTTGATGCGGCTCTTTTTATTTTATGATTGGAGGTGTTCCAATAATATAATTCCAAATATCCTTAAAGACATTTGCTTTATGGAGAGTTGTGATTAGAACGAGTGTTACAGGACCTAAAATAAGTCCTAAAAATCCAATTAGCTTAAATCCTACAAATAAAGCAACTAGTGTAGCCAATGGGTTCATTCCAATGTTCGAGGAAAGTATTTTTGGTTCCATCACTTGTCTTTGAACGACGACTACCGTGTAGAGAATGCCAAGTCCAAGCGCCAATCCATAGTTTCCTGTGAAAATTTCATAAATAATCCAAGGGATAAAAACAGTTCCCGTACCTAAATAAGGTAGAAGGTCTACAATTCCTGTTATAAGGGCAATTGTGATTGCATAATCTACACGTAAAATGAGAAGTCCGATTAATACAATAACAAGCGTTATCGAAATTAATGTCAATTGTGCCTTTACAAATCCGGCTAATGCTTTTTTTAAATCAACAAATACTGTTTTTCCGCTCGATTTTGCTTTTTCTGGAATAAAACGACTAGACCAATTCGTAAGTTTTTCCCAATCCTTACTAATAAAAAAGGTTGCTAATAGAGAAAATACTAGTACAGTCGCTGCATTAGGAATCCATGAAACGAGTGCAGGAAGCTTTAAAAAGAAATTTTGCAAAAACAACGTTGCACTTTCCGTAATTTTATTTCCCGTATTTTTTATACTGTCCATAATGGTTTCTTGCTGTCCCGTATCCAACCCTTTAAATATACTGGCCATTTTATTATAAAAAGGAATGATTTGACCGGCAAATAACTCTTCAAAGTAATTGATGAGAGTCTTTACATGTTCAGGAACGACGGTAGAAAAATATGTAGCTCCCGACACGATTTCTGCAATTAATAATGTAATGAGGCCGGTAAATATCGCAATTAATAGAAACAATGAAGTTAGTACAGCCAACACTCTTGGAAATCTCCATCTTTTTTCTAAAAAGTGAACAGCGGGATTAATTATCATCGCAATTATAATCGCTATGATAAAGGGATAGGTCACTTTTGAAATATAATACAGTAAGATCAAGGAAATAATTATAGTCCCTACTACAAGAAAAAAACGTATTATTTTATCGAAAGCTTCACGCTTCACACAGCCACCTCACTTCATTTGCAATTGTAAAACTATTAATTATTATATCATTGTTTTTAGTCGAATGACTAAAGGTAAGAAGCGTTTTCATTTCCAAAAGACTTAGATTTGGTTATAATGACTAGGGAAGTAGAATACATAAAATGAATTTATAGACAAGATACATGAATTGTCTATAATAGAATATGTATGCATCCACATGATCTTTTAATAAGATTTTATAAACAGGATTCATTTGTTAGTAAAGTAAGATAAAGGAGAGATTATTTTTATGACGGCAACACGCGGTTTAGAAGGTATAGTGGCAACGACGTCTTCTATTAGTTCTATCATAGACGACACTCTTACATATGTTGGCTATAATATCGATGATTTAGCTGAAAAAGCAAGTTTTGAAGAAATCATTTACTTATTATGGCATTTAGAATTGCCAAATAGTGAACAACTGCAAGAACTTAAGCAACAATTAGCAGATAATATGGAGCTTCCTCAAGAAATTATTGATAGTTTCAGTACGTATCCAATTAATAAGGTTCATCCTATGGCTGCCCTTCGAACAGCTGTTTCCGCACTTGGCCTTTACGATGAAGAAGCAGATGTTATGGATAAAGAAGCAAATTTCAGAAAAGCTATTCGTTTGCAAGCAAAAATGCCTACGATCGTAGCAGCGTTTGCGCGAGTTAGAAAAGGGCTGACTCCGATTGCTCCACGCAAAGACCTCAGCTTTGCAGAAAACTTCCTGTATATGCTAAAAGGAAAAGAACCGGAAAAAATCGAAGTCGAGGCTTTCAATAAAGCATTAGTGTTACATGCTGATCATGAATTAAATGCTTCAACCTTTACTGCACGCGTATGTGTGGCTACTCTTTCAGACGTTTATTCCGGCGTTACGGCTGCAATTGGTGCTTTAAAAGGTCCTCTTCATGGCGGAGCAAATGAGCAAGTTATGAAAATGTTGACTGAAATTGGCAGCCCAGAAAACGCAGAAAAATACGTTATGGACAAGCTAAGTAAAAAAGAAAAAATTATGGGCTTCGGCCATCGTGTATACCGTAAGGGTGATCCACGTGCGAAACATTTGAAAGAAATGTCGAAAAAACTTACAGAAATTACTGGTGAACCACAGTGGTATGAAATTTCGGCAAAAGTACATGAAGTCTTTACATCTCAAAAACCATTACCGCCAAATGTAGATTTCTATTCCGCTTCTGTTTATCATAGCCTAGGGATTGATCATGATTTATTTACACCAATCTTTGCTGTATCGCGTGTATCAGGTTGGCTTGCGCATATTCTTGAACAATACGAGAATAACCGCTTGATCCGTCCTCGTGCAGAATATACAGGCCCAGGCTTAAGAAGATATGTACCAATTGATGAGCGGAATTGACTTATATAGAAAATAGTCCGTTTTTCTGATAGTATTAGTAGTTGAGATTGTAACTGGAGGGAAAATTTATGTCACAAGGTGAAAAAATTACTGTAGAGAATGGTGTTTTACATACACCGAATAACCCAATCATCCCTTTTATTGAAGGAGACGGGATTGGTCCTGACATTTGGGCTGCAGCTCAAAGAGTAATGGATGCAGCAGTTGAAAAAGCTTATGCAGGCGAAAAGAAAATCGAATGGAAAGAAGTGTATGCAGGAGAGAAAGCCTTCAATAAATTTGGCGAATGGCTTCCTGAAGAAACACTTAATACAATCCGTGAATATTTTATTGCGATTAAAGGACCTCTTACAACACCAATCGGCGGTGGAATCCGTTCATTGAACGTAGCCCTTCGTCAAGAGCTTGATTTATTTGTATGCTTACGCCCAGTTCGCTATTTCCAAGGTGTTCCTTCACCTATTAAGCGTCCTGAAGATACAGACATGGTTATTTTCCGTGAAAATACAGAAGATATCTATGCAGGTATTGAGTATAAAGAAGGCTCTGAAGAAGTTAAAAAAGTAATCAAATTCCTTCAAGAAGAAATGGGAGTTAACAAAATTCGTTTCCCTGAAACTTCTGGTATTGGAATCAAGCCTGTATCTGCTGAAGGGACTAAACGTCTAGTACGTGCGGCAATCAATTATGCTATAAAAGAGGGACGCAAATCCGTAACACTTGTTCATAAAGGTAACATCATGAAATTTACGGAAGGTGCGTTCAAAAATTGGGGATATGAGCTTGCTGAAGAAGAGTTCGGTGACAAAGTATTCACTTGGGATCAATATGACAGAATTAAGGCGGAGCAAGGAACTGATGCAGCAAATAAAGCTCAATCCGATGCAGAAGCTGCTGGAAAAATCATCATTAAAGACGCTATCGCCGATATTTTCCTACAACAAATTTTAACTCGTCCGAAAGAGTTTGATGTAGTCGCTACAATGAACTTGAACGGAGACTATATTTCCGATGCACTTGCTGCTCAAGTAGGTGGAATTGGAATTGCACCAGGTGCAAACATCAACTATGAAACAGGACATGCAATTTTTGAAGCAACTCATGGTACAGCTCCAAAATATGCTGGACTTGATAAAGTAAATCCATCTTCAGTACTTCTTTCTGGTGTGCTTATGCTTGAGCACCTTGGATGGAATGAAGCAGCTGACTTAATTATTAAATCAGTTGAAAAAACAATCGAATCAAAAGTTGTTACTTACGACTTTGCACGTCTAATGGAAGGTGCAACAGAAGTCAAAACTTCTGAGTTCGCTACAGCTTTAATCGAAAATATGGGCTAATGGCGAAAGTGAACTTCTCATCTAAGTATAGCTAGATAGAAAGAGCTAAAGCTAGAAAAAAACTGTAAACGAGCGCATACCGTAATATCGGTTGCGCTCGCTTTTCTACTTAATGTTAATCATATTTAAAGAAAGAAGGGACTTTCTCATGACAATGAAACGTAAAAAGATTTCAGTAATTGGCGGAGGTTTTACTGGAGCAACCACTGCATTTTTACTTGCACAAAAGGAGCTAGGCGACGTTGTTTTAGTAGATATCCCACAAATGGAAAATCCGACAAAAGGAAAAGCGCTTGATATGCTTGAGGCCGGTCCAGTCCAAGGTTTTGATGCTAATATTACAGGTACTTCGAATTATGAAGATACGAAAGATTCCGATGTCGTAGTAATTACTGCTGGAATCGCCCGAAAACCAGGAATGAGCCGTGACGATTTAGTGCAAACAAACCAAAAAGTGATGAAAAGTGTAACGAGGGAAATTGTTAAGCATTCGCCGAACTGCTATATCATTGTGCTTACTAATCCTGTGGATGCTATGACATATACAGTCTTCAAAGAATCTGGTTTTCCAAAAAATCGTGTGATTGGTCAATCTGGAGTTCTCGATACTGCACGTTTCCGTACATTCGTAGCGCAAGAATTAAATCTTTCCGTAAAAGATGTAACCGGATTCGTTTTAGGAGGGCATGGAGACGATATGGTTCCTCTTGTCCGTTATTCATACGCTGGTGGAATTCCACTAGAAAAGTTAATTCCACAGGAACGCCTTGAAGCTATTGTAGAAAGAACGAGAAAAGGCGGCGGAGAAATCGTCAATCTATTAGGTAACGGAAGTGCGTATTATGCTCCAGCTGCTTCTTTAGTAGAAATGGTGGAAGCCATTGTAAAAGATCAACGTCGTGTCCTTCCATCCATTGCCTATCTTGAAGGTGAATATGGTTTTGATGGCATCTATCTAGGCGTACCAACAATCCTTGGGAAAGATGGCATCGAAAAAATCATCGAACTTGATCTCACAGAAGATGAAAAAGCAGCTTTAGAAAAATCCGCAAATTCAGTTCGTGAAGTGATGAAAGTACTTGCATAGTTATTTGGGAGCTGTTTCCGAAATGATCGTTATTTTGGACAGCTTTTTTTACTTCAAATGAGTTTCATTTCATGATATTATAATGCCAAACCAATTGAAAACGGTTAACTAAATTAAGCCTAGGCGTCATTATTAAGGATGAGGTGATGTGTTGTTATTGGGGAAAAAACGTAAGCTTGGCAGAAGGCTTGAGGAAATATCGACCGGGGAGAAATTAACGCTGACTGAGAAAATCGAGGATAAGGACTTGCTGCTTTTTTTAGGTTTGACAAATGATGCGAATCCACTGTACATTCAACACGATTATGCTTCGCTGACACAATATAAAAAGCCAATTGTACCATCCATCATGTTAACTGGCATTATGACTTCCGCCATTTCAAAATACATGCCTGGGCCAGGCTCACATATTTTAAAACAGGAAATTGAATTTGTTAAACCTGTTTACCACTATGACACAATCCAATTTTTATTTGAAGTCGTAAAAATCAATCGTGATCAACGTATTGTCACCATCCAAGTTCAAGCAACGGATGAACAGGAAGAAACGGTCATTAAGGGCGTTCTTGAAGTTTGCCCTCCACAGCATATTGAATCAGTTGAAGAGGATTAGAAGAATACATTTTATAGATGATTAAGGTCTAGGTTCAAGAGAATCTAGACCTTTTTACATGAATTCATCATGATCGTCCAAATTGGAAATCTCCATTACTGTTTTGTTACAATCATTATTTTTTTATGAAACCAATTATCTTCTTAGTCGTATACATTACTGAGCTAATAGTAGAAAGGATAGTGAAACATGAGTTTAAAGAGAGTATATACAGTTACGGGGCTTGTCATCGCAGTTATTGTACTTTCTATCGTTGTATTTACTTCTTGGTATACGGTTGATGAATCCGATCAAGCTGTAATTATGACTTTTGGGAGAGCGGATGAGACAGTTACCGAATCCGGGCTTCATTTTAAATTACCGTGGCCCATACAAAACGTGAAAAAATTAGCACGTGAAACACTGAAGCTGGACTTTGGATATAAGGAAGCAAATGGTAAGTCGAGTGAAACGAAAATGATCACTGGTGACGAAAACATTGTTTTAGCCGATTTAGTAGTACAATGGAAAATCACCGATCCGAAAAAATACTTATTTAATTCTGAAAAGCCACAGGAAATTTTATATGATGCAACTTCAGCTTCTCTTAGAAGTATAATCGGAAGTTCTAAGATTGATGATGCATTAACTTCAGGTAAAGCAGAAATTGAGGCAGAAGTTCGAGATTTATTAACTACTTTACTTGAAAAATATGATATTGGTATTTCCATCTTAGCTGTAAACTTGAAAGACGTTGAACTTCCAAACCAAGAAGTGCGCAGTGCTTTTACAGCGGTAACCGATGCGCGCGAAACAATGAATACGAAGATGAATGAAGCTAAGAAATATGAAAATAAACGTATGAATGAAGCAGAGGGTGAAAAAGCGGCCATTATTTCAAAGGCGGTAGGAGAAAAAGCTGCTAGAATTGAATTAGCCCGGGGAGATGTAGCTGTTTTTAATAAATTGTATGAACAATACAAGACAAACCCTGAGATTACTCGTGAACGACTGACACTTGAAACACTTGAACAAGTTTTACCTGGGGCAGAAATTTATATTATGAACGATGATGGTAATACATTGAAATACTTCCCAATTCGTCCATTGGAAAAGGAACAGGCAAAAACATCCGATGAAGAGGGAGGGAACAAAGAGTAATGGATAAAAAAGTAGTTGATTTAGAATCTAGAAAAAGTGCAGATATTCAGTGGAGAAAACATGTAAAAACCGGAATGTTTTTCTTAATACTGATTGTTCTATTTATGTTGCTCATGGCAAGTACTTTTATTGTAAAAGAAGGCGAGTATAAGGTCATTCGTCAGTTTGGAGAGGTAATGTCTATCAAAAGTGAACCTGGACTTGCGTTTAAAGTACCTTTTATCCAAAGTGTCACCTCATTACCAAAATATCAAATGACGTATAATGTATCTCAAGCTGAAATTAATACAAAAGATAAAAAGCGTATGATCATTGATAATTATGCTATTTGGAAGATTGATAATCCGCGAAAAATGATTTCTAATGCTAGAACAGTGGCGAATGCAGAATCTAGGATGGAAGAGTTTATCTACTCTGTTGTTCGTGCAGAGCTTGGTCAATTAAACTACGACGAAATTATTAATGATGAAAAATCATCTCGAGGCAGCTTAAATGATAGAGTAACAGAAAAAGTGAATGAATTATTAACAAGGGACCAATATGGGATTACTGTTACCGATGTACGTACGAAACGTACAGACCTTCCTGAGGAAAATGAAAACTCCGTTTATACGAGGATGATTTCAGAGCGTGAATCGAAAGCACAGGAATACTTATCAACAGGTGATGCAAAGAAAAACAAAATTACTGCAGAAACAGATAGAAAAGTTCGTGAAATGCTTTCGAAGGCCCAAGCAGAAGCCGATATCATTCGTTCTGAAGGTGAAGGAGAAGCAGCTAAAATATACAATAGCGCTTTTTCAAAAGATAAGGAGTTTTACAATCTTTACCGTACCCTAGAAACATACAAGAAAACAATTGGCGAGGAAACGGTCATCGTCATTCCTTCTGATTCACCATATGCTCGTATATTAATGGGTTACACAAAATAATAGAATACCGCATGGTTAAGCCGTGCGGTGTTTTTTCGTTTAGTCAAATAGTTTTTATCTTCAGAAGACTAAAGACTGGGCAAACTCAAGTCAACGGCCAGTAAACCAAAGCTGACGGCTAGTAAACTCGGGACGATGGCCAGTAAACTTAGGCGGATGGACAGTAAACCCAGAACAATGGCCAGTAAACTCAAGTCGACGGCCAGTAAACCCAAAACAACGGACAGTAAACTCAAGCTAACAGCCAATAAACTCAAGTAATGTTCATTACATATTCGACAAATTTCTAGAAGTTGCAAAAAAAGAAGGGATTTTTGGAGATTTGTTGAAATCTATTAATAAATATTATTGTAGAGGTGATTTAGTGATTAAAAAGTTTAGAGAAATACCGATTAAAATTCTTGTATTGGAAGCATTGTTAAGACGTCTTCCTTTTAGCCATCCTAAAAGGAATCTTCTACAGGAAGAATTAAACATAAGTTATGCAGGGTATCGTGGCGAACAGTCGATGGATTACTTTTTAGGCCAATTACCGCAAAATAACTACCTCATTTTTCAGGATCTTCGAATACCACTCTCAGAAAATGCTTATTTCCAAATTGACATTCTTCTCCTGACTCAATCGTTTTTCATTATTTTTGAAGCAAAAAATATATCGGGCCATTTATATTTTGATTTTAATCAACTTATTCGAACCCTCGACGACAAGGAAGAAACATTTCATGATCCAATTGTACAAGTTCAAAATCAGCAATATCACTTAGCAAATTTG
>NZ_JAIAZY010000045.1 GCF_019459225.1 Bacillus sp. IITD106
CTCAGGTCCGCTCGACTTGCATGTATTAGGCACGCCGCCAGCGTTCGTCCTGAGCCAGGATCAAACTCTCATATAAGTAGTTTGTTAGCTCATTTGCTGGTCTTGCAAAATAAATAATTTAACGTTCGTTTCGTTCAGTTTTCAAAGATCAAACTCGCTCACTTTCTGACAGCGACTTTTTAATACTATCATCTTGTGAAGCGAAAGTCAATCGTTTTTTTCATGTCGCTTTTTAACAACTTTTTTCAATCTCTTACAGCGACGTTTACTAATATAACAAGTTACTTTAATCTCGTCAATAGAAATTTTTTAAAAAAGAATAAATGACTTATTTTTTTACCTGATAACATCGATGATATAATCCCGGTCCTTTTGTTTCGATCTCTACAACTTGAACAATATCCTTTTCAATTAAGTATTCTAACAAGAGACTAAAATCCACACCGTAATGAACAATTTCAGGATGTTCAGATATTTCGTCCATACTCCATTGATCCCTTGTTTCCATAACTTCTAATAGATGCGCTGCTCCAACAGGAGTTCTTGAAAATATTAAAAATTCACTTGCAAGAAATAAAAGCTCTAATCTTTTTTCAATCGGCTCTTCACTTTTAATCAATTCCTCGTACAGTTTGAAAATTTCTGGTTCAATATGCTTTACCTGATTCCAAACTGTAAGTTCAGGATGAAAGCCATCTTCAATAATAGACAGCCTACCTAAATGATGGAGGGAATGTACGATATGATTAAAAGCATCTAAATATTGACCAGATTCAAAAAAGGCTTTTCCATCCATGTATCTTCTTATTAATTTCGCAAATTCCAAGCCAATTTTTATTTTCCTTCCAAAGAAAGGAAATTCTTGCAGTTCCGTTTTTAATTTTTCCATATAATCGTTTCTATCAAATAATACTTTTCCTTCATATATCCATTCAACAATTCGGCGATTCGAACCAAGAAGCAACCATTCTTGAAGTTGCTTTTCACTAACTATATGTAATGCGGCCTTTTTATTTTCGTATTGGTAATGTTTTATATAAACGGGTTGTTTTTGTTCCTTTACAATCATTAATAAAATCACATCGAACATATCCGTTAAAGTAGTTGCTTTATGGTTTTTTTCAATTTTGATTATCCCTAAAGTATTATCTTGGCTTGCTCTTTCCTGATATATAGGCCTCAAGATGTCTTCCATTGTATACCCTCCAAAAACATTTTCCTTATTTCTTTTCGACAGTGATTTAATTATTTCCTGCTTGTTCAATCAATCGCCTTAATATTGTAAGATGTTTTAAGGTGATTATGATATAGTTTATTTTCAGGAGGGTCTTATAAGATGAATAAAAAATATTCAAGTAAAATTAATAAAATACGAAGTTTCGCATTATCTTTAGTATTTATTGGTTTTATCATTATGTATGTTGGGATTTTCTTTAAAAATCACATTATTATTATGACTATTTTTATGTTATTAGGGCTATTGTCAATTATCGCAAGTACGGTCGTTTACTTTTGGATTGGAATGCTTTCCACTAAAGCATTGCAAGTGGTTTGTCCAAATTGCGGCAAGCATACAAAAATATTAGGGCGGGTGGATATGTGCATGTATTGCCGTGAGCCGCTTACAGTCGATCCTAACTTAGAAGGAAAAGAATTTGATGAAAAATATAATAAAAAAAGAATTAATAAGGATTAATCATCAAAGATTTTTGAAAAAATGAATCTTTATAATGGTGATGTTAATGAACATATTAAATAGTAGACTATACAGCATACTCGAGGTTTTATCTTTTTTCTTCTTATTAAATATTCTATGGTTTTTAATGTGTCTGCCGATCATTACAATCTTTCCAGCTACAGCTGCGATGTTTGCAGTGATCCGCCAATGGGTTATGAAAAAAGATTCAGCCATATTCATTCCTTTTTTCCGTTTCTTTAAAGAAAATTTTTTGCAGAGTTTCGTTATCGGCATCATTTTCTTTGTTTTTACCAGCATCCTTTACGTTGATTTCAAACTGGTTCACACGTTCAATCCAAAGTTACATATTTTTTTATTTGCTTCCTTATATTTACTTGGATTAATTGGCACTTTTACATTGGTTTATGTATTTCCGATGATGGTTCATTATCGGCTCACTTTATGGAGAGTGATAAAGAATTCATTTTTCTTTTCGATAAGGTATGTTCTTTCAACTGTTCTATGCGTATTAATTTTATTGGCAATGGACTATTTGCTGTTCAATCTCCCCGTCTTGTTTTTAGTTATTTTCAGCTTTGTTGCATATCTTATTTTTATCATTTGCTATAGTAGATTTCGGAAAGAGGAGGCATTGGCGGCGGGGCAAAATAAAGAAAATGAATAAAATAAAAGCAAGCTCCCTTCATTTGCAGGCAGCTTGCTTTTATATTTATCCTTTTATAGAACCGATCATTGCACCTTTTGCAAAATGTTTTTGCAAGAATGGATAAATAACCAAAATTGGAACGGTAGCCACTACGATAGAGGCCATACGAACTGTAAATTCTGATATATTCCTCTGCATTCCAATTCCAGTTCCACCGCCGGTAGCCTTGAGCATTTGAGATGTGTTGCTGATCATATCCCTAAGCATCGCTTGAAGTTGCCACTTATCCTTATCGGTTATATATAGAATGGTAGAGAAGAAATCGTTCCAATAAAACACGGCAATAAATAAGCCGATGGTAGCCAATACCGGTTTAGATAACGGAAGAACAATCCTAAAAAATACTGTAAGGTCATTCGCACCATCGATTTTCGCCGCCTCTTCCAACGTATCCGGAATACCTTTAAAAAAGCTTCTCATGACGAATATATTAAAGGCGCTAATTAAGTTAGGTAAAATCAGAGCCCATAGTGTATTCATCATCCCTAACATTTTTACCAACAAATAACTCGGAACTAATCCCCCGTTAAACAGCATTGTAAAGAGGATCAAGAACGAAACAAAACCTCCACCCCTTAAACGGTTTTTCGAAATGGCATATGCTGTAGTTGCTGTAAAGAAAGTGCCTAAAAAAGTACCAGCGATTGTAACAATAATTGTCGTCCTAAAACTTGTCAAAAAAGAGGAGTTACTTAATATAGCTTTGTAAGCTTCCAACGAAAAACCTGCTGGAAGAAGAAATAACCCCCCACCTGCCGCTAACTTCGCATCACTAATGGATCCCATAAACAAATACCAGAAAGGGTAAATCATTACCACAATGAGGAGGCTCATGAAAATATAATTAAAGGCTGAAAAAATTTTCTCTCCTCTTGACATACCTATCATTTTTAATCCCCCTTACCAAAGGCCGTCTTGACCTGTTTTCTTTACAATTTTATTTGCAGTTACGATAAGCACCAAGGCAATGAGTGACTTAAATAGTCCCGCAGCTGTCGCAAGACTATAGTTAGCTTCTTGAATACCTCTACGATAAACATACGTATCAATGATATCCGCAACATCATATACGAGGGGGCTATATAACAAATAAATTTGAAAGAAACCAGCTTCAAGAATATTTCCAAGACTTAGGATTAACATAATAAGAATCACAGGGCGGATGGAAGGCAGTGTAACATGCCACATTTGTTTAAATTTATTCGCCCCGTCCATTCTTGCCGCCTCATAAAGATCCGGACTGACTCCGGTCATAGCCGCCAAGTAAATAATCGTTCCCCATCCCATTTCTTTATACACATCCGATATAATCAAAATGGATCGGAAATGATCTTTACTTGTTAGGAAATGAATCGGTTCACCTCCGAAAAGTTTAATAATATAGTTGAATAAGCCATCAACAGGATTGAGGAATGTGATAATAATCCCCGCAAAAATAACCCAGGAAACGAAGTGTGGTAAATAAAGGATTGATTGTGTAAAACGCTTAAACACCATATGTCGAAGCTCATTTAACAATAAAGCTAGAATAATTGGAGCAGGAAAGCCAAAAAGCAGCTTTAACACACTAATAATAAGGGTGTTCATAAATATTTGCTGAAAATCAGGTGTTCTAAACAGTCTTTCGAACTGTTCTAGCCCTACCCAAGGACTATTCATGATTCCTGAGAACATATTAAAATCTTTAAACGCTATTACAACTCCATACATTGGCAAATACTTAAAAATAATCAGGTAAATTAAACCCGGTAATAATAGTAAGTATAAATATTTGTCACGTACAATATCCTTAAAAAACTGCTGAGTTTTACTTTTTTTAGGGAAGGAGGGAGGAGCTGTTTTTAATGTTTTTTGTGCTTCCATAGATTGATACCTCCGTTTATTGCGTCAAGCTGGGCCCCAACTTCGTACGATACTCCTTAAAATATGTTGGAAGAACTTTTGAAAACAACATAAGCATTACTTGTATTCGTTACTTGATAAATGTGAGTTCTCCAAAAGGAGAACTCAACACTATTTTATTTATAAGCTTCAATATTTTCGTCATACCATTTTTCAAACTCTTTATATTGCTTGTCCTGTTCGGAATACAGTTTATTAGCTTCTTCATCTATTTCCTTTCCGCCTAAACCAGGATACTGATTTACAAAATCATCAAAAGCGCTAAGTGGAAGTTCCCCGGAAATGATGCCCCAGAACGTTTCATCTCTAAGCTTAGTAACATCTGCTCCATATTCTACCCAAGCAGGACGATCTAAAGATTTAAAGAATACAATCTTTTCTCTCATTGGCATAGATGACTTTGCACGCTCATTAAATAGCTCAATTACTTCAGGCGTATTTTCAAGATTCGCCTCATCTTTTCGTTGAATATACCAATCATAGTTTCCTAGACCAAGTTTATTTTTCTCTTCTGGCCCAACTTTACTCTTATATTGACCGTCAACGATTTCGTAATGCTCCCCTTCTTTTCCGAATTTTATCAATTTATTTGTTTCAGGGGATGCGATGCGATCTAACACCTTGACTACGGTTTCAGGATCTTTCGCACCGGCAGTGACGGATAAGAAACACCAACCAATTTCATCAGAAGGGAGATCTGAAGCAAAGCCATCGGGACCACTTACTGGGTCAATCTGCATATACTCTCCATCTGGATTTAGCGATTTAAAAGATTGATGAACACTGAAATCAGGGTTAAAGAATGCTACCCAACGATACATCGAGCCGATTTTACCACTTGCCAAAATGTCATCAACTTGAGCTTGTTCAATTGGTGAAACCATACGGGGATCAATAACGCCCTCTTTATAAAGCCCTTGCAAAATTCCTAATACTTCTTTTACTTGTGGCATCGTTGCACCGTATTTAACTGTACCGTCATCCTGAATGATAAATTGGTCAGGATCTGCGCCATATGCATAAAAGAAAGGAGCAAATGAACGATATAGGTTATCTCCTGATAAACCATATGTATCAGCTTTGCCATTTCCATCCGGATCATTTTTTGTAAACGCACGGAGAACATCAATATATTCATCTAATGTTTTCGGTACTTCCAAGTTTAACTTTTCCAACCAGTCTTTGCGGATAAGAGTAGTCATAGTTCCAGGTTCAGATACATCTCCAGGAATTCTAAAAATCTTACCTGATGGATCCCAATGATAAAAAAGAGTTTCCTTTGAATAGTAGTTAATAATGTTTTTTCCATCTTTTTGCAAGTAAGGGACTAAATCAACTAACGCTCCATTTTTAGCCCAACTATTAAATTCTTTATTCATATCCCAATGCCACATAACATCAGGCATTTCTTTCTTGTCACTCATTAGAAGATTGATTTTTGTTTTTGCATCTTCCCAACCTGGCAAGAAAACATTATTGATGTCAATTTTTCTGCCTAAATGTTCAGTTAAATCTTCTTCAAGTGCTTTTTCAGCCCATGAATCTGGAGTCTTAGGTCCACCCATTAAAGCTAAGCTCACTTTTAAAGGACCTGTTCCATCATCGCTACCTTTACCACTGGAATCTTTCGAACAAGCGGCAAGGAATGATGATAGAGCCAAAACAATCACTAGTAAAGATAATAATCCTTTTTTCAACCAATTCTCCCCCTTGATTTTTTAATTGAACTATGAATTCTGATAACTGGATGCGTTTTCACATTTAACTAAAAAAATGTAAAAGCGATTTCAGAATGTCATAATCCATTGGAAAGTTGTTAGCTGTTTTTTAACTCTCCTCATTTTTAGTTATCTTGTTAGTTTATTTTATTATTTGTTAGCTAACAACCGCAACTTAATTTTATATTAATTAGTGTGGGTTGGCAATAAGAATTTTTTGAATTGAATTTTCAAATGAAAAAAACCTTTGTCATACTGCTTTTTGGATGACAAAGGTTTTTTTGCTATATTCAATAATGTTCATTACTTATTACGCTTTTTTAATTCTAATATTGAGTCACGATAAATAATGGAAGAGATTAGTATCACTTTCTCATAGGATGTATTTTTTTTCTTAATTCTTCTAATTAACATTTCTACCGATCTTGATCCCATTTCATTTTTCTGTACATTTACTGTTGTAATGGTCGGGGTGGTTAGATAGGAATCTTCGGTGTTATCAAATCCTGTTATTGATATATCATGCGGAACTTGAAGACCTAATTTTTTTATTGCCAAAATCGTACATTTGGCAATTGAATCGTTAGCACAAACAATAGCAGTTGGAAGTTGATTGTGATCCTTTTTAACTTTTAGCCACGCATGTACTTCTTTGATTGTTACTTCTTCATCGCTCCCACTAAACTCAAAGAAATGATTATCTTTACCAATAAATAACTCAGCGTTTTCCATAGCCGTCTTGAATCCCAACCATCTATCATAGAAGCTGCGGGACCATTCATTTTTACCAATAAAAGAAATATGTTTATGCCCAATTTCGAGTAATAAAGTTGTCAGTGCAAAGGAAGAGTCATAATTATTAACAAATATAGTATCGGTTGGAACTAAAGGATCTTCATGGTCTACCAAAACAATAGGTATATCGTATCGATTAATTTCAAGAAGGATAGCTGTAGGTATAAAACCAACGCCGATTACCCCTAAAAAAGCATTTGGATTTATGTATGAAGAAAAATTTTCTGCACTATTCTCGGTCATAATAACGAGATCAAAACCCGAATTCTTCAGAGCATTCGTTATTGAATCCACTATTTTCCCCCAATAATTTGAATCCTGTGACTGAAATCGAACATTTGGCATTAATAGTAATACTGCCTTTTTATTTTGATCTTCTCCTAAAGGAAGATTTTCACTTTTTTGACTCACCTGTTTATTTTTTGGAGAAACATACCCTAATTGGGTAGCAACCTTAAAAACTTTTTCTTGTGTTGCAGGACTAACGCCTCCCTTACCGGAAAGAGCTTTGGATACTACATACTTTGATACCCCTAGATAATCAGCAATTTGTTGCATAGTTACTTTTCTTTTCATTTTATTCACCCCGAATTAATACAAACCCTATAGTATTTCAGTTATTTCCATTATATCTCTCTACTTCTTTTATAACAAAATACATATATGTTATTATTGTTATGAAAACATAAATGAGCAAAAAAAATTACCCATTCATTAGGGCAATCTTTTTAGTGAGTTGTGCCTTTATTGCATTCCGGACATATACCATATATCTCCATGCGATGATGTCCAACTTTAAATCCGGTGACACTGGAAGCGAGTTGTTCAACCTCATCTAATCCTGGATAATGGAAATCGACTATTTTACCGCAATTTTCACAGATAATATGATAATGTTCCGAAGTTACAAAATCAAATCTGCTAGAAGCGTCTCCATAAGTGAGTTCCTTTACAAGTCCGGCTTCTCGAAAAACACGCAAGTTGTTATATACGGTGGCAACGCTCATGTTTGGAAATTTACCTTCAAGTGATTTATAAATTTCATCGGCTGTTGGATGAGACATGGACTGAATCAAATATTCCAAAATTGCATGACGTTGAGGTGTAATTCGGACTCCCGTCTCTTTCAATGTATGGATTGCTTCTTTTAATTGAATGTCTGACATCGCCATGCACCTCTTTTCTAAAATAAAATTCATTCTCTATTTATAATACTTATAATTAGTGTACTAATAAATTAGTTTATTTGTCAATGTTTTAGCCTCATTCGTGCAGCTTTAATTCTTCCGCTTTAAACTTATGATTTATATATCGAGCGGCAACAAATAGGAAATCCGAAAGTCGATTTAAATAGGAAAGTACCATGGGATTAACATTTTCAATTGAGACAGAAATTCTTTCGGCTCTTCGGACAACGGTTCTCGCTAAGTGAAGAGCTGCTCCAGCAGGATGACCGCCTGGCAGAATAAAATTTTTTAATGGAGGTAATACCTCGTCCCATTGATCAATGACATTTTCAAGTTCCTCTAAGTCCTCTTTTTGCAATTTCCATTTCACTTCTTTTCCGGCAGGTGTAGATAATTCGGCCCCGACATGAAAAAGAGTCGTTTGGACTTTATGAAAAAATGAAGCCACTTCTTTAATTTCGGGATTTTCGGTATGAGATAAATGACTTAAAGCAAGTCCAATCATCGAATTGGCTTCGTCGCAAGTTCCATATGCCTCCACCCGAATATCATTTTTGGACACTCTCTCCCCGTAAACTAATGAAGTTGTTCCTTTATCGCCTGTTTTAGTATAGATTTTCAAAATGGTTCCCTCCATTGAAAGAATCTTTATGTATATATTATCATTAAGATTTAAATAATTCTCAATTAACATAAGACAAAGCTTTAAAACTTGTGCTCACAATAAAAAATGGGCCGCGATTTCACAGCCCACAATTTATTTTCCTATTGAGGAGGTATGCCCTAATATACATTATGCAGACTGACGTATTTAGAATGGACAACAGCCAAGATATGCAGGAAATAGGCAATATTTTTTATTAAAGTTCCTCTTTCACATACTGAAGAGCTTCCTCCACATGACCATTTACCTTTACTTTTCTCCATTCTTTCACAAGAATGCCTTCTTTATTAATAATGAAAGTGGAACGCTCAATCCCCATGAATTCTTTTCCAAACATTTTTTTGAGTTTCCAAACTCCGTATTTTTCTGCTACTTCATGATTTTCATCTACAAGCAATAAAAATGGCAAATTATACTTATCTACAAACTTTTCGTGTTTCACGAGTGGATCCGGACTAACACCTAAAATCACTACATTCAATTCCGAAAAATCTTTATAGAAATCGCGAAAATCGCAAGCCTGTGTCGTACAACCGGGTGTCATATCCCTTGGATAAAAATATAAGATAACATGTTTTTTTCCACAAAAGTCACTAAGCCTTACTTTCCCGCCGTTACTTGCAGGGAGTCTAAAATCTGGTGCTGTATCGTTTATTTTTATTGGCATGATTTGTTTGCCCCCTTCATAGTTATTATATCTACCGTATCAGATATCTATATTTATTTCCTTCTTGGAGGCTCATGCTCAATAAAGGAACGAACAACAAAGGCTGCAGGAATAGTATATCCGAGAAGAGCCTCGAGCATGACAAGCAAACGACCAACTCCAACTGGAACGACATCACCGAAACCTACGGAAAATAGTGTAACGGCACTTAAATATAGAGAGGTAACTAGCCTTTCATTCCACTCCTTTTCTTGAGTAGCTATCGTATCCACAATAATCGGCATTCCTTTTAATTCAAGCAATAAAAATAAGAGACCAAAGCCAATCATGATCACAGCATATGTGCAACCAAGGAATACAAAATTTTCAAAGGATACTTGTTTAAATTTAAACCGATCAGGGATAAACAAAATTCTCAAAGCCATGAGGAGGCAAATGATAACCGCAAAAAAGATCATATACCAAATAAAAATCACCTCTCTCTTCCTTGTCCATTTATTTTACGTTGAGTAATTTACACATAGACCAATAGATCAAGCTTTTAAGGGCAATGCCAATAATTGCGAAGAAGCCGTCAAAAGACTACAATAAGTAGAAGTTCGAAGTTAAAGGAGAGGCTAGTAATATGAATTTTACACATTCTGAAAAAATACATAAGGAAGCACTCGAACATATAGTAGGAGGTGTTAATAGTCCTTCTCGATCATATAAAGCAGTTGGCGGAGGCTCTCCCGTGACGATGGAAAGAGCAAAAGGAGCATATTTGTATGATGTTGATGGGAATCGATATATTGATTATTTAGCTGCATACGGCCCTATCATTACGGGTCATGCCCATCCTCATATTACAGAAGCGATAAAAAAAGCGGCTGAAACAGGAGTATTATACGGTACACCAACACCACATGAAGTAAAATTTGCAAAAATGATTAAGGAAGCTATTCCTTCACTTGATAAAATACGTTTCGTTAATTCTGGAACAGAAGCCGTCATGACAACTATTCGAGTAGCAAGAGCTTTTACAGGTAGAAATAAAATCTTGAAATTTGCTGGTTGCTACCACGGACACTCCGATTTAGTATTGGTTGCCGCTGGTTCCGGTCCTTCCCAATTAGGCATGCCCGATTCTGCGGGAGTACCAGAAAGTATTGCTCAGGAAGTTATTACAGTACCTTATAATGATATCGAATCCTTTAAGGAAGCAATGAACAAATGGGGAAATGAAATTGCCGCTGTATTAACAGAACCGATTGTAGGTAATTTTGGAATTGTCGAACCACTTCCAGGATATCTTGAAAAAGTAAAAGAAATTACACATGCTAACGGCGCCCTTCTCATTTTTGATGAAGTCATTACTGCTTTTCGTTTTATGTATGGAGGAGCCCAAAATCTCCTTGGTGTAACACCTGATCTAACGGCCCTTGGAAAAATAATCGGAGGCGGTCTTCCGATAGGTGCATACGGTGGCCGTAAAGAAATCATGGAAAAAGTAGCTCCGCTTGGGCCAGCATATCAAGCAGGGACGATGGCTGGTAATCCTGCTTCTGTTGTTTCTGGTATAGCATGTCTTGAAGTGCTTCAAGAGCCGGGAATCTATGAGCGGCTCGATAAACTAGGAGCAATGCTGGAAAAAGGAATTTTAGAAGCAGCAAAAAAATATAACGCTCCTATAACCATTAATCGTTTAAAAGGAGCATTGACCATTTATTTTACAAACGAAAAAGTCATTAACTATGAACAAGCAGAAGCAACAGACGGTGAATTATTTGCAGTATTTTTTAAGAAGATGCTGCATCAAGGAATCAATCTTGCTCCGTCTAAATATGAAGCTTGGTTTATCACTACAGCGCATTCCGAAGAAGATGTTGTGCAAACGATAAAAGCAGTAGAAAATGCGTTTAAATAAAATAGCGGCAACGCTAACCGACGTATTAACTTCATGACCTCTTATATTAGGAAGAGGACATGAAGTTAATAGTGGGTAAATATCAATGAATGATAAGGAAAGGAATTAGAAACCATGAAGCTTGGTGCCCGCATGCTTAAAACAGGGATTGCCATCATTTTAGCGTTATACGTTGCAGAGCTTCTCCATGTACCAACGCCGGTTTTTGCAGGAATTGGTGCTGTTTTTGCCATTCAACCTACCATATATCGATCCTATTTAACATTACTTGAACAAGTTCAAGGAAATATCATCGGAGCAATCATTGCTATTATTTTCGTACTTTCTTTCGGAAATCACTTTTTAATTATTGGTTTTGCTGCAATTATCGCAATCGGCATCATGGTGAAATTAAAATTGGAAAATGCAATTCGACTTGCCCTTGTAACAATTATTGCGGTAATGTCTGCACCTGCTGAAGCCTTTCTCCAGTTTTCCGTTGTTCGTTCTGCAACGATATTGCTTGGGATATTATCATCTTTTGCGGTTAATCTCATTTTTCTTCCGCCTAAATACGAAACGAAGCTTTTCCAAGGAATATCCGAAGTTTCGGAGGACATTATTAAATGGATACGTCTTTCAATAAGATTCGCTTCTGAAGATAGGTTGTTAAAAAAAGAACTTGGTACAATAAAAGAGCGAATTGGCCGTATTAATCTCCTGTATTCCATGTATAAAGAAGAAAGAAGATATTTCAAAAAAAGTGAGTATCCGAATGCTCGAAAACTCGTCATCTATAGGCAAATGATCCAAGTCAATCAAAAAAGCTTTGAAATATTAAAGCTGCAACAACGTTATAAAAACATTTTATTCGAACTTCCGAGCACCTTACAAGACGACACTCGCGAAAGACTTGATTATTTGTTAAGCTATCATGAGCAGCTGCTTCAAAAATTTATGGGGAGAGTCCCTCAAAATATCGAACTTTTTAACGAGAATATATTTGACAGAGAACAGTTGATGAACGCATTTTTAAAAGAAATTAAAAATAATGATGTGGAAGATGAATTTCAACCCTTTCATTTAATGCATATTCTTTCCGATATCATCGAATATGAAGAACAACTTGAACAATTAGATAAAATGATACGATCATACCAAAAGTTTCATTTAAAAAAGCTCTGAGTCACACGAACTCAGAGCTTTCCTATTGTTCAGCTCCAGCGCCTATCGACTAGCAAACTTCTTGTCCTTCTCTTTTGCGTAAGTCAACATCGGCTCGTTCCTCGCCGTGTTTCCTATATCTCAGACGAAGGCAGGAAAAGGAACGTCGACTAAAATCCGCCACGTCCTGTGGCGACGTCGACGGACCCACATCCTGTGGGCCTGTACGTCGATGAACAAGGCGCTTACGCTTTTCTATTAATCTCTAATTATCTAATTGCTGCACTTGAAATAGCTGATAATATTTCCCCTGTTTTGCCATTAACTCTTCATGTGTTCCGACTTCCATAATTTCACCATGTTCGATTAAGACAATTCTATCGGCATGTGTGATGGTTGATAGTCGATGAGCTATGATAAACGTCGTTCTATCTTTCGCAAGCTTTTCTAATGCCTCTTGAATAAGGTGTTCACTTTCAAGATCAAGTGCTGAAGTTGCTTCATCTAAAATGAGAATTGGCGGGTTTTTTAAAAATACTCTAGCAATCGCAATACGTTGTTTTTGTCCTCCCGATAGCTTCACTCCCCGCTCACCGACTTTAGTGTCATACCCATAAGGTAAATCCATAATAAAATCATGAGCATTTGCCGCTTCAGCCGCCAAACGTACCTCCTCATCTGAACCATCAGGCTTTCCAAGTAAAATATTAGATTTAACAGAATCACTGAATAAAATATTATCTTGAAGAACCATGCCGATTTTATCACGGAGACTGCGCACCTTGAACTTTCGAATATCGATGCCATCTAATAGTACTTGCCCTTCATTTACATCATAAAATCGAGGGATAAGGCTGACGAGCGAGGATTTTCCACCACCGCTCATTCCTACGAGTGCAATCGTTTCTCCAGCATTTACATCCAGATTGACATTCTTTAGAATCGGTTCATCTTTTTCATCATACGCGAACGTGACGTTCTCCAGTTTAATATTTCCTATGACAGATTTTAGTTCAGTTGCGTCAGGAGCATCATCTATATCATACTTCTCATCTATTAACCCAAAAACCCGGTCCATAGAAGCAATCGATTGTGTAAGAGTAGTAGATGAATTTACGAGACGTCTCAATGGATTATACAATCTCTCCACATAGCCCATGAAGGCGACTAGTGTACCGATAGATAAATTTCCGTGAATAACTTGATACCCGGCATACGTAATCACAATAAGCGGTGCAAGATCTGTAATCGTATTAACAACGGAAAAAGCCTTCGCTGTCCAACTAGTATGAGTCAACGCCTTATCTAAAAAATTGGCATTGTTTTTATCGAATTGTTTTTGTTCATGATCTTCTATCGCAAAGCTCTTAATAATCGACATTCCGGCTACACGCTCATGTAAATAACTTTGCACTTCAGCAAGTGCTTGAGACCTTGCCCGCGTCAATTTTCGCAAATTGCCAAAAAAATAGCGAACTGAAATCATATAAAGAGGAAAAACGGCCAACGATACGATTGTAAGAGGTACATCTAGCGTAATCATTATGATTACAGCAATAATGACGGTTGTGACATCAAGCCATAAATTCATTAATCCGGTAATAACAAATTCTTTCGTTTGCTCCACATCGTTAATAATTCTCGATATAACTTCACCAGAACGCGTATTAGAATAAAATTTAAAACTTAATTTTTGAATATGAGTAAACATCCTATCGCGAATATCATATAAAATTTTACTTGCAGTCCATTGTGCGAAATATTGGCGGTAATATTCAACAGGTGGTCTCACTACTACAAATAAAAGTAGCATTAACCCCATCGTCATTAGCAATTTAGTTGTTTTTTCATCCGCTGATAAATTTTTTGCCCCTATTACATCGTCAATAACATATTTCATTAAGATTGGAATTAAGAGTGGAATTGCAAATTTAATGATTCCAATAAGCAATGTTCCAACAATTCTCCATCTATAAGGTTTTACAAATTGCATATATCTTCTAATGATGCCCAAAGCAATTCATCCTTTCACAATTAGAAAAGCGGCGTACAAGCTTTTTAAGCTTCGTTACACTTTACTAACAAAATAAACCTGTTGAATTATAATCAACAGGTCTGTCCTGTATTGTTTTCATCGATACATTAAGTAACGATCATACCACGTATCTATAAAATCCGGTGAAAATGGACCTTTTCGTGTTCTAATCCAGCGTACTAATTTATCTACGTTCCGTTTTAATATATGGTCAATCACATCTGGATACCCCATTTGCTTACGATGGTATTCATATTCATCTTCATCCAGAAGTGTAAATGTCATATCTGGGTACACTTTAACATCCAAATCATAATCAATATATTTTAATGCTTCCTGATCGTAAACATAAGGCGAGCCAAGATTACAATAATAATATACGCCGTCTTCACGAATCATCGCAATAATGTTGAACCAAATGTCAGTATGAAAGTAACAAATGGCCGGCTCTCGTGTAATCCATGTTCTTCCATCTGATTCCGTAACTAAAGTACGATCATTTGCACCGATAACGAGATGCTTTGTCGCTTTTAAAATTTTCGTTTCATCCCAAATTCGATGTATATGTCCATTATGTTTATAGCTATGAATTTGAATGTTATCGCCTTCAACGGGAATACCCATCTTTTCCCCTACTTTCTAATCCGAACAACCTTTTTAGAGTCTTTTAACATTATAACGTTCTTTTACGGTTTTTAAAACAAATGAGTATTCGCCTCTGAAAGTGGGAGGAACAAAAAAATAAGGATCCAACCTTCGCAATGTGAAAGTTAGATCCTTATTATTTCATTACTGTTGACCGAAATTGCCTGAGTTTTGAGTTTTTTTAGATTCAGCTTGTTGATTTTGCTTTCTTACTTGCTGCGCGTCTGTTTCGCTAGCAAACTCAGTGCCAAAATTTTGTCCAGTAGCGGAAGCTGCATTTTGTTGTCTTACTTTTTGGACATTAGTTTGAGATTGTTGAGCTTTCTTCACTTTTTCTCACCTCCACGTTTGTTAATGTAACCAGAGGGTGAGAATGTTATCCAAAAAAATAAAATTATTTTTGATGATTCACGACCATTAGAAAATACGAAGAATGTAATCGTGAATTGGAACAGGAATTCGCGAGTAAATTCGAAAATGAATGGGGTAATTCGCGAATCAGAACGGAATTCGCGAGCAATTTCAAAAATTCATAAAGTTAATCGCGAATCAAATTAGGAATCGCAGTCGACTTCAAAGAACGATGAATTTCATCGTGAATCATCTCAAAAATCTTTTTAAACAAGAATTGAGCGTCCACCATCCACGATGATTGTCTGGCCACGAATCATTGAAGCGTCTTCTGAAACTAGGAACATAATCGTTTTTACAATGTCATCAATTTCTACCATACGTCCAGCTGGTGTATTTTTTCTTGCGTCTTCTAACAATTCTTCTCGATTTGGAAAATGCTTCAAAGCATCAGTATCAATTGCGCCACCGGAAACAGCGTTCACTACGATATTTTTCGGTGAAAGTTCTACTGCTAAATAACGAGTTAAAGCTTCGACTGCCGCTTTAGATACCCCAACGGTTGTATAGTTTTCCAAATAACGAATCGACCCGAGCGAGCTGAGGCTGACAATTTTTCCTCCGCCATTTCGCTCCATTAATTTAGCAGCTTCTTGAGCACAAAATAATAAAGCCTTGCTGTTAATATTCATTGTCCAATCCCAATGCGATTCTTCGAGCTCCATTGCTGGCCTTAATACACCTGAAGCTGCATTATTAATTAGTACATCAAGACGACCGAATTCTTTTTCAATTTCTGCAAACATATTTTTAATTTTATCCACATCACCAACATTAGCACGAGAGAGGAATGCTTTTCTACCTAGTTTTTCAATTTCCTCTACTGTTTCAAGAGCAGCTTTTTTGCTGCGGGCATAATTGACTACAATATCATAGCCTTCCTTCGCTAACGCAATTGCTGCAGCTTTTCCTACCCCTCTGCTGCTCCCAGTTACAAGTGCTACTTTATTACTCATTAAAAATCCACCTTTCAAATTCAATATGTCTATTTTACATTGCCTACGAAAATTGGACAATTTTATAGTTTAACTTTTTCCTTATATGTTTTCCAAATCGTTTGATGGGAAACAGGGAACGCGTATTCTTCAAGTTCTTCTTTTGTAACAAGGAGATAATTCTCACCAACTTCAATATCTCCTGAAATAGATCCAGCAAAAACATTGATAGACCAAGTTAAATGGGAAAAAACATGATCAACTTTAGCAAAAGTTCCTGTTTCAAGGAGGACACTGGCATTTATTTCCTCTTCTAAGTAATTCGCTAAAGACATTCTCATTTGCATAAAGTTCCCATCTTCCACAGTCGGAAATTCCCATAAGTTTGCGAGTAATCCTTTACTCGGTCGTTTACGGATTAAAAATTTCCCATCATCTGTTTGTAAAACAGCTGCAAGCAAATCAACATGCTTAGTAGGTTTTTTACGCGTTTTTACAGGCAAATCTTTTTCAACTCCTGCTGAAAAAGCAAGACAATGCTCTCTTACTGGGCATAATAAACATGACGGAGACGTTGGAGTGCAAATAAGTGCACCAAGTTCCATCAATGCTTGATTAAAATAAGAAGGGTGTTCCTGGTCGATTAATTCCCTCGCCGCTTTTTCAAAAATTTTCCGAGTCGATGGTTTAGCAATATCTTCATAAATAAGAAGAATCCTCGATAGAACTCGCATAACATTGCCATCGACGGCAGGCTCAGGCACACCATAAGCAATGCTTAATATAGCTCCTGCAGTATATGGACCGACACCTTTTAATTTTGATATATCCTTTAACGTATTTGGAACCTTTCCATCATATTGGGTGACAACTTCTTTCACAGCTGAATGAAGATTTCGGACGCGCGAGTAATAACCGAGTCCCTCCCAGATTTTTAGGACAGATTCATCATCTGCATCCGCGAATGACTCAATGGTAGGAAACTTTTCAAGAAATCGCTCATAATAAGGTATAACGGTATCAACTCTCGTTTGTTGAAGCATTATTTCCGAAACCCATACCTTATAAGGATCAGAATCCTTTCTCCAAGGGAGATCCCGTTGCTCTCGAATAAACCAATGCACTAAGTCTTTTTGAAATTTTTCTATTTCCATATCATCTAAATTGTTTTGTAATTGTTCATTCATTTCCATATCTCCCTGATGTTAATCAATATGTATTTTAGGGAATAATTCATTCTATAAAGCGGCTTGTATTTTTATCTTAATTGATTGCAATTTCATTTTTTATAAAATATGATGGTAGAATACGAACTATAGCCATCCCTTCCCGAGGAGGATTTAGATTGGATACAGCTACTCACGTCGTTATGGGAATCGCGATAGGCGGACTTGCTACGCTTGATCCGGTAGTGGCCGAAAGTACAGTGAATAGTCACAGTGTACTCGTTGCTGCTATCATTGGATCCCAAATACCTGATATTGATACATTTCTAAAATTACGCAATAATGCCGTTTATTTACGAAATCACAGAGGGGTTACACATTCAATCCCAGCAGTATTATTTTGGCCAATTGCTGTGACAGCATTTGTCAGTTTATTTTTTCCTGAAACGAATATTCTTCATTTATGGATATGGTCTTTTATTGCTGTATTTCTGCATGTATTTGTCGATATTTTCAATGCATACGGAACTCAAGCATTACGTCCGTTTTCAAATAAATGGGTGGCATTTGGCATTATTAACACATTTGATCCGATTATTTTCAGTTTACATGTCCTTGGAATCATTCTGTGGATTTTCGGTGCACCACCAGGATATACATTTTTAATCATGTATATCGTGATTATTTTATATTATCTGCTACGATTCATCATGCAAAGAACGGTAAGATCAGCACTTTTAAAAACAATACCTGATGCGGAAGAAATTATCATTGCACCGACAATGCGTTTCAATCAATGGAGACTCGCAGTCACATCAAAGGACAATTTTTACGTAGGGCGCGCTTTTAAACGCTCCATTACGATTTTTGATAAATTTAAACGACAGCCAGTTCCAGAATCCCCTATCATTAAAGCAGCCAGCAAAGATAAAAACATATCAGCGTTTTTATCCTTCTCCCCTATCTACCGCTGGGAAATTGGGGAATTCGACAATTATTATGAAGTCCGTTATATTGATTTACGTTATCGAAGCAACGGACATTATCCATTTGTTGCAATCGTTCAGCTTGATCACAATTTGGAAATCATCGCATCTTATACTGGCTGGATTTACAGCGAGGAAAAATTAAGAAAAAAATTAAATATTGTGACCGAATAACTCCGTGTAGCTCGATGCTATATGGAGTTTTTTTAAAACTCATAAAAAGTTCATGAAAAAACCATAATAAACATGCGAGACATTTTTTCTCGCCTGTAAAGGAGGCAGCCAGGATGCGCAATAAAGCAAAGGATTTCCCTTACAAAAACGACAACAAATTCGAGGGTGAGCCTCGTGCTAAACCTGAATATGCTTCTAAACGCGCCAACGGGACGACAAACACGAATCCCCAAGAAAGAATGCGTGCTTCTGGCGCTCGAGAAGATGAAGATCATAGTTAGATTGTAAAGGGGAGAAAATCATGAATAGCAATGAGAATTCTCACTTAAATAGACGCCTTAGCTCATTTAATCGCAACCACTATAATCCGAAAAGGATGTTCAACCAAGTAAATGGGCAAACAGAACAGTCTCAATCATTAATCATTCTCGAAAACGACGTTGTCAAACGGCAAAAAAGATAATGGTTTTGGATCAGCGGGTCATTCCTCCCGCTGACCTATTTTAATAAAGAAATTGGCAATGCTTCTTCTTTTCCGGAGCCATTTAATCTATATCCCCAAGCAAAAACACCTTTTAAATAATCAATTTTAAAATATGTACCAGGCGCACCTTCAACTGAATAAATTTCTCCTGGCTTAAAATCTGCTGGATCCAATAAATATGCCTGTGCCATAACCGCCTTTCTTTCCATCACTGCAAACTCATTTACTATTCCCAGTTGTTCCGCTTTACGCGCCTTTTCCTTCAATTGGGCAATCTCTTGTTTAAGCTCTGCTTCCGTCATCTCGCTATATCTTTTTTCTCTTTCCAATGTAGTTACCACCTTGTCTTTAATAGCTATATGTTTTTTCGATTTAGGAATCGAAACGATTCTTATCCATTTTCCTCCAAATACTTGTCAATTAAATCGATCGCAAACCCTTTTCGATATAAAGCTTGTTTCATTTTTTGCTCATATTCGAAGCCGGTCAAATTTTGATATCTTCTATGTGCTTTCTCGGCCTGTATTTCCAAAGCATTCCACTCGTCATCGTCATTTTTTTCATATTCAATCTCATCAATAGCGATCGATATAATATTAAATGAAAAACCTTTTGTTACTAAAAATTGTTCAATTTTTTGCTTGAGAAACTTTTCGGAAAGTTTGCTGTTTTGTTTTGCAACTTTATTTCCAAGCAGAATCGCATGTTCAATTTGTTGCTCTTCAGAATAATGGCCCATTGCCTCTTCAATCAATTGATCGTTTATTCCTTTTTGCTTTAATTCCTGCTTGATTGTCATCGGACCTTTTTTTCCGCCATTTACTTGGGTACGTACATAGGCAGACGCAAATTCAAAATCGTCGACGTATTTCCGTTCGGCCAACTCTAATAAAACAGCTTGAATGACAGGCTCGTCCCATTCTTTTTTCTTTAAATGCTGCCGAATCTCTTCTTTGGAACGCATTCTAAAAGATAAAAAGTTGACTGCCGCATTCAACGCTTTCCTTATCTCATCTTCATACTGAATTTGGGTGATGTCAAACTCAGACAATTCCTTCCCCTTCGTTAATTGGTAGCGAATTAGAACTTCTTCATCGACACCAAAAGCAAAGGCTTCGTCAAGATAAATATTATATCGATCCTTACTATTTTTTTGCGTCGTGATTTTCGTGATGATTGGCATTATACATCATCCTCTACTAATCGAATAATATTATCATTTTATCATATTATCTTCTTTGTATGTTTGAGCACGTAATGGGCAAAACATTAAGGAAGGAGGTGAAATAGATGAGTAAACGAAAAGAAATGCAAACGAAAAGCACATTATCAACTACACAGGAAGTGCTGTATGGAAGAGAATTTAAAAGAGCGGATAAAGCAGGCGGCTATACAAATGAACGAAAATAAAACTGATAAAGAATTTTCAATCATACATAAACAAGGAGGACATTAACATGGGTCGTGACGATCGCCGTAAAGCTCGCGATAAGAACAAACAGAAACTTCCTCAAGTACCTCAAAACATGAAATCGGATGGATTGGACGTGGAGTTTTCCGAAGAACTGGCAGACCACGATGATAAGGTCGCAAAGGAAAGATCTAAAGCAGCTGATAAAAGGGCAAAAAGAAAATAGGTAAAATGGGGAGGAATTGTAATCGTTCCTTCCCATTTTTCTGCATCATTTACACATGTAGTTATCCCATCACTGTATATTAACGAACATGGTTTATTTACGATAATTCCCATTTTAATCTAAACTTCTGATTCCCTTTGATAAATGGTAACAATCTGCGGTCATCAGATACCACTCTACCTAAAACGTTGACCTTTTCATCAGCGCGAAGATTATTTAGTGTAATCTGTAATTCTCCTTGATATCGTCTATATTTTTCATTATCGATTGTAATGGAACCGATTGGACGCTGTACACAATTACTTGGGAGAATAGAACATTTCCCTATACTAGCATATTGTCTTGATTCTACAGATCGTATACAATCGCGTGCATGATCAGCTCTATTCGTATGTAGGGTTGGTAATTTTTTTATGAACTTGATATTCGTTTCTTTGCATGCCTTACAACGCAATAATATTTCACCTTGTCGATAAGCTTCGAATTGTTCCAAAGCTATATCACTAATTTGAACGTCACCGATTAAAATTTTATCAACATACCCTTTATTTTTCAGTTCTAAATATGCTGCAAATGGTGAATACTCTCTATGGCTTTCAAGTGTTGGCAATTTAGCAAAAAGTGGGCCACGCAACGTTTCATCACCAGGAATAAAGGCCATGACTATTAGTCCTTTTTCTTTTAACCACTTATTTCTTTCAATAAAATCTTCCCATCCCAAGCCTGTTTCAGGACGAGGATAAAAATTATGCCAAGCTTCAACTTGATTAATATTTAACCCTTTATTTTTCATTCTATTTAATGATTCATTTGTAATAGTACTTGCATTTAGAGCTATTTTCATTTGATGAGATAATGCGACGATTGTATTTTCATCTATTCCATAATCAGTTCTTAAACCGGATAATCCCCAGTTCAATAATTCTTTCTCATTATTCCAGTCCAAGCCTAACATTTTTATAGACAGCGGCGAAATATCAGCCATTAATTCCATATCCAATTCTTTAGCTATGCTTCCTAACATGGATAGTTGTTCTTTATATTCTGATGGATTATCTTCTGGTATGTGTAATGAGGTAAAAATAGATTTAAAACCATGTTCTTTCATTTTACGAAGATATAATCCTTGTTTTGAGATTTTTTCATAACCTAAATAGACCGAAACTCCAAGCATTTTTTACACCTCATCTATAAAAGGGGGGGCAAAAACCCCCCCCTATTTAAATATCTCTAGCCATTTCTTCCTTAAAACCGAATGTATATGTGAAAAGAAATCCTCCTGCATAAGCAATGACGAGTCCAAGGAAATAAATAATATACTTGCCATCATCAATGAGAGGTATTAATGATAAACCCGAGACCCCAATACCTTTTGCGGCTGTTTGCATGGCGGCTTGGAAAGCACCGCCAACTGCTCCGCCCAAACATGCGGTAATAAATGGTCTACCGAGCGGTAAAGTAACCCCATATAGCAAAGGTTCTCCAATTCCTAGAAATCCAACAGGTAGTGCCCCCTTAATAATATTTCTTAAGCGTTTGTTTTTCGTTTTAACAAAAATTGCTATTGCGGCACCAACTTGCCCTGCACCCGCCATCGCTAGAATAGGTAATAATGGCGTATTGCTAATCGTATTAATGAGTTCTAAATGAATGGGTGTTAAACCATGATGCAGTCCAACCATGACTAGCGGCAGGAAAAAGCCTGCGAGCACTGCACCTGCAACTACGCCTCCAACACTTATTATAGAAGTTAACCCTTTTGTTATGCCATCTGATAGCATTCCCGCTATGGGCATGACCGCATAAATTGTAATAATTCCAACTGTTAATAAAGTAAATAATGGCGTAAATATAATATCTATTGAATTAGGAATAATTTTTCTAAATCGCTTTTCAAAAAATGTCATTAACCATGCTGCTAGAATAACTCCAAATAATCCACCACGGCCAACGACAAGAGCTTCACCGAAGATTGTAATATCAGGCAACATCGGACTGAATAACAATCCACCTGCAATGGCACCTAACACTGGTGTGCCGCCAAATTCTTTAGCCGTATTCCAACCTACAACAATAGCTAAATATGAAAATATAACGCTTCCAAATAAAAGTAATATCGACATCCATGTCGAGCCTTCTCCATAACCGGCGTTTTTGGCAAAGTTTGCAGCCCCATTAATAATTCCTGAAGCTACTAAGCCTGGAATTAATGGGATAAAAATATTTCCGATTCTCCGTAAAAAGTTTTTAAAAGGAGTTCTGTTTTTCTTCTTCATATTTTCTTTATTTAAAACAGCTTTTTCTTCAAATGTTAAGTCATCCGGATTGGACACTTCCCCTACAGAAAATCCGGTAATTTTACTTACTTCAGCCGCCACCTTGTTAACCAACCCTGGTCCAATAACAACTTGTAGTGTATCATCTTCTACAACGCCCATAACACCTTCTACTTGTTTTATTCCTGCTATATTCGCTTTAGAGTCATCTTTTAAGGACAATCTTAAACGAGTCATACAGTGAGCAACACTAAGGATATTTTCTTTTCCACCTACTTGAGCTAGGATGTCATTAGCCATTCTTTCTTCTTTTCTCATTCAAATACCCTCCCTCATGTAATTAAAGCTTTGCGACGAAGCCGTTCGCTTTATTTATTCTTTCTACTTCTACAGCATTTGTAAACGCATTCATTTCTCCTGCAATAAGACCTTGCACCATTTCAGGGGTGAGCTAAATGTCGGACCACATTCAACAGCATCTAAAATCCTAATCTTCCACTAGTACCTGCACCAACATAAATAAGTCTGCCTTTGTTTTGAAACGAATGAATAACGAGTTGAACGGCTTCATCAATATTAATAAGTTAATCTTTTATGATTTTCGAAATTTGTTCATCTTCCTCATTCATTACTTGTAATAATTGTATGGTTGTCATTTCATCTAAATTCATTGTTTTCTCATTTCTTTGTTCAGTGTTCAAATTCTCACACAATTTTCAACTCCTTTCTTGTTGATACTTTTACTATACCTTTCAACGAAACGAAATACCAATTAAAATTAAGAATTATTGAAATTTCATTTCAGTACACCATCTTCCTGACAAAAAAATCAGAAGAGCATTTATTTCGCCCTCCTGATTTATATGCCATTTATATGCCTACTCAATGTGCTGCTGCGCCTCGTATTTTTTTAAAGAAGTTTGTATCTTTAAATTTATTCATTTTTTCTTTTGTTAAGAAGTGGTCAAATCCATAATACTGTGTTCCTTTGATGACGAAGAGTAGAATGACAGCTAATGCTAGTAATATTGGATTAGTGCTTATAGTTCCAGCAAGCAGGAAGTTCAAGTTCATGAATGCTCCAGCGATTAATGCAGGTAAGGTTAGTGCGCCGACGATAAGACCTAAGCCAACTAGAATTTCTCCCCATGGGATAAGGATATTAATGATTTTCACGTTCGGCAATGCTACATTTTGTAAAAAATCTGCGTACCAGCCTTGAACTGCTGGAAATTCTCCACCTGCTTTTGCAATTGCACCTTGCAAGAATCCTCCTGCATCAAAAGCCCCTAACTTATGCCATCCAGCTTCCAACCACTGCAACCCTAGCCATATTCTTGCTACTGCCCAAATAATTGCAACGAAACGATTTTCGTACCATCTTTTCATTTTTCTCACTCCTTGAGTTTTTTTGAAAGTTTTTTGTGAAATCATTCACATATTTTATTAAAAAAATATTAGTTCTTTGATCAGCTGATTTTCTTCTTTTTGTATTGTGAATTATTTCACATTTCCTTTACACTCTTAATATACAATGCTTTCTATATTTTAGCAATCCCCTTTTATGCATTGTCACGAAATCGCCATAATGGAAAAAATTCCTTTATTCAGTCAGGTTTGTCCCAGGTCTAGCATACAGTTTTAATGTAGAGATACTGTTCAGGAGGGATAAAAGTTGATTACATCTTACAAATTGATTCGTTATGTAATAGCTTATGTGTTTATCATATCCGGTTTAATGAAACTCGTAAATGAAGATCTTGGAAGCGTATTTATGAATTTGGGACTGCCTTTCCCCCTTTATTTAATGTATGCCATCGCCTTCATTGAAATTGTTTGCGGAATCCTAATCTTGGCAGATAAAATGGTGCACCATGCAGTTATTCCACTGATTGGAATCATGATTGCAGCAATTTTATTAACAAAAGTTCCTTCATTACGTACAGGATTCATGCAATTTGCTTTTAATGCGAGATTAGATATTGTGATGCTGGTGTTGTTGTGGGTTTTGTATAGGTGGAAGTAGAGAAGGAATCATCCTTCTCTACTATTGTCTTAAGTCATAATGCGGTATTACCACCATCTATAGTGATGTTTCAAATGATTATGGACTTTTCATTTACTAATGAAGTCCTACTCCTAAAAACCATATACTTCTGACCACCTAATCTAGCAGTGTGATCGTTTTTATTAAACCTTGCATCTATACTACTTTTGACTAATTTTTGTAACATCAGAAATGGGCTTTAACTCTGTTAGAGAATTTGCTAGGAATACTTCCGCATAATATCCTGAATTATTTCCGGGCATCATGAAACCTCCAGTGAAATGTTCAGTTTCTCCTGATTTAATAATCTTTGAAACTCCTGAAAAATTTTCAATCTCTCCCTTTTTATTGTATAAGACAAACACAAGCGACATCGTTCTCTCCTCATGGGAATTATTCGTAAAATCAGCACTAGAAGTGACCATTCCTTTTTTGGGGAGAACTTTTATCGGCTCGCCGTTTTGCCCAGCGAAAGTTACATTACTCACTGTATACTCTGGACCTTTTACGATCACTGTCCTGGTTACGGATTCTGCAGCATTCCCATCTGAATCTGTAACATCGTAGGTCAAAGTATGTGTTCCTACTATCTTTGTGTCTACCTTTCCTGTTACGGTAATCTTATCAGAAAGGTCGCCGTCCAAATTATCTTCGGCTTTTGCACCAGGGTCTGTAAATGTGCCTCCCATTGGAATCTCCATCACCTCATCACCTAATAACGTGATGACAGGAGGTGTAGAATCAATTGGTAAAAGCATAAAGGCATCAGCCTGCACCCAAGTATCTCCATTCGCCCACATACCAGTAAAAACAGTAACTTTTTTGTTGGTACCAGAATTGAATTCAATTGTCAATTTCGTATAATCATCACATCTGGTAAACTTGGTTTCCTTTAATATCTTTCCGTTAGCGTCCCTCACTCCAAAATAGCCTGCATCATTGTTTTGAGAGGTTTTAACAAAACCAGTCAGTTTGTATTTGGTATCTGGTTCTACTTCTATAGTTTGTGTAATTGCATTCCAACCTTCAGTATTTCTTAAGTAAATATTATTACTTCCGTTTCTTGATAATCCTTTGGCCCTGTCTACGCCGCCTTTTCCATTTTCAAGTACCCACGGTTTCGAGATCTTGTCAGTTTCTTGGTGCTCAAATGAAGGATCCCCTAACAAGTTTTCCATTGGGTTTCCAATATTTAATTTTGAATGCATGAGGACTACATTGTAAGGTCCCCATTCTGACATTACAAAATAAAGATCCTTCCCATCATTCGTCCAAGGGTGTATATATGATCCGTACAATCCGGGATACTCTTTGCCGGTTGCAATTTCAGTTTCCGCCGACCAGCCATCTGTTAAGCTAGATGAACTTCTCATAACAATTGCATAGCGGTCTTCATTTAAATACACCATGATCCATTTTCCATAATAAGAGTTATAGGCAACGGATAGTTCGCTTACAGGAGCTTCTATGACAGGAGCGGCTGCCGTCTCATCATCCTCTATCCAAGCTTTTCCATCCCAGTATTCATACTTTTCTTTATCCAATACATTTTCTTCTTTAACTCTCGCTAAATATGCATTATCCATTCTTCCCGAAGGAGTCCCAAACATATATACATACCCATTTTCTTTTACATAGGCTGCTTGACCAAACTTACTTTTCGCTCCCCATTTTACTCCCGATTTGGTCCAGTTTTGCCCTTCATCGTCAGAATAAGCTATTTCTGAAAAATTAATATTCCATCTTCCAGCTGCCCCCCAATTTCTTATTTGCATATAATGAATAAAATGCCGTTCGCCTACAGTAATACCTGCAGTCGGGATTGCTGTGAAATCTCCATTACCTGATGTGTCATGCTCTGAGTGTATGATTTCCTTAGCAAACTTATCATTATCTTCTCTTGTTATCATAGAGGAGAAAGTCAAACCATCCGATAGATCAGTATCCTCCGAGATTGCTAGTAGATTACCTCTCCATCCTTCCCGCTCGCCTCCTCCGCCGAATCCTCCCCATCCATCATCGTACGAATCTCCAAAAGCCATCATCACTTTCTTTTTGTCAGAAGAAGTTGTAGCATCCCATATTATCCCTAAGTCAGTTGCCCTTAATGCGTAATTTTCATGGGTTTGATTCGGGTTTGGAAGTGATTCTCCTTCAAGTGTCGGGCCCGTCACTCTAGCGATCCTTTTCGCTTTTGTGGCTGTTAATTGAAACGAATCTGGAAGTTCTTCCTTCGTTTCCGCTAAAGTTGATTTCGTAAGTACTGGAATCCCCGTTGATAAAATCATCATTGATATAATGGTCAACATCCCTATCAAAAGCCTCCGTTTTTTCAACTTTTCATCCTCCTATTTGAAATTTTAATAGCTTCCCTACTTCGTTTCAATTCATAATGCGGTATAACCACCGTCAATGGTGAATACTGAACCTGTTGCAAAAGATGAAGCATCGGACGCCAAATATAGTGCAATTCCTCCCAATTCTTCGGGAATCCCTGGTCTTCCCAGCGGAGTTCCCTTCATCCATACATCTACCATATCTCCACTGCCATCAAAAAACTTTTTCGTCAATTCCGTCTTCATATAACCCGGGGCTATCGTATTCACCCTAATATTGTGTTTTGCCCATTCCATTGCCAGGCTTTTCGTCAACATAATGACTCCTGCTTTCGAAGCATTATAAGACGATTGACATTGTGGTGTATTCGCAATGATTCCTGACATGGAGGATATATTGATGATCGATCCTTTTTGTTGTTTGATCATTACTTTTCCAACAGCCTTTGAAACGATAAAAACGCCATTCAGATTAATATCAATGACTTTATACCAATCATCTATCGACATCTCTTCCGCTTTTTCATTAATGACAATCCCTGCATTGTTAATTAAGACATCAATCTTCCCAAAATGTTCCTCAACTTGTGCCACCATTTGATTGACACTGTCTTCTTTCGTTACATCCGTTCGAATGACTAATACGTCTCTACCCGATTCTTGCATAAATTCATTGGCTGTTTTTGTAGCCTCATCAAAGTCTATATCAGCAATCACCAGATTCGAGCCTGCCTGAACTAGAGCATTGGCCATCGCCTTACCCAATCCTCTTGCAGCTCCGGTTACTATAGAAACATGATTTTCCAAATTAAATTTATCGAATATATTCATTTTTTTCCCGCTCCATTCTTTCAACAACACCTACCCTATAATGAGATAGAAGATGCTGCTTTATGGTTGGCCCTCAAGATGTAAATATTATGGTATGTATTATTGGTAGATACGCTCATGACGTTATTTGTTCGCTTATAACCATTCTTATTCCTTTATACTTTGCAATCGATTACATCAATCTGCAATCGAATTCCTTTTCTTAATCTTACATTCTGAGTGTTTGTAATTTCTCCATAAATTCTTTAACTTCTTTTTCCTTTGGTAGTGAAGGAATTGCTCCTTCTTTCATTACAGTTAATGCACCTGCAGCATTTGCAAACATGATTCCTTCTTCTAAAGGAATGCCCTTCGTTATTTGAACTGCGAGCGCACCATTGAATGCATCTCCAGCAGCAACAGTATCCTTTGGGGTTACTTGGAAACCAGGGATATGTGTTGATTCTGTTTGAGTTATTAAAAGTGCACCTTTTTCAGCCAATGTCATAATAACATTAGCGACTCCCTTTTCAATTAATATCCTTCCAGCTAGTTCTGCATCTTTCAAATTCCGAACCTCGATGCCAGTTAAAATTTGTGCTTCCGTTTCATTTGGAGTTAAATATGTTATTTTTGATAAAAATTCATCACTTACTTTATGGGCTGGCGCAGGATTAACTATGACAGGAACATTATAAAAATTTGCAATTGAAATTGCTTCCTCAATCACTTTTTTATCCATTTCAAATTGTACTAATAGAATATCAGCATTCTTGATTAAATCTTCTACTCTTTGAAGTTCAGATAGTGTGAATTTTAGATTGGCACTAGGTACAACAATAATTCGATTATTTCCTTGCTCATCTAAAGTAACAGATCCAATACCTGTTGTATAGTTGGAATCTCGCAAAATATTACTGGTTTCAACCTGGTTTGATATTAATGCATCAATTATTTCGTCACCAAATGAATCATTTCCGACTTTCCCTATCATTGTAACATGTCCCCCAAGACGAGAAGCTGCAACGGCTTGATTTGCCCCTTTTCCTCCAGGAAATCTATTAAATGAAGTTCCTATAATCGTTTCACCGCTCCTCGGAACCCGAGAAGCCCTCACAACCAAATCCATCATAAAGCTACCAATGATTAAGATATTCACTATATTCACTGCCCTTTTATAGATAGTTGTTTAAATGTACTTCTTTGAATGAACAATAAAATAGGATATTACTTACCTAGATAAAGGTGATACCATATTTTCATTCCAGTTGTGACAACTTATCTTCACTTGATAACTTACTAGTCTTGTTTTACATAGTTATTTTAAATTCATCAGAACTTGATCTATCTAATTTTTCATTTACACTTATATGATGTTCAGGTTTATAGTCATTGTGTTTAAAACATAAAACTTTATGTTCTTGATTAAGATGAATCATATGAGGTTTTGTTGTATGACAGATTTCTTTTGCATATATACATCTACCAGCAAATTTACATCCTTCCATCTCATACTCCTTACTCTCCATGGCAGGTGGTGTGACCTCGTGGTCCCATTTTCTCCCAACGCGTGGAATCGAATCCAACAGTAGTTCTGTGTAAGGATGGGCTGGTTCATTCAAAACCGTCCTAGCATTACCAAATTCAATTAAATTACCTCGATACATGGTTGCGATATAGTCACTCACATAATAGGCTGTTGATAGATCATGGGTGATATAAATAAAATTAACATTGTATTCGTCCTTTAGCTTTTTAAATAAATTGACAATATTCATCCGCAAAGACGCATCTATCATAGCAACTGGTTCATCCGCAACAATCAATTTTGGCTTTGGAATTAATGCTCTAGCAATCGAAATCCGTTGCAATTCTCCACCTGAGAACTGATTTGGGTATTTGCCAATGACATGATCAAGCTCCATTCCTACAGACGCTAGTACTTCTGAAACAACTGCTTTAGCTTCTTTCCTTGTTTTTGCTATTTCTAGATTTATTGCCGTTTCAAAAAGATAGGAATCCACTCTCTTTCTTGAGCTAAAAGACGTAAAGGGATTTTGGAAAATTGGTTGAACCATTTTATAAAATTCTCTTCGGTTTTTTCTTTTTGCATAATGAGATAACGGTATACCATCTATCACGATATTACCTGATGATGGATCTAGCAGTTGCAGGATCATTTTCGCCAACGTTGTTTTTCCGCAACCGGATTCCCCCACAATGCTCATAATCTGCGGCTTATCACCAGTCAGTGAAATAGATACCTGATCCACAGCCGTAAGCTTTTTCCCAAAAATCATTCCACCAATCTTAAATTGACGGGAGAGATCATTGATTTCCAATATATTCTGAGCCATGAGCAACCTTCCTTTCCTTGGCACTTAATTTAGCAAATGGCAGCTAGCATAATGTTCTTCTGACATATAAACCCTTTCTGGCTCCACAGTACGACAAATATCCATAGCATGTGGACAGCGTGCAGCAAATCTACAGCCCACAGGAGGATTTTTTAAACTAGGTGGTGTACCAGGTATTCCTTCCCTTGAACTATTATCTCCTATTTTAGGAATGGCATTTATTAACATTTTAGTATATGGATGGCGTGGATTATTGAAAATTTCTTCAGTTGGCGCTACCTCAATCATTTGGCCTGCATACATAATCCCCATTCTGTTTGTAATTTGATAATGAACCCCCATATCATGGGAAACGATGACAATTGAATTTTTCATCTTCTTTTGTACTTGCATTAACATGGTTAATATTCCTCTTTGAACAACAACATCTAACGCAGTGGTTGGTTCATCCGCCAAAACAATATCTGGCTTTAAAAAGGTAGCTAGAGCAATTAGAATTCGTTGCCTCATACCACCACTTAATTGATGAGGAAATGCCTTCAAAACTTCGGGTGGCAACTCCAATTCTTTTAAGTAATTTAGAATTTCTTGCTGGAGCACCTTTTTGTCTGTAATGTCATGGTATTTACTGATTGCATCAAAAAATTGATTCTTTATCCTAGCAACTGGATTCATGACATGCATAGCTCCTTGTGGTACATAGGAAATGACCTTCCACCAGCTTTTATGGATGTCTCCATTATTATAAATAACTGGGGTACCAGATTTATCAGAGGAATGAATTTCTACATTTCCATTTGAAATTTCCAAAGGATATTGGATCAGATCGTACATCACCTTCAATAATGTAGATTTCCCACAACCTGATTCACCTGCTATACCAAATATCTCATTTTTTTTGACTTCAAAATCAACCTTATCTACAGCCTTTACATATCCTGTTAATATGTTGTACTGTGCACTTACTTCATTTAATTTCAGCATATTACTTCCCTCTCCTTAGTGCAGAATATTGCTGATGCCCTGTCATAACCAAGAATAGTGCGATAAATATTAAAGTGGTTGCAATAACTGGTGAACCAATCCACCACCATCTACCCGCCAACATTGCTTGATGTTGATTAGCCCAATAAATCATGGTTCCCAAGGTAGCTTTTTCATTACTAGACATTCCAATGACAGCAAGCCCAGCTTCTGAACTAATTGCAACTAATATAGTGTTAATAAAGTTGGCTATCGACCATCCAGCAACAAAAGGAAATATTTCTTTCGTTATGATTTTTAAGACACTTTGACCCGAGAAGATTGAAGTACTAATAAAGTCATTTTCCCTTAAACTTAACGCCATGGAACGAAGCTGTCTTGCAGGCCAAGGCCAATTAAAGATTATCAATACAATGGCTATATATAATAATGATGCTTTTCCCTTCATCATACTTCCAAGTAAAATTAAGATTGGCAGTGCAGGGATTACGATAAAAGAGTCCGTAAGTAATGTGATGAGTCTGTCAATAAATCCACCTTTAAAACCAGCCCAAAGCCCTAATATCGCCCCAATTAAAGTAGCAAAAAACGCGACAAAAATACCTATGAAGAAAGAATTTTGAATTGCTTTTGCTAACAGCCAAAACGTGTCTTGCCCTAAGTTTGTTGTGCCAAACCAATGATCCCAGCTAGGCTGTAAATTATTGGGATATGTTCCCCATTCAGTAGGGTTTCCCTTATAGAAAAAAGGAACGATAAATCCCAATATTAAGAATATTATTAGGATAAGAAGCCCAAATTTTAATCGTACATTCCAGTTT
>NZ_JAIAZY010000046.1 GCF_019459225.1 Bacillus sp. IITD106
TTGTGATAAACGCATGAGTTCTTGTACGATTCAAGCCGAATCGCACAGCAATTGTGATAAACGCACGAGTTCTTGTACGATTCAAGATCAATTGCTCAGCAATTGGAACAAACGCAGTGTTCTTGTGTGATTCGGACTCTATCCGGCATATGGTATCAATTATAGTCAAAGAGCGGACTTTTTTTGCCTCAGAACATTTGCTTGTCGCCCCTGGGCAAGCGCCTTCCGCTTTTCTATGATTGTCTAGTTCCAGCGCCTATCGACTAGAAAACTTCTTGTCCTTTCCCTCCGATAAGTCAACATCGATTCGCCAAACGGCTCATTGTGTTTCCTTTATCTCAGTCCAAGGCCCTGAAGTTTTTACGTCGATGAACAGGCGCTTCCGCTTTTCTATATTATGAAGATTTTTCATACATTTTCTCGATTTCTTGAAAAAAAGCGGTAATTAAGATATATTCATTATGGAAAAAAAGGTTATTGGGGGCCCGTTTATGACAAAAAGATTCGCTGTAATATTGGCTGCTGGCCAAGGAACACGTATGAAGTCAAAATTATATAAAGTACTTCATCAAGTCTGTGGAAAGCCAATGGTAGAGCACGTTTTGGACAATATTTCAAACGTGAACGCCGACAAAATCGTAACGGTTGTAGGCCATGGGGCGGAGCTTGTAAAAACTAGCTTGGAAGGAAAAAGCGAGTTTGTTCTACAAGAAGAACAGCTTGGAACTGCCCACGCAGTCATGCAGGCGAAGGAAGTGCTAGGCAATCAGAACGGAACCACTCTTGTCATATGCGGCGACACACCTCTTATTACAGCTGAAACGATGGAAGCGTTGATTAAGCTGCATGAAACGGAAAAAGCAGCGGCAACTATCTTAACAGCTTTCACAGATAGACCTGACGGCTATGGCAGGGTGATTCGCAATTCTAATGGAACTGTGGAAAAAAGCGTTGAACATAAAGATGCAAATGAAGAAGAACGGAAAGTGAAGGAAATCAATACAGGAACGTATTGTTTTGATAATCAAGCATTGTTTGAAGCACTTGAAGAAGTTTCAAACGACAATGTACAAGGAGAATATTACCTTCCTGATGTGATTGAAATATTAAAAACAAAGGGAAAAAGTGTCTTTGCCTTTCAAACATCTAATTTTGATGAAACGATGGGAATCAATGACCGTGTAGCGCTTGCCGAAGCGGAAAGGCTTATGAGAAATAGAATTAATACTCTTCATATGCAAAATGGCGTTACGATCATCGATCCAACAAATACGTATATTGATTCGGATGTAAAAATTGGGAAGGATACCATTATTCTTCCTGGTACTATCATTAAAGGACAAACGGTTATAGGCGAGGATTGTCAAATTGGACCAAACAGTGAACTCGTTAATGCCCAAATTGCATCTGAAACAGTCGTTAGACAATCTGTCGTTCACGATAGTTTGGTAGGATCGAAAGTACAAATTGGACCTTTTGCACATATTCGACCAGAATCTAATATTCATGATGATGTAAAAGTTGGAAACTTTGTAGAAATTAAGAAAGCTGAAATCGGACAAGGAAGTAAAGCCTCCCATTTAAGTTATATTGGGGATGCTGAGGTTGGATCTAATGTAAATCTTGGCTGCGGTTCGATTACGGTTAATTATAATGGTAAAAACAAATTTTTAACGAAAATAGAAGACAATGTGTTTGTTGGCTGTAACTCTAATCTTGTTGCACCTGTAACAATCGGAGAGGGCGCTTATATCGCCGCAGGTTCAACCATAACAAAAGATGTACCGGGAGAATCTTTGTCCATCGCGCGCGCCAGGCAGGTTAATAAAGAAAATTACGTCAAGAAACTAAATTTGAAAAACTAATATGGAGGTTCAACATGTCAAATCAATATCTTGACCCTAGCTTGAAAATATTCTCATTAAGTTCTAATCGTGCTTTGGCGCAAGAAATTGCTAAATTTATCGGTCTTGAACTTGGTAAATGTTCCGTCAATAGATTCAGCGATGGAGAAATTCAAATTAATATTGAGGAAAGTATCCGTGGCTGCGATGTGTATGTTGTTCAGTCAACAAGTGATCCTGTAAATGATCATTTAATGGAACTCCTCATTATGATTGATGCATTAAAACGTGCTTCAGCTAAAACGATTAATTTAGTCGTGCCTTATTATGGTTACGCTCGTCAAGATCGCAAAGCGAGAGCTCGTGAACCAATCACAGCGAAGCTCGTAGCTAATCTTATTGAAACAGCTGGGGCCACACGGATGATTAATCTTGACCTCCACGCACCACAGATCCAAGGGTTTTTTGATATCCCTAACGACCATTTAATGGGTGTTCCTATTTTAGGGGAATATTTTAAATCAAAAAATTTATATAAAGACGATATCGTAATTGTTTCGCCTGATCATGGCGGTGTTACGCGCGCTAGAAGATTAGCAGATCGTTTAAAAGCACCAATTGCTATTATTGATAAACGCCGTCCGCGTCCAAATGTGGCGGAAGTGATGAATATCGTTGGTAATGTTGATGGAAAAATTGCGATATTAATCGATGATATTATTGATACAGCGGGTACGATTACACTTGCGGCCAATGCCCTTACTGAGAGTGGAGCTAAGGAAGTGTATGCATGCTGTACACATCCGGTTCTATCAGGTCCTGCTATTGAAAGGATTCAAAATTCCAATATTAAAGAGCTAATTGTCACGAACTCAATCGTACTTCCAGAAGAAAAGAAAATTTCTAAAATTAAAGAACTCTCCGTAGCACCTTTATTAGGAGAAGCGATTATTCGAGTTCACGAAAATCAATCAGTAAGTACATTGTTTGATTAAAAATATAAAAAGACATCGGAATCTCCGGTGTCTTTTTGCATTCAGCAATGTAATAATCTACCTGTATTTTTCTTATCATTAGAAGTTTATTTTTCTTTATGTTAGGGTATTAATAGAGATGCATTACATATTAGGGAGAGGGAGTGTCATACTTATGAGTACAGTACTAGAAGCAAAAAGCCGTACGAATGGGAAGCGTTCACAGTTGACTGCCATTCGCAGGCAAGGTAATATACCAGCAGTAGTTTACGGGTACCAGGTTGAAAATACCCCAATTTCTGTAGACGGTGCCGATTTTATGAAAACAATGAGAGAAGTCGGAAGAAATGGTGTTATCTCTCTAGATCTTGAAGGAAAAAAAATAAATGTTATTTTACATGAATATCAAGAAGATTCATTGAAAAATAATATCGTTCATGCTGATTTTCTTGCGATTGATTTAAATCAAGAGATTGAAGCCAATGTAAGGGTGGAATTATCAGAAGACTCTCAGGGCGTCAAGGAAGGTGGAGTTCTCCAAGTTTTGCTGCATGAACTTTCCGTAACGGCTGTCCCTGATGAGATTCCGGAAGTCATCCAGATTGATATTACGAACTTAAACATTGGAGAATCGATAACTGTTGGAGAAATTCGTGGAAATGTATCTTGCACCATTAATCACGAAGATGATGAGCCGATTGCGAATATCCAACCTCCACGCACGCAGGAAGAAGATCCAGATGGAGGAGTTCGAGAAGAGGACCCGCCTGAAAATAGCAACGACGATAAAGCTGAAGGTGAAGATGAATAATTATAATTTAAGCGCAGCCGGGATGGTTGCGCTTTTGTTTCCGTCTAGAGCAAACAGCCAGTGGCTAGCACACCGTCTGTGTCCATTATCCACTTTATATTGGACATATCTTCATAATGCGTTCGTTGATTGTCCAATATCGGCTTTATTTTGGACAGATAGCCTTAATTCCTTAATACAATGTCCAATATCTACTTAATATTGGACATAACTTCATAATGCGTTCGTTCTATGTCACTCATTAATAAACGGATCTTCTTAGTTCTTACATCATTTGCGCTTTTGTTTCCGTTTTAGCAATTATCACGTATAATAATATGAAACAGGTGTAGCTTGGGGTGTTTGGGATGAAATTAATTGTAGGATTAGGGAATCCCGGTCTTTCTTATAAAAAAACTCGTCATAATATCGGTTTTGTTATTGTGGACGAGTTAGCGAAAAGGTTAGGGACTACTTTATCTGAAAAAAAGTTTAATGGAATTTATTCTGTCGTTCATAAAAATGGAGAAAAGGTTATTTTACTTAAACCTTTGACATATATGAATTTATCGGGAGAAAGTATCCGTCCGCTTATGGACTACTATGACATCCCGGTGGAAAATTTACTCGTCATATACGATGATCTTGATTTGCCAGTTGGAAAAATTCGACTAAGGCAAAAAGGCAGCGCCGGCGGACATAATGGAATGAAGTCTACGATAACGAATCTCGGTACTCAAGATTTCAAACGGATACGAGTAGGAATCGATCGTCCTCCAGTTGGTATGACAGTACCTGATTATGTCTTAAGTAAATTTCGCAAAGAAGAGAAGGAAGAAATACAAGCGGTCGTTGAAAAATGTGTGGATGCATGCGAAGAGTGGTTGGATAAGCCTTTTTTAGAAGTCATGAACCAATTTAATGGGTAGTGATGAATAACTCCTTATAAAGGTGTTCATACTATGAACGGATTCCTTTTGTGAGGAGGGCTTATTATACCTATTCATTATTATTGCCGCCATTGTTCTACAAAAATGGGTACGATTGATGATACCGTTTTAAACGAAGAACAACTTGGCATTCATACATTAACGAATGAGGAAAAACAAGATATGGTTTCGTATGGGTCAGATGGAGATATTCATATTCAATCGATATGTGACGATTGCCATGAAGCATTTAAAAAGAATCCTGACTTGCATCAATATGATTATCTTATCCATTAAAGAGCTTTGGACGGAAATCCAAAGCATTTTTCCATTGGAATATAAAACACCCCATCTATAAAAAGAATAAGATAGAGTACAAGTTAACCTCTTAAATAACTTCCTATTCTATGAAGAGGAGATAAATATGCAAGGCATTAAAAACTTAATTATAGAGCAAAATGAAATACAATCGATTCTTTCTGGAATTGAAGAAAATCTGCGGGAACAATTGATAGCTGGATTATCTGGCTCAGCAAGAGCAGCATTCATTGCAGCTGCAGCAGAAAAAACCGGAAAATCGATCATCGTTATTACCCATAATCTTTTGCAAGCTCAAAAACTTCATGAGGATCTCGCTCAATTTATGGATGAAGATGAGCTCTTTCTTTATCCTGCCAATGAATTGATTGCTGCAGAACTGAGTATCGCAAGCCCGGAGCTGCGCGCCCAGCGAATTGAAGCGCTTAATTATATGGTCTCGGGTCGTCGCGGTGTTTTTGTCGTTCCGATCGCTAGTTTACGAAAAATACTGCCGCCACCATCAATATGGCAAGAATATCAACTGCATATTGAATTGGGGCAAGACTTAGATCTTGAAAATGATTTGTTGAAGTTTGTGCAAATGGGATATAGCAGAACAGACATGGTCAGCGCACCAGGTGAATTTAGTGTGCGCGGAGGAATACTAGATATTTATCCGCTTACGGAAACCGATCCCATTCGCATCGAGCTTTTTGATACAGAAGTTGATTCCATTCGAACTTTTTCTCTTGAGGACCAACGTTCGAAAGATAAAAGAAAAAGTGTAGTGATTGGTCCAGCCACCGAATCACCGGTAAATCATAATCAATTGGCAAAAATAGTTGATCAAATTGAAGCCGGACTTTCACGTTCATTAAAAAAACTCAGAAGTGAAAAAGCAAAGGAGCTTTTATCCGAAAATATTGGTTATGAGATAGAACAACTTCGCAATGGTCAAAAGCCCGAGCAATTTTATAAATATATATCATACGCCTATGAGCCTTCTGCAAGTTTACTAGATTATCTTTCTGATAACGGGTTATTAATCTTTGATGAATTAAGCCGTATCCAGGAAATGAATGAAAGACTTGAAAAGGAAGAAGCTGAATGGTATACGTCCTTGCTTGAACATGGGGAAATCATTCACGATCTGGCCGTGTCGAATCCATTTTCTCAGCTATTGACTAAACATCATTTTCCAAAAGTGTATTTATCCTTATTTATGAGGCATATTCCGAATACGAGTCCGCAAAATATAGCCAATGTTCCTTGTAAACTCATGCAAAATTTCCATGGTCAAATGCATTTGCTTAAAGGTGAGGTGGAGCGCTGGCAAAAAAATCGCTATTCTATTATTTTTCTTGCTCCAAATGCTGAGCGGGCAAAGAAATTACAATCTGTTTTATATGACTATGAAATTGAAGCATCGAATGTAAAAGATGATGCTCATCCTGTCTCTGGAATTCAAATTATTCAAGGTTCATTGAATTCAGGCTTTGAGCTGCCATTGGCAAAAATGGCTGTCATAACAGAAGAAGAAATTTTTAATAAAAAAACCCGGAAATCAAAGCGAAGGCAAAAACTTTCAAATGCCGAGCGGATTAAAAGCTATTCTGAATTGCAGGTCGGCGATTATGTTGTCCACGTCAATCATGGAATAGGAAAGTATCTAGGAATTGAAACCTTATTAATCAATGGTGTGCATAAAGATTATTTACATCTTAGATATCAAGCAAACGATAAGCTGTATGTGCCAGTTGAACAAATAGATCTCGTTCAAAAGTATGTAGGCTCTGAAGGAAAGGAGCCAAAGGTTTATAAATTAGGTGGAAGTGACTGGAAGCGTGTAAAGAAAAAGGTAGAGTCTTCGGTTAAGGATATCGCGGATGACTTGATTAAATTATACGCGGAAAGAGAAGCCGCCAAAGGGTATGCATTTTCCCCGGATAGCGATTTACAACGGGAACTCGAAGCGTCTTTTCCTTACCAAGAAACGGAGGATCAGCTCAGGTCCATTATAGAAATCAAACGAGATATGGAGAAAGAAAGGCCAATGGATCGCCTGCTTTGCGGGGATGTCGGTTATGGAAAAACAGAGGTAGCCATCCGCGCGGCGTTCAAAGCGATTATGGACGGAAAGCAGGTTGCTGTATTAGTGCCGACCACCATTTTGGCGCAGCAGCATTTCGAAACGATTAAGGAGAGATTTCAAGATTATCCAATTAAAATTGGCTTGCTGAGCCGTTTTCGTTCAAGAAAACAGCAAACTGAAACGGCAAAAGGGTTAAAAAACGGTACGGTCGATCTTGTAATTGGTACCCATCGTCTTTTATCAAAAGATATTCAGTTTGCTGATCTAGGACTATTAATTGTCGATGAAGAGCAGCGTTTTGGAGTGACACATAAAGAAAAAATCAAGCAGTTAAAAGCAAATATTGACGTGTTGACATTGACGGCAACGCCAATTCCAAGGACCCTTCATATGTCGATGTTAGGCGTTCGGGATTTATCCGTCATTGAAACGCCGCCGGAAAATCGTTTCCCTGTGCAAACTTACGTAATGGAATATAATGGTGCACTCGTAAAGGAATCTATTGAGCGTGAGCTGGCAAGGGGCGGTCAAGTTTACTTCCTTTATAACCGAGTTGAAGATATCGAAAGAAAAACAGAAGAGATTTCGATGCTCGTTCCTGACGCTCGGGTAGCGTATGCACATGGGCAAATGACTGAATCTGAGTTGGAATCGGTTATCCTAAGTTTTCTTGATGGAGAATTTGATGTACTTGTGACGACGACGATTATAGAAACGGGTGTTGATATCCCGAATGTGAACACATTGATTGTCCATGATGCCGATCGAATGGGACTTTCTCAACTTTATCAATTAAGAGGACGGGTTGGCCGCTCCAATCGTATTGCGTATGCTTATTTCACATATAGACGAAACAAAGTTCTCACAGAAGTGGCTGAAAAAAGATTGCAGGCCATTAAAGAATTTACAGAGCTTGGTTCCGGTTTTAAAATTGCGATGCGCGATTTGTCGATAAGAGGTGCTGGTAACTTACTTGGCGCCCAACAACACGGTTTTATTGATTCCGTCGGGTTTGATTTATATTCTCAGATGCTTAAGGATGCAATCGATGAACGAAAAGGAACGATACATGAGCAAAGTGCACCTGCCTTTGAAGTGGAGCTTGAATTAGATGCCTATATTCCGGATTCCTATATTGGCGATGGTTATCAGAAAATAGAAATGTACAAACGCTTTAGGAATATTGATTCTTTGGAAGAGCTGCAAGAATTGCAAGATGAAATGATTGATCGTTTCGGCGACTATCCGGAACAAGTCGGCTATTTATTTACGGTTGCTGAAATGAAAGTGTATGCCCGTCATGCGAAGCTTGAGCTTATTAAGCAATCGAAGTCCGAGATATCCATTTTTATGTCGGAAGAAGGTACAAAAGAAATAGACGGAACAAAGGTCTTTGCAATATGCAATCGACATGGTCGGATGGTTGGCCTCGGGATGGATGGTTCACGGTTAAAAATTACAATCCAACTAAATCGATTGCAAACGAAAGAATGGTTAACAATTGCAACAGAGATTATGAAAGATTTGGGAAGTGCCAAAAAGTAAAAATTGCTTTCATCTTGAAAAAAATGTATAGAACTCTCTAACTGAAAGATACTAATTTCAACAACCGATGGTAATGAATTGTAAAAACGGAAGCTTTTCTTTAAATTTAGGTGTTACATTAATCCGAAAGCTTACGTAAAATCATCTAGTGAAAGAGAGGCAACTTAGGATGAAAGCAACTGGTATTGTTCGTCGAATTGATGATTTAGGAAGAGTCGTAATTCCAAAGGAAATTCGTAGAACCCTTAGAATTCGGGAAGGCGATCCATTAGAAATTTTTGTAGATCGTGACGGGGAAGTAATATTAAAAAAATATTCTCCCATTAATGAATTGGGCGATTTTGCTAAAGAATATGGAGAAGCATTGTATGAAAGCCTCGGAAGCTCAATACTCATTTGCGACCGAGACGCTGTTATTGCTGTCAGTGGCACATCTAAAAAAGAATATTTAAATAAAAGCAATGGAGATATAATCGAAAAAGCGATGGCCGAGCGGTCGTCTCTTCTCGAAAAAAACCCTAGTAAAATTGCACTTATTGAAGGGCATGAGGAAGAACTCTCCTCCTATGCAATATCTCCAATCATTGCAAGTGGGGATCCAATTGGAGCGGTTGTAATTTTTTCGAAAGACCAGACCATCGGAGATATTGAAAAAAAATCTGCGGAAACTGCCGCAAGCTTTCTTGCGAGGCAAATGGAATCTTAATAAGCTATATATTTACGACCCGAAGAGATTTATGATCTTCGGGTTATTTTTGTTTAAGAAATGATAAAATTGAACTTTGATGGTCAACGTTCAGATAAGGAATTATCGTCCCGCTCCAGCGCCTTCCGCTTTTCTTATTATGCTATAATATCTTTTATCAAGATTTTACGCAGAAGGGCGAGGGCGAGTTTGCCTAAAGAACAATCGAATCAGTATATGCACGGAGCACTCATTCTAACGATGGCGGCCTTTATTGTAAAGCTGTTGAGTGCGATTTATCGGGTGCCTTTTCAAAACATTGTCGGTGATATCGGTTTTTACATATATCAGCAAGTTTATCCGATTTACGGAATAGCGGCGGTACTTTCCAGTTCCGGTTTTCCTGTTATTATTTCAAAATTGGCCGCTGAAAGTGAGATCGGAAAACGAAACCATCTTGCACATGGATTACAAGCCGCATTCCTTACTCTTCTTCTTGTTGGCGTTTCCTTATTTTCAATTTTGTTTTTCGGAGCAAAGTTTATTGCCTTATCAATGGGAGATGTTGGGCTAACCCCTTTAATTAAAATTTCTGCTTTTATGTTTTTATTTTTACCGTTCTTTTCCGTATGGCGTGGTTATTTTCAAAGTATTGGAAAGATGACGCCGACGGCTATTAGCCAAGTGACGGAGCAATTAGCAAGGGTGACAGCCATCCTTCTCTTCGCTTCCTTACTGATGTCGAAGGGATATTCTTTGTATGACGTTGGAAGCGGGGCTGTGTCGGGCTCCATACTTGGAACAATTTTTGGGCTGCTTATTCTCACCATCTATGTCATGAGAAATAAAGCTATTCGCATGCTATTTCAAAAAGGACTATCTTTTCGTAAATTTTATAAGACGGCGCAAATCGTTCTTGTTCATGGGACGGCTATCTGTTTAAGCGGGATGCTGCTCATTCTTTTTCAGTTGATTGATTCATTTAGCTTATATTCCTTGCTCGTCCAATCAGGAATGAGTCCCGATGAGGCGAAAGCGTGGAAAGGGGTATTTGATAGAGGACAGCCGCTGCTGCAACTAGGAACAGTCGCCGCTTCGTCCTTTTCTTTAGCCCTTGTACCGCTTATAGCAGCGGCTTGGATGAAAGATGAAGAGGATGTCATTCACAAGAAAGCGATCAGCGCGATTAAAATTACTACCGTTATTGGCGTTGGTGCTACTGCAGGGCTCGTAAATATTATGAAGCCTACCAATGCGATGCTGTTCGCAAATAGCGAAGGAACATTCGTTCTTTCCGTATTAGCAATAGCCATCTTTTTCAGTTCTTTAATCTTAATTTGTTCGGGTATTTTACAAGGATTGGGTCATGTCTTTGCCCCGGGGAAATATATATTGATCGGTCTTTTCATAAAAGCGGTCTTAAATATTTTATTTATCCCGTTTTTTGATACGATGGGGGCAGCTATTGCAACAATTACAGGTTTAGCGGTCATCACCGTATTAATGATACAAAAACTAAATAAACGAGTGCCCGTTATAGCTATTTTGAAAAAAATATTTACAAAGCTTATAGCAGCTGTGCTCGCCATGACGGCTGTTTTACAACTATGGCTATTTCTAATTTCTTTGCTTGGTGATGGCCGACTTGTTTTTACATTTGCGGCATTAAGTGGTGTGATGGTAGGAGCGGCTATCTATTTGGTTATGATAGTAAAAAGTCATACATTAACTGCTGATGAATTAATGTTAATTCCTTTTGGGAAGCGACTCGTAAGGAAAGAGCGGGAAAGGAAGTAATGATGAATAAAGAAATTTTAGTTATCGGGCTCGGATCGGGCGATTTAAACCAATTGCCGCTAGGTGTTTATAAATCGTTAAAGCAAGGGGGGCGCCTTATTTTAAGAACAAAAGAGCACCCAGTTGTAGAGGAGCTTTTACGTGAAGATATTCACTTCGAATCTTTTGACGATGTATATGAAAAACACGATCAGTTTGAAGCGATTTATGAAGAAATTACAGAGACACTATTAAACATGGCGGCGGCTGAAAATATTAAATATGCTGTCCCGGGACATCCAATGGTAGCGGAGAGGACCGTTCAATTGCTGCTAGAGCGGGGATCGTCACGTGGAGTCAAGGTAAAAATAGGCGGTGGTCAAAGCTTTTTGGACAGTTTATTTGCAGCGGTAAAAGTAGACCCTGTTGAAGGATTCCAATTACTGGATGGGACGATTCTTCGAAAAGAGCAAATTAGGATCGATCAACATGTAATTATTGCTCAAGTATATGATGCTTTTGTAGCTTCGGATGTTAAATTAACATTAATGGAAAAATATCCGGATGATTATGAGGTCGTGATTGTAACTGCGGCAGGAAGCACGTTGGAACAAATCAAAAAAATCCCGTTGTATGAATTAGACCGGCAAATAAAATTGGATAATTTGACAAGCGTATACGTGCCGCCTATTTCCACAAGGGAGCTCAGCTTTAAAGAATTTTCCACTTTAAGGGAGATTATCGCGGAACTTAGAGGCCCTGATGGCTGTCCGTGGGATAAAGAACAAACCCACGAATCCTTGAAAAAGTATTTAATTGAAGAAGCTTATGAACTGCTTGATGCGATTGACCGTGACGATATCGATAATATGATAGAAGAATTAGGCGATGTCTTGCTGCAAATTATGCTTCATGCTCAAATTGGCGAAGATGAGGGAATGTTTTCGATTGAGGATGTCATCGAAGCCCTTAGTGAAAAGATGGTACGTCGCCACCCACATGTTTTTGGAGATGTTCAAGCAGAAAACTCCGAACAAGTGGTGGCAAATTGGGCAGAGATCAAGGCGAAGGAAAAAAGTCCAGAAGCAAGGGGAAAATCGCTTCTAGACGAAACAGGTAAAGGGTTGCCTGCACTGTTAAAGTCCTTTGATTACCAGAAACTTGCAGCAAAAGTCGGTTTTGATTGGGGTGCTCCAGAAGGGGCATGGGAAAAAGTAAAAGAAGAAATGCAGGAATTCGAGAATGAATTGACGAATGGAAATAAGCAGGAACAACTTTTTGAGCTAGGTGATTTACTATTTGCAATGGTGAATGTAGCAAGATTGTTAGATATTCATCCCGAAGAAGCGCTGCAGACTTCGAATGAAAAGTTTTTCCGCCGCTTTTCTTTTATAGAATCAAAAGTGAGTGAGAGCGGGAAACGATTTGAGGAATATACTTTGGAAGAGCTAGATCAGTTTTGGAACGATGCAAAAAAAGCAGGTTTATAATAGGGGGTAAATATAGATGGCAGCGATGCGTTTAGACAAGTTTTTAAAAGTATCACGATTGATAAAAAGGCGCACTCTCGCAAAAGAAGTAGCGGATAAAGGTAGAATTGCAATAAATGGACAAATTGCAAAAGCTAGCTCCAATGTGAAAGTAGGGGACGAGCTAGAGATCCGTTTCGGGCAAAAAACGGTGACCGTCAAAATTGACGCCCTTCAAGAATCATCTAGAAAAGAAGAAGCAGCTAATATGTATACGGTGTTGAAAGAGGAAAAAGCTGCTAAGGAAGAGCTTTAGAATAGTTTAGCCTTCCTTCATTTATCAGGCGGCTTCCGCTTTTCCTGTTGTCCAGCTGCAGCGCCTAGCCCCTCGAGGTCAAATAACCTGGGGCATAAAAGGCAAAAAGCGCCTTTTTTGCCCCAGAACATTTGCTTGTCGGGGCTGAGCAAGGCGCTTCCGCTTTTCCTATAGCTTGTTCTATTATCTCATTTTCTCTCATATGTATTAAACAAAATTAGTACGAAAATGAGGGATGAAAATGAACCAATATTACGAATCTATGCCTTCAAAGGGAACGGTGCCTGATCACGATGTTGTGATGAGAGGGAGAAAAATCCTTGACATAACAGGGGTAAAACAAGTAGAAAGCTTTGATAATGAAGAATTTTTATTAGAAACGTCAATGGGCTTTTTGGCGATACGTGGCCAAAATCTTCAAATGAAGAATCTAGATGTAGATAAGGGGATTGTCTCGATAAAAGGTAAGATATATGATCTAGTCTATCTTGATGATCATCACGGCGAGAAGGCAAAAGGATTCTTTGGGAAGTTATTTCGATGAGTTTATCTACTCAGTTTTATACAATGCTTTCCATGATCGCCATGGGAAGCTTTTTTGGCGCATCCCTCGATACGTATCAGCGGTTTTTAAATCGAAAGAATCGAAAAAAACTGATTCTCTTTATAAACGATATTTTATTTTGGATTTTCCATGGGCTCATCGCTTTTTATATTTTGTATCTTGTTAATTATGGAGAACTCCGTTTTTACCTTATATTAGCGCTTCTTTGCGGCTTTGCTGCTTACCAAGCATTATTAAAACAATTTTACTTAAAAGTCCTTGAAGCAGTCATTACTTTCACGAAAGCTACCATTCATTTTATTTATAAGATATTTATTACACTCGTCTATAGTCCGATCAAATGGCTTGTTTTATTGCTATTAGGAGTTCTATTGTTTATAGGGAAGATCCTTTTGTCACTTGTAAAAATTGTAGGAAAAGTGTTATTATGGGTTTTAAAGGTTGTCCTGTATCCATTTAAATTAATTGGTCAAGGACTTCTTTACCTTGTTCCAAAACAAGTGAAAGAAGCTTTTAGAAAATCATATGACGTAATAGCAGGATATTTTCAATTTATCAAGAATGTAATGATGAGAGTGGTTCATTTTATAATAAAAATGTTTCGCAATAAATAAATAAGGAGGCCATAGGATGGGAGCAAAAAAAATTAACCCGATTACTTCACTTGAAACAAACTATATGAAGCAGCAAGAAGTCATCATGAGAAGAACAGCCAAAAGAAAAAAACTTCTCATTCGAAGACTGTCTATATTCCTCATCCTAACCGTGGCATTATCCTATTTAGTTATTTCCACTTTTATGTATCGATCAGGTGTCCTGGAAGCAAAGAAAAAGGAAGAAGCGAAGTTGGAAAAAACCCTCGCTGAATTACAGAAAGAACAAACAAAGCTGGAAGATGAAATTGTGAAGTTAAACGATGATGACTACTTAGCAAAGCTGGCGAGAAGTGAATATTTCCTTTCCGAGGAAGGTGAAATCATTTTTAATATTCCAGAACCAAAAAAGAAAAAGAAAGAAGATAAGGTGTCTTATTGACACTTTTTTTATAAGTTCTATATAATGTAGAATAAGGCTCATTTTTTATACTTTAAGGAGGATAATTTTTTTTATGTCGATCGAAGTAGGCAGCAAGTTACAAGGTAAGGTAACAGGCATCACTCATTTTGGGGCGTTCGTTGAATTACCCGAAGGCACAACAGGTCTTGTTCACATTAGTGAAGTAGCCGACAATTATGTGAAAGACATTAATGAACATTTAAAAGTTGGCGATGAAGTCCTAGTAAAGGTCTTAAATGTTGAGAAAGACGGAAAAATTGGCTTGTCAATTCGTAAAGCAAAAGATCAGCCACCTGCTCAATCTCATTCAAATCCACGTCCACGCACCCATAGAGTAAATGATGTTCGTACAAAAGAAAGCTTTGAGCAAAAAATGAACAAGTTTTTGAAAGATAGTGAAGACCGCTTATCTTCATTGAAGCGTCATACGGAATCAAAACGTGGTGGACGAGGAGCGAGAAGAGGTTAACTTGCTGTCTGTTTTATAAAATAAATGGAACTGCCCAAAGCTAAGAACAATATCTTGGTCTGGGCAGTTTTTTCGTACTGGAAATTCATGGTTGCTCGCACTTCTTGTAAAAATATGATTGACAACTTTTTGAGAGGTCTGTATTATAGACATTGTGCCTTTTAAAAGGTTCCATGGCGGCGTAGCTCAGCTGGCTAGAGCGTACGGTTCATACCCGTGAGGTCGTGGGTTCGATCCCCTCCGCCGCTATCCCGCTATATAATAAAGCATAAGACATTCTTCCCATGAAGAATAGTCTTATGCTTTTTAATTTGCCCAAATTAGTCGAACTCTTTTTTTATTCATCTCCATCAAAATGACAAAATACTAAAACAAGCCCATTTATAATGAAAGCTATTAAAAAAGTGGGGAGTGTATTTAAAGTGGAAAGAGGAGATCTAAGTATCATTACACCGTTACGGAATGTGGAACTGCAAGAAAGCAAATTTGATATTTCGAAGAAGCTCAGGTTCATTCAGCAGCGACTGGATTATTTATTCTTGCAAAAGGGTATTGCCTTGCTTCTCGTATCTCTGCTTCTTGGCCGAGCTTTAATATTATCCCATTTAACTCCATTTGCTTTGCCATTCTTCGCAGTTGTCTACTTATCAAAAAGGGATAAAGCCCCGCTAGTCCTACTTGGTCTTTTGGCAGGTTCTCTTACGCTAACAGTGGGAAATGCTGCATATACCTTTACGTTATGTATATTTTTCCTGCTTACTTTTAAAGCTTTGAACAGGTTGTTGAAACAAGCTTTTAAAATATTGCCTTACTTAGTTCTTTGTCTATCTTTCTTTATAAAATGCGGTTTTCAATTCGTTCAAAATGGACAATCACTCACTCGTTATGATGCCTTAATGGCTGCGGTAGAAGCGAGTCTTGCTTTTGTCCTTGTCTTTATCTTTATGCAAAGCATTCCATTTCTTTCCTCTCGTAAAAGAAAAAAATCTTTAAAAACGGAAGAAGTCATTAGTCTCATCATCTTGCTTGCTTCTATGTTAACTGGAACGATTGGTTGGGCGGTGTATGAATTATCTATTGAGCATATTCTATCACGTTATCTCGTCCTTCTTTTCGCTTTTACAGCTGGTGCAACGGTTGGATCGACTGTGGGGGTCGTGACAGGTTTAATATTTAGTCTTTCGAATATTGCAAGCCTCTATCAAATGAGTTTGTTAGCTTTTGCCGGCTTGCTTGGTGGTCTACTTAAAGAAGGGAAACGGATCGGTTCTGCAATTGGGCTAATGGTGGCAACCGTTCTGATTGGAATGTACGGTGAGTCGAACACGCCGCTTGAATTGACTGTTTATGAATCATGTGCAGCCATTTTACTTTTTTTCATTACTCCGTCAGGCTTGACCGAAAAATTGGCACGTTTTATTCCGGGCACTCCTGAGCATGCGAAAGATCAACAACGGTATGCCAGAAAAATTAGGGACATCACTGTCCGCAGAGTGGAGCAATTTTCATCTGTTTTCCAAGCCTTGTCCAATAGCTTTTCACAGACTGAAAAATGGGAAGATGAAAAAAATGAAGAACAAGAATTTGATCTTTTTCTAAGTCATGTAACAGAGAAAACATGCCAAAACTGCTTCAAGCGCAATCATTGCTGGAGTTCTAACTTTGATAAAACATATGATTTAATGAGGAAAGTTATGCATGACATGGATGAAAATTCGGGAACTCTCTCACCACCTGTTTACAGGCAGTTGGACAAGCATTGTAATAAAGCCAAAAAAGTGCGTGACACAGTTCATAAAGAACTTACGATTACGAACGCAAACCAGCAATTGAAAATACAGTTGCAGGAAAGTAGGAAGCTTGTGGCTGAACAATTATTAGGTGTGTCAGAAGTAATGGGAGATTTTGCAAAAGAAATTCAGCGGGAACAAGAAAATCATCATCGGCAGGAAGAAATGATGCTTGATGTTTTGCAGGATTTCGGAATTGAAATCGAACAAATTGAAATTTACAGTCTCGAACCCGGAAATGTGGATATTGATATTACTCTTCCTTATGCAAGTAGTTTAGGAGAGTTTGAAAAAATTATTGCACCTATCATATCCGACATATTAAATGAAACGATTGTCGTAAAGGGAGAAGAGTATGAAGAGTATCGTTCCGATTTATCTTACGCAACCCTTCGTTCAATGAAGGCTTACACTGTAGACACAGGTGTAGCACATGCAGCAAAGGGAGGAGGTTTTTTATCAGGAGATAGCTATTCTACGATTGAATTAGGCCCGGGAAAATTTGCCGTGGCCATTAGTGATGGGATGGGAAATGGAGAAAGAGCTCATTATGAAAGCAGTGAAACCCTCAAGCTTTTGCAAAAGATACTCAAATCTGGCATTGAAGAAAAGGTGGCGATTAAATCAGTTAATTCTGTTTTATCGCTGAGAACGACAGATGAAATTTTTTCAACGTTAGATCTTGCCATGATTGATCTACAAAATGCCCAAGCAAAATTTCTGAAGATTGGTTCGACGCCAAGCTTTATAAAAAGGGGAGATAAAATATTAAAAATAGAATCTGGTAATTTGCCGATGGGAATTTTACAAGAGTTTGATGTAGATGTCGTGACAGAGCAGTTGCGTGCTGGAGACTTACTGATTATGATGAGCGACGGTATATTCGAAGGACCTAAAAATGTTGAAAATTATGAGTTATGGATGAAGCGAAAGCTAAGAGAAATGGAAACGGATGAACCACAGGCGGTTGCGGATTTAATTATGGAGGAAGTGATAAGAACGAGATCTGGAGTGATTGCCGATGATATGACGATTGCTGTTGTGGCGATAAAACATAATACGCCAAAATGGGCTGCCATTCCTGTAAGAAGTAGACATATGAAAATATCATAAACAAGTATAAAAAAAGTTACTCCCGGCGAGGATGATACTAAATAAACAGTTTCATATGGAGGGAAACTGTTAAATTTGGAGGGGAGTACATGAAAAAGGGCAGTTTGAAACAAATTTTATTAATTACGGACGGTTGTTCTAATCAAGGTGAAAATCCGATAGCGATGGCAGCGCTTGCAAAAGAGCACGGTATTACGGTTAATGTCATTGGGGTGGTGGAAAACGATTCAATTGAAGAAAAAGGCATAAAGGAAATTGAAGGGATTGCTGCCTCAGGTGGCGGGATTAGTCAAATTGTGATTGCCGAGCAATTATCACAAACGGTACAAATGGTGACAAGAAAGGCGATGACCCAGACTCTTCAAGGGGTTGTTAATAAGGAATTGCGACAAATTTTAGGGAAGGATATGGAGCTAGAAGAGCTTCCGCCTGATCAGCGCGGAGAAGTGATGGAAGTAGTCGATGAACTCGGTGAAACAACGGATGTGGAAGTGGTTATATTAATTGATACGAGTGCTAGCATGAAAACGAAGCTTGATACTGTAAAAGAAGCCTTATTGGACCTATCTTTAAGTTTGAACGCTAGAATGGGCGACAATCGTTTTGCTGTTTTAATATTTCCCGGGAAAAGAAAAGACGTAGAAAGGCTTTTAGATTGGACGCCAAATTTGGGATTACTGACGAGTATTTTCCCAAAACTCGCCGTAGGAGGAATTACTCCAACGGGACCTGCTATCCGCGAAGCGATCACATATTTTAAGAAAAAGCGTTCTTTGAGAGGATTGCTATCAGGTGATGATGAACAATATATCGAAGAATCAATGTAATTATTCTACTGCCACTGTCATCATTGGAAAATGGCATAGGCATCATTATGAAATTGTTAAAAAGCTTGGCTCAGGTGCAAATGGAGTGGTGTATCTCGCCAAAAATCGTAATGGTTATTCTGCGGTGAAGATGAGTGTGGATAGTGTTACAATCACCACGGAGGTAAATGTCCTTAAAGCACTTGAGAAGGTCCAAGGGTCAGCCCTCGGACCTTCTTTGTATGATGTCGATGATTGGGAAAACGGTAAACGGCGAATTCATTTTTATGCGATGGAATACATTCAAGGGCAGGAGCTTTTATCCTTCATAAAGGAAAAGGGGCTCTCTTGGTCTGGTGTCATGATCGTGCAGCTCCTAGATGTTTTAGAAGGTTTGCATGAAAAAGGCTGGATTTTCGGCGATTTGAAGCCGGAGAACTTAATTGTGGAGGGGCCGACACCTAGAATTCGATGCATTGATGTTGGGGGCACGACAATGAAAGGTCGCGCTATTAAAGAATTTACTGAGTTTTTTGATCGGGGCTACTGGGGGATGGGCTCAAGAAAAGCGGAACCAAGTTATGATCTTTTTTCGACCGCAATGATGATGATCAATTTATATTACCCAAAACGGTTTGTAAAAAAAGGAGACAGCATCAAACAATTAGCCGCTATGATTCAAGGAAATAAAGAATTAATAAAATTTGAAACGGTTTTGATGAAGGCGCTTTTAGGGAAATATGACTCCGCTAAAGAAATGAAAAAGGAGTTTCTTGTCATTCTCTCTGTAGGTGAGCGGTCACAAAAGCAGCGAACAACGCGCTATACACCAAAAACAAAAAAGAAAAAAACGAGGTCTTTTTTGGAAACCGCTTCTATCCTGCTGCTCACTTTGATTTTATATACCTTATATATTTATGGTTATATATTATAGGAAATTTCAATGCTTTATGCTATTCCTTTCAAACGAGTAAATGATACGATATATACAGAGAGGGAATTTCCGAAATAATGTAAGGGAATGGTTTTGTGTTGGATTTTGAGAGAAAAACGCATCATTTTATTTCAAGGCATTCCCTGCTTAAAGAGGGAGATTATATTTTAATAGCGGTGTCTGGTGGTCCTGATTCTTTGGCATTACTCGATTTTCTATATCATCAGTCGGCAAGGTATAACATTAAGATTGCCGCCGCACATGTTGATCATATGTTAAGAGGCGAAGCGTCGAAAGAAGATTTAATTTTCGTCCAGCGCTATTGCGAAGATCGAAATATTGTCTTTAAAAGTGCTGCAATTGATATTAATGCGAAAATGGCTGTAGATAAAACGGGTTTACAGGAAACGGCTAGAAAATATCGTTATCAATTTTTCGAAAAAGTAATGGAAGAGCTTTATGCAAATAAGCTTGCAGTCGGTCAGCATGGTGATGACCAAATAGAAACAATTCTAATGCGGCTTGTAAGAGGGAGCAGCGGGATTTCCAGAGCAGGCATTCAAGTGAAAAGGTCATTTGGTAAAGGTATGGAATTAATTCGCCCATTAATGGGTGTATCTAAAATAGAAATAGAGGAATACTGTAAAGCACATCATTTAGAACCACGTCGTGATTTAAGCAATGATACAAAAAAATATACGAGAAATCGGTTTAGATTAGATGTGTTGCCATTTTTAAAAAAAGAAAATCCTCGTGTCATTGAACATTTTCAACGTTTTAGTGAAGAAATAAGTGAAGACGAAACATACTTGCAGGAAATGGCAAAAGAGGCATTTAAGAAGATGTGTCAGGTTTATGAAGAAGGTGAATTGACACTTGATATTCCTTCGTTTTGTCAAATAGCTTTGCCTTTACAAAGAAGAGTGATTCATCTAATATTAAACTATCTTTACAAGCAATACATACCTGATTTAACGTCGGTACATATAGACGCATTTAAACAGCTGATTAAGGGAGAGAACCCTTCTGGAAGATTGGATTTTCCGAAAGGTTTAAAGGTGATTCGGTCCTATCATTCATGCCGATTTATGTTTGGTGAGAGAGAGCAGAGCTCAAGCTTTTATTACGAAATTTTTGAAGGCGGGCAGGCTGTTCTTCCAAACGGAAAAATGATTCGAGTGGAAAAGGCAGCTAATTTTCCAATAAAAGAAAATGAACATACCTTAATTGTTCAACCAGAAGACATTCAATTCCCTTTAATTATTCGACCAAGACAAATCGGTGACAAAATAAAAGTAAAAGGGATGAATGGCACGAAGAAAATCAAGGATATTTTTATTGATATGAAGATACCTTTGGAAGAAAGGGCTATATGGCCAATTGTGACGGATCAAACCGGTAAAGTCCTTTGGATTCCGGGATTGAAAAAATCTTCTTATGAAACACCTCCTTTAAAACAGAAAGATTATTACCTTATATACTTTAGCGACTAAACATTCTTGGGAGGCAACCGAACTAATGAAGCATGATATTGAAAAAATTTTAATAAGCGAAGAAGAAATCAATGCAAAAATCATTGAACTTGGCCATCAACTTACGGAAGAATATGATGGGCGTTTTCCTCTAGCTATTGGAGTGCTAAAAGGAGCAACTCCTTTTATGACGGACCTCATGAAGAGGATTGATACATATTTAGAGATTGATTTCATGGATGTATCGAGCTATGGAAGGTCAACTGTCTCCTCTGGAGAGGTAAAAATACTGAAGGATTTAAACACGCCTGTCGAAGGCCGTGATATCCTAATAATTGAAGATATCATTGATAGTGGTTTGACATTAAACTATCTTGTTGATTTATTCCGCTATCGTAAAGCGAAATCAATCAAAATTGTTACGCTATTGGATAAACCAACAGGAAGAAAAGCAAATATTGAAGCAGATTATGTAGGTTTTATTGTACCGGATGAATTTGTAGTCGGCTACGGCCTTGACTATGCGGAGAAATATCGCAATCTGCCCTATATCGGGATATTAAAGCCTGAAGTTTATGGCAAGAATGAATAATAATGAAATAAATATTGAAAATGAAGTGGATTTGTTGTAATTAAAGAAATGACTATGATACTATTGAATATAGTTTTTTTAAAAGCTAAAAAAGTGTAAGATTTTTATTAAGATACATTTTAAGACAGTAATCATATGTTCGCTTTTCTTAAAGTGGGAGGAGGTAAGGAATGAACCGGATTTTTAGAAATGTTATTTTTTACGCTCTAATTTTTCTCGTTCTTGTGGGAATATTAAGCTGGTTTAAAAATACCAATGAAACAATAAAACCGATGACATATAATGCTTTTGTCACGCATTTGGAAAATGGTGATATTGAAAAGTATACAATGCAACCTGAACGAGGCGTTTATGAAATTAAAGGTCAGTTAAAAGGTGCTCAGGAAGGTCAATTTTTTATTACGTATGTGATGAACAGTCCTGCTATGTTGGATCGTATTGATGCAGCTGCATCTGAATTGGAAGTGAAACCTGCTAAAGAAACAAGTGGCTGGGTGTCATTTTTCACAACGATTATTCCATTCATTATTATCTTTATTCTCTTCTTCTTCTTGTTGAATCAAGCGCAAGGTGGCGGAAGCAGAGTAATGAATTTCGGAAAGAGTAAAGCAAGGCTCTATTCTGAAGAAAAGAAAAAGGTTCGCTTTAAAGACGTTGCGGGCGCCGATGAGGAAAAGCAGGAGCTCGTAGAAGTCGTTGAGTTTCTGAAGGATCCAAGAAAGTTCTCCGAATTAGGTGCAAGAATACCAAAAGGGATTTTACTTGTTGGACCTCCAGGAACTGGTAAGACCCTTTTAGCACGCGCTGTTGCTGGGGAAGCGGGAGTGCCGTTTTTCTCCATCAGTGGTTCTGATTTTGTTGAAATGTTTGTCGGTGTTGGTGCGTCTCGTGTTCGTGATTTATTTGAAAATGCTAAGAAAAACGCTCCATGTATCATTTTTATTGATGAAATTGATGCGGTTGGACGCCAACGTGGTGCAGGCCTTGGCGGTGGCCACGATGAGCGTGAGCAGACATTGAACCAATTGCTCGTTGAAATGGATGGATTTGGTGAAAATGAAGGAATTATCATTGTAGCCGCTACAAACCGTCCTGATATTCTAGACCCTGCCTTACTACGTCCAGGTCGTTTTGACCGTCAAATCACGGTTGACCGTCCAGATGTTAAAGGGCGTGAAGCAGTTTTGCATGTACATGCACGTAATAAACCGCTTGATGCGTCGGTTGATTTAAAAGCGATTGCGATGAGGACTCCTGGTTTTTCAGGTGCTGATTTAGAAAATCTTTTGAATGAAGCTGCGTTGGTTGCGGCAAGACATAACAAGAAGAAAATTGATATGCTTGATGTGGATGAAGCGACCGACCGTGTCATTGCTGGTCCAGCTAAGAAAAGCCGAGTCATATCTGAGAAAGAGCGAAACATTGTTGCGTATCACGAAGGTGGTCATACAGTTATCGGTCTAGTGTTGGATGAAGCGGAAATGGTTCATAAAGTAACGATAGTTCCACGTGGTCAAGCTGGCGGCTATGCTGTCATGCTTCCTAAGGAAGACCGCTATTTCCAAACGAAGCCGGAGCTGCTTGATAAAATTACTGGATTGCTCGGAGGCCGTGTCGCTGAAGAAATTACCTTTAATGAAGCGTCAACAGGTGCCCATAATGACTTCCAGCGTGCTACGGGAATTGCCCGCCGCATGGTCACTGAATTTGGAATGAGTGAAAAACTGGGTCCACTTCAATTTGGTCAAGCGCAAGGCGGTCAAGTATTCTTAGGTCGTGACATACACAATGAACAAAATTATTCAGATGCGATTGCGTATGAAATTGATATGGAAATTCAACGCATCATTAAAGAGTGTTATGAGCGTGCTGAAAAGATTCTCAGAGAAAATCGTGACAAGCTTGAATTGATTGCACAAACACTCCTTGAGGTGGAAACTCTTGATGCAGATCAGATTAAGAGCCTTTATGAAAAAGGTAAACTTCCGGATCGCCCAGTTCCTACGTTGACGCCAGATCCAAATGATCCAAAAGTAACGATCCAGCCAAAGGACGAAGGAGACATGTCGATCAAAGAAGAACGAATCGACCCTCCTGTAGGCAAACCTGAAAAATTAGGTCCGACGAAAAAAGAGGAAGATCCATCCGAATCACAAGATGAGGATAAAAAAGAGTAAAGAAACAAAAGCGCAAGCGCCTGTTCAGCGACGTACAGGCCCACAGGATGTGGGTCCGTCGACGTCGCCACAGGACGTGGCGGTTTTTAGTCGACGTTCCTATATAGGGTTCTGACGAGATAAAGGAAACACGGTGAGCCCAAAAGGCGAGGCGATGTTGACTTATCGTAGGAAGAAACCGAAAGTTTGCTAGTCGCTAGGCGCTGGAGCTAGACGGGAACAGTCATCTTAAAAGTTATCCACAGAGTTCCAAACAATAATTTAATAAGCAATGAAGAAGACATCGAGTGCAAATTCGGTGTCTTTTTTATTGCCATTCCATAAAGTAATTGTGGTATGATGTTTGAAGTGAAAAACTCTTTTTAAAAAAGTGGTGAAGATGTTGATTTTTGTTTTGGATGTAGGGAATTCAAATATTGTTCTTGGTGTATATCAAGGGAATGATTTGAAATATCATTGGCGCATTGAAACGAGCAGGCATAAAACGGAAGACGAATTTGGCATGGCGATTAATGCTTTATTCCAGCATGTGGGATTACGCTTTGAAGATATAAATGGAATTATTATTTCTTCTGTTGTCCCTCCTATTATGTTTACGTTGGAAAGAATGTGCTCAAAATATTTTCAAGTGAAACCGCTGATAGTTGGACCAGGAATTAAAACTGGGTTGAATATAAAATATGAAAACCCCCGTGAAGTAGGCGCTGACAGAATTGTTAATGCGGTAGCAGGCATACATGAATATGGAAGTCCGCTGATTATAGTGGATTTCGGGACCGCCACAACGTTCTGCTATATTAATGAAAAATCCGAATATATGGGTGGCGTCATTGCACCTGGCATCGGTATTTCTACAGAAGCTCTCTATTCAAAGGCAGCAAAGCTTCCACGGATCGAGATTACTCATGTTGATGAAATCATCGGAAAAAATACAGTAGCGGCGATGCAAGCTGGTATTTTATTTGGTTTTGTAGGACAAGTTGAGGGTATTGTAAAACGTATTATGGAGAAAAGTAAGCAAAAGCCTACCGTTGTCGCAACAGGTGGACTTGCTAATTTAATCGCAACCGAAACAAAAATGATTGATATTGTGGATCAAGATTTAACGCTTAAAGGGTTGCAGCTCATTTATAAGAGAAATGTCAGCGAATGAAAGGGGCTAGCAAATGGCGGACTATTTAATAAAAGCACTTGCTTATAATGGCCAAGCACGTGCATATGCAGCACTTACGACAGAAACAGTCGGAGAAGCCCAACGTCGTCATTATACGTGGCCAACTGCTTCAGCAGCTCTCGGTAGAGCGATGACAGCTGGTGTAATGATGGGTGCAATGCAAAAAGGTGAAGAAAAAATTACGGTTAAAGTAGAAGGGGGCGGACCGCTCGGCATTATCCTTATTGATGCAGACGCAAAAGGAAATGTTCGCGGTTATGTAACGAATCCTCAAACTCATTTTGATTTAAATGAACAAGGAAAGTTGGATGTAAGGAGAGCGGTTGGGACAGAAGGGACATTATCTGTTGTGAAGGATGTCGGGCTGCGCGACCACTTTACAGGGCAAGTTCCGATCGTCTCTGGTGAAATAGGAGACGATTTTACCTATTATTTTGCCAAATCAGAACAAACTCCATCTTCTGTCGGAGTAGGAGTACTCGTTAATCCAGATAATACGATACTGGCTGCAGGTGGATTCATCATTCAAATCATGCCTGGAGCAAATGAAGAAGTCATTGAAGATATTGAAAAAAGACTTGGAACTATTTTGCCTATTTCAACTATGATTCGAGAAGGATACACGCCTGAAGAAATTCTTAATCAAGTTCTCGGCGCTGAAAATGTAAAGATATTAGAGAAGGTACCCGTTCAATTTCTTTGTACTTGCTCAAAAGAGCGATTTGCCAATGCAATCATCAGTCTCGGCGAAAAAGAAATTCAGGATATGATTGATGAAGATGGCGAGGCAAATGCTCAATGTCATTTTTGTAACTCCACTTACCACTATTCTAAGGAAGAACTTGAAGAACTTAAAGAAGCATCGAAAGAAAAGTTTAGTGGAAACTAAATAATGTTTTATAAAAGGCGGTCAGTGAATGAACTGCCTTTTTGATTTTTTTTTTAAAGAAAAATAGGACTTTTAACATAATATAAGAATATTTTCATAGGACTATGTAAATAATAAGCCTTCGTTATTGACAGTTCACCTATTTACTGGTAATTTGTAAATAAACCAATTAAAATACTCGGATTTAGAGGTGGAGAACATGACGATAAAGGCAAACTCAATCGCCGATTTAGTGGGCAATACCCCTGTAGTAAAATTAAACCGCATCGTTGATGAAAACAGCGCAGATGTATATGTAAAGCTTGAATATATGAATCCAGGAAGCAGTGTAAAAGACCGAATCGCATTAGCAATGATAGAGGCTGCTGAAAAAGAAGGGAAATTAAAAGCAGGCGATACGATTGTTGAGCCAACTAGCGGTAATACAGGTATTGGTTTAGCGATGGTTTCCGCTGCAAAAGGATACCGTGCAGTTCTCGTAATGCCTGAGACGATGAGCTTAGAACGTCGCAACTTGCTTAGGGCTTATGGAGCGGAATTAGTATTGACTCCTGGGTCTGAAGGTATGAAGGGCGCGATTCAAAAAGCGAAAGAATTGGCAGAAGAAAAAGGTTATTTTATGCCTCAACAGTTTGAAAACTTTGCTAATCCAGAAATCCATCGTTTGACAACTGGTAAAGAAATTGTGGAGCAAATGGGAGATCAGTTGGATGCATTTGTATCAGGGATTGGTACTGGTGGAACGATAACAGGTGCTGGCGAAGTATTAAAAGAAAAATATCCTGATATTAAAATATTTGCAGTAGAGCCTGAAGACTCTCCAGTTCTATCTGGTGGAAAGCCTGGCCCTCATAAAATTCAAGGAATCGGAGCAGGTTTCGTACCAACAGTATTAAATACAGAGATTTATGATGAAGTCATAAAAATTTCTAATGATGAAGCTTTTGCAGCATCAAGACGTGCTGCCAAGGAAGAGGGTGTGCTTGGCGGAATTTCAGCCGGGGCAGCCATCGCGGCAGCATTACAAGTAGCGAAAAAGTTAGGGAGAGGCAAGATTGTATTAGCCGTTCTTCCTGACAATGGAGAGCGTTATCTAAGTACCGCACTTTATCAATATGAAAGCTAATACATGTACGATTTGAAGAGCAAGTCCAAATGAGGGCTTGCTTTTCTATTTTTAATGCTAAAGTAAGTATAAATTTTTACTTAGAATTATTACGGGACGGGTGTCCGTCCTGTCTAGCTCCAGGCGCCCAGCGACTAGCATAACTTTCAGCTTCTTCCTACGATAAGTCAACATCGGCTCGTTTTGTCTAGCTCCAGGCGCCAGCCCCTCGAGGTCAAATAACCTGAGTCAATAAAAGTCAAAGACCGGACTTTTTTTGACTCAGAACATTTGCTTGTCGGGGCTAATCAGGCGCCTTCCGCTTTTCTTATAAAAGGGTTATTCTATTTAAATAAGAAATAAAAAGGTGTGAACAAAATGAAATGTGGATCTTATGAACTACAAATTAATAAAACGTTAATCATGGGGATTTTAAATGCTACGCCTGATTCTTTTTCAGATGGCGGCCGCTACAACAATATAGAGACGGCAGTTCAACATGCAGTTCAGATGGTGGCGGATGGAGCGGATATTATTGATATCGGCGGTGAATCTACGAGGCCAGGGCATGAACCTGTTTTAGCCGAAGAAGAAATTACCAGAGTCGTTCCAGTTATTGAAGCGATAGCAGCTAAAGCAATCGTCCCCATATCGATCGATACATATAAATCAGAAACAGCAAAACGAGCTGTCGAAGCGGGTGCCTCTATCATTAATGATATTTGGGGTGCGAAAAAGGACCCTGATATAGCGAGTGTCGCTGCGGATTATAACGTTCCAATTATTTTGATGCATAATCGTGAAAATCGCAATTACCATTCTTTTATTCGCGACGTGTTGAATGATTTGTATGAAAGTATCTCCATTGCGAAAAAGGCTGGGGTCGAGGATGATCAAATTATTTTAGACCCGGGTATTGGTTTTGCTAAGGATTATGATGAAAATATTGAGATGATGGCTAATCTAGACAAGCTTGTTGGACTTGGCTATCCAGTCCTGCTCGGGACCTCACGTAAACGCATGATTGGAACAGCGCTCGATTTACCGGTGGAAGAGCGGATGGAAGGAACAGGAGCAACCGTGTGCTTCGGTATTCAAAAAGGGTGTCACATAATGCGTGTCCATGATGTAAAAGAAATCAGCAGGATGGCCGCTATGATGGATGTTTTACTCGGAAAGGAGAATCAAGTTGGATAAAATATACTTAAATGAAATGGAATTTTACGGTTATCATGGAGTTCTTCCCGAAGAAACGAAGCTCGGGCAACGATTCCGCGTAAATGTAGTGGCAGAAACAAATTTTAGAGAGGCGGGTTTAAACGACGACTTAGAATTAACGGTCAGCTATGCCGATATTTATTTACTATGTAAGGAAATCGTTGAAGGAAAACCATATATGCTTATTGAAGCTGTTGCTGAACATATAGCGTCTGCAATACTAGAAAAATTCGAGAAAATTGAGTCCGTTACAGTGAAAGTGATTAAACCTGATCCACCTATTCCTGGACACTATCATTCCGTTGCGGTAGAAATAACGAGGAAACGAACATGAAGAATACTGCTTATCTATCTTTAGGATCGAATATTGGAAATCGAGAAGAGTTTTTAAAGCTTGCCTTACAAAAATTAATGGAAGATGACAACGTAAATATTGAGTCGTGTTCCTCTATATATGAAACAGATCCAGTCGGGTATACCAATCAGGAAAATTTTTTAAATATGGCTGTAAAAATTACCACTTCTTATTCAGCCTTGCAGCTTTTGGAGCTTTGCTTGCAAATTGAACACGAATTAGGAAGAATTAGGGAATTCAGATGGGGTCCAAGGGTGATAGACCTTGACATTTTATTGTATAATAAAGAAAATATTGAGATGGAGACTTTACAAGTGCCTCATCCTCGAATGGCGGAGCGAGCATTTGTACTTATTCCACTTTTAGAAATAAATCGGAGCCTCGTGCTTCCGACTTTAAATACCCCTTTAGTCGAAGTTCTAGACGAAATACCTGATAAAGAAGGAGTTCGGTTATGGAAACAGATAAATGGGGAAGACGCATCCGCGCTTTTCGAAAGTTAAAAGGTTATACGCAGGAAGGTCTTGCGAAAGATATAGGAATTTCTGTTTCGGTTCTTGGTGAAATCGAAAGAGGTACCCGTCTGCCTTCAGAAGATATTTTATTGACGATTTCAAACGTTTTGGGTGTGAGTATCGGAGAATTGACCCCAGCAGAGGTCGAAGAATAATCTCGTTACGATTTTTCTTTAATTAAGTAAGGAAGGAGGCAGCTAACCTGTTAAAAATCGGAGATATAGCAATGAAAAACCAAGTCGTCCTTGCACCGATGGCGGGAGTATGTAATTCTGCATTTCGCTTAACGGTTAAAGAATTTGGCGCAGGGCTTGTATGTGCGGAAATGATCAGTGATAAGGGCATTGTCCAAAAAAATGAAAAAACGATGAATATGCTCTATATTGATGAACGCGAGAAGCCTCTATCCTTGCAAATTTTTGGAGGAGAAAAAGAAACTCTTGTAGAGGCGGCAAGATTCGTAGATCAAAATACAAATGCCGATATAATCGATATTAATATGGGATGCCCTGTTAATAAGATTATTAAATGTGAAGCCGGAGCAAGATGGTTGCTAGAGCCTAATAAAATTTACGATATGGTATCAGCTGTTGTTGAGGCAGTAGAAAAGCCCGTAACAGTAAAAATGCGTATCGGCTGGGATGATGAGCATATTTTTGCAGTAGAAAATGCTAAAGCTGTAGAGAGTGCGGGTGGTGCAGCAGTCTCCATGCATGGTCGAACCCGAGTACAAATGTATGAAGGTGTAGCGAATTGGGATATCATACGTAACGTTAAGCAATCTATCCATATCCCGCTAATTGGAAACGGTGATGTAAAAACTCCAGAGGATGCAAAAAGAATGTTGGATGAAACCGGAGTGGATGGAGTCATGATCGGACGAGCTGCTCTTGGAAATCCGTGGATGATTTATCAAACCGTAAAGTTTTTAGAAACAGGTGAATTAACTGGTGAACCTACCATTAAAGAAAAAATGGACGTATGCAAGCTGCATCTAGATCGCTTAATCGCTCTAAAAGGAGAATATGTGGCGGTTAGAGAAATGCGCAAGCATGCGGCTTGGTACTTAAAAGGTATTCGAGGAAATGGTAAGATTAGAAATGCGATCAACGAATGTCTTACAAGATGCGAGCTTGTCGCTTTGTTGGATGATATTACTGATGGTGCGGAAGTAAACGAAAAGCAAGCTGTTTAACATTGCTCATTACACTGCCAGTAACCGCTGGCAGTTGTTTTATTTTTTTAATTGCTTATTTTTATTAAATAGATGGGAGTGGTATATATGAGTCAAGAAGAATTGAATGATCAAGTGCGGGTAAGACGCGATAAGATGACTTCGTTGCGTGAGAGTGGAATCGACCCTTTCGGAAAAAGATTTGAACGTACTCATGATACGCAAGAAATAAAAGAATTATATGATCAACTTTCAAAGGAAGAATTAGACGAAAAGTCTGTTTCTGTCACGATCGCCGGAAGGATTATGACAAAGCGCGGCAAAGGAAAAGCAGGTTTTGCCCATATTCAAGACCTGCCTGGACAAATTCAAATCTATGTTAGACAAGATGCTGTTGGAGAAGAACAGTATAATCTGTTCAACACAGTGGATCTTGGGGATATTGTCGGCGTTACTGGGACTGTCTTTAAGACGAAGGTAGGAGAGCTATCTATTAAAGCGAAGGAATTTACTTTATTATCAAAATCCCTTCGTCCGTTGCCTGAGAAGTTTCATGGGTTAAAAGATGTTGAGCAGCGCTATCGTCAACGTTACTTAGATCTAATCACGAACCAAGATAGTAAAGAAACGTTTATTTCCCGTAGTTTAATTATCCAATCGATGAGACGTTACCTCGATAAAAAAGGATTTTTAGAAGTTGAAACTCCAATGCTGCATGCGATTGCGGGGGGAGCGGCTGCTCGTCCGTTTGAAACACATCATAATGCACTTGATATGCCATTTTTCATGAGGATTGCCATCGAGCTTCATTTAAAGCGTCTTATTGTTGGAGGTATGGAAAAGGTTTATGAAATTGGACGCGTTTTTCGTAATGAAGGTGTGTCGACAAGACATAATCCTGAATTTACGATGCTAGAGCTTTATGAAGCGTATGCTGATTTTAACGATATTATGGAGTTGACGGAAAATCTCATCGCCCATGTAGCCGAAGAAGTATTAGGCTCTACTACCGTTAAGTATGGGGATCATGAGGTCAACCTTGCACCTAAATGGAAAAGACTGCACATGGTTGATGCCGTTAAGGAATATACAGGTGTAGATTTTTGGAAAAATATGAGTGATGACGAAGCGAGACAACTTGCCAAAGAACACGGAATTGAAATAACTGAACACATGACTTTTGGACATATCGTCAACGAGTTTTTTGAGCAAAAAATTGAGGAAAAGCTCATTCAGCCGACGTTTATTTACGGACATCCAGTTGAAATATCGCCTCTTGCGAAAAAGAATGAAGAGGATCCTAGATTCACAGATCGTTTTGAGTTGTTTATTGTCGGTCGTGAGCATGCGAACGCATTTACAGAATTAAACGATCCTATTGACCAACGCGAGCGTTTTGAAAGTCAATTGCGTGAACGTGAGCAAGGCAATGATGAAGCTCATGAAATGGATGAAGATTTCATTGAAGCTTTAGAATATGGAATGCCTCCTACAGGTGGTTTAGGAATAGGCATCGATCGTTTGGTAATGCTTTTGACAAACTCTCCGTCTATTCGCGATGTACTGTTATTCCCGTTGATGAGAAAAAGAGATTAGCTAATAACAATCCCCGTTATTTTACGGGGATTTTCTATGTAGAATAAAAGTTTTAAATTTCCAATGAAAAAAGTGTTGCTACAATAATGAAATGGTGTTATATTATTATTCGTGCCTCGATAGAGAGACAATAACTTAAATAGAGATTGAAAAAAACAATTAAAAAAATTGTTGACATGACTTTCGCATTTTATTATAATAGGAAAGTCGTTGTCAGAAGGCACGACTAAGTTTGATCTTTGAAAACTGAACGAAACGAACGTTAAATAATTTTTAATTGCAAGACCAGCAAATGAGCTACAAACTACTTATATGAGAGTTTGATCCTGGCTCAGGACGAACGCTGGCGGCGTGCCTAATACATGCAAGTCGAGCGGACTTTTG
>NZ_JAIAZY010000047.1 GCF_019459225.1 Bacillus sp. IITD106
CAATAAGATTGAACATGCAGCCTGCACGGACACTATTCATACTTCGAAGAACTCTTAAACAAATGGTCTGTCTGATTCACATTTTCCTTATAGCTTGGCGGCTGTCCCGATATAGTCCAATCAAGACAGCTGCTTATTTATTTTTAAATAGCCTCCACGGAGAGTACATGTATAAAAAGGCTACTAACCCATTAATCATTAAAAACAATGACCACATAATACTTGCTCGATTAATCGCTGTATTATGAAAAAAATCCCTCGTTTTACTACTAAATAATTCTGAAATATAATTTAATGTTATAGGCGGCCAAGCAAATTCAATCAGCAACAATAAATGGAATACAAAGAAAACGCCAATGTGCAATAAGAATCCTTGTTTTATAGCCTTGGCATTATTCTTGTATGAATTAGCTACAGAAAGGCGCTTGTCCTCAAATTGCATAGGCTTACCTTTTATTTCCATGACCTTCCTTTTTATATACAAATCTAACTTCTGAATGTTTTGATTCCCAAATGTTAAAGCATAAAAATATACTAGCAGTATCGTAATTTGGAAGAACGATATGCGTCCTGTATTTACGTAATCCATGACAGCAAGCGGTAAATCCATACATTCAAAGATAAAGGTAAAAGCCAAAAAGATCACTTTTGCTTTAGTCTCAAACCAATATTTTAATACCAAAAAAGTAAGGAATGCTATCCAAAATAAAACCTCGAGCGTAATTAATAAATGCCATTTGTATGTTGATATTATTTCTAACAATCTAATCCCTCTTTCCAATACAAAAAAGGCTCTTTTCTAGTCTATGACTTTATCACTTGATGAATGCCCTCTTCATTTTCAAGTCATATTTTCTTCCGAAACACTATAAGATAGTGTATCTATTATTGTTGGAGGGAGAATGTTGAAAAATAATCAGGATACACTTATAACAGGAGAAATGCTTATTAATTATTACGAGTTAAATAAGAAGAAAAAAGAAATTGAAGCGGAAATGAATCATTTAAAGGAGATCTTTCATGATTATTTCAATCGTCAAATTGGCTCCCTTGATAAAGCTGAAATTACGTTAAATGGATATAAACTTCAACGGCAAATTAGAAAAACAGAAAAATTTAAAGAAGAAGAGACCGTTAAAAGATTAGAAGAATTAAAGATGAATGACCTCATTCAAACCGTTAAAAAACCAGATGCACAAAAAATTAAATCGGCCATTCATTTAGGGTTTTTACAGGAAAAAGATCTTGATGGGTGCATTGTCACGACTACTACTCCGGCGATTTCTGTTAAGCCGCTGACGCCGAGATAATACACAGAGCCATCTACTACCGCCATTGTTCCGAAAATAATGGCTTGTCTCTACTGTTTACTAGTCGTGGTCACATAGTTACTGGCCGATCTCTTCGATTTACTGGCCGATAAAAAAATCAAAGCCTACGCTTTGATTTTTTAATGGTTATTTATATATTTCCACAAATTCCAAGGATACTCTTTCGGCGGGAATGAGTGAAACTCTACAAGCTCTTTATTAGTTGGATGGGCAAATGCAAGAGAATGAGCCCACAATGCAATTTGCTGACCTGGTTTACTATGAGATTGTCCATATTTTTGGTCACCGTAAAGCGCGCAACCTGATGCCGATAGCTGAACACGGATTTGATGAGACCTTCCTGTAAGAATACGAACGGAGAGTAAACTTAAATCCCCATTCTGCTCAATGATTTCATATTCGAGAATGGCTTTTTTTCCTTGTTTATGTGTCGATGGAACAGTATACACCATGTTTTTACGTTGATCTTTGTAGAGATAATGTTCCAAGGTTCCTTTATGCCTTGGAGGAGCCCCTCTCACTACAGCTAAATATTTTCTTTCCATCGTTTGTCTTCGAATCACATCTGATAATCGGGAAGCAGCTTTCGATGTTTTTGCGAAAACCATGGCCCCGCCAACTGGGCGATCAAGACGATGGACAAGCCCGAGATAAACATTTCCTGGCTTATCATAACGAATTTTTAAATCTTCCTTTAGTAAAGTCTGTAAATCTAAATCTCCTGTACTATCTTTTTGCACGGGAATATTTACAGGTTTTTCTATTACAAGGAGATGATTGTCTTCATATAATATTGGAATTTCCATACAAATTTTTATTACCTCTCATCTTTTTTAACCTAACAAGCTAATCATAAATATTCTTCCCGTAAAAAATTTCATCCATTTCGTTTGTAATTCTTTCAGTAATTTCCGCTGCCTCTTCGTCATTGAGATTTTCTTTAGATTGAGCAAATAAATAATTATCTAAATCAAATTCCTTCAGCTTACATTTTGTGTGAAAAATATTCTCCTGATAGACATTAACATCAATCATATCAAATTCTTCTTTTATATCGTCGGGGATATAGTTCTGAATGGAATTAATTTCATGATCAATAAATAATTTATGGCCATCCTTCGCTCTCGTAAAACCACGGACACGATAATCAATGGACATGACATCTGTTTCAAATGAGCGGATTAAATAATTCAACGCTTTTAATGGGGATATTTCCCCACAGGTAGATACATCAATATCAGCTCTAAAAGTACTAATCCCCTCATCTGGATGAAATTCCGGATACGTGTGCACGGTAATATGACTTTTATCAAGCTGGATCACCACATTGTCCGGAAGTGGCCCCGGCGACTCTTCATACGATTCAGCTGGAACTTCAACGACTGGCCCTTCAGATACAAGGACGGTCACACTTGCTCCCTGTGGTACATAATCTTGCTTCGCTATATTTAATACATGTGCACCAATTATATCAGCTACATTTTGTAAAATTTCTGTCAACCTGTCGGCGTTATATTGTTCATCTATATACTCGATGTAAGCCTCGCGATCTTTTTTCGTCTTAGTAAAACAAATATCGTACATATTAAAGCTCAATGACTTCGTCAAATTATTAAATCCATGGAGTTCAATACGCTGTTCAGGAGTAAGTTTCATAATACTTATCCCTCCCCTGTGTATGTAAATTGTTATTAATCAAGATATTGATATTTTACCCTTTCTGTGAGAGAAAAAACAAACGAAGAACAGGAATCGAGAATGAAATGAGTTCTATTTTATAAAAAAATATTGGTTTTCGGCAATCAAAAAGCGTTTCCTTGAACATAAAGAAACGCTTTAATTAATTTTTTGAGTCTATGATGCATAAGAGGATTTAATGTAGGGAAAGGGATGAGGCTTATGATTGGCTTTGCAGTTCCCGAATTTTTCTATCATGCTGAATCACCTTATTTGCCAAGTAATTAATTGATTCATGTGCTTCAGTAACTTCAACACGCATACCACTATGCTTTTTTTCCATTCTGTCCAATCTTGTATTTATTTCATCAAATCTTTTATCCATTTGTGCAAATCTTTTATCAACCTGCTCAAATCTTTTGTCAATTTCGTCAAATCGTTTGTCAATATGTTCCGCATGAAGTCTAAAAGCAGTTAAAATTTCTTGTAATAATGTTTTTTCCTCCATTTATCTCACCTCCTTCAATAGCCCTATTATATAACTACTAGAGAGGAAATGATAGATTATGTTGCGTATGTGCAGGAATCGCTGATTTTTTTGGCATTTCTCCATTAATAGTCAGACTTATATTTATTTTCACACCAGGATCGCTTCTTATTTATCTACTTCTTGCCCTTACATTACCTGAAAACCGTTCATTATAATAACACTAAAACATACTTAATTTATAGTTACTTGAGAGTAATTCCAATAATTTTATTCCAGCAATGCTATTTCCTTTTTCATCTAAGGCAGGACCAAAAATCCCTATGCCAAATCTACCTGGAACAGCGCCCATTATCCCACCAGAAACACCGCTTTTTGCTGGTATTCCAATTTTTATCGCAAACTCACCAGAGGCGTTGTACATCCCGCATGTGACCATAAACGTTTTACATATCCGAGCAATATGAACTGGGATGATTTGCTTGCCGCTCTGAGGATCTACCCCATCCATCGCAAAAATCATCCCAATTCTAGCTAATTCTAAACAGTTCATTTCAATCGCGCATTGTTTAGTATATAAATCAATTAATTCTTCAACATCTTCCTGGATGATGTGATGTTGTTTTAAAAAATACGATAACGATCTATTTAAAAATGCGGTTTTATACTCAGACTGAGCCACTTCTTCGCAAAAGTCTATTGTTGAATCATTCGCCATTTCCCTTATAAAAGATAATAGTCTTTGAAATCTTTCTTCAACATTTTTTCCTTCAATCATATGAGTTACGACAAGGGCTCCCGCATTGATCATCGGATTCAACGGTTTTGCTGGAGTCAAAGTTTCCAATTTTGCAATCGAATTAAATGGGTCACCTGTTGGTTCCATCCCAACCCTTTCAAAAACATAGGTCGGCCCCCTATCCATTAAAACAAGTGCCAAGCTAATGACCTTCGATATACTTTGAAGAGATATTTTCCTTTCGATATCGCCCGCAGATATACATTGTCCATCAGGATAATGTATAGCGATGGACAAATCATGTGGATTGGCTCTCCCAAGTGCAGGTATGTAATCTGCTACTTTTCCGTCTTTCGTATATTTTTTTGCCTCTTTTACTAATATATTTAATTCATCATTTGATTGACATGGCATCTTCATCACCCCAACTTAGTATGAACCATTATGGAGGATATCACTCTTTCTTTCAATCAACGGTTATTTAATGTTCCTTGCGATATTCCCTCTAATTTGTGATTTCTTCATTAGTATTTTGGTACATATTTTCCACACCAGCGCTTGATGCCTCGAAAAAAAGACAATAGATAATCCGATGATCTCGAATACTCCTATTGTCTCACTTGTTTAATGAATGGCAAGCTCCCTGCCTCTTTTACTTAAGAGCAAACCCGTTACGACCATTGCGCATATACCGAGTACGAGCAGTAAAATAAATACATTATGCAAGCTTGATTCTAGTGCAACCCCTTTTAATTCATCACTTAACCATAATCCGGAAACAGCAATCCCTATAGCTTGACCGAGATTTTTTAATAAATTGTGAGAGCCCATTGCTACTCCGCGAATCTCCCATTCTACTGCTGACTGAACAGCAACTGTATAGGCTGTGTAAGCCAATCCAAATCCTACACCCATAACTCCTGTTACGACCATCATCCATGTTACTGTCGTTTCTGTTCGGAAAAATACTAAGCCGATACATCCAACAATAATAATCGCAACTCCACCTAAAGTAATATGGGCAAGCGGTTTTCTACTCATCCACTTTCCTGCCAAGAGAGCACCAAACGGCCATGTTACGGACATGGGCAGCATCGCTATTCCAGAAAATGTTGCATTTAAATTTGTGACTCCTTGCACCCATAAAGGGATATAAAACGTGACGGTTACGAGAATAAAACCTAATAAAAACCCTGCAACATTGGAAATCGTAATAAATTTATTTTTAAATAGAGAAAGCGGCAGCATCGGCTCCTTTCCCTTAGCCTGAATCCAAATAAAAAAGCAAAGTCCAACGAATGCTACAATAAACAAAATTGAAATATTGCCTGTTACTTGTTTATATTCCTTTATTAAAGTTAAAGCATATAAAAAAGCGCTCATACAAATTGTAAATGTTATGATGCCAGCATAATCAATGATTTGTTTTTTCTTTTCAATATGTTCATGTAAAGCTACCCATAAAAGAATTAAAGATATAATTCCAAACGGAAGATTCATAAAGAAAATCCAGTGCCAGGAAATCGTATCGACAATAAAGCCACCCGCAAGAGGTCCGAAAATACCGGCAATCCCCCAAACGCTGCTCATCCACCCTTGAATTTTTGCTCTCATATTAAAATCAAATACATCCCCAATGATGGTAAAAGGGATTGTGGATAGCGCCCCTGCCCCGATTCCCTGAATAAGACGGAAAATAACGAGCTGCTCCATATTTTGGGAAAGTCCAGAAAGCATGGAGCCTACTAAAAATACGAGCGTCCCAATGGTAAACATTAACTTTCGACCATACAAGTCAGCCATTTTTCCAAAAATCGGAGTGCTGATGACAATCGCTAATAAATAAATTGAAATTACCCATGTATATAAATGGCTGCCACCAAGATCCTCAACAATCTTTGGCATTGCCGTACTTACAATCGTTCCTTCAATAGCTGTTAGAAACGTAGAAATCAATAATGCAATGACAACGGATTTTTGTTTTGTCTCTCTATTCAATTTTCTCTCTCCTTTACTTAAAAAAGCCTAGATGCCTTGCTCAGCCAAAGCTGGACACTTCCTTTGATTTTAAAATATTCAACTTTATTAAGTATAGCAAATTGACTGTTAGTTCACATGGGAAAATCTTTCCGATTAAAACAAAGAAGCTGTCTAAAACTTTTCTATAAAGACAGCATTTTCGTTTCAGCTTCATGTATATTTTTTTGATAGATATTCAGATAGCAGCGTTTCCATTTCTTGGGCGTTAACAGGCGGGCTAAACAAATAACCTTGGAGCTCATCACAGCCCATTTGCATCAATGTATTTCTTTCGCCAATTGTTTCGATTCCTTCCGCCACAACATTAAGTTGCAGTCCTTTTGCCATGCTAAGAATCGACTGAACTAATCGCGACTTTTTCATCATCTGATCGATATCGGATATAAACTGGCGGTCAATTTTAATTTCATCGATTGGCAGCTGTAATAATGGATATAAAGAGGAATAGCCCTTTCCAAAATCATCAATCGATATTTTGACACCAATTTCCTTTAACTGCTTCACAATATTGGCAACATAATCTAAATTCTTTATAAAAACACTTTCCGTAATTTCTAGTTTGATATATTCAGGAGCCAAACCGGATACATCCAACGCTTCTTTCACCATTGAAACAAGTGAATCTTGTTGAAATTGCTTCGCTGAAATGTTTACGGAAATAGGAATTTTGGGATACCCTTGATCTTGCCACTCTTTATTTTGTTTACATGCTTGGATTAAGGACCACCGATCAATTTGTAAGATTAACCCTATCTCCTCTGCGATAGGAATAAAAGTGCCCGGTGAAACAAATCCAAGTTCAGGATCAATCCAGCGAATTAATGCTTCCATACTAGTGATTTTGCCAAATTGAAATTTAGGTTGGTAGTATAGCTCAAAATCTCCTTTATCGGCAACTAGCCTCAATGAATTTTCAATTAGGAGACGATCTTCATATTTATTCCGCATCGATTCATTGAAGAAGTGCGCGACCGTGCCTCCTTTTTCTTTTGAATGATACATCGCAATATCCGCGCATTTTACAAGACTATCAATATCCTCCCCATCTTCAGGATATATGCTTATACCAATACTCGCCGTCACATAAAGTAAATGGCCTTGAATCGTGAAGGGAGATGAAAATTCATTTTGCAATTGCTCAAGCATTTCATGTACTTCTTCTATCTTTTCCAAACTAAAAACAATGACAAATTCATCTCCGCCTAACCTAAAAATATGTCTCCGCTCATTGTGGAATATGCGAAGATGGTCTGCAACTATTTGAAGAAGTTGGTCACCTGCCGTGTGTCCAATCGTATCATTGACTTGCTTAAATTGATTAATATCAATAAAAATAACAGCAAATGGTTTAGATGGTTGAGTATAAATTAATCCATTTACATAATCTTGAAAATGCCTGCGATTAGGCAGTCCCGTCAATACGTCAAAAAAAGCTAAATGATTTAATCTAAACTCGGATTCTATTAATTGTTCTGTCTGCTCCTTCAATTTATTATTCATTTCATTGCTTTCACGAAATAATTCCCCCAGCTTTTCTGCCATTTCTCTTAAGTTTTTGGAAAGCAACCGCAACTCAGATACATGCCCTTGAGGCCATTCAATTGCTTCATTTTGAACAAGTTTTTGAGGCAGATGGGTCGTTGCCAATGTCAGCTGTCTAATATTATTCATAAAAATTCCACTGACCTTCTGTACAAACATAATAATGAAAATTGCAAACAGGGCTGAATATCCAAGTTGCTTCAAGAAGATGTTATAAAGAATACTTTGATATTGAGAGATTGGTATTTGGACCATTATTTTCATAGAGAGCGGTTCAATTTCTTCTGAAAATATATAATATCCCCTACTCCACTTACGAAACGGTTGGCCATCATCGTCTTTTGGTAAAATAACCATGACATCTTCTTCTTTTTTATATAAATCAAAATTTGTTTTCCAATCGTATACACTTTGAGTCGCAATGTTCGTTGAAGTCGACGCATACACAAGATTATTCGCATCGATGATGATGGTATCAAAATCATTGGCTTGGTAACGTTGAACCACATCATGTAACTTACTAGTTTGTAAATCTTCCTTTTTCCATTTCGATATTTCACTGTTTATTATATTTACACTCTTTTTTACATCTCTAATATGATCTTGAACTAAAGAATCCTTTGCATTCCAGACATTTGCCACAACACTAAAAAAGAAAGGAATAAGGATGGAGATAAATGTAATATGCGATAAAAACTGATGAATAGAAACATTATTACGATTAATCTTATTATTTTTAAAGAATTTATAGAAAGGAACATATGCTAAAAGCATATCCGCAACTAAAACATTGAATAAGCCATTAACAATCGTTTTACTTATGACAAAATATAGAGAACTTTCTGTCAAATAGGCATGATTAATGAATAAAATTCCAACGAAACCAATCGTCATCCAGAAAAAAGCATCCACAAAAAACATTTTCGCTTTTCTGCCTTTACGAAAAAAAGCACCTACAAATAAAATTTCTATTATTAATAAAGAATGTAGAGCTACATAAGCATAGTGGTGAGGTATAAAAACAAAGGCAAGTAAACCTGCGATCACAGCATGTGGCAGGCCGAAAAGGCGTAACATTAAAAATAAGAAAATACTCGTAAAAGTAAATAAAATCCCATATATAAATGTCATGTTAAAGCTTGCGGATAAAAAAATAAATCCTAATAAAAGAATAAAAAGCAAAGCTTCACTATTCCATTTAATAAATTTAGACATATAAACAATCCAATCTTTTTAAATCATCCTTTATTAACATAATATATGGATATAGTAATCATTGTAAATGTGTATGCGTAATTAAAGAAACTGTAATGAAAAGAGTTATACATGAAAAGGCTAATTATTATCACAGAAAAGTTCACATTGAGTTCATAAATATATTGTAAGATTAGTTATGTTAGATAGACGTGTAAACGAAAAGGATTGAAGTTATATGCCAAAAATCTTAATTGTTGATGATGATCCATATATTCGTGAATTAGTAAGTCTTCTCTTGCGCAATGAGGGATTTATGATTTATGAAGCCTCTGATGGCCTAGAGGCCTTGTCAATTATTGACTCAGAGCAGCTAGATATGGTGATTTTAGATATTATGATGCCGAATATGGATGGTTGGGAGCTATGTCGTGAAATTAGAACTTTTTATGATTTCCCTCTTCTTATGCTCACTGCAAAAAGAGAGACTTCACAAAAGTTAAAAGGATTTGAAATGGGGACGGACGATTATTTAGTAAAACCTTTTGAACCGCTTGAACTAGTCGCTCGTGTAAAAGCACTCTTGAAACGATATCAGATTTCAATTTCTCAACATGTGCAAATTGGCAATCTGCTTTTAAATCGAAAAACATATGAAGCGAAATACAATGGCAACCTAATTGATCTACCGCGAAAAGAGTTTGAATTGCTTTTTTTATTAGCAAATTATCCAGGAAAAACTTTTACAAGAGAGCAATTAATCGAAAAAATCTGGGGCTATGATTACGAGGGGGATGAACGTACAGTAGACGTTCATATAAAGCGAATTCGCGGTCGATTTACGGTCGGCCAATATGATTTTCAAATAAAGACGATTCGCGGATTAGGGTATCGATTGGAGATAAAATCATGAAATTTCGCATCAAAATGGTTTTCGGTTTTTTATCCATTATCCTGTTGTTGTCACTCTGCTGGTCTGTCGCCTATTTTTTATCCGATTTTCTTTATCGATATTTAAATATAGACTTGAGTAATTTTCTCATGCAACTGATTAATTTTTTGTTAGGCTTTTTTATTTTCGGCTGCTGTATGTTTCTTATTTCTCGTATATTTTCTCGTCAAAGACAAAGACAAATAGAATTATTTCAATCCATTATTAATGCGATGAGACAGATTGCTAGAGGCGATTATAATGTAAGATTAAGTAAAATTTCAGGGCATAAGTTTCAGGATGATCCATTTTCTCAAATCGTCGACAATATTAATTATATGTCAAAGGAATTAGGGCAATTGGAACAAATGCGCCAGGAGTTTGTTTCTAACGTTTCACATGAAATTCAGTCCCCGCTTACCTCTATTAGCGGCTTTGCCCGAGCGTTACAAAATGAACAGCTTTCACATAATGAAAGATTACACTATCTTTCGATTATTGAAGCAGAAAGTCAGAGATTATCCAAACTAAGCGATAATTTACTTAAACTGACATCTTTAGAATCATCACAACATCCTTTCGAATTAAAAGAATATCGTTTAGACAAACAGCTGCAGCATATTGTTCTATCATGTGAACCGCAATGGTCAGCAAAGGAACTCGAATTGGATCTATCTTTTGAAAAAACGAATATTATTGCCGACAAGGATTTGTTAGATCAAGTTTGGATGAATTTGCTTAATAATGCGATTAAATTTACTCCGGATAAGGGAACCATTAGCATTAATATCTCTCAGCTAAATGGAGAGCTTTCCGTTGCAATCACTGATACGGGAATAGGTATAGCTGAAAAGGATCAGCTCCATCTGTTCGAGCGTTTTTATAAAGCTGATAAAGCAAGAAATCGAAATACAAGTGGAAGCGGGCTTGGCCTCTCCATTGTCAAAAAAATTATTGATATGCATGGCGGGACAGTAAATATGACAAGTAAACAGAACGAAGGAACGACTTTCATCGTTACTTTCCCTGCTAAAGAATAGGAGTCAATCTACATGAAGAATAAACAAAATAGTCTTAAGCCTTTTATCTCCCTTATTTTATCAACGAACATACCGAAACTGGCACTAACATTCGGATTAATTGCTAGTCTAATTACAACTATGGCAGGTCTGGTCGTTCCCATTCTTACAAAAAATTTAGTGGACGGCTTTTCACTGTCTATGTTAAGCATTCCACTCATCATTGCGATAGGTGTTGCCTTCATCGCTCAAGCAATTATTAGTGGATTATCTCTTTACTTACTAACATCAGTTGGTCAAAAAATCGTTGCCAGGCTTCGTGATCGTATGTGGTTAAAGCTCATACGCTTGCCAATCAGCTATTTTGATAAAACATCAAGTGGAGAAACGGTTAGCCGCGTCGTAAATGATACAAGTATTGTAAGAGAATTAATTTCCCAGCATTTTCCGCAATTTATTTCAGGAATTATTTCCATCATTGGTGCGGTTTCTATTTTATTGATTATGGATTGGAAAATGACACTTATGATGTTGATTTCCGTTCCGATTACAATCTTGGTGATGTTTCCACTTGGTCGACAAATGGCAAAAATATCTCGGGGTCTGCAAGATGAAACGGCCGTTTTTACAGGACATATTCAGCAAACGCTTAGTGAAATTCGATTAATGAAAGCATCGACTGCTGAACAATATGAAGAGAAACAAGGGCTCTCTGGCATTCAAAAATTACTTAGTTTTGGTTTAAAAGAAGCGCGTGTCTTTGCGTTAATAGCACCAATCATGCAGTTTATCATTATGCTCGTCATTGTGATGATTATTGGATACGGTGGGATGCGTGTAGCGAGTGGAACAATGTCCACTGGTTCTCTCATTGCTTTTCTGCTCTATCTTTTCCAAATCATTATGCCTATCACCACCTTCGCAATGTTCTTCACACAATTACAAAAGGCAAAAGGAGCAACGGAAAGAATTATTAATATTTTGGAATTGCCATTAGAGGATGGTCAAAACGGGTTAGATATGGATATAACGAATAAACCCGTCCAGGTTGATAATGTATCATTCGCCTATAGTGAAGATGAACCAGTTCTACGGAATATTTCATTTGAAGCCCAATCTGGTGAAATGATTGCTTTTGCCGGGCCGAGCGGCGGTGGGAAAACAACGATGTTCGGCTTATTGGAACGATTTTACGAGCCAACTGCAGGGGACATTCGAATTGGTGACACCTCCATTAAAGATTTGTCTATTCAATCGTGGCGAAGTCAAATCGGTTATGTACCACAGGAAAGTGCCATGATGGCCGGAACTATACGTGAGAATCTATGTTATGGCTTAGAAAATTGGCAAGAAATATCTGATGAACGGCTTTGGGAAGTTGCGAAAATGGCTTATGCAGATGAGTTTATTAGAGAATTCCCTAATGGTTTGGATACAGAAGTCGGCGAACGAGGGGTAAAATTGTCTGGAGGTCAAAGGCAGCGGATTGCGATTGCACGAGCGTTTTTACGAGATCCAAAAATCCTTATGATGGATGAAGCAACCGCAAGTTTAGATAGCCAATCAGAAGGAATTGTCCAGAAAGCATTGAATCATCTTATGGAGGGTAGGACTACATTCGTCATCGCCCACAGGCTTTCCACAATCGTTGATGCAGATAAAATTATTTTCATTGAAAAAGGGGAAGTAACAGGAAGCGGAACACATCGCGAATTAATAGAAACTCACTCGTTATATCGCGAATTTGCAGAACAGCAATTGACATAGGGAAATAGATTAGTAAAAAGGAAGAAGACTTACCACGGACTTCTTCCTTACATTATTTTTAGAGTATAAATTTATTCTCTGACTATCTTGTTTTTAACTTTTTCCCCATCAATCTTTGAGAATCTGAAATGTCTTCGGGCTTTTCTGGATCAATATTAATAATCACCTTCCACCCCATTTCCTCGCATAAAGCATTGAGTTCATTTGCCTTTTCCTCTGAATTTACAAATAATACTGCTGGTCTTGCACTAGATCCTAATTTAGACATTTTCCTTCCTCCTATTATTTTGAACTAAAATCCAACTCCATCAGCTTTTCATATGCTTTGTTTCGTGTATAATTTTGCGACTGCCAAGAATGTGTTGGCCTTAATTCCGTCTTCAGCTGCTTTAATAAGCTCTCCAAATCGGGTTCATTAGGATTCTTTTTATATACTTCAATTAACCCTAAACGTCCCGCAGATGAAAAACTGCTCAAATATTCGATGTCAATTTTTCCCGTTTGCTCATAGCGTTCAATATTGCGTTCAACAACAAACTTGTCAATGTTAACGACGTTGAGTCCTACATAATAAATGAGCGAGGCAATAAAATAAAAGTGAAATAATGATAGTTTTTCAAGCCAGATTTTTATGAAAGTGTAAGCTAGGATTACCATTAGGAAAATCATGAACGAATGCGCTAGCACCCGCGTAAACGTGAAACCATACGCATCCTCATACATTGTCAAACGCATGAATGCTGAAACAAGAAGCACTCCACTCGATAAAACTAGAATCGTTAAAGCTATGCGAATCGCACTTTTTAAAAATCCTTTAACCTTGTTCGTTAATTGAATGACTCCAGTCGTGACAGTCAGGTTAATCAAAGTGACAAACAGCAATTCAAAGAAACCGCGTCTCGCATATTCCGCATAAGTAAATCCTTCTTCAAGTGTACCGCTGAAAAAATACTTAAATTGAATGGCAACAAATAGTATATAGACTAAGTCAAGGAGAAGTAATATCGTAATCGTGATAATTCCATCCATCGTAATCGGCTTTATTTCCTTATGCTCAATATTTGTATTTCTTTGCCAAAGTCCTTCCATAAAGCCGAAGAATCCGAACGTACAAATGAGAATAATGATTATACGAAAAACGTACTCCCCATTAAATGTAAACAAACTTGGTATGTTGGAAATGAGCTTTTCAAATTGAGTGTCGGCTGAAATTAAAAGATTAAGAATGATAAATAATAACGGAACAGATATAATAAGTCCAATTAGAATTTTTACCCATACGTCATAATGCTTTTTGTTAACACTTTTCTTAAACTTTCCAGAAAGATATTTGGTAAAAATAGCGCTATACTTTAATCCATCAAACACGCGTCGGATTGAAAAAAATATAAAGCGAATATTACTCCATTCTGTTTTTTCCTTCGAAGTAATTAAGGAAAGATGGAAGATGACGAGTGCTGGGATGACAACGATATTTAACATGTAAAAGAGCGTTGTATCATATAAGTAGTAACCAATTGCCAATAACCATATGGAGATCAATATCAAATATCCAATTCGTTGATGGGAAAATGAATACGTTCGAAATCGGTAGTAAAATATGATGTAAAATGCTACGATAAACACGATATACGAAATACCGATTTGATAGCGAAAAAACGCTTCTTCCGCAATAACTCCTACTAAAAAACACATAATGAAAAACAACCAGTCTATCTTTTCGATTTTTATTTCCATTAAGTTACCTCCTTATTCTATATATATAGACTTTCTATGTATATGGTTAAAAAAAAGCTCAAATTGAAGCTTTTTTCCCCCATTTATAACTGATCAAGCAAACCGGATATAAAAGAAACGTGAACAAAATACAAAGTCCAATAAATGATTCTGTCAATAATGGGTAAAACCATTGATGAGGAATAATTTGAAAAATAGTTAATATCATCAGAGTAATATTTGGAATTAACGCTAAAAAGAAAGTCCTTTTTAGTAGTTTCTTTCCATTATGACCAAATCCTCTTCCAATTTCATAGCCTAAGAGTGCCCAAAAAAATAAGTATATGAACGCAATGATAATTGGAAAAGTGGTCAAGCGATTCCATATAGTTGTTAACCAATTCCAATCAAATAAATTATGGGCAAGGGTAAGGATGGCCCCACCACCAAAAAACAATATATTCACTGCAATAAACAGCCATTTCATATTGCTAGGTGTTACAGAAAGCTCTTCTTTCCACATCGTCGCAATTTCATTAGGCGTCCCTAATGTTGTGTAGATTAGGTTCTGGACTTCAAGCTCATCAACCGAATTGGAGAGGCCACTAATGAACTCATTTAAATGATCATCGTATTCTCTTAAGATTGAATCTTTTTCCTGATGATTAGCAAGAAGTTCCGAAAGTTCCGCTAAAAAGTCATTCTTCAACCGTTCCACGATCTTTTCTCCCTACTACCCTGTTCATGACTGAAACAAAGTCGTGCCATTCATTCGTTTTCTCCAGAAGCATATCTTTTCCTTCTTCGGTTATATGATAATACTTCCTTGCTGGTCCCTTGTCCTGCTCCTGCCAATAGCATTCGATGTATCCTTGCTTTTCGAGCTTATGAAGTGCTGGATACAACGTACCTTCTTTAAAAGAAATTCCGTTGCTGCTCCGTTTTTCAAGTTCTTTTACAAGCTCATATCCATACATATCGCGCTCATTCAGTAGCTGAAGCAGTAAAAGAGCAGTACTCCCTTTTACCAATTCGCGATTAAACATATTTTCACCTACCTAGTTTTATTAGGTATATAGAAATTCTATATTAAATAATTTGGATTGTAAAGATTTTTTGTTAACTTATTTTGCCGGAGGTCCAAATTTTCCGTCATGGAAATCGCGAAAAGCTTGCTTGATTTCTTCCATCGTGTTCATTACAAACGGACCATAGGCGACTACTTCTTCTTTCAATGGAACTCCAGAATAAACAAGTAATTTTGCACGATTATTAGCCTTGATGACTAATTCACTATCCTGTTCTGATCCATCTTCTTTATACGTAAGGGTCGCGACACCCGTTTTTGTTAGCTTAATTTTTGACGTACCAATTTCCACTTCACCAGAACGGACAACTAGAAAGGCATTGTGATTTTCAGGTAGGACGTGTGTATAAACTCCTGCCTCTTTGAAAGATATTTCCGTCATCGTAATTGGTACAAGACTATTCATAGGCCCGGTAACTCCAGCTATTTTTCCAGAGTACACCTTTAGATTGCCATTATTAAAAGGGACAACCGGAACATCCTCCACATAAATATTCTGGTAGCTTGTTTTCGTATTTTTCAAATGCTTAGGGAGATTTAGCCACAATTGCAGTGTATGAATGAGGTCGTCATCAACTACTTCTTCTGCATGTCTCGCTGCCCATCCAGCATTCATATATTGGACATCTCCTGCTTCTAAGATGGAATGTCCACCATGGTTATCGATGTGCTCGAGTCTACCATCAATCACATACGTTATCGTTTGAAAGCCACGATGCGGGTGGTCAGAAAAAGTACCACGCTTAAACCAATCATCCGCCATTAAAATGAATGGATCAAATTCTTCCTTACGTTCTGGTGGAAGCACCCAGCCTTGTTGAACATGAGGATAACCATTTTCATTGTATTTAACGTACCAATGGTCTTTTACATCACGTTGAAAATTCATTTCGCTCATCAAGTTCCTTTCACTTTGCTGTTATTAAAATTAAAAGACATCCTTTCGTTTTATGATATCATTTGTTCTTACAATTTTCTCATTTTCCCTCTCGCCTTACTATTAATACTCACACAGCAAGAGTCAACAGCTTAAATGGTTTTCTATATCAGAAACATCGATATCTGACTCGATATTCACATTTTTTCTCTCATTCCCTTTTAACTTCACTCATATGGAGCATGAACATTTAATAGAGACACCATTAACATATCTTTTAATGAAACTTTTATTAATTTTCTTCGTATTAATATTATAAAGATGGAATGCGACGTCCCGTTATTTTTCCAAGGAAAATGATGAAAAGGAGCGATGTATCGTGGAATGGTTACTTATCCTAGGCGTGCTGGCTTTGTACTATATCGTGATGACAATTGTTCGTTATCGAAGTTTAGTTGAAGAAAAGAAATTTTTACTTGAATCCGGGAAGCATCATAATGAATGGAACGAGTCGATGAGTTTTGAAGAACAGGAATTAAGATTCAACATGCAGGGAAATTTATTAAATATGCCAGCTAATGTAGGGGCGATGCTCATTTATAAAATCCGACATCGCAGAAATATAATCGCCAAATAATACTATTTCAATTTTTAAGCCCCTCTTTTTTACGAGGGGCTCTACTTATTTTTTATCGATTTAATTCGGATTTGATAACTACTCATCTTCTATTAAATGTTGTCGTTCCCCGAATTATCAATTCTGGTTTAAATAAAATTCGTTCTTTTGTTTGATTCTTCTCTTTGATTTCTCTAATGATGACATCAACAACTCTTTTTCCCATTTCGGTGATGGGCTGTGCGATTGTCGTTAAACCTGGAACAGTTGTCGTTGCTAAAATTGTATTATCGAATCCTACGATTGATAAATCATCTGGAATTTTTAATCCCATTTCTTTTGCTTCCTGAATAACTCCTACTGCAATAAGATCATTGCATGCAAAGATACCAGTCGGGACTTTCCCTCTTTGAACAATTTTTCTGAAGACTTCTCTTCCATTTTCGATTGAAGCAATTGTTCTATAAATGTTTTCTTCACTTGTTTCTATACCGTATTCCTTGTATGCTTCTAAATAGCCGTTGATCCTGAATTTACTACTTTTGGCGTATTCGGCTATCATTACGATATCTCGATGTCCTGCGGAAATAAGATGGGATGTCGCTTCAAATCCTCCCTTAAAATCATTCACTGAAATCGATGTCACACCAAGACCCGCATCATCTTGTGTTAACATGACAAGTGATGTTTTTTGGTCGACTACTCTTTTTAATATCTCCATATCATGGAAACTTGAAGCGACAATCATTCCATCAACTTGTTTTCTTTGCAATAATTCAATGTATTTCTTTTCTTTTTCTGTATTTTCATCCGTACTGCAAATGATAACACTCATGCCACTTTCATGGGCGCGATCCTCAATCGTTTTTGCCATTTCAGAGAAAAATGGATTGGAAATATCAGGTACTACAAGACCAAGTGTTTCTGTCCCCTTCCCAGTCAATGCCGAAGCCATCAAGCTTGGTTGGTAATTAAGCTTCTCCATTATCTGTTTTACTTTTTCTCTAGTCGAATCGCGTATATTTCCAGTGTTATTCAGTACCTTCGAAACTGTGGCAATTGATACACCTGCCGCTTTCGCCACATCATAAATAGTTGGCTTCATCCTAGCTGCCTCATTTCCTTACATTCTTACTAATAATAGACGTCAAAGCCCTGCTGTCTCTTTTATGAAATTACGCGCCTTTAAAGCATATTCAAGTGGATTTGCCTGTGCGGGATCTTGCTCTGCTTCAACAATCATCCAGCCTTTATACTCTAACTTAGCTAACAATTGAAAGATCGGTTTAAAGTCGATAGCTCCGTCTCCAGGTACAGTAAATACCCCTTTTTTTACTCCTGATAAAAAACTAAGGCCTTCTTGTTTAACTTGTCTCGCAATCTCGAGACGAACATCTTTTAAATGAACATGCTTGATTCTAGGAAAATGTTTTTCCAAAACAGCTAGTGGATCCTCGCCTGAAAAATAAAGATGGCCAGTGTCATATAAAAGAAAAACGAGATTTGAATCCGTCATGTCCATTAATCGATCAATTTCATCCGTTGTTTGCACACCAGTTCCCATATGATGGTGGTAGACGAGTTTCATATCTTTCTCTTTGGCGAGTTCTCCTAATCTATTTAATCCTTCAGCAAGTTTCACCCATTCCTCATCTGTAAAAATAGGCTTTTCCGCAAATAATGGTGTGCTAATATTTCCTTGAATGCTGTGCCCTTGTTCAGAAACAACGATAACTTTTGCACCCATCTCATGTAAAAAGTCTCGATGCTCAATATACGCTTTTTCCGTTTCTTCATACGGTTTTGTCGTTAAATAGGCGCTGAACCACGCGCTTGCAATTTCTAAATTTCGTAAATGGAGTGCCTTTTTCAATACTGGGATTTCCCTAGGATATTTGTTACCCACTTCTGTACCAGAAAATCCAGCGAGTGCCATCTCACTAATGCATTGTTCAAACGTATTTTCCCCGCCCAGTTCTGGTAAATCATCGTTCGTCCAACCGATTGGAGCAATCCCTAGCTTTACTGTACTTGCATCAAACATAACGACTACCCCTCTCAATATTGTCTTGCTTTTTTACGTTGTTTTTCTTTTTCTAAAAATGCTGCTTGGATGGATTCTTTTTTCGATACTTCCGCTATGCCGACATGCCACCACGCTCCGTACCCGTCTGTCATTGTCTTCGGAAGTACTTTAATATCGATCAACGTGGAAACGGTTTGTTTTTTTGCATCTTCCAATGCATCCCTTAACTGTTCCAGTGTTCTAGCTGTATATGTTTTGACGCCATAACCCGCGGCACTTTGAGCATAGTCAATATGCATAATCGGTCCAGTTAACTTGTTTGTTTCTTGATCACGCATACGGAATTCCGTACCGAAGCTACCCATTCCATTTCCCATTTGCAGATTATTAATACAGCCGAATCCAGCATTATCAAAAAGTAGCACATTTATTTTCTTTTTTTCTTGAATACTCGTAATCAATTCAGAATGAAGCATTAAATAGCTGCCATCCCCAACAAATGCATACACTTCTTGGTCAGGAGCCGCCATTTTTGCACCTAGTGCACCAGAAATTTCATACCCCATACAAGAATAACCATATTCCATATGGTATGTATTTGGCGTTTTACTCACCCACATTCTTTGTAGATCTCCTGGTAAACTACCAGAAGATCCGACGACAATCGCATCGTCATCAATCGTTTCATTGATGGCACCGATAACCGCTGTTTGTGTGAGGCAAGAACCAAAAACATCTTCATATTCATCGAGAGTGTCATCCATATGACCCGCCACTTCAGGTTTAAAATCCTCTGCTTTATAATTTGTTTCACTTAGTCTTTTTAATTCAGCTTGCCAAGTTTCTTTTGCCGTTTTTATTTCATCGTCATATGAGCTTTTGTACCCTGCTTCTTTTAACTTCTCTGCTAGTGCCTCCAAAGTTGTTTTCGCATCGGCAACAACTTGGGTAGCGTCTAGTTTTCCTGCATGAAATTCAGATATATTAATCGTGATAAAATCAACATTTTCTGATTGAAATAGATGTTTTGAAGCAGTCGTAAAATCGGTAAATCTTGTTCCAATCCCAATGACTAAATCTGCGGATTTGGCTATAGTATTTGCAGCTGCATTTCCCGTGACACCGATTCCTCCTAAATTAAGCGTGTGCGTACTTTCGATCGCACTTTTTCCAGCCTGAGTTTCAGCGAAAGGAATATTGAAAGTTTCAACAAAGTCACGTAAAGTGCTTGCCGCCTCAGAATAACGGACACCTCCGCCGCAGATGATGAGAGGCTTTTTCTTGGCTTTGATTAATTCGATCGCTTCATTTAAGGCTCGATCAGTTGGTTTCATTCGATTAATGGAGTACACACGTTTTTTGAAAAAGGATTCCGGAAAATCATATGCTTCTCCTTGAACATCTTGTGGAAGAGCGATCGTAACAGCACCAGCATCTCCTTGATTCGTCAATACCCGCATCGCATTGATCATAGCGCTCATCAATTGCTCAGGACGGTTGATTCGATCCCAATATTTACTGACAGCCCTGAACGCATCATTCGTAGAGATTCCTAGATTATAAGATTGTTCGATTTGTTGGAGGACTGGATCTGGTTGCCGGGTAGCAAACGTATCACCTGTTAATAAAAGTAATGGAATATTATTTGCGGTTGCTGTCGCTGCAGCTGTCACCATATTCGCTGATCCGGGACCGACAGATGAAGTACAAGCGATTAGTTGACCATGACGTTTTTGTTTCGCAAACGCCGTCGCCACATGGGCCATTCCTTGTTCATTCCGACCTTGATAAACTTCCAGATCACCACTATCCTCTTCCAACGCCTGCCCCATCCCTAGAACATTTCCATGACCAAAAATCGTAAAAATTCCTTTAAAAAGCTTTTGCTCCTTGCCATCTCTTTCCATATATTGCTGATTCAAAAACTTAATCAAAGCTTGAGCCGTTGTCAGTTTCAAAAAGATCACCTCATTTTTTAAAATAGGGCTTGAGTAGATAGTGCTCATATTCAGACCATAGTATTTCAAATAATCATATTTCATCACGAATAAGCCATAGATTCGAGTTTCCAAGATAGCCTCCATAACTAGCGTTAACCACGCGTTATGAACTAGATTGGTGGCCATTATTATCGAAATTTACACCTGAAGGGCTCCTATAGCCAGATTGGTGACCTTCATCGTCGTAAACAAACGTGTGAAGGGCCCCAAAAGATGGATTGGTGACCTTCGCTACCGAAAACTAACGTGTGAGGGACTCCAATAGATGGATTGCTGCCCTTCGCAATAGAAAACAAACTCGTGAAGGGCATCAATAATCGGATTGGTGACCTTCGCTACCGAAAACTATCTCGTGAAGGGCACCAATGGCCCGATTGATGACCTTTACCTTCCTGCAAGACTTCGTCGAGAGTTAAATCCGGATACTCGGTCAGTTCTTCTTCCAGAACAATTTCACCGAGAATAAGCAAGGTATTCTCTACCAAATTTTTCTTCAGCCCATTTTCATCGAGAATTAACAAGGGATTCTCGACCAAATTTTCCTTCGGCCCATTTTCATCAAGAATTAACACATCATTCTCGAACAAATCTTCTTCTAGCACGGCTTCAACGAGAATAATAAGTCATCGATTCCTCTTTAAGGTCATTTTCATCTCGAATACGTTATAGACTCAAACCCACCGCGTAGTAATAACTTTCTTTCGCGTATAAAATTCAACTCCATCTGTTCCATTTGCATGCAAATCTCCATAAAAAGAATCCTTATACCCTGAGAATGGGAAGAATGCCATTGGTGCTGGTACTCCAATATTGACTCCGAGCATGCCTGCATCGATTGTTTCACGGAACTGACGGACATTCCCGCCGTCTTTCGTAAAGATACATGCACCGTTAGCAAAACGTGATTGATTGGCAAGCTCAATAGCTTCTTCAAGATTTTTAACTCGAGCGATCGACAATACTGGAGCGAAAATTTCGTCTTGCCAAATTTTCATTTCACTTGTGACTTCGTCAAAAATAGTCGCCCCTACGAAATAGCCGTCTCCATTCACTTGGTCCTTTCGTCCATCGCGAACGATACGGGCTCCTTCTTGTATACCTTTTTCTATATATCGCAACGTTCTTTCTTTATGCTGCTCGCGAATAACTGGACCGAGGAAAACACCCTCATCCAATCCATCGCCCATTTTTATGTCATTTGTTTTTTGCAATAAAATATCGATAAACTCGTCAGCTACCGTCTCCTCAACAGCTACAACGGAAGCCGCCATGCAACGCTCACCAGCGGACCCGAATGCAGCATTCATAATTTGTGTTGCGGCATTTTCCAAGTTGGCATCTTTTAATACGATGGAATGGTTTTTTGCACCAGCTAATGCCTGAACTCGTTTTAAATTTTGCGTTCCTCGTTTATATACATATTCTGCAACTGGTTGTGAACCGACGAATGAAATTGCTTTGACGTCCTTGTGATCCAATAATCCATTGACGACATCGTGCGCTCCATGAATGATATTCAATACACCTTTAGGCAACCCTGCTTCTTCAAAAAGCTCTGCTAGTCGATTTGCAAGTAATGGCGTCCTTTCAGAAGGTTTGAGAACAAACGTATTTCCTGCTACGATCGCCATTGGAAACATCCAGCACGGAACCATCATCGGAAAATTAAAAGGGGTTATTCCTCCGACAACTCCAAGCGGATAGCGATAAACTCCGGATTCAAGCTCCGTTGCAATTGATGGCAATTGCTTTCCCATCATTAAGGTTGGGGCTCCGGCAGCAAATTCAACGCACTCGATTCCACGCAACACTTCCCCATGAGCTTCGGCAAAATTTTTGCCGTTTTCTTTCGTTATGAGCTTTGCTAGCTCGTCCCAATGTTCTACTAAAAGTTGTTGGTATTTAAAAAGAATGCGAGCGCGTCTTGGAACCGCAACCTCTTTCCATGTCTCAAACGCTTTTGCAGCTGCTTGTACCGCTGCATCTACATCTTCCCCCGATGAAATTGGCACCTGTGCAAGTTCTTCACCTGTGGCTGGGTTATAAACAATCTCCGTTTTCTCCGTGCTAGCATCCACCCATTCCCCGCCAATATAATTTTGTAAAATCATTTTCAAAACCTCCAGTCTAATTAATCAATCGCAATTGCCTCTGCCATAAATTCATCAATTTCATTTTTTGTTGGCATCGCATCTGAGCAGCTATGCTTGGAAATGACAATCGCCGCTGAAGCACTTCCATATTCCATCGCTTTTGGTATATCCCAACCATTCATCAATCCAAAAATAAAGGCTGACGCATAGGCATCCCCAGCCCCAAACGTCTTCAATACTTTCGTTTTGAATGTACCGCCTTTATAAGAATCTCCATTTATTGAATAGGCGATTGATCCTTCCGAACCATGCTTGATGACCACGATTTCTGCATGGTAATCAAACCACTTCTTTGCTGTTTTTTGATCATCTTTGTTAAAATCTTCTTCAAATTGTTCCATCATATCGAATTCTTCACGCGTACCAATGATGACATCGCATTTTTCCGCCGCTAAATTATAGTAAACCGCTGTTTCCTGTGGAGATTTCCATGTATAAGGGCGGTAATCCAAATCCATAATGACGACGACATTATTTTTTCTTGCGTAATCCAAAGCTAGAAAGACTGCTTCTCTTGAAGGACTTGCCGCCAGCGCAGTACCAGAGACGAGCAAAGCTTTAGATTGTTTAATATAATCTTCGGAGACCTCGGCAGTCTCCAATTTTAAATCTGCAACATTATCTCGATACATTAAAATACTGCAATCTTCCGGACTTTTAATCTCTGTAAAAGCAAGCCCCGTTACAGCACCAGTTTGATCTACTGAAATAACGGAAGTATCGATATCATTGTTTTTTAAATATTGAACGATGAATCGACCCATTTGATCGTCAGCCACTTTTCCGATAAACCCTGTTTTTAAGCCTAATCTCGAGGCACCGATCGTAATATTAGCAGGCGAACCCCCAACATATTTTGAAAAAGATGACGTTTCTTCCATTGGACGGTTGAATTGATCAGCATTTAAGTCAATACAAAGTCTTCCAATCCCAATTAGATCAAGAGACCGCTCTTGTTTAAAATCCAAATTGTACACTATTTATCATCCTTTCTATTTTTTTGGAAAAAGCCACTCATGATCCGGGTCATTATGGAATTTCCAAGTCCGATTTGGTCCGGCCATCACATTTAAGTAATAGGACTCATAGCCAGGAACAGCAGATACTGGATGATACCCTTCTGGGACTAGCACAACATTGCGATGTTCCACACTCATTGTTTCATCTAGGCTTCGGTCATCATTGTAAACTCTTTGAAAAACAAAACCTTGAGACGGATTAATCTCGTGGTAATATGTTTCTTCCAAATATGATTCATGCGGCAAGCGATCCTCATCATGTTTATGTGGAGGGTAACTGGATGTATTCCCATCGGGTGTGAAAACCTCCACAACTAGCAAACTATCAGCTTCTTTTTGCTCAGGTAAAATATTGTGGATCTTCCGGCTCATTTTCCCAGAACCGCGATCCTCTTGGCCCACATCTTCTGGTGCTATTAATCTTGCCGGGTAATTACCTTTTCCGGGGGCCATACAAACAGCCAACTCTAAATCAGTCAAGGCTTTCACCGTATAAGAGTCACCGTTCGGAACATACACAGAATAAGGGGGGATTTTTTCAAAAACACTCATTCTCTCTCCAATATTGGGAAACGTTTCTTTTTCTGTATGTACGTCCGCCTTTCCGCTTAATAACACAAGGCACACTTCATTTTTTTCGGTTTGTTTCGTTAATTCCTCCCCTTCCTTCAAGGAATAGACTTCAAAGCCAACATATTCCCAATTTGCGGATTCCGGTGAGACGTGCAAAATTTTCCCTTCATGATTACGCTCCTGTGGTTTAATAAGTAATTTAGACAAGTAAATCCTCCTTTTCCAACTCTGATAAAAGTACTGAACGATTTTCTTTCACTGATCGTTTAGCGGCAAGTGCAATTAATTCAGCCTTATAGCCATCTTCACCGCTGCATGAAATCTCCTTATTTTCAATGATTGCTTGAGCAAATTCGTGTATTTCAGACATAAATGCCGCTTTATAACGGTCTAGGAAGAAAAATTTAGGATGATCTAAGAGGATGGAATCTTTTGTTGCAATTTGAACATTCGTATATCTTTCATTTTCGGCGAAGGCAACACCTATGTCGCCAAACACTTCAATTCGCTGATCATAGCCATACATCGCTTGTCGGCTATTATCGATAACACCGAGCGAGCCGTCTTCAAATGTAAGAGTTGTGATGGCAGTGTCGACATCATTGTATTTTTCAAAAATGGGATCAACTAGATTTGCAGCTTTTACGGATACTTCTACTACTTCTTTTCCTGATAAGTAGCGAATCATATCAAAATCGTGAATCGTCATGTCCATGAACATGCCGCCAGAACGTTTAATGTATTCTTCATGTGGAGGTTGTGGATCTCGTGATGTAATTTTTATAATGTGGGGATTTCCAACTATTCCTGCTCTAACGGTTTCAAATACTTTGCGAAAATGTTGGTCAAATCGGCGGTTGAAGCCAACTTGAAGCTTGACTCCAGCTTCCCTCACTGCTTTTAGTGCCTCTCTCGTTTCTTCAATATTAAAACTAATTGGCTTCTCGCAGAAAATGTGTTTTCCAACACTTGCTGCAGCTTTAATGAATTCAACATGCGTATCAGTGGATGAACAAATAAAGACGGCATCAATCGTTGAATCTGCAAATATTTTTTCTGGGTCAGTCGTAATTAGCGGGATTTGCTGCTCGAAATGAGTACCTTTTAAATGGTCAATATGGAGATCAGCCACTACTTTCAGATTGATTACATTGGATCGCAGCATATTGTCTGCATGTAACTGACCAATCCTCCCTGCACCAATAATTCCAACATTTACTTTTTTCATAGAATTCACCTCGTGATTTTGGTTAAGCGCTTACCTTAAACAGCAAAAAAACTGATAACGCTTACTTTTTTAGTTCAAAATAATCGACATTCTCTACGTATTATTACAAGTAAAGCGTTCATCTTTTCTATTCAAATATATAATAGCATTCTTCCTTTATCAATAGATTCCAAGAACTTTAAGAGAATTCATCTAGTTATTACTTATTACAATCGGTTAGTTCATAGTGTCTACCCGCATCTAGATATTTCCCTCAGGAGGGCTCCAAATACCTTGGCAAATGTTCTTTTTATCTTTGACAAGGTACATGTAAATCCACTCTCTCTCATTTTCAAATTTCACTTGTAAATTAATTCCTTTAGTACTTCTTTCGATTCATTTGGTAGAATATCAACGAAATTCTGTAAGCCCATATTATACAAACAAAGAAGCAGCATTTTTTCCCTTTCATTATTGAAAGGAAGAAATACACCATCCATTACTTCCAATTTATTTTCTGCCGGTGTGAATTTTTCATAAATATCGTAATTGATAGGTTGTCCTTCTTTCTTAGGTATGAGCACAAGAATCATCTCCTTCTTTTAAGTTGGATTGTTCTCCATATATTATATATCATTTTGATTCTCCAAGTTATCTATTCGCGAACCAAACCGCATAATCATCTATGACTTGTCTTCCCTCTTCATCCAAATCAATCGCTTCTAAATCACATAATGGAAAATAAACTTTCTTCCTTCCAAGCCTTGTATGTACAATAATTCCATACTTGTCATCGATACTGTCTATTGAATGGATCTTTAATAAATCGCCTTGTTGAACAATTGAGTTTTTTTCCTGGAATTCAACTATTTTAGCTGTAAAATGAAATTTAACCACTTGCGTTATTCGAGTTCTCCATGCCTTTAATATATCTAATTCATCTTCCAAATCCAGTATAACTTCCAAGATTCTTCTATCCTGCTCATCATTGTAGTTCCAACTCATTTAGCACTTCCCCCATTTCTTTTTACTAGTCTTGTAAATAACATTTCATACGAATACTGGATGCCTTTTTGTAAATAATAAGATTGTTACGTCAATAATTTAGGAGGGCTTGTATGCGACAAAATCAACCATCTAAAGCGAAAGCTGGTTCAATGACGAAGCCAAACTTTGCCGGAACTGATGCACAAAAAGTTAAACAAGAAATTCAAAAAGATGTCAGCGAAGGACAAGGTGCAATGACTTCCCGAGAGGCGGGAGGAATGCGGGATTAAAAACCACTTTAGGTGGTTTTTTGTTTGATTGTTCTCACCGAAAAATCATTTATTTACAAACGTTGCTTTCCAAATGTTTACCTTTTTTTTGAAAACTTATCTTCAGGGAGAATGTATCCACCTTGGCAAATTTTCTTTCTATCTTTGACAATGTACAAATAAGTCTAATCATTTTCATCTTCAAATTTTACTCACAAATTATTTCTATTATATTGTCTACCCTCTAGCTTCGTTATTTCCCACTTTTCATTTGAATATTTTTCCATTAGGTAAGCATTTAAGTATTCCTTCTTATTTGAAAACTGATAATCGTGAACGAAAGGGCGGACAGCAAAGAATATAAGTAGCAAGACCGTTACTAAACTGGCAATATACAACCCCGTTTTTTTAAACCTTTTAGGCAAAAAAATAACGATAATGAACAATGATATGATAAAAATACTTGAAAAGAAAATTTCTATTACGGTTATTGGATGTAATTCCATCTCCCCATTATTTTATCTTTTATATTCTCTTATGAATTTCTCAATAGAGATCATCACATCTTTAACAATATTTATTGATGTTCGGGTATCTCCTTTTACCTCAAGCCCATGATCGGCATTCGGGATGACAAGCCCTGTAACGGCAGAATTTTCATTAATGGAAGCGATAAGTTCTTCGCTATAATGAGGGTCATCCGTTCCTATTACGTAAAGAGAAGGAATTACTGTTTTTGAAAGAGCATTATATACAAACTCATCTTTTATCAGCGGCGTTAACCAGATTCCATATGTATTTTGTCCACTAATAAAGTTTTTCTCATTCCATTCATATGCCATAGGAATGGTTCCAATCGATTTACTTAAAATAAAATACGTTTCATATTTGATATCTTTAAGAACTGTTCCCACCACAGATTTCACATCTTCATATATCCATTGATCCTGCTCGTCGTGCTGCATTTTTTTAAAAGCTTCATTTTCTAAGTAATTATAATTAATGTGAAAAACATCGACATTCTCATTCATACACACACTTGTTGCATAATGAAAAAGCGGTCGCTGATTTGTATACCCTAGCCCTGGCAACATAATGCAGATACTGTTATTTTTCTCTTTTCCGCAAATCCAAGTATAGTTGATAGTTGAATCTTCATTCCTAGCTATTTTTCCTTCATTAAACTCATACATTCTATTCACTCCTATTTGGTAGATCACTTGGATACTGTGCAGAACATGGGTTGTTGTATTCCCAACAAATGATAGTCGCACTATCACTGCCTAGATTTTCATGAACATGTTGTAATATGTTCTTTAAGCCGGTTTCTAATTTCGTTTCATCCGTAAGTTCATTATATATGTTCCTTGCGTTTTGAAAATATTCCTTCCCACATTCCAATACTCCGTCCGTCAGCATTAGAATTACGTTTCTTCCTTTCCTCAGTCCCCTTACGCCAGAAGTATAACATGGGACTGGCAGCGAAAAAGTATTGACAAAGCCAATCCACTCGTAAAATTGCCGTTGATTCATCGCATATTGCCCTAATTTGTGCAGCTCCTCGTGGAACAAATACAATACACAATCCCCAATCGAAAACCACCAAAGATAATTTTCCTTTCGAACACTTATGAGGCAGGCTGTTTCTCCTTTAACATTTTCACATGCATGAATGAAATCGGATGATTGAAAGACTGAAAGTAAATGACTCTCCAATAATGAAAATACATGTTTAATCGGTTTACTCAAAATCTCCGAAATATGGTGCCATTCCTTCTGAATCGTTTGAATGACAAGGTCAACACTTTCTGAGCTATGATGACCATCTAAAATCATGGATAATTCCCAATCTGAACCTGTCCAAACCAGTGCACCGTCTTCATTTTTATGAGCACCTGCACTCGAATTTCCACCGTACCTGCCTATTAGAACATGATTACATGAATCTATTTTTATTTCATCTATATACTTAATTTCACTTCCGCTCCATTCAAATGTATGAGAGTATGCCTCATTGTTTTTTTCATGCGACATCAAAATGCCCCCTTATCATTCTTTGAGTAATACTTGTAACAAATCTTTATTGACTTTAACTTCAACTTATAAGTACGATACTCCTTCTTATCCTTATGGATTTCAAACTAATTATTGCTGTTAAATCTTTTTCAAGTAAATAAATACTCATTTAAAAAAAGAGGGGAATTCCCCTCTTTAATTTTTCGCCCAAAAAACTTACTTTTTATTAATCTCTTTTCGGACAACAGGAGCTACTTCCGTGGCTAAAAGCTCAATGGTCCTCGCTACATTCATAAACGGGATTCCTCCTATGTCCATCTGAGCCATGAACCATCTATGTCCGAATAATTCATATTGATAAAGAATTTTTTCAACTATTTGCTGCGGACTTCCAATAAACATGACTGTCTCTGGACTCGTCTTTTCTTCGAAGTCTCCTCGTGTCATCTTAAAACTATTTCCATGCTGGCGGTTTAAGTTAGTCCAGTAATTGGAGTAAAATGGGTAAAATTCATCCTTTGCCTGTTCCGTTGTCTTTGCAATATACCCATGTCCTGTTACGCTTATATTTAGTTGATCGTGATGTCCCGATGCCATGCCAGCTATTCGGTAGATGTCAACCAAAGGCTTAAACAAACTTGGCTCTCCACCGAGAATTACCATCGCCAATCCAACCCCTAAAGAACCTGCATGAGCTGCACTTTCTAGACTACGACTAACACCAACCGAGAGTGGCAACTTATTTTTGTAATGGACGAGGAGCGATTTCAGCATTCTTTAATGGCGAGCGAAAGCGACCAGACCATGAAATCCTCTCACTATCATTTATTTTTAAAAACAGCTCCAAATTTTCTTCAAATAATGCATCGTAGTCATTAGTGTCAAATCCAAAAAGGGGAAAAGATTCCAAAAAAGCTCCTCGGCCTGCTATGATTTCAGCACGTCCATCCGAAATCAAATCTAACATAGCAAAGTCTTCAATTGAACTGAACCCACCTAAAATCCCAATGGATTTTTGAGGAAGGGGATTCCTATTAGGACCCAT
>NZ_JAIAZY010000048.1 GCF_019459225.1 Bacillus sp. IITD106
TACTTTGAAGCTTTTATTTTCTATTTTCATAGATTCGGGTAAGATACTCTAATCTCTGAGCAATATAAATTAATACCATTGCAGCGATTCCTTCCCATATTCCTCCGAAAAAAAGGCCAGCAATTCCACCAATAGATATATACATAGCTAAATATCTGCCGACCATATTTTTCCACCCCCATTTTTCCCTTAATATTACCATATAACTTGTTGTAGTTTTTATTTTTTGAAAATTTAAAGGGTATTTTTATTTTATTGAAGAATTAAATGGTGATGTCCATAAAATATTGAAAACATACAGATATATTTAGTAGTTTATTTGGAGAAATAGCTGTGAGTATACAAGAAGTTGTAAACCTGTATTATATTTTATTAGTAGTCATTGTAGCAGGATCAATTGTTATTGGAGTCATTAGTAAAAGTCATAGACTAGGTTTCTTGCTAGTCTTACATGTCTACTTTTCCTTTTAAAATGGTTTGATCGTGCATCTACTGAAGTTTTTATCGGGACAATACCATGGTTGATGAATATATCTCTGGCTATAATAATGTATACTATCTACCTTCTCATAACATGAATATGGATAAAAAAAGTGATTTTCTAAAAACATTCACATAAAAGCTCATTAACCATTTAAAAAAGGAGAAACGAATGCAAGGTATTTTAGTATTTTCAATGCTACCCGCTATTGTTTTCATCATTTCAATTGTCGGATATATATTGCTGAAAAAATGGTATGTAACCCCAATAATATTTTTTATTATTTTTTCAGTATTGGCTACTACAATTTTTAAAGGTACACTTTTTCTCTATGTAATATTCTTGACGGCACTTTCAATTGTCGTAAGTCTTATTATGGGGATAAAAGGAAATAACAAACAATAAATGGTGTTTTCTTATGGGAAACATTCTCTTTTATTCATGAATGTGAGAAGATTTTTCTTCACTTATTAGTTACCCAATGTATTATTTTGCGTATTATTGATTGGGCGTTCGCACCAATTTCATTTCAGACTAACCTCCTCGTTTACCTTTGTATTTTTTTATAATAAATGCGAAAGCAATTACTAGGATAAGCAATGTGATACCCCAAATGAGAAGATAATTTCCTTCCTGTTTTTCAGTTGAATCAGCGTTTTCATATGGTTTATCACCAATTCCGGATTCATTCGGAGATGAACTTTCATTAATTTCAGTTTTTCCATTTGGAGGAAGATCTTCACCAAGTTTTTCTAAATCACCATGGGACGAACTCAATATGTTAGTGCGATTACAAATGGTTGTCACCAATGAATCGGGTCCATACATAGTTGATTCATTTGCATAGACCAAATATTCCTCTCCTTCTTTAAATTCAAACCCACAGTCGCCACCACCCAGTCCTGTCAAAATGGTGATTTCCGAATGTTTAGGTCCTTTCCATACGGACGATACATCGAATAGAACGGAATAAGGTGCATATCCATTCGAATTTTTTATTTGTTTTATGCTTAAAACTTTACCAATAAATACGACCTTTGACCGCTCAAGTTCATCTTCAACACTCGGAATTTCCGCGCATGAGCAGGCATTTGCGAGTGAAGGGTGAAATCCTAATGACAAAATAAACGAAATGAAAAATAACAGCAAAAAATAGTTTCTTTTCATATGAGCACTCCACCTTTTAACAACCGTTATTGATTTATGTATGATTAATATTTTTATAACCAATAGACGATTATTTCTGAAAAAAGTTGCATAACATAAATGAACCGGGTAAACCAAAAATTATGTGTAGCGTATTTATTATCTTTTTTACATTGCCCTTTCTCTTCTCACATGTTAAGATGAACTCAACTTTTAATGAACGGAGGGTTTCCAAGTGGCAACTATCAGACTTCGATTCCAAAACTTGAACAGATAATTGAATAGTTCAAAGCTCTGCTGTCTGTGCAGGGTAACGGGATTGGTCTGCCTACTTAGGGAACCTCATTTTTATAATACAAATAAAAGATGCAGGGGAGGGACAATTCTCTCCTTTTTTGTGTCCAAAAATATTGGGGATGTTTTTCCATAGATTCTAATGTAGCCATTCATCTTCTATTTTAAGATGGTTTTTTTTGGCGTCTTTATATCCCCTAATCCTTGCACAGGCTGAGCACCTGTGTTTTTTTATTATATAAAATCGGAGGGATTCCATATGGAAAGAAAAGCCATTGTTGTAGGTGTCAATCGAAATAGCACGGCTGAAAGTTTTGCACACTCCATGGAGGAATTATGCAATTTAGCACAAGCTTGTGATGTTCTTGTGCTTGGTGAAGTTACGCAAAATCTGCATCACTTTGATAAAACGTACTATATAGGAAGTGGAAAAGTCGAAGAATTACTCGAACTAATAGCAGAAAAAGAAGCAAATATCGTTATTTTCGATGATGAGCTCTCCCCTTCTCAAATTCGCAATTTAGAAGCTAAGTTGGAGTGTGAAGTCATCGACCGTACGATGCTCATTTTAGATATTTTTGCAAGTAGAGCTAGAACAAAGGAGGCTCAGCTCCAAGTAGAAATCGCCAGATTAAACTATATGCTCCCAAGACTAATAGGAAGCCGAGAATCATTAGGGCGACAAGGTGGAGGTTCTGGGTTAAAAAATAGAGGATCCGGAGAAACAAAACTGGAACTCGATCGCAGGAAAATTGAAATCAAGATTGCTGCCTTATCAAAGGAACTTGAACAATTAGTTACTAGACGAAAAATCCAAAGGAAACAGCGCAGTAAAAATGAAATTCCTGTTGTTTCTTTAGTTGGTTATACGAACGCAGGCAAATCAACACTCATGAATGCAATGCTTAATCATATCGGTTTGGAAAAATATGTTTTTGAAAAGAATATGTTATTTGCGACATTAGAAACGTCTGTTAGAAACATTACTTTGGCAAATAATAAGGAATTTTTATTATCAGATACTGTTGGTTTTATTAAAAAACTACCTCACCATCTCGTAAAAGCATTCCGTTCAACACTTGAAGAGGTAACAGAAGCTGATTTGCTTGTTCATGTCGTTGATTACTCAAATCCTCATCACGAAGAACAAAAACAGCTTACAAATAAAGTTTTAAAGGAAATAGGTGTTGAAAATATTCCCACGATATACGCCTATAATAAATCCGACCTTGTGGAGGGACCTTTTCCGACACATGACAATTGTGTTTATATGTCTGCGAAAACAGGCAAAGGTATTGAGGAATGTTTACATCTAATTGGTTATCATATTTTCAATGACTATGTCTCATGTAAATTTCTCATCCCATATACAGATGGTAACGTGATTTCTTACTTTAATGAACACGGTCAAATTTTATCGACTAATTATGAGGAAGATGGAGCAAAACTAATCGTGGAATGTAAAAAAGCGGATGCGGAAAAATACCAACAATATGTACAAAATGTTCTATAGAAAATTAGAAATTGAGCTGTCGAGAATCCTTGGCAGCTTTTTAAAATTTATTATTTTTTTTACCACGCAAGAGCTCTTTGTTCAAGCCCTTTCACAAATTCCTCTTTGCCCAGGCTGTATCCTTCAATATCTTGTGGAAACTTTATAGCTAGTTGCTCCTTTAATTTTCCATTTGCCGCCGCTTCTTGAATACGTAATCTTAAATAGTCCCGTACAGCTAAATGGCGATCAATTTCTAATCTGTTATCCCATTGAAAAATGTGCACTTGATGTGTTCTATCATGTATCTTACAAGCTTCAAAAGTAACTATTTAATTACGGTCGACCTAACCAAAACCGGAATTCACCTCAATTCGTCCTTGCATTTGAATTTTGCGAGAAATTATACAATTCTAACTGCGCATTGTGCCCATTCGCGGCTGAACTTTGAAGAATTGTCCCCATCTGGCCGCGTATTGCAATCAATCGCGGCTGGAATCTGGAAGTTCGTCTACTTCTGCCGCGTATTGCCCTCATTCGCGGCTGAAATGGTTTATTTTCCTTTTATCTGCCACATTGAAAATCAATCTAATTAATGGCGGAACTGCAAAGAAAATAAAAAAAGTTCGAAACAGCTGGTATCCGGATACAAAGGATAAATCTGCATTTATGGCGTGTGCGATTATTCCCATCTGATCCATTCCTCCAGGTGCCAAGCTTAATAATGCTGTTGCATTAGAGATATGCTGTAGTTTTGTCAGCAACATGCTCAAGCCGATTGCCCCGAAAACGAGCATAAGCCCACTTCCAATCGCGAGGCTAAATGTCTTTATTTTATTTGAAATCTGATTGGGCTTAAGCATTAAACCAACATATGTACCTAGTATTAGTTGGGCTACATTAATTACGGTCGACGGCAATTGCGGTCCGTTTAAAACATACGCCTGTAAAATCGCTGTTCCAATAGCTGGACCGATTAAATAAGCGGTCGGAAATCTAATTTTTGCACCTAGAAGTGCAAAGAGGATACATATTACTGCAAAAATAACGATATTGGGAAATAATTGATTCCAGGTCGCAGTAGATAAAGAAGGAATTACAGAATTAGTTGCAACATGACCGGAATCCGCAAATACCGGGATCAAGACGAGTAGCGGCATAACGATAATGATGATCATGAGACGAGTAACTTGAGTAATAGTAACAATGGCTAGGTTTATACCTTTTGTTTCCTCAGCCAACATAATGATTTGTGAAAGTCCTCCTGGAATACTCGCTAATAACAACGTCCTGTAATCACTATCTGATAACTTAGACACAACTAAGGCAATTCCAGCACAAAATAATAATAGAAATACAGTCATCATAAACATGTATGGCAATTGCAATACCATTTCATGCAAGGCTGATGGCGTCATCGATAATCCAATTGTATACCCGACAATGATCATTCCAGTATTTCGAATCGATCTTGGCCAAGCAAATTGGAGTTTCACAGCATTTGTACCGATTAATACTGCAATCATGGGACCAAGTAGCCATGGGACCGGTATATGGAGAATACTAAATAGTACACCGCCAATGATTGCTGCGATAAGAGTAATGGTTATTTGCTTAAACTTATTTTTCATAAAATACAACCCACGAATTCTTTTTGCTCTCATTGTAGGTTTTTACTGAAAACATTGTCAAAGAATTGAGTTTTTGATAAATCATAGAAAATGAAGTCAATTCCTATATATGGTAACCTTATATTAATACAGAAAGGAGCGATTGAGATGAGTATTTCTATTCCTGAGATTACTCTTAATGATGGTTTTTCTTTGCCAGTAGTAGGTTTAGGTACATATAGTCTGAGAGGAAATGCTGGAGTAAATGCCATTAAGCATGCGATTGATATCGGGTACCGCTTGATTGATTCTGCTTACAACTATGAAAACGAAGGGACTGTCGGCGAAGCGATTCGAAGAAGCTCCACTCCAAGGGATCAATTAATCATTACATCCAAGCTGCCTGGACGCTATCATTCTTATGACAAAGCTGTTTTAGCTATCCAAGAATCGTTATATCGGGCAAACCTAGATTATTATGATGTATATCTCATTCATTGGCCAAATCCAAAACAAGATTTGTATGTAGAAGCTTGGCAAGCCTTAATAGATGCTCAAAAATGGGGACTTATTCGCTCAATAGGTGTTTCTAATTTCTTACCCGAACATCTTGAGCGTTTGGAAAAGGAAACAGGAGTTATGCCAAGTGTTAACCAAATTGAACTACACCCATTTTTCAACCAAGAGCAACAAAGAAAATGGCACGAAGAGAATAAAATAATAACAGAATCATGGAGTCCATTGGCGCGGGCAAATGCCATTCAGGAAAATGAAACGATCAAAAAAATAGCTGAACGTCACAACAAATCGGTTTCCCAAGTTATTTTGCGCTGGCATTACCAACTTGGTGCAGTATCCATCCCTAAATCGGCATCTCCATCTCGCCAACTGGAAAATATATCAATCTTTGATTTTTCGTTGGATGAAAATGAAATGAATATGATGGCAGAATTATCTCGTCCTGATGGAAGATTGAATAGCCAAGATCCAGCTACTTACGAAGAATTCTAATTATTCCAAGAGCGCGATTGATGCGCTCTTTATTTTTTCAAAATACTCAAATACTCTACCCAAGGTCCAACCTCTTCTTTATATCTCTTTGCCATCACCCTTACAATTTGAGCAATATGCGTCAAGTCATGAGCAACCCAAGTTGAGATTAATTCTCTTACTTTTACAGTTCCAAATTCAGGGTGTAAGCCCGTGATTTCTAAATGTAAATCCGGTTCAATAAGAGCTTTTAGTTTTTCTATATTTTGCGCCCTTATCGTTTTAAACTCATCCAATTTTTCCTCGATCGATTTCTCCCCACCATCCTGTAAATGTGAAAAACGATCGAATGGTGGAAATGGCTTACTTTCACCTTCTTGAAGCATGAACTTCAGCCTTGGAATCCAATTATTTTTCTCCCCCTCAATAAGATGTTCAATGACTTCTGTTGTATTCCACGTTCCTTCACCTTCGTTGCAATCTAACCATCCATTTGATAAACCAGATAAAAAGTATTCCAATGTTTTGGGTGTACGTTCTAAAACTTCAACTGCTTCATTGATATTAAAATTCATGTTAATTTCCTCCTAATTTTTCAACTCCTCTGATTCAGCTGCTTTAATAACTCAATGATTTCTTTTCTTTGTTCATTTGCTTTTTTCATTTTTATTTCAATCGTACAACAAGATATTGCGATCACGAGAACTAGAACTAATAAAATAAACTCCATCATAAAAACCACCTCAAACCCATCTATTTCCTAATATCATTCTTCTTGTATAAAAAAAACTCCTCTAAAATTTAGGAAGCACACTTTACTTTTTTACCCATCTCTTTTATTTTTCCAAATGTCTCCACTTGAATAATAGAATAAAAAATATTAATATGTATTAGGTGTCTATTTCTTGTTTTCAATAGAACACACTTAAACTTATATAGTACCTGTATAACCTCTAGAATATGGCTCGAGGGTATCTACCAGGAACCTTAAAAATCCTGACTACAGAAAGTGATGATTCATTTTTTGTAGTCAGGATTTTTTTATTTTCTGAAGATGCTTACAGCCTATCTTTTTTATAGAAAGGATGATATATATCATGAATTTGAAGGTTTTTATACTAGCATTATCTACTATCGCTGCTGGATTAGTTGAATTGATCATAGGTGGGATATTACCTACAATCGCCGACGATTTTCACATATCATTAGGAACTGCCGGTCAACTTATTACGGTATTCGCCCTTATTTATGCCATTGCTGGACCTGTTTTACTGATTTTAACAAGCAAAATTGAACGCAAGAAGTTATACCTTGCTTCACTTTTTGTTTTCATACTTGGTAATATCATGACATACTTCAGTCAGAGTTTTATTTTTATGATGAGCGCAAGAGTATTAACTGCCATGAGTACGGCACTGATCGTTGTGCTGTCCTTAACGATCGCCGCAAAAATTGCAGCCCCTACTCACCAAGCAAAAGCTGTAGGTCTAATTTATATGGGGATTAGTTCAGCACTTGTATTGGGCGTTCCAGTAGGAATTCTAATTTCGAATGCATTTGGATGGCGCGTAATATTCCTTGGGATCGCAGTGTTTGCACTCGTGTCAATGGCACTCATTTCAATCTTCTTAGAGCGCATCCCTGGTGAAAAAACGATTCCACTTTCACAACAATTAAAAGCTGTGGGCAGCGCAAAAATCAGCAGCGCCCATCTTGCTACTTTATTTATGTTGGCGGGGCATTACACGTTATATGCCTATTTCACACCATTTTTAGAAACAAATCTTCATTTAAATTCTTATTGGATTAGTATTTGCTATTTTGTATTTGGCATTGCTGCCATAAGTGGTGGAGCTTTCGGCGGAATTCTTTCCGATCGGATTGGTGCTCCTAAAAGTATCCTAATTGTGATTGGTGCATTCGCTATTGTACTAGGCATATTGCCTTTCACGACTTTTTCACTTTTCATATTCATTCCAATCATGATGGTTTGGGGTGCATTAAGTTGGAGTCTAGCTCCTCCGCAACAAAGCTATTTGATTCAAACGGATCCAGCCACATCCGATATTCAGCAAAGCTTCAATAACTCTGCATTGCAAATCGGTATTTCACTTGGATCGGCAATTGGCGGTGTTGTGTTGAATCATACAGGTTCTGTTTCAAGTACCGCTTGGGTAGGTTCTGTCGTTGTCATTATCTCGCTATTGTGTGCGTTCTTTTCTTTAACGAGACCAGCTATTGTTAGAAATGAAAAGTCAGAAGATATATTTTTAAAAAATACAGCTCAATAACATTCCTTTTCGAATATATAAGTCAAAGGAAAATTTTTAGATATAATTAGGAACAGCCCGTATAAGAAGGGCTGTTTCTTTTATTATTCCCCCAAATCAGTATTTGTTCTTATTTTGGTTAATCAAACGTTTAATTAATTGATAAGATCGTGAATTTAGTTAAAATTAGGCGCTATGGCACCTACTTTGTTTTAATAAAACGTTTGTTTAAATCTAACTGAATTTAATCAAACGTTTGATTAGGCATTTGTTTGTCGTTTCTTCGCTAAAACTTCTCAGCTAAAGAAAACCTCTTCACCTTTTTTATGGAATGTATTATTAGAACTGTGTTACAGTGCTACAATAGAGTTTATAAGCCCATTCTATGTATATGATACAATCTACAAAATTTCAAAGAGAAAGAGGAGAATGATATGTGCCGCAATATTAAAACACTATTTAATTTTGACCCTCCAGCTACAGAGGACGAAATTTATGCAGCCTCCCTTCAATATGTGCGAAAGATTTCTGGCTTCAATCAGCCATCGCAAGCAAACAAAGACGCTTTTAATCGTGCCATTGAGGAAATAGCAATCATTACTCAAAATTTACTAAACTCACTTGAAACGACAGCCGCTCCACGTGATCGAGAGGTTGAGGCTGAACGGGCTAGGGCTAGAAATGCTAAAAGATTTGGAAGCAACGAGATATAAGCGGATTAATATGAAGTTTGTTCATTATTTTCTACAAAAGGAACTATAATGAAATACTGAATAATGGCTAGCTTGCTAAGAGGGAGTGACCAACACATTAGGGGAGACTAGCTTGATTTTGAGAGTTACTTGAGATAGAAGGAAGTAAACGCTTGCATTTAAATGTAAAAATACGGTAGAATGAGAACATCTCTATTTGGATAGAAAGGATACAGGAGAACACGTATGCCAACATTTACTTTGTAATGATCAATAAATTGGATAGCATCACCCTCAAAAAACAATGTTTTTTTCTCAGGGGGTAGTATGCCCATTTTTCTCATTACAAAAGAACCAAGCAACCCTGTAGTCTCGATGCGAAAGGAGGTCCTTGTATAGGATCTTCTTTTTTATTTTTCAATTTAATTTAATAGTGGGCTGCAAGGCATCCAAATAGATGCTTGCGTTCCTTTATCTTATTAAGAGGTGAAGGATTAATGCTAAATATAACATTCCACTGGAAACTTTCTCAAATACCAGAACGAGCGGTCAAGAAGCACTGCAAAATGTGTGGCAAATTATCAGTTTTTACGGACACTAATGTGCGAAGGCATAACGCAAACGGAAAACGCATATACAAATATGCGATTTATAAATGCGAAAAAAATCATACGTGGAACAAAAAGTTGGCTATTTATAAAACGTTTTCAAATCATGTTGCTGAAATTGAGGAACAGAAAGAAGAATCATCAATTATGTCAGCCATTCCAATAATCAGCTTAGCAGAACAAGGAGTAGAGATGATACACTTTGTACTAGATGATGTGATAGGAAAACATCGAATTGATAAAGTCCTTGCAAACCAAATTGAGGATTGGAGTCGCTCACAGATTATAGAAAAGATTGAAAAAGGAACGATTCAATTAAATGAACAAGTCGTTAAACCTAGTTCAAGGTTGTCAAAGGGAGAACGCATTTCCATTTTCATTTGATGAAAAACATTTTCCAACCAACTAAACTTTAAAATTAGTGAATAGGATATTTTAAAGAAATAACCCTCCATAGCTTTAGCTGAGCATTGGAGAGTTATTTCTTCTTAGGCTTGGCGTTCTTTGTCCAGTGAGGTCTATTTTGCTTTATATATATATTATTTTTTAAAACCATTTCATCCTATTAACTTTTCAATGTTTTTTTAATTTCCATAAATTCTTCTGCACTGATTTCCCCTTTTGCCAAACGAGCTTCTAGTATAGATAAAGCATCATTCTGAGGGTGATTGTATCTTCTCCCTCTTCCCCTCCAAACCATGATAAATAATCCAACTAGGATGAAAAGGAATACAAAAGCAAATGGGTGAAAATATCCCCAATGGTGCATATGAATCAACTCCTATTTTTATTCGTTTTTATTAAAGCTAAGCTTGTGCGTAACACGACGATAGAAAGCCAGAATAGTAACATGGCAATGACAGGATGCAGTGCCGTTACATAAGGAAATTTTCCCGACAATCCGATGGTCATATATTGGAACGCAACCATTAAATACAAAGCTAAACTATGCCAACGTAATTTTTTGGGAATCCCCCCAAAGAATGCAAGAACCAGCATCACGATTGGGATGAATTCAAAATAGACAACGAATGATTTATGAACAGCCCACTGACTAGAATTAGCAAACAATGCAACACCCGCTATAAAAACTTGACAGAAGATTGCGATAAAGAACAGTACGGAGAGCGCAGCAAAGATTACACGAATGATCCTGCCTTTTTTAGTTTCCACAATAGTAGTTGCCTCCTCTACAATAAAATTATATTGCTTTTCGCCTCCCCCATGGCTTGAAGACCGATATTGCAAATATGAAGAGGAGTGAAAGAATTTGAATAACGATGCCCGTCCATAGATCAATATGAAACATATACATATCCAATTGATTCATATTCGTTTCGAATCCAGCCAATGCCTTCATTGTCCAGGCATACATACCCCAAAGATTTAAAATTAGAAGGAGTGCTGTGAGAATTTCTTTTACAATAATCCAATAAAATTTGAATAATCCCCATTTAGTTCAGATGGATAGAAGAACGCCAGTCACAAATGTTCCAATGGTAGATGCTCTAACAGATGATTTCGATAAAACATGCATGATTTGATAACAGCTTTCCACTAGTTGTTCATTCTCAGTTCCAGCAGCCGTAATGCTTAAAATAAGAAAGGTCACCATATTCCCAAGCATAATGGCTGAAAATATTAAATGAATCGTAAGCAGCCATCTTTTCCCGGTTATCGATAATTGCAATCTCTCACCTCCGTCCCACTGCTATCACTATAACAAGCGATTCTAAACTCCCTCTGAAGCAAATATAAAAAAAGTATAAATTAATATGTACGAATTGAAAAAACACCCATTATAAAATGAGTGTTTTATCCATTGAATCGATACCCAGATCCCCACATTGTTTGAATGTACTCAGGATTCGTTGTATCCTTTTCAATTTTCTTCCGAATTTTTTTCACATGGACCGTGACGGTCGCATTATCCCCCATTGAATCAAGCCCCCAAATTTTTTCAAATAATTCTTCTTTTGAAAAGACTTGGTTAGGGTGCATGGCAAAAAAGGATAGCAAATCAAATTCCTTCGTCGTGAACAACACTTCTTTTCCATCTAGAAATACTTGTCTTGAGGCCGTATTGATTTGAAGCCCCCGTACATGAATTTCATCTTTCGGTGTGTCCATTTGAATTAAGCGCTCGTACCTTGAAATGTGAGCTTTTACCCGTGCGACTAATTCTCGTGGGCTAAAAGGCTTTACAACATAATCATCTGCACCAAGACCTAATCCGCGTACTTTGTCGATGTCTTCAAATTTGGCTGTCACCATAATGATTGGAATATTAGATACTCCCCTCACTTGTTTACAAATTTCAAACCCATTGATGTTTGGAATCATTAAATCAAGAATAATTAAATCAAAAGGACGATGTAAAGCAGCATTCAAACCACTTTTTCCTTCCGAGGCAATCTCCACTTGAAAGCCCTCAATTTCAAGATAATCTCGTTCTAATTCCGCAATACTTTGATCATCTTCAATAATCAAAATCTTTTTAGTCATCGTTTCCATCCTCTGATTTTTTAAGTTTGAAGTTTACGCGGAGACCTTCCGCCGGCAAATTTTCTGCCCATATATCGCCGCCATGCGCTTCAATAATTTGTGAGGCAATGGCCAGACCAAGTCCGCTTCCACCAGTGCTTCGAGCTGGATCCGTTCGATAAAAACGCTTGAATATAGACATGAGTTCCTCTTGGGAAACACCTGGACCATTATCACTTACACTTACTTTTATCATATTTTCGTATTCTGTTATTGAAATCGCAATTTTCCCAGATTTTTTATTGATAAACTTTACACTGTTAAAAATAATGTTTTCCATCACGCGGATCATTTTGTCCCTATCTATTAATACATTAGCATGACCTTTTATTGCATCAAAGGATATTTGGACATCTTTCTCCATTAATTCTTCACTAATTTCCTCTAAGTAATCTTTTATAAAGGCTTGAATATCCACGGATTCAAAATGAAAGGGCAATTTATTCACATCTAATTTAGAATACAAAGCGAGTTCTTCAATTAACCGGTTCATATATGTGGCTTTAGAGCGTATCGTATCAAGATACTGTTCCCGCTTATCGTCTGAATTCGCTACCCCGTCTTGAAGTCCCTCCACATATCCGAGAATCGATGTGATAGGCGTTTTTAAATCATGTGAAATGTTCGCAATGATTTCTTTACGATTGTTTTCGTATTTATCGCGTAGTTCTAATGATTCCTTTAGTTGCGATCTCATTGAATCAAACGTACGAATTAGCTGTCCTAATTCATCATTGTTTTTCGATTTGATTGAAAAATCCAGATTCCCTCTACTTATTTTTTCCGATGCATCAGACAGTTGGCGAACTGGACGCAAAATACTCCGCGACACGATATATGACAAAAATACATTCGTAAGTACAAATGAAAGAATTAAACTTCCAAAAAGAATCGGAAAAAAAGTTCTTGCAAACTTCACAAAAGATGCCGAATCATCTAAAAGGATAATTGAGCCTTCAGAACCATCTTTAAAATAAAAATCATGTTGCCTAATCGAATAATGTCCATTTCCAACTGTTGCACCAGCTGGGTTATACCCTTCATTGCCAAAAGAAGGCAAGTTGTCTTTTGTTATTTGAGGATTAGATGTAAACAATAAATCATTCTCTTTTCGAATGACAACATCAACATTTTCCCTTTTTAATTGTTCTGATAAGGAATTCAAGAAATCCTGATTAAGAAAATTTTCCTGCTCTAGTGATGCTGTTTTTTGAAGCCCATTAAAAAGTTCTGCTGTCCGTTCATCTGTGTTTTGCCAATGCTGTCTAAAATGTTTTCCAATGAACGCACCATCGTTATAAACAACGCTTAGTAAAATTATGATCAAAACAATAAGGATGATAGGCATCACAATCATTGCTGCATTTGAGATAAAAAGGCGTTTGCGAATAGACATGAAATTCCCCTTTAAAAATATGATTTCTTTATTCTAAATCATATATCTTTAAAGTAAAAAAACTCTGTACAAAGTATAAAATATTTATAAACTAGGTTGTATCATGTGCGCTTTTCGTAATAGTCATATTAAGTAAATAAATACTTGTGCAACCAATACTTTAAATACTCAACGCGTTTAAATAATAATGGGAAGTTGAGATCATTAATATTCGAGGAAATTTGCAAAGTTGGAAATGATAAGAAATGAAATATGCACTTCAAAGGGAAAATTTCATTGATTTATTGGAAAAATAAAAAAGAGACTGAGTATAAACTCAGTTCCCATTATAAACTTCAATAATCCCTAATTGTTTTTTTGGCAAGAGGAATAATTTTTTCAGATTCCCTAAGTGCATGATTAACTGATTCAATTGTTTTCTTAAGAGAGGAACGTAAATCATCAGCGTGTTTAGAACCGCGAATTACTGACGGTCCAAGGCTTTTGGATGTAGCAACATATTTACCGTTATAAACCGCCGGGGAAGTTTTTACAACTACAACCTCATCAGTACTTTTGTAATTTGCAAGTTCCTTACTCATGATATCTCCCTCCTATCACTAATTTCATAAAATCAAAGAACAGTTCGTTTTGATTTATTATAGCATATTCTAGTTCCCCCATATAGGCTTCGGCTGTTTCTTTTGTCCAATATGTATCTAATTTGAAATGTAGACAAAGAACAGTGTTCCCTATCGGCTCAGTGATATATAGACACTGTTTATCTTGTCTAAAGGCCATTAGTCGGGATTTGTTTTTAAAGGCACTTACAACAAAAATATCTTCCTCATCAAAGGAAAACATATCATTAGCTGTAATATTCCCTGCAGTCCCGATTAAATCCAATGATTGTTTTCCGTTATATGAATAAAGCGATGCAGCGTGACATCTTTGGATAGTATTAACAATTTTGGGGTTAAAATCGCGTGCTTGAATTATTTCTATGGGACCCCTACTAAGGAAGTTAATACCCTTAAGCAATACACCGGACCAATCTTCCAGTAAGTTATTTTTAATTTCATTTCTTTCTTTTAGTATTTCTAATGTTAAGTCAGCGTATTCTAACAAATAAGCTGCGGAAGTCTTGAGTTGATCAATTTCATCCCGTTCTGAGATTAAACTTACTACTGACTTAAATGAGGTACTTAACATTGCGGAAATGTTTTTGGCATGTTCCGTTGAATGGGCAACGTCATATTCATAAAGCCAATTCCAATTATTATATACATCATATAGAAAAGCCCATACAAAAGGATCCACAGATTGCATCATTCTTTTATAGACGTTTTCTGTCTTCATTTGCTCCTCTATCCAATTTTTAAAAGGGTCAAAAGGAGAATCAGGCATCCTATGATGGTCTCTTATATATGTATCATAAATCCTTTGTAGATCATCCTTTATATTCATGAAGTTGTTTTTCACTTCCGGATTTACAAAGACTAAAATATGCTTTTTTTCCTGAAGAGCGGCCCGATATTCTAAGTAGGTTGGTGTGACATTCCCCCTCATTAAAGTTGAATTGGCACTTGCCTTCTTATTTATAAGTAGGACGAAAACATCACAGCTACGAACCACCGAGAGACATTGTGCTAATGTGTCTTTTTCCCACGTGCCGAAATCACCAGTTTCAAATATCGGTACTTCGTATCCACTTTCTTCGAGATGCGCCTTTATTATTTTGCGTGGACTTTTCAATTCTTCTTCATATGCTGAACTAATGAAAATACGTGTTTTGTTAATCAAATGTATTTCCCCTCCATATTAATGAACAAGAAATATTTGTCTTCATTATAATTTCTATAAAAGAATTCGAATTCCTTTTATAATTATGGAACCATTTAACCAGATTCGGATGAAATAAAATATGGCTTTCAAGTTCCATAACCAGTCAACAACATTCTTCCTCTTTTCCCAGCTTGATTTTTTGATATTGTATTTCTTCTACTACAAGCGACTCTCTCTAAAAAAGGAATAGCCATCTTAACAATCTGAATGCCAATAACTTAGAATATGGTCCACGGTTATGATAGGAATCTTATCAAATTTTCGAAAGTTGCTAAAAAGAATTATAATTAATATACCAATTGATTGAGGTGAGGATATTGAGAAGTAAGCAAGAAATGATGGATTTAGGAATGAATTTTGCTCTCCATTGTGAAAAAATTAGACTTTTTACGCTTGAAGGCTCACTCACAAACAAAAATATTCCGAAAGATGAATTCCAAGATTATGATTTTAGTTATTTCGTGACGGACATAGAGTTTTTCAAAAAAAGTGATGAGTGGTTAGACTATTTCGGCAAGAGGATTATGATGCAAAAGCCAGAGGCAATGGAGCTATTTCCTGCAGAACTAGGAAACTGGTTCTCGTACCTTATGATTTTTGAAGATGGCACGAAAATGGACCTTACCCTCATCCCGCTCGATGAATATGAGGATTATTTTCAAAATAGTGATGGTTTAGTCGAAGTGTTATTGGACAAGGATAACTTAATTAAAGAACCCGTTATTGCTTCGGACCAAAAGTATCGTATTCAAAAACCAAGCAATCAGTCCTTCGATGACTGCTGCAATGAATTTTGGTTTACAGCTACATATGTGGCAAAAGGACTTGCTAGGAAAGAGATTCTTTTTGCGATCGATATAATGAATGGCTACTTCCGACCTAATCTACTTACAATGCTTCGTTGGAAGATCGGGATCGAAACTAATTTTTCATTAAGTATTGGAAAGTCAGATAAATTTTTGAAAAAATATGTTTCTGATTCTACATGGAGTACATTGCTATCTACATACGATATGGGTTCCTACGAAAAAATGTGGGATGCCCTTTATACAAGTTTTGAATTATTTAGGGAGACTTCTCTCCATATCGCGGAAACATTAGGATATACATATCCTGATTATGATGAAAAGGTTAGTAGATATGTAGATGAGATTCGTCAAAAATACTACGTTACTGGGAAATGAACTTCATATCAGATCAATTGCATTATTAGATTAAGAAACTAAAATAACCGTCCTATTGAAGTTTTCGTAAAATGATTAAACAAAAAATGATTTAGCCATCGCCACTTTCAGGTCAAAAGGTACTTAGAATGTTTATCATCCAAGTTTTTAAAGGGTTTTCTTGTAGTTTAGAGAAGTAATTAATGTGATCCATTTTTTTAAATCCTTTCTCTATCTGCACTTGGTACAAAAAACTTACCGGGAGGTCATTCTATTGCCGAAAGAAGAAATTAAAATTTTTGGTGGCAGTACGGGAAAACCCTTTGCACAGAAAATGTGTGACTATATTGGAATTGACTTGGGGAAATCGGAAGTATTTAAGTTTTCTGATGGAAATATTTTTGTGAAGATCTCGGAGACTGTTAGGGATAATGATGTTTATCTCGTACAGCCAATAGGGTTGAATCCTAATGATGAGTTTACTGAGCTTCTTTTTTGGATGGACGCGTTTAAGCGAGCTAGCGCTACTTCAGTTACAGCTATTATTCCCTACTTTGGATATGCAAAGGGCGATAAAAAGGATGAACCTAGGGTTTCAATAAGGGCAAGAGTTTGTGCCGAGTGTATTGAACTTGCAGGTGCTGATAGGATCATAACGATGGACCTACATAGCCCTCAAATCCAAGGATTTTTCAAAAAACCTGTAGATCACTTATTTGCTCTCCCCATTCTATGTGATTATGTAAAACGAATGAATATAGATGACTTAGTTGTTGTTTCTCCAGATGTTGGATTTGCAAAGCAGGCTAGAAATTTTGCATCTACTCTCCAGGTACCGGTCGCAATTGGGGATAAAACTAGAAAATCCCATGATGAAAAAGCCAAGGTACTAGAGATTATAGGGAGCGTAAAAGGAAAAAATGCTCTTATCGTTGATGATTTTAGTATTTCCGGCGGAACATTAGTAGATATAGCATTGGGTTTGAAGGAAAGAGGAGCACAAAGAATATTCGCTTTAGTTTCCCATCTCATGCTAAGTGGATCTGGAGCAGAGAAAATTGAAAACAGTCCTATCGAATTGCTTATTAGCACCGATACCGTCGGAAACAATTCCATAATATCCAATAAAACAAAGATTGTTTCTGTGGCTCCATTATTTGCAGAAGCTGTTCTAAGAATCCATAATAGAGAATCGGTTAGTTCGTTATTTGACACTGTGCCGCATTCTATATCTCCTAATTGATAACTATTCCATAAGGCATTTTCTTTTGATCAACCAACTTTTTAAACATAACTAAAGAGAACACAAATTTTCATTAAAATGTGTTCTCTTTGTATTTATTATTTTTCGCTAACCTTTCGATTCATTATATAATTCACGAGTTTTATAAACGATTTTTCGGATACTGTCTGAGGACAAGTTGTAAATCCGTTCCAACTCCTCAAAAGATCGGCCATCCCGATATAACCGATAAATCTCTTCGTTCCTTTGCTTAATTAACCGACGAGAACCATTCACTTCTCCCCATCCCGCTCGCTCATTCGTTTTCTTTGGGATATAAAGCAGTTCTCCCTGAATGTACTTCTGAAGCTCCTTCAGCAAATGCGGGGGAAGCACCTCTTTTCCATTTTTGTATTGCAAAAATTAACGTCCTCCTTATTAAGATGTACATATATAAGACGTTTTGTATTCTTCAATTTAAGAACCCCTTTCGTTTCATATTAGGAAAACCCTTACAAAAATGCAGTTGTTTTCCTATTAATAATAGTATAACGGATTTTCTACTTATTGAAATAGTAAAAGAGGCCGCAATACGTGCGACCCCTCATTTGTGATTTCCGCTTAAGCGGAAATCACCTCGTTATGCGTGATCAAAATAATCAGCCTCCTTTCAAAAGAACTATCGGCCCGACACCTTAATTAACTCATACATGCTAGTATAGGAACAAGTGAGAGAATGATTATAATTAATCTTTACCCTAGTTCTTTTTCTAATTGCCCAAAAAGAATCTCCCAGCGCTTATCAAGTTCCTCTTTTTCCATGTATAACTGTTGAATTCGTTCTAAGTCACGTATCTCGATCAGCTCAGAATTCACTTTCATGATTTTATACTCCAGCATTTCTAATTCTTTCTCCACATCGTGTTGAGAATTCGTCTCAATTTCCTTTTTTCTAGGAGGAGGTGCATTCCTTTTCTTTTCTTCAATAACATTATTTCTACGCTGCGCCTTTTCAGCCATTTTGTCTCTTGCGTATTGATAATTTCCCCCAAAGCAATGTACTTCTTTATCATCAATCCAGTACATCTTGTCAAACAACTTATTTAAAAAGTAGCGGTCATGAGAAACAGCAAGAATGGTTCCATTATAATGTTCGAGTGCATCCTCCAGCACTTCCAGCGAATCGATGTCTAAATGGTTTGTTGGTTCATCCAAGATTAGAAAATTTGTATCTTGATACATTAATTGCGCCAAACGGAGCCTCATTCTTTCTCCTCCACTTAGTTGAGAAACTTTTCTAAAGACGGTATGGCCGTAAAATAAAAATCTCGATAAAATATGCCTTGCTTCACCTTCTGTTACACTGACTTCATTACGAAACACTTCGATGATCGTTTCATCTTTTACATCAGTAAAAATATGTTGCGACAGGTAACCGATTTTCACATTACTTCCTATGCGAACTTCCCCTTCATCAGGAGCCAATTGTTTCATCATCATTTTAATGAGAGTTGATTTTCCCGTCCCATTCTCACCAACAATGGCCACTCTCTCCTGGTAGGCAATATGCATATTTACATTTTTGAAAAGGAGCTTTTCACCAAATCCCTTGGATACATTCCGCAGCATCATGACATCATTTCCACTACGAGCAGATGACTCCATTTCAAAATTCATTTTCTTTCGATTTAAAGTAGGCCGATTCAATTTTTCCATTCGTTCTAATGCTCTCTCCATATTTCTAGCTCTTTTATGGAGACCTTCATTTGGAGGATTCGCCCTATTTGCCCATTCGCGAAGACGCTTTATTGCTTCTTTCATTTTCTTAATTTTCTTTTGCTGCTCTTGATACGCTTGAAATTCTCTAAGTAAACGTTCTTCTTTTTCCTTTATAAAACCTGAAAAGTTTGTGTGATAACATTCGAGTTCTCCATCTTCCAAATCCAAAATTTTATTAACAACTTCATCTAAAAAATATCGATCATGCGAAATGACAAGTACTGTTCCAGAATAATTCCCCAAGAAGTTACCAAGCCATTCAACTGCCAGTAAATCTAAATGATTCGTTGGTTCATCCAATAATAAAAAATCGGGATTTTGTAGGAGACAAAGGGCTAAGCCGAGCTTCGTTTTTTCACCGCCACTCAGAGAGGAAAACGATTTATCCATTAAATCCGAAATATTTAATCCATTGACGATTTTTTCAATATTGGCGTCTATTTCATAACCTCCTCTTATCGAAAACTCGTCTTGTAAAATACCATAGTCCGCAATTAACTTTTCCAATTTCAAATTATTTGTTTCATTACTCATCATAACTTCAAGTTTTTTCATTCTATTCTCTATTGCCAAAAGTTCCTTGAAAGCCGTAATCAATACTTCTTTACTCGTTATTTCATGAGGATAGTCCGGAATTTGGGCAAGGTAACCAATTTGCGATCCTTTTTTCCAATGGATTTGACCAGAATCTGGTGTTTCCAAACTAGCCAATAATTTTAATAACGTCGTCTTGCCGCTTCCATTCCGCCCAACTAAACCTATGCGATCCTTTTCCTGAATTTCAAATGTGATATTTTCAAAAATAGCATTGCCGCCATACATCTTAGAAATTTGATTAACACTACATGCAATCATGCATATTACCTCCCTCTTTGTTAAAGGCTGTTTTCGAAAGTTGTTTTGTAAAAGCCCAAAAGCCGGCTTTTACACTTAATAAGTGGGTAAGTAGTTCTTATGAAGTTTGTAGCTCTTTTCTCATTTGGATTTTTGTTTTGCAGACGATGTTTATTTCCATTATTAAGATTTATATCAAATAGAAACAATATTTGAGAAAAGAGCCTTGTTAAAAACGCAAAAAAGCCATAGGAAACACACACTTCCCCATAGCTTTAAATGATGAATTTTAGGCATAAAAAAGAAGAGCATGGAAAGCTCCTCTTCAACCGTCCTTATATATTGTGGGTGTAGAGATGTTTTCACTGTTTTAGATTTACTATTCAGTTGCTAAAAATGGGCATACGTATCCCGTCAGCAACTAAAACAGCAAATTTTGCACGGCAAAAATATAAGAATTCCGTCCAATATCCGTGCACTAAAACAGCTTGATTCAACATCCTTACCCACCTCCGTCTCAATGATATTTATTTTATTCTAATCGTTATAACATGAACTTGCAAGGGTTTTCATCAATGGAATAAAAGGAAAGTAAAAAGCTTCTCCATGAGTCTATTTATTGCGTTGGATCCGAATTTGTTGTAGATGGTGGAATTACTGCTCAAAGCTTTGTAGTATGAAACTAGGTGTTATGTTTTCACCTAGGTTTTTGCTTTCATTCTTGCTATTGCGATATTCATTTAAATGAATACGAAAATATCCTATAATTCGTTAGTCTCCCAATCTTAACTTATAATTGATTTCTTCCATGTCACCTCCAATTGAATACCGTTATTATCCGTGAATATAAAATTTCGTATCCTACCCTGATCGTATATCTCCGTCATAATAATACCTTCACTTCTTAGCTTTTCTCTCAAATTTAGCCCCTCCTCTTCGGATCGTACCGCAAATGCTATGTGCTGAAGGGCGCCTGGCAAAAAGCTATACAAATCTGATGTCTCTGGATTTTCGGACAAACGCTTCAGTTCTTCGTCGCTACGGAAGACCTGAGCGTCTGGATACTCGAAGAAATGAATGCCCCATGTTTCCACGTTACCTGGTTTAATAAAGCAATGTCTCCCCCGCTGTTTAAACGCCGGATAAACGGTGCCAACTTGCATACCTAGCAAATTTTTATAGAAGCGTATTGTCTCATCCAAATCCCGAGTAACCAAAGCTATGTGATGAAATCCTTGCCACAATGAGTATTGCTCATTATTCATGGAAAACCTCTCCCTTGTATATAGTTAGAATTCTAACTGATATCACAAAAAAATTTACTTACTTCTTTTCAAACAAATTAACCAATTTAATGAGGAGCTTTTTAAACGTTTCAAATTCTTCTGCCGAAAACCCTTCTTTAACCTGTTTCTCAACGACGTAAGAAAGCTGCTGTGTCTCTGTTGCAATCTTTTCGCCTTCTTCTGTCAAGAAGATTTGCTTATACCGCGCATCGTCGGGATGGTTTTTGCGTATAATTAATTTCTTTTTTTCTAATCCATTCATAAGACTAGTTACACTTGGGCGTTCAATCATTAGGATTAGCTCTAATTCCGATGGTGTAATGCCTGGAAAATAATGAAGAATACCTAATGCACTCCACTGAGTATGTGTAAGCCCGGTTCCTTTTAGTTGTACTTCAATTTCTCGTCGTAAGGTAATATGGGCTACTTTGACCATTCGTCCGATTGGCCCTTGATCCCACTCCCAATTTGATTTGTTTGGATGCATGTTTTTCCCCTTTTATAATAGTTAGAATTCTAACTATATGATATGACAAATGTGATTTAAAATCAAGAAAAAATCGTAAAATCCTGCTTTAATGTCTGTGTTTTGCCAATTTCACCCTCTTCACAATATGCTAATCAACTGTGAAATTTATTCCATAGTATAACAAGCCTAATTTTCTTGCCACACTTTGGGATGCGAGATTGTCCCAGAAAGTACTGTATAACGGGATTCTTCCCAACTCTCGAACAGCTACTGCCCACCCGGCAACAACTGCAGCAGCATATCCTCTTCCACGAAACGCGGTCAATGTTTCTAGACCTGCTTCATGCGCCTTCGATGTGATGCGAACGCTACGACAGATTGAAACAACCCTTCTTCCGTCTAATAGCGCTATACATGGTTGCACATAATCTATTTCGGAAGTTAGCCATTCGAAACCGTCTAGCAAATATTCTGAAATATTTTCCGGGGTGATTCTTACCACATTCATTTCTGGAGTTACTTCATCAGGAATTAGATAACAAGGGCCCATCGTGAACCGTTCCCCTTCAAGAAGTTTCATATATTTCTCAAAATGTTTTGGTTTCGTATGGAAATCCCTAACGACTGGTTCATTAGCTGACAATCTTTCCAACTGTTCGATCAGCATAACAGGGACATCATATCGAAACCGACATAGATTAGTTCCTCCAATAGTCCGCCCCAAAAAGAATTTAGGAGCAGCTGTCGTTTCTGGCCAAGGTTCGTTTATTGTACGAAGTCGATTGTTCTGGTCATGCGAAAACAATGCCTCAACATGAAACTCCATCAGCTCACGGGGTGTTGGCTTGATTTTTTTCCAATCACTCACGCCTCATACCTCCAATCCATTAACATAAATTTTTGTACATCATCTACAAATCAGTAGAGAAACACTGATTCTATATTTTACCAAAGTGCTATGACCATAAATTCTGCAATATATGGAATGATATAGCAATAAAAAAGGATTGGAAATGAATTCGATTATCCTGGGTATCAGTATTGGGGATTGGAAGTTGTTGTAGTACCAGGCGAAAGGTTGCAGAAATTCATGGTAATGATGGACAACACGAAATATAAAAAGATGCAACATTCAGGGTTTGGTGGAAATGGTATGATTAATCCTTACGAAACAGCTGAATTTCATACTGAATATTTTTTAAGGACCTCAAAGATGTGGATAAATTAAAAAAACATGCATTGGATGGAAAATTAATTATTTTAGATGGGACAAAGATAATAGCCGAACTGCTATTAAAGGAATAACCTTTCATTAACTTCGAAAGAAAATACATCTTAAACTAGTAAAGGGATCTGGCATTACGAGGTAATTTTTCGTAAGGAATGCCAGCCCCTTTTTTCAGATGTGGTTAATTTAAGATGGAAATTTTAATCGCACTAGCAATTTCCTTTTTAAATGACGTATGCCTTGGGTATTTGCTTCTGTATTTTTCTATAAACTTTAACCCTTCCTGCCTATTTCCTCTATTTGTCAATGTTTCCGCCATTGCAACCAATAACCCTGCGGCTTTATCGTAACTTCCCCGATATTGATTGCTGACAATGGCATCCACTCTCTTCCCTATCTCCTTCATACACCATTTTAAGTAGAGTTCCTCTTGTTGTTGCGATAAGCTAATGGAATTAATGATATAATATATTATTTCACGATAATGATTTATGTACCCTTCTCCTGAAGAATAGCATGTATTGGCTATTGCCTTATACCATTCCTTTTCCAAGACATATGAAAGCTTTTCTTGCTTCGACAAGACGACCATTAAAAATGTAATAAAGATTGGTTTAGGATTTTCACCGTAGCTCCACCCAACTGATCCCTCGCCTGAACAAAGTTCAAAGGCCAGTTCATGTTTGCCCGCGAAAAGTAATGAATTTAAATAAATTCCATCAGATACGCTGGACATCCTTAGCTCATCTTGAGAATAACCTTCCCTACCAGTCATTCCAGCATTTTGTAATTGTGATATTCTCTTTTCAACTAATTCCCGAATTGCATCAAAGCTTTCATATTTTATCGCCGTAACATATAATTCAACAAGATGATTCATGGTTGGATTGGAATAAAATCGTTCACGTTGACCTTCAAGCATGAGACAATCATTATGTAGTTTGTCCCCTATTTTTATTAAAAACTCCGCAACTTCCGCCCTTACAATAAAATTAACAGGAATATTGGCCAACCCTTCCTTTGTAACTTCGATAATAGTTGAATCAGAGCTGCTCATCGACTCCAAAGCAATGATCCAATCTTTATATGCCTTCGGATAGGTATCTGCGTTTTTTCTTGCAAATTCTGAAATAGCGGGAATACCCCCCTTAAGAAAAACAGCCTCCCTAAGTAAATCATTGGAATTATACCATTGATGCTTTTTAAAAAAATGAATTGAGTCTTCCAGAAAAAGATCAAAGTCAGGTAACTCAGAATCTAAAGCACTCGCAATGGATTTAAGAGTTATTTGCGAGGATGCGAAATAGCTATATTCTTTCAGTGCATTATACACTACATTTACTCGTTCATTGGAATTAGTATTCATATAAATGGACCGAAGAAACAGTGCAATGTGTTCCCCAAGGTCCACATCCAGCATGTTCGTCGGATCCAAATCACCAGGTAGATGACCCGGCTCCTCGCCCATTCCCAAAACCTCAAATAGTCTCCGGTATGCGCTTTCGGCAACTTCAGCATTTCCTGCCATCAACATGCCTCTCGCCTCTAAAAGGAGATCATCCATTTCCTCGGCCCAGCTTTCATCGCCAAAATCCCTTTCATCGCGAATTTCATCGTCCCAACCATAGCCATCGCAATAATCTCCATCCTCGACTCTCTTCGCAAAATGTTCAATCTCATTGATTAATGTTTCCGCATCATAACTCGATAGTATTACTCCTTTATTTGGATTTAGTTTTTCCAAAAATGACTGTCTATTTGAAGGAGATTCTTGACTTGCCCAATCCATTATGATCGTTTGTAATTCTTCGTCGGAAAAGGTATTTAATCGTGATTTTACTTGTTTTATAAATTCGTCATAACTCAACACCTGTGTTCCAAACTCCCTTCTGATCAGTAAATAAAAGCCCTTTAAGATTTAGTACTAACAAAGATATCTTTTGCATTACATCGCCCCCTTATTTTTTATTTGTTTAGGCATTAAAAGATAGCTAAGTAAATAAGCAAAGGAAGTCAGTCCAAATAGCGAAAAGATGCTTGGCGTCAAAGCACAATAGGCACTGATTGGCAATGACCATATGAAGGCACTCAGCATCCAGTTCTTTTTATACTTTATTGAGGATACGATGGCCAGACAGGCTGGAAGAAACAACATAATAAAAGTATTTATGATTGGTTTTACGTCAGTAAGAGGGGCATATGGATTAAAAAAAAAAAGAATGATCCAAAGAATTATGGATAGTATTCCTGCTATTAATCCCAATACAATTGAACTTTTTCGCATTACATCCACTACTTTCTGAAAAGTAAAATAACCTCTAGAGGAAATGTTATCCTAAGAGGTTATTTTAATCAAACGGTCATTATTAATCTATTTTTCTATCATAAAATAACGGCGATAAGCTAGTATCGTTGCTCCGATGAAAAGAATCGGAATAAGAATAAACATGGATAAAAATTGATTAAATGCAGCTCCTTCTAATGGTTCATTTAAATCTGTCAAAGCAGCAAAACATGGAACAAATAATATAAGAATAAACCCACAAATACTTATGCAAAGCTTGGTTTTATGCTCGGGATATAATTTCGAAACGATGAGGACTGAAATCAACATAATCAATAAAATAATTCCCACAAATAAAAACGCATTTTGAGAAATAAAACCATTCGATAAAAAAACTGTACCAAATAAAATAGATGCTGTAACAATTAACATTAATAAATTTTTCATGACTTTTCCTCCTAGTATGGAACAATAATACCTGTGCGAACAACCCTGACATGTTCCTTTGTTGCGTAAGATAAAACATCATTGACTGTCCCTGTAAGAATAACGCCTGCAACATGAATTTGATTTGGATCCTGCTGTTTTAAAGACCCTAGTGCTTCTTTTGCACCAACTAATTCATTCGATTTTTCCTGTAAAAAAGAAATATACCTTTCTGCCCCTTCTATAAATGGCTTGTTCGGTTCGACAGGGAATCCTAGTGCATCGTCTCCATTAATTTCACTTAAATCTTTTTTAAAAGATAATGGGCCACGGGTTGTTTCACCTTTAGACTTGGCCTCTTCATATAAACGGTCTTGCAACAGCCATATCCAGCTGGCTGTCGGAAAGATTTGATTTACTTCACTTAGTGTTATTTCCTCTCTAAAGGACAAAGCAACTTCGACGCTATAAAAACCAGGCAAAGACTTCAAATAGTTTAGGTCGTTGTGGATTGCCTTCACCTTTGGCAAATGAAATTTTACCATTTTATAATTATTATTGTAGGTGTTGTTATTGACTTCGATTAACGAAGAATTATTCAATGTTTCTTTCGTTCCTAAAATCGTATGAAATGTACTAGTCGAGAGCCAATTTATTAAGTGCCTATTCACTTCCTTATAGGCCGATACGTTAGACCGGCCCGCGACGAAAAAATAGTCATATGTCGCACCTCCGGAATATACATTCGCACCATACATTTGATAATAATCACTTGTTGCATCCGCATCCTTATACATTCTTTCGTACATAAAATATTGCCCCATGTACAAAAGTGCCCACAAAAGAACTAAAATACCGATCGTAACAAGCACGGAAATAATAATAGTTCGTTTTATCGATTTTCGTTTGGCTTTCTTCACTAAATCTGAAAATGAATCGTCTTGTTCAAAAATTGATTTATCCATCAATTCGATCCTCCTCTAGCAATATCACCAATTTTTGCTTCGCTCTTGCCAATTGTGTTTTAATCGTTTTATCAGTTGTGTTAAATAGAATCGCGATTTCTTTTAATGAAAAATTTGCGCTATATTTCATCAAGAGAATTTCTGCTTCTTTTTGCTTCATCTGTTTTAGAACATGTTGTACATCTTGTTGTAATTCTTTTCGCAACAAGAAATGCTCGGGTGTGTTATAGTCGAAAAGCTGGCTCATATCAAAAGCCAGTATGTATTTTTCGTGCGATTTCCTCTTCTTCAATAAGTCATAATATTTATTGATTGCTACTCGATACAACCAAGCCTGTGCATAATTGATTTCAATCCCATCAATATACTGGAGGAATTGAATGGCTGTGTCTTGTGTAATGTCTTCCGCATCTTCTTTACTTGCCCCCATTTTCATTAAGGTAAGGTAGACGGAATGCAATTTTTTCTGTAATTTTTTCCCGAATGCCTCATTCATATCGCCCCTCCTATTTGTATAACGATTGAGTAGGTAAAAGGTAAACAAAAAATAACCCCATTAAGAGGTTATTTATATCCTATATTATTTAATTTAAAAAGCATAACCGTTATTGAGTTCCTTTTTTGACCCACTCCGCAACCGTAACCGTTCGCTTCGCTTGATGTTTAACAGCGGCTTGTACATCTTCAATCATTTTACCATCTTGCCCTACCGTTACACTTGTACCATATGGGTTACCACCTGCACCAAACAGCACTTGGTCTGTGTAACCTGGAGGTACAATAATCGCACCCCAATGCATCATGGAAGTATATAAAGCTAAAACCGTTGCTTCTTGCCCACCATGCGGATTTTGTGCAGAGGTCATGGCACTTACAACTTTATTAACAGTTTTTCCAGATGCCCAAAGCCCTCCTTGAATATCAAGGAATTGTTTCATTTGAGAAGCAATATTGCCAAACCGTGTTGGCGTGCTGAAAATAATGGCGTCAGCCCATTCTAAATCGTCGGATGTTGCTATTGGAACGTCTTTCGTTGCTTCAACTGTTGACTTCCACACTTCATTTCGTTCAATGATTGAATCCGGGGCTAACTCTTGAACTTTTAATACTTTTACTTCTGCACCTGCTTCTTTGGCTCCCTCTTCAGCCCATTTTGCTAATTGAAAGTTTGTCCCACCCATACTGTAAAAAACAATCGCTAATTTTACGTTTGTCATTTTTTTCTCCTTTTAAAAATAGTTCATAGCATTTGTATTTTTTCTTAATGCTGAATTTCTATTCCTAAAAAGGTTAGGTGAGGAGGAACTTTATTTACTTATCGTTTTACCTTCTTTACAATTCCTTGCTTAATATTTCTCCAGGCAGTCCATCTATTTCACAAATTTCCATTGAAATGAAACCAAGATTCATTAATATTTTTCGAGAAGCGATATTATTCGGATCAATAATTGCCTTTAGTATTTTTATTTCTGTCTGATTAGCCCTATTAAATAAACTTTTCGCAATAGTGCTGCCGTATCCCTTTCTCCAAAATTCGGGCAGTATCATGTAACCAATTTCTGCTTCATCTACCTTTATTTCGTTTAACGTCAGATGCCCCAGACCTATAAATTCTTTCGTGATCTGATCGTAGATTTTAAAAGAACCGTATATATCATATTTTTCGTTTCGTTCTAAAATCTTATTAA
>NZ_JAIAZY010000049.1 GCF_019459225.1 Bacillus sp. IITD106
AATATATAAGGAGGACAATCAATGGGAAAGCAATTAACATTTCGAGAAGATGGTACATTTAAAATTCTTCAGTTGACAGATTTACATATTGGTGGGGATGTAGAAAAAGCGGAAGACATCAAGACATTTAATGTAATTGATCAAGTCATAGAAGCTGAAATGCCAGATTTAATTGTGATTACTGGTGATTTGATTTGGAGTGAAGGCGTCGATCAGCCTGAAAAATCATATCGAAGAGTACTTGACCATATCGATAAGTGGAATATTCCTTTTGCGATTGTGTATGGGAATCATGACTCTGAAGCCAATATTACGAGGAAAGAATTATTTAAGATTCAAGAGGGCTATGCATATTCATTGGCACAGGCGGGTCCTGCTCATATTCATGGGGTTGGTAATTATTCTTTGCCTATTCAATCATCGAAAAATTATGTAGTAGAATCTGTTTTATACTTTATGGACTCTGGTGCTTATGCCCCGGCACATATAGGTGGATATGAGTGGATCCACCTTGATCAAGTTCAATGGTTTGTGGAAGAATCTAAAAAGTATGTAAGAGAAAATGAAAATCCTCTACCGGCATTAGCATTCTTTCATATTCCTTTGCCCGAATATAATGATGTTTTTAAATTTGGGAAAATGTCAGGGATTAAAAACGAGATGATATGCTCACCAAAAATCAATAGTGGACTATTTACTGCAATGTTAGAAGCTGGAGATGTTATGGGGACATTTGTCGGCCATGATCATGATAACGATTTTTGTGGTGAGCTTTATGGAATCTCCTTATGCTACGGTCGTTCCGCGGGATATAATGTGTATGGTGGACTCGAGCGTGGAGGACGTGTCATTCAAATTTATGAAGGGAAACGCGAGTTTGATAGTTGGATTCAATTAGGGGATGGGAAAGTAGTTTCTTATTATCATCATAGATAGATATAAAAATGGATGCTGGAAGATTAATAGCGTCCATTTTTTATGAGTGGAAAAGAAGTATTGAAATGGCAGGCCATTTAATAATCGGTTCAAAGTAGGTATGTTGGAAAGTGGGTTGAGAATGCGCTTGCAATTTATTTAGGATAGCTATATAATCTTTTTTAAATGAGGTGAATATAAGTGAAAGAGACTGAAAATTTGGAACGTTTTATAGATGCGGTTCAATATGTGGGAAGAATGTTAAAGCGAAATGTCCGTGACCAAGCTTCTCCACAAGGGATTACAAAGACACAGTGGTTTATTTTACGCCATCTTTGGAAAAGATCTTGCACGATTGGCGAGTTGGCAGATAAATTAGAAGTCCGCTCGAGTTCGATGTCGCAGATGATTGATCGCATGGAGCTTGCGGGTCTTGTGCAAAGGACAACTGATCCACAAGATGGACGGACGAAGATTGTCATGTTGAGTGAGGCAGGAAAGAATCATTTAGAAATGATTACAAACGCAGGCGTCGCATTGCTTTCCGATCCTTTTTCAAAATTTAGTAAAGAAGAACAGCAAATATTAGTGGACCTTTTAGAAAAATTCAAGTCTAATCTTTCTGCTGCATTTGAAGATAAGCATCACAAATAATTAGGTTCGCTATACAAAGAAATTGCAACTGGAGGGAAATAAATGTGAGAAAGTTAAGCCCTTATTTAAAACCGCATTGGTTTTTCGTATTACTTGCACCGCTTTTAATGATACTTGAGGTTTGTATGGATTTGCTTCAGCCGAGGCTGATGGCTTCTATTATTGATGAAGGGATTATGAAAGGAGATCTCTCGCTTGTGCAATCAACAGGAGCTCGGATGCTGCTCATCGCCTTTATTGGGTTACTAGGTGGTGTTGGGTGTACGGTCTTTGCGAGTTTTGCTTCCGTCCATTTTGCTGCAGATTTACGTGAAGACTTATATAAGCGCGTCCAAACTTTTACGTTCAAGCAGTTAGATCGATTTTCGGGAGGACAGCTTGTCACAAGGCTAACGAATGATGTCACTCAGCTTCAACTATTTGTCGAGATGCTTTTAAAAATATTCGTACGTGCTCCTTTGCTAATCATCGGAAGCACCGTCATGGTTATTCTCATTAGTCCGAAGCTGGCGTTAGTGTTAGTCGTGTCCATGCCGTTGCTTTTTACAGCATTGTATTTGCTCGTTCGCTATGCATTTCCAATGTTTTCAAAAGTACAGGCAAGGCTGGATGAGGTTAATAATGTTTTGCAGGAAAATTTACGCGGAATGCGATTAGTTAAAGCCTTCGTTCGTGGTGATTTTGAACGTAAAAAATTCGGCAAACAAAATGCAGAATACACGGATTTTGCAATAAAAGCATTTCGAATTATGGCTTTAAATATGCCAGTCATGATGTTGATCATGAATTTATCGATCGTTGCCATCCTATGGTTTGGTGCTGGGCAAACGTGGGCAGGGCATCTTCCAGTCGGCGACCTTGTTGCTTTTATCAATTATGTCACTCAAGTATTATTTTCTCTTTTAATGGTTGGAATGCTTATGATGTCCATTTCACGTGCGAAGGCATCTGCTGATCGCATCAATGAAGTATTGGAGATTGAACCTGAAAAACAAACGCCTGCAGCCCAACCTTTAAAAAATGTTGAAGGCAATATTGCATTTAGAAATGTATCTTTTGCATATGAAATAGATCAAGAACCTATTTTGAAAAATATTAGTTTTGTAGCGAAAGCAGGGGAGCGAGTTGCTATTTTAGGGGCGGCTGGAACAGGTAAGTCATCGCTTATCCATTTGATTCCGGGGCTTTATGAGCCGACGGAAGGCTCCGTTTTATTGGATGGGAAGAATGTGTTGGATTTGCCTTTTGAAGAGCTTAGGAAACACATCGGTCTCGTCCTCCAACAGACGATTTTATTTAGCGGAACAATCTATGAAAATATTAGTTTTGGAAAGCCTGATGCCTCCATGGAAGAAGTAGTGTCTGCGGCAAAAGCAGCACAAGCCCATGAGTTTATAAGCAAAATGCCAAACGGCTACGAAACTGTTTTAGGCCAACGCGGTGTTAATTTATCTGGGGGACAAAAACAAAGGATCTCGATTGCTCGTGCACTTTTATTAAAGCCTGCGGTTTTAATATTGGATGACAGTACGAGTGCGCTTGACGTTAAAACTGAAATCGCCATCCAGAAAGCATTGCGGACAGATTGGAGCGATTGCACTTGTATTTTCATCGCTCAGCGTATTTCATCTGTTGTTGATGCGGATCGTATTATTGTGTTAGAGAATGGAGAAATTGTGGCCGAAGGTAAGCATGATGAATTGCTTGTAAATAGTTCGATTTATCAAGAAATTTATGCTTCCCAACAGCGAAAGGAGGAGATACTCCATGCCTAATTCGAAGGAAAAAAGCCAGCCAGCAGGACCTCCTCCTGGTTTTCATGGTGGTCCCGGTCGCCATATGCCAAGAGGTCCGGTTGTCAAAGCTAAAAATACGAAGGAAACGTTGAAACGATTATGGAATTATTTACGCAAGCAAAAAACTGGTTTAATGGCTGTTACAATTTTTACCGCCATTAGTGCTGTCCTAATGCTGATGGGTCCATATTTAATCGGAATATCGATTGACAAATATATTATTCCTAGGGATTACAACGGCCTTCTTTGGCTGTGCCTCGTTTTACTTTTTGTATATATAGGAAGTTCAGCTTTTTCGTGGTTGCAAATGCATGTCATGGCCTCCGTATCTCAAAATACTGTACGAGAGATGCGTCGGGATTTATTTGATAAATTGCAGAAGCTTCCGATTCCTTATTTTGATAAAACAACGCATGGGGAATTGATGAGCCGTACGACGAATGACATGGATACCGTATCGAACACGCTTAATCAAAGTATGGCGCAGTTTATAAATAGTGTGTTGACACTGGTCGGAGTCGTCATTTTTATGCTTATGATGGATGTATGGTTGACGATCGTAAGCATGCTCATTATTCCACTTGTACTTTTGATAACGAAAAATATAGCAAAGTTCACTCGGAAATTTTTCAGCAGTCAACAAAAAGAACTAGGTTCGTTAAATGGCTTTATTGAAGAAACAGTATCAGGGCAAAAAGTGATAAAAGTATACCGTCGTGAAGAGAAAGCGCTGGAGGAATTTCGTGAAAAGAACTTGGCTTTAAGGGACGTTGCCAAGAAGGCGCAAATTTTTGCAGGTGTAATGGGACCATCCATGAACTTCGTGAATAACTTAAGCTTTGGACTCATTGCTGGGATTGGCGGCTGGATGGCGCTGAAGGGGATTGTAACGATTGGTATCGTAGTTGCATTTTTGAATTATTCAAGACAGTTTAGTAGACCCATCAATGAGCTTGCTAACCAGTTTAACTTATTGCAAGCGGCTATCGCAGGTGCGGAGAGGATTTTTGAAGTAATGGATGAAGCCGAAGAAGATAAGGAAGGCGAAACTCTGCCTTCACTACAACATATTAACCATTCAATCTCGTTTGAAAATGTTTCCTTTTCTTACACTAAAGACGATGGGGCAGTGTTGAAAAACATTTCTTTCACTGCGGAGAAGGGACAGAATATTGCACTCGTAGGTCCAACTGGTGCGGGAAAAACAACCATCGTCAATTTACTTACGCGCTTTTATGATATTGATGAAGGGCGAATTAAGGTGGATGGTACAGATATTAAAATGTGGGATCGCAATAGTTTGCGCAAACGTATAGGAATTGTTTTGCAGGATGCCTTTTTATTCAGCGGTTCAGTTATGGAAAATATTCGTTATGGCCGCTTGGATGCTACAGATGAAGAAGTGGTAAATGCTGCAAAAATGGCGAATGCGGATAGCTTTATTCGCAGATTGCCTGATGGCTATCAATCGAAATTATCGGCAGACGGAGGCAATTTAAGTCAAGGTCAGCGCCAGCTTATTACGATTGCCCGCGCTATATTGGCGGATCCTGATATTTTAATTCTTGATGAGGCAACGAGCAGCATTGATACGAGGACAGAAAGGCAAATTCAAGAGGCTATGAAAACATTGATGGCTGGACGCACAAGTTTTGTTATTGCTCACAGGCTCAGCACCATTCGTGAAGCTGATATGATTCTCGTCATTAAAGACGGCGAAATTTTTGAAAGAGGGAACCACGATGAACTTATGGAGCAAAAAGGATTTTACTATGAATTGCAAATGAATGCAGCCACTGCACAGAAGGCTGTATAGAAGAACTCCTCCCAAGATACATTACTGGGAGGAGTAACGAATACAATAAAAAAGGATTCTTTGTGTCTTTGTCGAAACGCTTATATAGGAAAAAATTTATTGAAGGAGTCGATACATATGGTTCAAAAAGTACGTCTTGGAAAAACGGATTTGTATGTGAATCCGATTGGCCTCGGTACGAATGCAGTAGGAGCTGCTCGCTTAAATCCAGATTTAGATGGTGAACTAGGAAGAGAAATTATTAGAACTGCTGTACAAAATGGTTTGGATTTCCTTGATACAGCCTTTATATATGGTCCAAGAAGATCGGAGGAAATCATCGGGGAAGTATTAAAAGAGATGGGAAAACGAAGTGATATGGTGATAGCTACTAAAGGTGCACATCGTTTTGAAGGGGAGGATGTAGTTGTTGATAATTCTCCTAACTTTTTGAGAAGATCTGTTGAAGATAGCTTAAACAGACTGCAAACGGATTATATTGATTTGTACTACATCCATTTTCCAGATGAGGATACTCCAAAAGCTGAGGCGGTCGGCGTTTTAAAGGAGCTAAAAGATCAAGGGAAGATTCGGGCAATTGGTGTATCCAATTTTTCAATGGAACAATTAAAAGAAGCGAATGTAGACGGGTATGTCGATGTATATCAAGGTGAATACAATCTTCTAAATCGTTCGGCAGAAAAAGAATTCTTCCCTTACATGTTAGAGCATAACATTTCATTTGTGCCGTATTTCCCACTGGCTTCCGGCTTGCTTACAGGCAAATTTAATAAAGATTCACAAATAACAGATGCCCGTGCAAGAAAGCCGCATTTCCAAGGGGAAGCATTTATTCAAAATCTAGAGAAGGTGGAGAAGCTTAGAAAAATAGCGGATGCGAAGGGTGTGGAAATAGCGCATATCGTATTAGCATGGTACTTAACAAGAGACGCAGTTGACGCAGTTATCCCAGGTGCTAAAAGACCAGATCAAGTATTAAATAATCTTAAAACATTGGAAGTTAACTTAACAGAAGATGAAATTGGGGAAATTGATCGGATTTATCGTTAATACGAAAAGGGCCAATAAGGTCCTTTTTTGCTGTATTCATATATAACGGCAAGATCCCAAGTATCCAATCAGAGACTGAATTCCTGTTTGATACTCTTCAATTCAAGTTCAAATTTCTCCAATTCCCGTTCAAGGGCCACCAATTCCCGTTTAATTGAAGTCTATTGCCGTTCAGAGACTCTATCCTAATATAAGTGATATTTTTAATAAAAGTATATAAAAAGAACGCTATGATGCCCGCTATCTTTAATGTGATGTAAAAAAGTCTAATCAATCATTTGATTAAATAAAAATGATCTTAATCAAACGTTTAATTAGATGGAAAATGTGGAAGTGAGGCTTAATCAAACGATTGATTAAATTGGAAATGGGAGCATATATCTAATCAAACATTTGATTAAGATAAAAAATCATGGGATTAGCAAAATGTTATACCTATTCACAGATTCAAATATTTTTCAATTTTTATAAATGAATGGTGCAATTGTATAATTGACAGACCCAATGACTATTCTTATTCTCTAGAATGGTGATGGAGGCATTTTCGATATAGGTAGTAGGGAATTTATCTGGAAGTAAATATTGTAAGGTTAATCCGATTAGAGCCCCATGGCTAACTACTAATATTTTTTTGTCTTTGTGTGAAACGGTTAAATCTTCTAAAAAGCTGATTCCTCTTCGTGCAACGTCTTCATACTTTTCCATTCCGAGGTCTTGTTCGCGCCAATTTTCACCCCAACTATTCAATCTTTCTTCCTCTGTTGTTCCTTCTATTTTTCCGCAATTAATTTCACGAATTCTTTTGTCTAAATAAATAGGCAATTGTAACATGCCGCCTATGATGTTGGCAGTTTCATATGCTCGGCTTAAATCACTTGAAATAATAAAATCCCAGCTGTCTTCCTTGAACAATCTTTTCCCTAAAGCTGATGCCTGCTCTTTTCCAGTATGATTTAATGGAATATCTGATATTCCTTGTGCTTTACCGAGTACATTCCATTCAGTAATTCCATGTCTAATGAATCCTACGGTTGTCATTAACGATTATTCTCCTTTATATACATAGAACTTTTTGATCAATTTAGTAAATGCATCACGATGAAGTGTATGGTGCCTGCTTTTTTATCATTGATGCCAACAATGACTAATCAAGTGTTTGCTTTAATAAGTTACATGTTGGCCAGTAAAATCAGAACGTCGGCCAGTAAACCACGTCAGACGGCAATAAGTCAGAACGACGGCCAGTAAATGCCTCCAAACAGCTTGTAAATTGTAATCCCAGCAAGTAAACACTATCGAAAGACCACAAAAAGTTAAAAAACTGTAAGTACGTCATAGAATTATCATGAAATAATGAGAGTAGATCAAAAAAAACAGGGACTTGGCCTTAACCTAGTCCCTACTCACATATAGTTACACAATCTTCGTATTCCCAAGACCTGCTACATTATCTTTAGGTTCAGGCACCCTGGCGAGAAGCACAATTCCAATAATAAATAGAATGACGAGACTGAATACTCCATATGAAGTATGACCTGTAATTTGAGCTGTGACTCCTAATAACAACGGCCCCATGATGGAAGCGAACTTTCCAATAATATTGTAAAACCCGAAGAATTCATTGGATTTTTCTTTTGGAATCATTCTTGCATAATAAGAGCGGCTTAATGCTTGGATACCGCCTTGAGAAGTGGCGACAAGCATAGCCAATATCCAGAAATCGAGCACCGTTTTAAGGAAAAACGCATACACACAAACGATAATATATACAATAATTCCGACGTAAAGCATTTTTTTTCCGCCAAACTTTTCTGCAAGTCTACCATAAATAATTGCAAAAGGTGCTGCTACTACTTGGGTTGCGAATAAGATTATCAAAAGATTAGTCGCATCTATACCTAAATCAGTACCATACGCTGTGGACATCGATATAATTGTTCCAACACCATCAATATAGAAGAAATAGGCGATTAAAAACAAAAACAAGGCGCGGTATTTTTTTATATCTTTAAACGTTTGTCCAAGCCGTTTAAAGCTTTTTGCGATTGGATTTGGTTCGCGATCGATATAATAGCGTTGGTGGACATCTTTAAACATTGGGATTGTAAATATTCCCCACCATGTAGCTGTAATAAGGAAGGAAATTTTACTAGCCAATCCCGCCGAAATAGGGAGTATTTCTCTTTGAGCAAGGAGAATTATCGCAATGCTTATAATAAACGGGATGGTACTTCCGATATAGCCTAAACCGTACCCTCGAGCGGAAACACGATCCATTCGATCCGCCGTTGTAACATCAACGAGAAAAGCATCATAAAACACGATTGAACCGGTAAACCCTACAGTTGAAAACATATAAAGAATTAATAATAGCAACCATTGATCACCTGGAACAAAAGCGAGCATGGCGGTGGCGCAAATACCCATTACAAAAAAGAAAGTAAAGAATTTTTTCTTAAGCCCTTTATAGTCTGCAATCGTTCCCAAAATAGGGCTCAACATGGCCAAAATAAAAGTGGCGATTGCAATTGTATAACCTAAATAGGCGGTAGAGTTAACAGCGCTAACCCCGGCAGATGCAGCAACAGATTTATAAAAAATAGGAAATACAGCAGATGTAATAATGATCGAATAGGCAGAATTCCCCCAGTCATACATAATCCAACTATTCTCTTCTTTAGAATACTTTTTCACCCATTTCCCCCCTAGTAATCTTGTATATTTATATTGTACTAGATGAATTGATTAGAATGTTAAAAATTTTTAAACATCCAACATTTCCGATATTATGTTTCCGTCTGTATCCCCAAGATCAAGGCCTAGTAATTTAGCAAAAGTTGGACCTTCATCAACTAAGTGCATAGCAGGAATGGCAGCTTTTTCTCGTATTCCTTTTCCAGCGGCAATGATGACTGTCTCGTAGTTTGCTTTTTTAGGCGAATAACCATGAGACGCGAGTGTATATCGACGTTCCTTTACATCTTCTTTCGTTATGGAATCAATAAATTCTCCTTCTAATCGCTCGTGAAAATAAAAGCCTTTACGCGCCTCAATCATAAAGGCAGCCTTTTCGTCGGCGCCTCTTTTTCCCGCTTCATCACCTGTCAGAACGAATTCTATTCCGTTATGCTCATCCTTCTGCAGTCTTTGCAATAGTTCTCCAACACGCTCTTTCGTTTCCGCGTCATTTCGATCATGCAAATATATATAGGCAGAGCCGTCACAGCTTTTACAATATGCTTTCCAGTCCGTCACTTTTCCTTTTTCATTTACATGGATCAACCCTTGTTCCTTTAAAAGCACGTTCACTTTTACTGCTTTCGATTCATCTAATGCGCTATGATCTCCAAGAGCGACAATCGTTGAATTTTCATAAATCCCCGCATCTTTAAGGGCATGTAAAATTCTACCTAAACGTATATCGTGGCGCTTTATAGCAGCTTGCGCCTCTTCAGATGAAAAGCCGTGGTAATGCCGTTGTGTATCAAGATCGGTGAAATGAACAAGCATTAAATTCGGTTTTTTTGTTTCAATCGTATGGACAGCAGACTCCAATACAAAGTCATCTAATTCTGGCTGGCTGAGCCCTTTTCGTATATGCCCAAAACGATTATTCATATCAATTTGGTAAAAAACACTCCCATTTGCTAAAGAAACCGCAATTTGATTGAGCCAAGGGCGATTGGCAAATATTTCAGGCATATTGTAATCGATATTTGCTTTAGCCGTAACAGGCCATAACAACGCTGCCGTTTTCATGCCTGCTTTCTTCGCTTCATCATATAGTGTCGTCCCTTTAATATGAAATCGATGCCAGTACCAGTCAGGCGAGGGGTTTCCAGGTTGAAGGAATGTATTGTTGATGACACCATGATGGTTAGGGTATTTTCCCGTTACAATGGTTGCATGACATGGGTAAGTGACAGAAGGATAAATAGTCTCTACATGTTTGCAATACGCTCCTTTATATAACAATTCCTGAAAATTTGGGAGTTCCTCTAACATGGGAAAATCCAATGATGAAAGACAATCAAATGAAATGACGATTAAATGATCTGTAAGTCGCGTCATAAGTACCTCCTGCAAAAAAATCTTCTAAATCAATCATAATGGTAGTTCAAGTCCAATGCTATGAAATAATGAAAAAATTATGAATATAATCTGAAACTTGTCCAGTTAAAGTTTAAAATAAAACTATGAGTAAGCATAGTGCGGAAATCAATCACCGAGTAAGCAAAAAAACATTTTAATAATTTTTCATTTTTTCTCCAACACTTTTACAATCTTAAACGTTATCTATACGAAAGCAATAATACATCGACAAAAAATACGAAGTGAGTGAGCCATATGGAAGCGAGTGATCTGTATGAAAAGTTAAAAGCCGATCTTCATCGTTTTGCCTTATCGATTTCTCGGCATGAGCATGAGGCAAATGATCTTATCCAAGATGCATTAATCAAGTCACTGAAAGAAACTGAACTTTTTAGCTTGCCAGAATACAAACAAAAAGCTTGGTTCTATCGTGTTATGAAAAATAAACTCATCGATGAACGCCGAAAAGAAAAGCGGCTTTCAGAATGGGATGAGGAGTTCGATATTCCGGCTCAAGTATTTGCTGGAAACCATATTGAAATAGCAGAGCTTCTATCGCATCTGCCCGCAGAATTAAGTGATATTGTTTTTAAACGATACTGGATAGGATTGAACAGCAAGGAAATAGGGGAACAGCTTGGACTGCCCCCGTCGACGATACGGTATAAGCTTCATATGGCAATCAAACGCTTGCGACACATAATCGAAATGGAGGAAGTATAATGACAAGGCAACGGATTGGAAATATAGGATTATTAAATTTATCGAATGCAACGGAAGAAAGCATTCAAGGAATAGAAGGAATTGATAATGTAGGGCTTGTTGTCTATAAAAAAGAAACTGCCCATCTATTATCAGCATTAAACATGAGCAATATCGGAAAAACATTATTAATTCCGGATGGATTTTCCTTTTTTAACGGCATTCTAAACATTGATAGAGCTTATTTAGAGTCAATAAAAGAACCTTTAAAATTATGTGTTAATGGAATTGTCATTATCGACAAAAATGTGGAAGCAGATCAAATGAAAAGGGAATTAATTCAAGTTTTTATGAATGGAAAAGTATACTGCCCAGCACATCTGTCCAGTTCTATCAGTAATATTTTTTCTGGCAGTAATGTTTCCACTTATCCTGGGGAACCTCCCCGTATTGAAAATGGGAAATTCACGCTTACTAATTCATTTCTTCAAGCGCTGGATGGTCCGCAATATTTAGTTGTAAATGGAGTTCTTACGTTTTCTGAAGACCTAAATATGGACTTATTTAATGAAAAAATAAGTAATATAGAGGTTCACGGAAAAATTATCATTCATGAGGAACAAGAGTCAATTTTATATAAAAAAATGGCTTCCCTTACAACTTCGCCAGTTAGTGTCATCCCGGCAGGCTACGATTTGATTGAAGGGGAACTTCGCTTAAATAGTCGCTCTATTCGCCGCTTTAAAAATAAAAAAATAATGACACGGAAACCAATGGTGTTTCATGCAGATGTAACAAGAGAAGCACTTTCAAATGCTTTTTCAAAAATTCATTCTACTTCGTTGATCATTTGTCATGAAAGTGTAGAGGATATTGTTTACGAACTATGCAGTCTTTTAGAGACGGAAGTACTTTCGTACGAAGAGTCCTTCATTTTAATTGAAAATGAGGAAGAATGGTCAAATGAACAGTTTCTCGCTTTGAAAGGGCCTGTGAACTTCATTGTAAGAGGAGAGCTTACATTGGATGAGGACGTTGACCCAGAAGTTTTGCAAGAAAAAGTAGCTGTAATTGATCTAACGGGAGAAATCATCGTTTCAAATAAAAAGTTAAAAGGGTGTATACAAAACCTTCTTAGATTAAATGATGGAAATATTCGAGAAAGTAACAAGACGAATGTTGGAAAGTTATCTTATCTAAATAATATTGGGGAGCTTTCCCTATAAGAGGATGTTCAAAAAGTCACCAAATGATAAGCTGAGAATCTCTTCGTTGGCTTGTTTCTCCGCTGCTCATGTATCTAAAAACATACATTCCGCTGCTCGAAACTGCGCCGCATCGATCTTCTTGCTTCTAATTCGGCAACTTTTTGAACACGCATTATAAGGAGGAAGTAAAATGTTCTATTTCTTAGAAAACGAAGTGAAGCAAAGACTATACGACCTTCAACAAGAATCGGAAAAGCAAAGATTGTTGCAAAAGAAAAAAGCATTAATTTCAAATGAGCCCTCTTTAACTACTAGCAAACCTTTAAAAAAACCGATGCCAATTATGTCTACAAAATGAAGGAAAAGCCATGATCTCCATTAGATCGTGGCTTTTACGTTGTGTTTTACAAGGAAATTATAATTTTAAAACGTTGTGTATAACACATTAAGATAGATCCCGTCTAGCTCCATCGCCTATCGACTAGCAAACTTCTTGTCCTTTTCCCTACGATAAGTCAACATCGATTCGTCCAAACGGACTCAACGTGTTTCCTTTATCTCAGTCAAAGGCCCTGAAGTTTGTACGTCGATAAACAGGCGCTTCCGCTTTTGTTCTTACATATCATGTCCGCCAGCTTTATTTTGCCTTGTATGGTTTTTATTTTTGACTTTGTGAGATCCACTTAGCGGCTTTGGCTGGCTGGATTGTTTTTCGCGCGGATTTGAAGTATTTTTGCCCATTGTTAAGCCCTCCATATGATCTATCCTTCAAGCACTTGCTTCCATAAGTTACCCTGAAAATAAGAATTTATGTAGTCGTAAAATCGTAAACTACACGGTGATATAGTAAAATAAAAATTGGAATCGCTTCATTATACGGAAAGGAAGTTATTACGATGCAATATGAAGTGTTAATTGAAGAAACGAGAAACGGGTTAGTTGAAAATATCCATAGTGGGATTATTTGTGGTGTTAATGATCAACTGCAAACCATTTATCAAGTTGGCGATGAGGAGCAATATGTTTATTTCCGTTCCGCTGCCAAGCCAATTCAAGCTATTCCGATATTTTTATCAAATATTATTTCTAAATACAATATTACTGATGAGGAAGCTGCTTTATTTACGGCCTCACAGCGTGGGGAAGCATATCATATCGCGGCTTTGGAATCATTATTACAGAAGCTTCCGGCTAAGGAGGAAGAACTTTTTTGCCCGGCTTCTTATCCATTAAATGCAGCTCCTAAAGAAAAGATGATTCGGGAGCAAAAAAGTAAAAGAAGATTGTACCATAATTGTGCGGGAAAGCATTTAGGGTTTGTAACGATGTGTCGTGAGCTCGGTTTTCCTGTGGAAGGCTATTGGGAAGAAGATCATCCTCTTCAACAGAAAATATTAAGCATTTTATCAGTCCTGTCAGAAGTTCCCCAGTCGAAAATCAAAATGGGGATTGATGGATGTGGCGTACCTGTTTTTGCCATTCCACTAAAAAATATGGCGATCACGTATTTAAAACTAGCTTGTCCAGATTTAATCACGGATGAGGACATGAGAATTGCTGTGAAAAAAATGACGAATGTCATGAATCTCCATCCGAATATTGTAGCTTCTGAAGATTTTGTCTGCTCAGCTTTACTTAGAGACGATAATATAGTCGCTAAAGGTGGAGCCCAAGGCGTCTATTGCTTCGGCCTTAAAAAAGAAAGAAGAGGTTTTGCTTTAAAAGTTTTGAGTGGCTCTGAAGATGTATGGCCGAATGTTTTAGCTTCGATTCTCGAACAAATCGGCTATAACAATCAACAAACCATCATGTCATTGCGAAAGCTAAGACCATCAGTTATTAAAAATGATGCAGGAATCGTTGTGGGGGAAGTAAAAGAGAAATTTTCTTTATAAACTGGGGGAGAGAGGATGAACAAAAAAGTCATTATCAATTCAAGAGTTGCAGCACCTAATGACATTTCAGAGACATCCGCGGTATGGATTGAAGATGGAAAAATTCAACATGTGGACTACGGCATAATTCCTGAGATTCCAAATGAATACGAAGTAATTGACGCAAACGGTCAGTTATTAATCCCAGGCATGATAGATGTCCATATTCATGGAGCTAATGGATTCGATATGATGGATGGAACAGAAACAAGTATTTTAGAAGTATCAAAAACATGTGCTTCAACAGGCTGTACATCTTTTCTTGTCACATCCGTTTCCTCTTCCATTGACGATCTCATGCTTATGATCCGAAATGTTAAAAATGTGATCGGTACGGAACAAGGTGCGAAAATTGCCGGTATTCATTTGGAAGGTCCATATTTAAATGTAAAACGAAAAGGTATGCAAAATGAATTGTATTTGCGCCATCCAAATGTAGAGGAAATGAAAGATATTTTGTCTGAAGCTGGAGACCTCGTTAAAATGGTGACAGTTGCGCCAGAGCTGACGGGCGGGATTGAGATGGTAGAGTATCTTAAAAAGCAGGGAATTATTGTAGCGATTGCCCATTCCGATGCAACATATGAAGAAGCGAAAGAAGCTTTTTCAAAAGGGGCAAGCCATGTCACTCACTGCTTTAATGGGATGCGTCCTATCCATCATCGCGACCCTGGTCTTGTCGTAGCCGCCTTTGAAGAAGAACATGTCAGTCTGCAAGCGATTGTTGATCACGTCCATCTTCATCCAGCCATCGTTCGCCTTATGCATCGCATTAAAGGGCCGGAAGGGGTTGTCTTAATTACAGATGCTTTGCAAGCGATGAATTTGGGGGATGGAGTATATGAATTTGGCGGTCATAAAGTTTCGGTGGCAAATGGAGAAGCGCGACTAGCTGATGGAACACTCGCATCTAGTACTGTTACGATGAATGAAGCATTGCAGAAAACCGTGGATAGTGGGATTTCATTGGAAGATGCCGTTTATATGGCCGCGACGACTCCTGCCGATATTTTGGGATTGCAAAACAAAGGAAAGATTGCCCCACAAATGGATGCAGACCTTGTGTTGCTCGATTCTGAATATAAGGTTTTATGGACAATGATCGATGGAAAATTGATATAACATAAAGGCCGCTCTCTACTTTGCAGAAAGCGGCTTTCTTTTGGATGAAAGGTGGTAAAGGAGAATAATAAGGTATAAATATACGTATCCCACACTTAGTCCAGCAATGATATCAGTTGGGTAATGGACTCCTAAATAAGCTCTACTAGTCGCTATAAGAAGTATGAGCACAATTGTGGCTGTTAGCCATACGTAACGATATTTTTGCCCCATTTTCAAAATATGGATAAACAAGTAAAAAAAGAATCCAAAGACTACAATTGCCGCCATGGAATGTCCACTCGGAAAGCTAAATCCACTTTCATGAATCAATGGAACAAGAGAAGGCCGCTCACGATGGAACCACCCTTTTAATAAATGGTTTAACCCTACCTCCCCTAAAAATGCCAACATTAAAAATGAAGATTCAAGATACTTTTTCTTAACTGCCAGGAAAATTAACACGACGACCGAAATGGGGATGATAAAATTTTTAGACCCCAGCTCCGTAAAAAAGTAAAAGAACTTATTTAAAAACTTAGTTCTAATTCCTTCAAAAAACTCAAGAGTATTGATATCCATATGTCTAAAAAATTTTAAGTCATATGAAAAAGCAAGTCCAAAAAATAAAAGTAAGCCAATGATGAAAAAAATCTTTTTTGCCACAAAATAATCCTCCGTTCTGGATAGTCATTAACACTTTATATTTTTGCTAACCACCATGTCAACTATATCCAAAACGGGAGAGTCTTAATTCATCATTTCAGCAACGATTTCATAAGAGCGTAATCGATCTTCTTGATAATAAATTTGTGAGTTAATAATAATTTCGTCTGCCTCGGTTTCTTGAATAAAAGATTCTAGTTTTCGCTTCACTGTTTCATAGCTGCCAACCAGGGTAGAACGAGGATCAAGTGTTTTTTCAATATGTACTCGTTCAATAGGTGACATGACTTCGTCCATATTTTCAACAGGCGGCTGGAGTTGTGTAGGACGATTTCTAATCAAGCTCAAAAACTGTTGCTGCTGTGAAGTCGACAGCCACATAGCCTTTTCGTCCGTATCAGCCGCAATGATATTTATTCCCAACATGGCATAAGGCTTTTTTAATGTATCCGACGGTTTGAAATTTTCACGGTATAGCTTTAACGCCTGTAAAAGATAATCAGGTGCAAAATGACTCGCGAACGAAAATGGCAATCCTTTTTGAGCTGCGAGCTGTGCACTAAATCCACTGGACCCCAAAAGCCAAATTGGAATATTCAAGCCTTCGCCAGGAATAGCTCGAACTCTAGCTTCAGGGTTATCTTCAAAATACGTTTGCAATTCCTCTACTTGCTGCGGAAATTCCTCCGCTCCTCTACCTAATGAACGTCTTAATGCGTAGGCAGTTGCTTGATCGCTGCCTGGAGCACGCCCAAGGCCAAGATCAATTCTCCCAGGGTATAAGGATTCCAACGTTCCAAACTGTTCAGCAATGACAAGTGTTGCATGATTAGGCAGCATAATACCGCCTGCCCCAACACGGATGCTCTTAGTAGCACCTGCAATGTGGCCGATGAGGATGGATGTTGCAGAGCTAGCGATTCCTGGCATATTGTGATGCTCCGCCAGCCAATAACGATTAAATCCAAGTGCTTCTACGTGACGAGCTAATTCTACACTGTTTTTAAATGACTGTTCTGCATTGCTTCCTTTTGTGATAGGAGCCAAATCAAGAACCGATAAGGGGATGTTATGAAACAATTTACGTTGGCTAGTCATTACTTCACTCCTTTAATTTCATTATGCTATTTATTATTGAATTTGGTGCATAGTTATTAATGCTGCAGGCACTGGACTCTTCAGGAAATGTTCAAAAAAGTTAGTGCCTATCGTTTTAATTAAATGATAGGCTGATTCTTTTATACAGTCCAATTATCAGCTTTTGAATTGTAAATTCATCTTTACAAAATCTTTACAATTCCTTAATGTACTTTTAATCGTTTCTTCATTAAGATTGGGGTGGTAGAAGTATGTCGAATAATCATATTTAGGGGAGAAGACATGGATTTGCAATCATTGCTTTTTATGTTTTTTGGAGGACTAGGAATATTCCTTTATGGAATTAAGTCAATGGGAGATGGCCTTCAAAAGGTTGCTGGAGATGGGTTGAGAGAACTGCTTGACCGCTTTACTACGAGACCGATTATGGGAGTTTTAACCGGAATTGTCGTAACAGGATTAATACAATCAAGTTCAGCTACAACAGTTTTGACAATTGGTCTTGTAACATCTGGTTTTATGACATTAAGACAAGCAATCGGCGTCATTATGGGTGCCAATATCGGAACAACTGTAACTGCATTTATAATCGGGATTAATATCTCTGAATACTCATTGCCAATTCTTGCTTTTGGTACAATCTTAATTTTCTTCTTTAAAAATCATAAAGTAAACAATTTTGGACAAGTGTTTTTTGGATTTGGAGCATTGTTTTTTGGACTTAGCTTGATGGGAGATGCGATGAAGCCGCTCCGTACTGCTCAAGCTTTTATGGATATGATGGTTAATTTAAGTGATAATCCGCTTCTAGGAGTAGGGGTTGGTACACTTTTCACTGTCATCATCCAAAGTTCATCAGCTTCCATAGCGTTGCTGCAAACATTGTATGACCAAGGTGCTATCAATTTGAATGCAGCGTTGCCTATTTTGTTTGGAGATAATATCGGAACAACGATTACTGCAGTGTTAGCTTCAATTGGTGCTTCTATTGCGGCAAGAAGGGCTGCGTTTACACATGTCCTTTTTAATGTGATAGGAACGATACTTGTTTTAATTTTATTCATACCATTTACACATTTAATTGAATTTTTCCAAGCAACCTTTGATTTAAATCCGAGAATGACGATTGCTTTTGCTCATGGAACCTTCAATGTGACGAATACAATCATTCAATTTCCATTCATCGCGGTTCTTGCTTGGATTGTGACCAAATTAATTCCAGGCGAAGATACTTCTATTGAACTTAAAGCCGTTCATTTAGGAGAACAATTTATTCGTCAATCTCCTTCTATCGCACTCGGTCAGGGGAAAAAAGAAGTTCTGCGCATGGCAGAATTAGCAGATAAAGGAATGGAAGAGGTAGGTCAGTACTTCAAAACTCAGGGTAAGAAGCATAGAGAGCTTTTACCACAAATTGAAGATGCCCTAAACAATTTAGATAAAACTATAACAGAATATTTAATTCAAATATCCTACCACTCGCTCACTGATCAAGATTTACATACACACCACACACTTATGAATACTGTCATTAATCTTGAGAGAATTGGGGATCACATAGAAAATCTAATGGAAATGGTCGATAGCCAAATTAAAAATAAAGTAACATTTTCTGAATCAGCACTTGAAGATTTAGATGAAATGTTTGATTTAACCGTTTCTACTTTAAGACAAGCTATTAAAGCATTAGAGACCAATGATATCGAACAAGCAAAAGCTGTACTTGAGAAGGAAAAAATCATTGATGAAATGGAACGCGATCTTCGCAAGAAACACATCAAACGTTTAAATGAAAATCAATGTACCGGAACAGCCGGAATTGTTTATGTAGATATAGTCAGTAATTTAGAAAGAATCGGAGACCATGCCGTAAATATTGCGGATGGGGTAATTAGTGAAGTGTAATACGAAGATAGAATCTTACTTTGTAAAATGAGTAAGGTTCTTTTTTTGTTTTCTGGATATGGCCTTTTGTTTATTTGGGAGTAAAGATTGTTCATTAATCCGTGATTGTTTTTCCTCTTTTTCTTTTTCGCCCCTGAAAATGTGTATAATTCCTTCTTTTGTAAATAATAACTTCAATACTTTTGAGAAAGGAGTTAAGACATGAGTGAGCAAAAAGGTAATAAACAAATGACCCGTCGGGAATTTATCCGTAAAGGGAGTTATGTTGCGGGTGGGGTTATTGGTGGGGGAGTATTGGGTGGATTGATTACTCAGCAAGTGTTGAAGCCGAATCAGAACAATCAAGGTGCAGCTCCTCCGGAAAATGGGGAAGTTGAGCGTTTTACACAGGCTATGATGTATTTTTCAAATCCTGAGGAATTCAATGTTCTTTCCCAAGCGGCAGAACGCATATTTCCAGCAGATGAAGTTGGTCCGGGTGCTATCGATTTAGATGTTCCTTATTATATCGATCATCAGTTAGCTGGCGCTTGGGGGCATAATGCACGCGATTATATGATGGGACCTTTTTATCCAGGACTTGAAACACAGGGCTTTCAATCCCATTTAAAAAGGAATGAAATCTTTAGTCAAGGCATTGGCAAAATCCAAGAATATAGTCAAAAAAAATATAATAAACGATTTACGGAACTGTCGGAAAAAGAACAGGATGAAGTGCTAAGGGCATTTGAAAAAGGTGATGTACCAATGGAAGGAGTTACCTCCAAAGATTTCTTTACATTGCTTCGAATGGCGGTTTTGGAAGGTGTCTATGCAGATCCTCTTTACGGGGGAAATCGTGATATGGCTGGATGGAAGATGAAGAACTTCCCAGGCAACCAAATGAGTTATTTAGACAAAATTGAGGCAACAGACTTTTTGGTCATTGAACCAGTCAGCCTTCACGCCCATATGCCTTCACACGGAAAATAATACAACAACAGCAAATTAAGACGGAAAGGAAGAATAAAGTGGCAAAAACTTTACCGAAAACAGATGTCGTTACAATCGGAGTAGGTTGGGCCGGGGGGATTATTGCTGCCGAATGTGCAAAAAACGGTTTAAAAGTTGTTGGATTGGAAAGAGGAGGGGGCAATCGAGATACTGCAGATTTTTCAATGATACATGATGAACTGCGATATGCCATTCGCTATGATCTAATGCAAGATGTATCCAAAGAAACCATCACATTTCGAAATAAACTTAATCAACGGGCGTTGCCGATGAGGCAATTGGGCTCTTTTTTACTTGGTTCTGGAGTGGGCGGCGCAGGAGTTCATTGGAATGGACACACGTTTCGCTTTCTGCCATATGATTTTGAACTAAAAACGAAAACGATTGAGAAATACGGCAAGAAAAAGATTAAAGATGACTATTTTATCCAAGATTGGGGCATTACGTATGATGAGCTTGAGCCTTATTACGATAGATTTGAGAAAACGTGCGGCATCTCAGGTGAACCAAATCCATTAGGCGGTAAAAGGAGCAGTGATTACCCAACTCCTCCTTTGAAAAATACGGTCATGACAAACAAGTTTAGGGACGCAGCAAAAAAGTTAAATTTGCACCCTTTTGCATTGCCAGCTGCAAATTTATCACAAGCCTACACAAATCCTGATGGCGAGCAGCTTAATGCCTGTCAATATTGTGCGTTTTGTGAACGCTTTGGCTGTGAATACGGTGCAAAATCATCACCAAATGTGACAGTCATTCCAACTGCAACGAAAACTGGGAATTTCGAATTGAGAACACACGCAAATGTTGTTGAAATCCTTCATAAAGGTGGAAAAGCAACAGGTGTAAGATATATTGACACAGTGAAAGGCGAAGAGATGATTCAGCCAGCGGATGTAGTTGTAGTAACTAGTTATGTAATGAATAATTCGAAGCTTCTGCTCGTCTCTAAACTAGGAAAACCATATGATCCTAAAACTGGTACAGGAGTGATTGGGAAAAACTATTGCTATCAACTAAACCCAGGGACGACAGGCTTTTTTGAAAATGAGCGCTTTAATTCTTATATGGGTGCCGGGGCACTTGGCCAAGTCGTGGACGATTTTAACGGTGACAATTTTGATCATAGCGATCTAGATTTCATTCATGGAGGCTCCTTGGTCGTCAGTCAATCCGGATTTCGTCCAATAGCAAGCAATCCAGTCCCACCTGGAACACCAACATGGGGGAAAGAATTTAAACAGAAATCGATTAAATATTATACAAGAACAATCGATGCATGGTTTCAAGGGTCATCGATGCCACACCGCAACAACTATCTTGATTTGGATCCAACTTTTAAAGATGCGTATGGCGTCCCTTTGTTGCGCATGACGTATAACTTCACGGAACAAGATCGTAAATTAAATGATTATTTAAATACTCAAAGCGATAAAGTGATGAAAGAAATGGGTGCGGATACTCTTATCAATTACGGGGCGCTGCAAGATTACAACATCGTACCGTATCAAACGACCCATAATGTTGGAGGCGTTCCCATGGGAGCAGATCCATCGATTTCAGCGGTGAATAACTATTCGCAAATGTGGGACGCTGATAATGTGTTTGTCGTCGGAGCATCTTCATTCCCTCATAATAGCGGCTACAATCCAACTGGAACATTGGGTGCGCTCGCCTATAGAGCAGCGGAAGGTATTCAAAAATATAGTAAAACGGGTGGACAACTCGTATAAAAAAGGAGAATGTGTATGTTTTTTCAATCAATTGGAGTTCCTGGATTAATTATCATCTTAATCATTACGCTTATCGTATTTGGTCCTAAAAAACTTCCGGAAATAGGGGCTGCCTTCGGAAAAACGTTGTCCGAATTTAAAAAATCCGCAAATGAAATTATGGGCTCCGATGAAACGGAGAAAAAAGCTGAAGAGGCCCTTCAACAAGCCACCGATCCTGTTAAAAAGTGAGGTCTTATGATGGATAATGAAAAAGCGTTAACGGAGCACTTGGGAGATTTGCGGAAAGTGATTATTTATTCTGGCCTCTTTTTTATCATTTGCTTCGCCATTTTTATTATTTTTATCCAGCAGATGATTCCGCTCATTACAAAGAGTCAAAAATTAACGATGCTCGGGCCATTAGATGTCATTCGTTTTTACACAGGGGTTGCAGGCAGCTTAAGCCTAGGCGTGTCTGCCCCTTTTATTGGTTTTTTGATTTGGCGTTTTATTCAGCCTGCGTTGACAGAGAAGGAAAGTAAAAATGCTATCAAGTATATTCCAGCTATGCTGCTTAGTTTTATTTGCGGGCTTTCTTTCGGTTACTTTGTAGTGTTTCCTTTTGCCTATCATTTTTTAATGAGTTTAGGTACTAACAATTTTGAGATGATGATTACGACTCAAAGCTATTTTTCTTTTCTTTTAATGACAACCATACCTATGGGCTTCCTGTTTGAAGTTCCGTTTGTTTTAATGTTTTTAACCGCAATCGAATTGGTCACACCAAATCATTTATCAAGTTTCAGGAAATATGCATACGTCGTCATGGCGATTGTATCAGCCATCATTACGCCTCCCGATTTTGTATCACAATTGATTGTGCTATTTCCACTGTTTATTTTATATGAAATCGGCATCGTCCTTTCCAAATTTGTTTTTCAAAATAAAGAAAGAAAAGAACTTGCAGAGGAACGAGTTCCGCAAGTATAACTTCAGGAGTGAAGGATTCCTATGAAGAATTTTACCCTATTTCTTTTAAGTGTTCTTTTATTAATACATCCATCAACGGCATCAGGTCAAACGAAAATTCCAATCTTAATTTACCATTCCATCGATGAATTCAAAGGCCATGGTGCTGAAGATTTATATGTAAGTCCGGAAAATTTTGAGAAGCAAATGAAGTACTTGAGGGACCATGGTTTTACATTATTAACATTTGAACAATGGGATGATGCGAAAAAAGTAGATAAACCTATCTTTATTACATTTGATGATGGCTATAAAAACAATTTGAATGCCTTTGCTATTTTTAAAAAACTTGAAACGAAACATTTTAAGCCAAAGGCGACCATTTTTGTGATTTCCGATTTTGTTGGGCGTTCAAATCGCTTATCTCGGTCGGAGTTAAAAAGAATGGCAGATTCCGGTTTCTTTTCAATTCAGTCTCATACCGCAAATCATCCGGATTTAACGAAAATAAAAGGTTATAAATATGACCTGAAGGAATCAAAAGAAAAAATTCAACGTATGACCGGCCATCCCGTTATCGCACTTGCGTATCCGTTCGGACTATATAATGACAAGGTAATAGAAGAGACGAAAAAGTATTATTCCTTTGGATTGACAACTATTCCCGAATACTTTACTGAAAAAAGATTGAAAGATGAGCGGTATCTTTTACCAAGACTCTACGTTAAATATTCGACTACAGCGGAGGAATTTGCGAAGCTGGTTGAAGGAAAGTGACATGCTTTGACATTGGCATGTCTTTTCATTTATGATTTTTCTACTAAATGTCAACAGGGGGCTTATATGCGGCTGAATAATTATATTAGCTCAACAGGGCTTTGCTCGAGAAGAAAAGCAGATGAATTGATTGCCCAGAAAAAGGTAAAGGTAAACGGAGAAATAGCCGTTCTAGGGCTTGCGATCGGACCAGACGATAAAGTAGAAGTGGAAGGAAAACTTTTAAAAAAGAAACATAAAGATGTATATATCGCCTTGAATAAGCCAGTTGGAATTACCTGTACGACAGAAAGGCATATTGAAGGAAATATTATTGATTTTGTCAATCACCCCGAGCGGATTTTTCCCATTGGAAGGCTTGATAAAGATTCAGAAGGACTTATTTTACTTACGAGTGACGGAAGTATTGTAAATGAAATTTTACGAGAAGAAAATCATCACGAGAAAGATTATATTGTAACAGTAAACAAGAATATCACCCCAGCATTTATCAACGGCTTGGCGGGCGGAGTAAGGATATTCAATCCAGTAAAGAAAGCATATACAACAACGAAAAAATGCAAGGTCGTAAAAATGAATGATCGAAGCTTTAAAATTACCCTATCTCAAGGACTGAACCGTCAAATTAGGCGAATGTGTTCTCATTTTGGCTACAAAGTAGTCAAGCTGAAGAGGGTTCGAATTGCTCATATTAGCCTGAACGATCTTCCAATTGGGAAATGGCGAGATTTAACGGAGGAAGAGGTACGAGGTTTTACAACTAGGAAAAAATAATAAGGTTGATTAAATAAACAAATAAGAGGATATGATGTTCAGAGCATTTATCCTCTTTTCTTATGTATATAAACGGTTAATCTAAAAAACATATGAATCTGACAACGGAAAAGGGAAGAAGGATATAATAAAATATAGAAATAGGAATTGGATTGGAGGAGATATTTTGAAGATTGTTGGTATTTCTGGGGCGCTTTCAGGTCAAAAAACATCACAAATGGTTCAAGATTGTTTATATGCTGCGAAGAAAGCCAATTCGGGTGTCGAAATAGAGTTAATTGATTTAAAGGATTTTGATGTAGAGTTCATGCAAGGCTTGCCGTTATCTTATTATAATGATGACACCCAAACTGTCGTGAACAAGATTTTGAAGGCGGACGGTTTAGTGATTGGTACTCCGGTTTATCAGGCGTCGATTTCTGGGAGCTTAAAAAACTTGTTGGATCTAATGCCAGAGCGAGCTTTTAATGGTAAAGTTGTCGGTTATATTTCCAATGCAGGTTCGGAAAAACATTTTATGGTGGCACAATTCAATTTGGAGCCAATCATTCATTTTCTTGGTGGGATTATTCCTCCAAAGAATGTATTTGTAAACTTTGACCACTTTGATCCTGAGGATAATATCATCGTCGATAAGCGAGTGAAGGAAAGAATTCTGGATTTTGGAAAGGTGCTTGTCGAGATGACAGAGAAGTTGGGTAGTGATTATTAAGGCTTATGATTTTAACTGTCTATCACCTGCAGCGGAGAGGTTTATTGAACTGTCAAAAAACTGGATTTCCAATAAAATTGTTTTATGAAAACTAAACGACTCTATAGAGCTGTTAAGGTTGAATAAGAAAAGGACATTACATATTAGTCATGCCTAATATGTAATGTCCTTCAATTTATAGTGCTTTGTCATCAACTTGATCTAACCAAGTCTGAATCGTCCCAACGACAGATGCCACACAACCTTCTTCGAATGGTGAAATTAGATTAGCTTCTTTCACTAAGCTAGTAAAGGATTTGCTGCCGCCTTGCTTACAAAGGTGGATATAATCTTTCCAAGCTTCCTCATGGTTTTCTTGAGACTTTTTCCAAAATTGGAATGCACAAATTTGCGCGAGTGTATAATCAATGTAATAAAATGGTGATTCATAAATATGACCTTGTCGCTGCCAAAATCCACCATTCTCTAAATATTCGTTCCCGTCATAATCACGATGTGGTAAATATTTTTCTTCAATTTCTTTCCATGCTTGCTTTCTCTCAGCAGGAGTTGCGTCAGGATTTTCATAGACAAAATGTTGGAACTCGTCAACTGCCACACCGTATGGTAAAAATAATAATGCTCCGCTCAGATGTGAGAATTTATATTTATCTGTTTCCTCTTGAAAGAATAGTTCCATCCACGGATAGGTGAAAAACTCCATACTCATGGAATGGATTTCACAAGCTTCATATGTTGGAAATCCATATTCAGGGATTTCAAAATGACGGCTTGAATAGACTTGGAATGCATGACCAGCTTCATGTGTTAAAACGTCAATATCTCCAGAAGTGCCATTAAAATTAGAGAAAATAAATGGAGCTTTATAGTTTTCTATAAATGTACAGTAGCCGCCGCTTGCTTTTCCTTTTTTCGCAACTAAATCCATCAAGTTATTATCATTCATAAATGTGAAGAATTCATCTGTCTCTTTTGATAGCTCTGAATACATTTTCTTACCGTTATCGATAATCCACTCTGGTGAACCCTTAGGCGTTGCATTTCCGGATACAAAATTAAATCCTTCATCGTAGAACTTTAAATCTTCAACTCCGATGCGCTCCTGTTGACGTTTCCGTAGTTCTGTTGCAAGTGGTACGATGTATTCTTTCACTTGATCGCGAAACTTTGCCACCATTTCTGCATTATAATCTGTTCGTGACATACGGTAATAGGCAAGTTCCACAAAGTTGCTGTATCCTAATTTTTTCGCAATTTCCGTTCTTACCTTTACTAACTCATCGTAAAGACGGTCGAATTCTTCCTCATGCTCAGCAAAAAATCCAAATTTAGCGTCACTCGCTTTTCTCCTTACATCACGGTCCTTCGATTCCAGAAAAGGATCGATCATCGCAAGAGTTCTTTCTTCCCCTTCAAACATGATTTTTGCTGAAGCGACAAGCTTTGTGTATTCCGAGGATAACTTGTTCTCTTTTTGTAAAAGAGGAATAATCTCGGGAGAAAATGTTTTTAGCTGACATTCAGCTAAATCAAACAACTGTTTTCCAAATTTATTTTCTAATTCAGAACGAAACTTTGAAGAAACTAATGCTTCATAATATTTAGAAGTGAAGCCTTCTATAATAGGAGAAATTTCATCCATATAATCATTTTCTTTCTTGTAAAATTCATCGTTCGTATCAATCGTATGCCTGATATAACAAAGATTAAACATCGTTCCTAGTTCATTCCGAATGTCGTTTATTTTATTCATCGCTTCACTTTGCTCTTCAACAGTTTTTGCATTTTTAAACTTTTCAAGCTCAGCGTTGAAAGCTGCTTCAACTTCTTCCATGTTTGGCCTTGTATACTTATAGTCTTCAAATTTTACTGTCATTAAAAGCACCTCACTATATTTTCAATCCTTTTACTAGTTCTCTATTAGTCTAGAAAAATCCTTCGTTTTTCTAAAGTTTATCTATCATCAGCTTTTAGAAAATTTTCTAGTAAACTCACAACTACCGTAGATAGACTGCTTATTTTGACATAGGCGTGTGATTTAATTTATGATAATTCCTACAAATTATCGAAAGTGTATATAGATTAAGAGGTGAGAGATATTACATGAAAAAATCATTACAATTAATGTCACATTATTTTGACGCAGAAGAATTATTAAACTTATTATCCAGGCTTATTCAAATTAATAGTGAAAACCCTTTAACTACTGAGGAAAATATTGCACGATATATTCAAAAAACGCTTTATGATAACGGGATTGAAGCCCAATTATCATGGGTTGAAGCCGGAAGACCGAATGTCATTGCTAAAATTAAGGGGAATCGCCCTGGACCGACTTTATTATTCAATGGCCATCTAGATGTTGTTCCGGCAGGGGACGGTTGGAGTATCGATCCCTTTTCAGGTATTTTACAAGATAATAAAATATTTGGCCGTGGAGCTGCAGATATGAAATCGGGACTAGCCGCTATGATATATTCTGCACTCATTTTAAAACGGTTAGGCAATCCCTTTTCAGGTGAATTGATTTTATTTTTTAATGTTGACGAGGAAATGGAAAATAGAGGGATGAAGCACTTTATTCAACAAAATATAGATGCTGATTATGCCATCATTAGCGAACCTACTGATATGAATATTTGTATTGCCCATAAAGGTGTTGGCCGCTATCGCGTTCGCACTAAGGGAACATCTCAACATGCATCGAATGTTACGATGAATGACAATGCCATTAATAAAATGGCAAACGTTATTCATGCACTTAACAAATTAAATCTCAATATCCAGAACAAAATTGATCCTATTTTAGGAAGGGGTTCATTAACGGTTACAAAAATCAAAGGTGGCACAGCTCCTAATGTGGTCCCCGATTTTTGTGAAATTGAAATTGACAGAAGAGTGTTGCAAGGGGATACAAAAGATTCCGTATCAAATGAACTTAAAGAAGTATTAAATGAAGTTTCTCAATTGCATCAAATCAACATTGATCTGGAAGAGTATTTATTTCTTCCTGCTACGACAATTTCGAGAAATCATTTATTCGTTAAAAATATGGAAAAGGTGATTGAGAGTTTCCTAGAAGAGAAACCAAAGATTACAGTATTTGACGCAACATGTGAGGCACCATTTCTATCCGTTGACAAAGGCATTCCTACCATCATTTTTGGTCCGGGCTCACTTAAACAGGCTCACATCGTCGATGAATATGTGGAAACAGAACAAGTGATACAGGCTGCACAAGTATTTATTAGAGTTGCCTTGGAGATTTTAAATTAAAGCTTTTAACAATTATTATAACGACCTAGATCTCATATATGGATGGTCGTTTTTCTTTATCCATAATTTGTAACTATTGATATTAACACGACATGAATTTTTCTTATGATAGAATGAATATTAAACGTTTTTTTAATGATCATTTTAAAAGGATTGAAACTATGAAGTTTACTTTTCGACAAACATTAAAACAGAAGCTTACAATCATGACCCTCATTTCAATTTTAGTACCAATACTTTTTCTAGGAATTTTTTCTTATAAAATAGCATCAAACCTATCAGAGGAAAAAGCGACAATGTCCGGACTAGATACTTTAAGGCAACTGAAAACCAATATGGAATTTATGATATCGGATTTGGAAAATATGTCTCTTTTCCTTATTGGAAACGAGCAAATTCAAAACTATCTGTCTAACCCTGAGCGAAGTGTCATTGAAAAAACTTCTATTTCTGGTTTTTTAACTAACTTAACTTTTTCCAAAAAATATATTTCGAATATATAT